>NZ_NIXO01000034.1 GCF_002204795.1 Pseudomonas sp. K2I15
CGCCCACCCGCAGTGCCCCGGCAAACGATGCCCTGGTGGACGCGGGCCTGACGTTGTTCGGCTACACCCGCAATGATCTGGACCCGAGTATCCCACCGGCGATCATCCATGGCGGTATCGATCACCTGGTGCTGGCCCTCGACAGCCGCGCCAAGCTCAGCCAGATGCACTACGAACTGGAAGCCGGTCGCCGCTACATGACCGATGCTCGCCTGGGCACCGTGGTGCTGGTGTTTGCCGAAAGCCCGACGCTGTTCCACACCCGCAACCCGTTCGCCGTGGGCGGTGTGTACGAAGACCCGGCCACAGGCGCCGCCACCGCTGCATTTGCCGGCTACCTGCGGGACCTGGGCTGGCCGCACAACGGTTGCATCGACATCATCCAGGGCGAGGACATGGGCAGCCGCTCGCGCTTGCAGGCGCAGATCACCGATGAGAAAGGGGCCTCGATTCGGGTGTCGGGTACGGCGCGGTTGATGCTGGAGGACTGATTCTGGTCTTGGCGAATGCCTCGTTCAGAATTTTTTCGTCGAACCCCTTCAGCTTCTCGACCATCTCGCCATTCTGGAAAACCAGCAGCGTGGGAGTGCCAGTCACCTCGGGATGCCTTGGGGTTTGTGCGGTGTCGAGCACCAGGCTTTTCACGGTGCTGCCATATTTCCCGGCAATACGCTCAAACAGTGGCCCGGCTTCCCCACAGGCTGGGCAATGCTGCGAGACAAACAGCATGAACACCGTGTCATGGGACTTCAGCAGTTGCTGATAATCCTCGACATTTTTAATCACCGCCGTAGCAATTCCCATGATCATCTCCCTGAGCAAAAGGCCCTGGCCCACGCTAAGCCAGACGATCAAAACGGTCTACTGTCAGAACTAACAGGTACCCACCTCCAAGTGGCCACACCACCTATTGTGACGAGGGAGCTTGTGTGGTGAGGGAGCTTGCTCCCGTTGGACTGCGCAGCAGTCCCAGGAACTTCAACGCTCCGCCCGCTCCCGAGCCTTCTTCGCCAGCCCCACGCACTGCTTATAGTCCCCCTGTTCCTTGGCATCCTTCGCCCGACGATACCCATGATGATTCTGCGTGGTGTAGTTCGTACTGAACGCCGCCTTCAGCTTGACCAGCTCGGCCTTGCATTCGCGCCGGTCATCCTTGGCGAACACCTGGGAGGCAAACACCAGCGACAACACCATAAGAACAAGACTGATCTTCATCTGAGCGCATTCCTTGGGGGCCAATCATCTGCCAAGGCTAGCCCAGCCATGGGATTTTTCCATTCGGCCACCACACCGCACTTGTGCACGGTAACGACCCACCCCCGCCCCCAAATGTGGCCTGTCACCCCGGCGTGTAGCCAACGGTAGCAATCTGATTGCAACCGCTGGCTCAACGCCTCATCGTCGATAAAAATTTATCCCATTGATTTAAAAAGAAATTAATCCCGCAATATTTTTCTGCTACTGCGTATGGCACACTTTCTGCTGTCTATTCCGTTGTTACATACTAAATTCCGGTATAGCGGAATACACAACTCCTGGAGTGCTTGTCATGCATCACCGACCTTCCGTGTTTAAAGCGTGTGTTTTTCTCTTCGCCGCATCGGCTTCCCTCGCAAGCGTTGTGCACGCGGCGGACAGCAAGCTCGATACAGTGCTCAAGCGTGGGCACCTGATCGTGGGTACAGGCAGTACCAATGCGCCGTGGCACTTCCAGGGAGCGGATGGCAAGTTGCAGGGTTTTGATATCGACATCGGCCACATCGTGGCCAAGGGCTTGTTCAACGACCCAAGCAAAGTCGAATACGTGGTGCAGTCCTCCGATGCCCGTATTCCCAACCTGCTGACCGACAAGGTCGACATGAGCTGCCAGTTCATCACCGTTACCGCCAGCCGTGCGCAGCAAGTGGCATTCACCTTGCCGTACTACCGCGAAGGCGTGGGCCTGCTGCTGCCGGCCAACAGCAAATATAAAGAAATCGAAGACCTGCAAGCCGCTGGCGACAGCGTCACCGTGGCCGTGTTGCAAAACGTCTACGCCGAAGAACTGGTGCATCAGGCATTGCCTAAAGCCAAGGTCGACCAATACGACAGCGTCGACTTGATGTACCAGGCCGTGAACTCCGGTCGTGCCGACGCCGCCGCCACCGACCAGTCCTCGGTCAAGTACCTGATGGTGCAAAACCCGGGCCGCTACCGCAGCCCGAGCTACGCCTGGAGCCCGCAAACCTACGCGTGCGCCGTCAAGCGTGGCGACCAGGACTGGCTGAACTTCGTCAACACCGCGCTGCACGAAGCCATGACCGGGGTGGAGTTCCCGATGTACAAGGCCTCGTTCAAGCAATGGTTCGGTGTGGATCTGCCAGAGCCTGCGATCGGTTTCCCGGTTGAGTTCAAGTAATTCGTAAACACTGGGGCGTCGCGTACGGCGCCCCAATCAGGTACTGCTGACCATGAATTATCAGTTGAACTTTGCCGCTGTGTGGCGCGATTTCCCCAGTTTGCTGGCGGGGCTCGGCCTGGGCCTTGAACTGGCACTGCTGTCCATCGCGATCGGTTGCGTGATCGGCCTGTTGATGGCGTTTGCCATGCTGTCCAAGCACCGTGCGCTACGCATCGTTGCCTCGGTGTACGTGACGGTGATCCGCAACACCCCGATCCTGGTGCTGATCCTGTTGATCTACTTCGCCTTGCCGAGCCTCGGTATCCGGCTGGACAAGATCCCCTCGTTCATCATCACACTGTCGTTGTACGCCGGTGCCTACCTGACCGAAGTATTCCGTGCAGGTTTGCTGAACATTCCCAAGGGGTTGCGTGAAGCGGGCCTGGCCATCGGCCTTGGCGAATGGCGCATCCGCGCGTACATCACCGTGCCGGTGATGCTGCGCAACGTGCTGCCGGCGCTGTCGAACAACTTCATTTCGCTGTTCAAGGACACCTCCCTGGCCGCCGCGATTGCGGTGCCGGAGCTGACCTATTACGCCCGCAAGATCAACGTCGAAAGCTACCGGGTGATTGAAACCTGGATGGTCACGACCGCGCTCTACGTGGCTGCCTGTTACCTCATTGCCATGCTGCTCCGTTACCTGGAACAGCGTTTGGCGATTCGCCGCTAAGGAGCGCCCATGTACGAATCCCCCAGCTGGCTGCATGAGTTGTGGATCGCCCGGGAAACCCTCTGGGCGGGGTTCCAGACCAGCGTGTATTGCTCGGCCCTGGCCATTATTTTCGGCACTTTGATCGGCATCGTTGCCGGGTTGGTGCTGACCTACGGCAAATTCTGGATGCGCGCACCGTTTCGCCTGTACGTCGACCTGATCCGCGGTACGCCGGTGTTTGTGTTGGTGTTGGCATGCTTCTACATGCTGCCGGCGCTTGGTTGGCAGATCAGCGCGTTCCAGGCTGGCGCCGTGGGCCTGACGCTGTTTTGCGGCTCCCACGTGTCCGAGATCGTGCGCGGCGCGCTGCAAGCCATTCCCAAAGGGCAACTGGAAGCGGGCAAGGCCATCGGCCTGACGTTTTACCAGTCCCTGGGCTACGTGCTGTTGCCTCAGGCACTGCGACAGATCCTGCCGACCTGGGTCAACTCGTCCACGGAAATCGTCAAGGCGTCCACCTTGCTGTCGGTGATCGGCGTGGCCGAATTGCTGCTCAGCACCCAACAGGTAATCGCCCGGACCTTCATGACCCTGGAGTTCTACCTGTTCGCAGGCTTTATGTTTTTTGTCATCAACTACGCCATCGAATTACTGGGGCGTTACATTGAAAAGCGGGTGGCGTTGCCATGAACCAATCCTCAAACGAAAGCCAACCCCTGCTGAACATTCGCGGCCTGCGTAAACAGTACGGCGCGGTGGAAGTGCTCAAGGGCGTCGACCTGACGATGCAGCGCGGCAACGTCGTGACGTTGATTGGCTCCAGCGGCTCGGGCAAGACCACGCTGCTGCGCTGCGTCAACCTGCTGGAAGAATTCCAGGGCGGCCAGATCACCCTCGACGGTGAATCCATCGGCTACAGCGACGTCGGCGGCAAGCGCGTACGCCACCCGGAACGGGTGATTTCCCAGCACCGCGCGATGACCGGCATGGCGTTCCAGCAATTCAACCTGTTCCCGCATTTGACCGCGTTACAGAACGTCACCCTGGGCCTGCTCAAGGTCAAGAAAATGAGCAAGGACGAAGCCGTGGCGCTGGCCGAAAAATGGCTGGACCGTGTCGGCCTGCTGGAACGACGCAACCACTTCCCGGGCCAGTTGTCGGGCGGCCAGCAGCAGCGCGTGGCGATTGCCCGGGCGATTGCAATGAACCCGAGCCTGATGCTGTTCGACGAGGTCACCTCGGCGCTCGACCCGGAATTGGTGGGCGAAGTGCTCAGCGTGATCAAGGGCCTGGCGGAAGAGGGCATGACCATGTTGCTGGTCACCCACGAAATGCGTTTTGCCTATGAAGTCTCGGACAAGATCGTCTTCATGAACCAGGGCCGCATCGAAGAACAAGGGCCGCCCAAAGACATCTTCGAACGCCCGCAATCGCCGCGGCTGGCGGAATTTCTCAAGAACATTCGTTTTTAACTCACTCGTTTCAGGAGATCCATTATGAGCATTACTCGTTACGGCACCGGTGCCACCGCTGGCGGTGGTCAGCCTCGTCCTTTCGCCCGTGCGGTGGAAGCGGATGGCTGGTTGTACGTGTCGGGCCAGGTGCCGGCGGTGGACGGTGAAATCATCAATGGCGGCATCGTTGAACAGACACACCAGACCATGCGCAACGTGGTAGCGATTCTCGAAGAAGCCGGCTACGCCCTCGAAGACGTAGTGCGCGTGGGTGTGTGGCTGGAAGACCCGCGGGACTTCTGGAGCTTCAACAAAGTGTTCGGCGAGTACTTCAGCCCGGAACACGCCCCGGCGCGGGCTTGTGTGCAGGCGAACATGATGGTCGATTGCAAGGTCGAGATTGATTGCGTGGCCTACAAGAAAAAAGGCTAAATGATCGACCGCAACTTGCAGTGATGAAACTCGTTGTGGCGAGGGAGCTTGCTCCCGCTGGAGTGCGAAGCGCTCCCGTTTTTTTGGGGCCGCTACGCAGCCCAGCGGGAGCAAGCTCCCTCGCCACAGAGGACTCATCTGCTGCGATTTTAAGCCTTTGACGGGACCCGAAACTGCCATGACCGAAGACACCATCAAACGCCGCGCCAAAGGCCTCGACCGGGCGTTCGATATCCTCGATTTCCTCAAGGAGATCGGCCAGCCCCTGCGCCCGAATGACATCGCCAGCGGCATCGGCAGCCCCAAATCCACGGTCTACGAACTGGTGGCCTCGCTGCTGGAGAGGCGCATCCTCGAAACCGTCGGCAAGGACGGTCACGTCTACCTCGGTCGCCAACTGTACTTCCTCGGCCAGGCCCACCTGCGCCATTTCGACCTGACCCGCGAAGCCGACCACGCCCTGCAGGAAATTGTCAGCCAGACCCACGAAACTGCCCAGATGTGCCTGCTCAATGGCCGCAAATACACCGTGGCCCTGATGCGCGAAGGCGAGCGGCATTTCCGCATTTCCTCAGACATCGGCGAGAACGCCCCAATCCCCTGGACCGCCTCCGGCCGCCTGCTGTTGGGCCACCTGAGCGACCAGCAAATCATCGACCTGATCGACCACGACGACTTCATTCTCCCGGACGGTCAGCGTCTGCCCCTGGAAACCTTCCTCGAGCAAATCCGTCAGGCCACCCTCGACGGGTTTTTCTCCTTCGACAGTGTCGCCGACACCTTTACCCATTGCTTTGCCGCCCCGGTGCGGGACGCCCAAGGCATCAGCATTGCGACCCTGTGCATCGTGGCCCCGCGGGCCGATGCCATCAAAAACTACAACGACTATCGCCGGGTGCTGATCGACAGCGCGAACAACCTGGCCCGTCGTATCAACGAATAGGAAACGCTTATGTCTGCCTTCAATGCCGTTGAAAAAGGCGCCGCTGCCGTCGGTGCGCATCTGGTCCGTGACGTCAGCCTGCCAGCCCTGGTGCTGCACCGCGACGCACTGGAACACAACATCCGCTGGATGCAGGCATTCGTCAGCAACAGCGGCGCGCAACTGGCGCCCCACGGCAAGACCAGCATGATGCCGGCGCTGTTTCAGCGGCAGATCGAGCAGGGCGCCTGGGGTATCACCCTGGCCAATGCGGTGCAGACCCGCGCCGCGTATGCCGGAGGTATTCGCC
Source organism: Pseudomonas sp. K2I15 (assembly GCF_002204795.1). Classification (GTDB taxonomy): domain Bacteria; phylum Pseudomonadota; class Gammaproteobacteria; order Pseudomonadales; family Pseudomonadaceae; genus Aquipseudomonas. The sequence goes on from NZ_NIXO01000034.1 coordinate 6,214, forward strand.
GGGTATTGATGGCCAACCAACTGGTGGGCGCGCCGAACATGGCGCTGATCGCCGACCTGCTGGCCGACCCCGAATTCGACTTCCACTGCATGGTCGACCACCCGGACAACGTGGCCGACCTGGGCCTGTTCTTCGCCGCCCGTGGCCTGCGTTTGAACGTGATGATCGAATACGGTGTGGTTGGCGGGCGTTGCGGTTGCCGCACTGAACAGCAGGTGCTCGACCTGGCCAAGGCAATCAAGGCCCAGCCTGCGCTGGCCCTTACCGGCATTGAAGGCTACGAAGGGGTGATCCACGGCGAACACGCCATCAGCGGCATCCGCGAATTCGCTGCCTCCCTGGTGCGCTTGGCAGTCCACCTGCAAAACAGCGGCGCCTTCGACCTCGGCAAGCCGATCATCACCGCCTCGGGCTCGGCCTGGTACGACCTGATCGCTGAGTCCTTCGAAGCCCAGAACGCCGCCGGCCGCTTCCTCAGCGTATTGCGCCCGGGCAGCTACGTGGCCCACGACCACGGCATCTACAAAGAGGCGCAGTGCTGTGTACTCGACCGTCGCAGCGACCTCAACGAAGGCCTGCGCCCGGCGCTGGAAGTCTGGGCCCATGTGCAGTCGCTGCCGGAGCCGGGCTTTGCCGTGATCGCCCTGGGCAAGCGCGATGTCGCCTACGACGCCGGCCTGCCGGTGCCGCTCAAGCGCTACAAGGCTGGCGTGTTGCCGGCGGTGGGCGATGACGTGACCGCGTGCAAGGTCACGGCCGTGATGGACCAGCACGCGTTCATGGTGGTGGCGCCGGGGGTTGAGCTGCGCATCGGTGACATCATTTCTTTCGGTACTTCCCACCCGTGCCTGACCTTCGACAAGTGGCAAGTGGGCAATCTGGTGGATGAGCAGTTGCAGGTGATCGAGTCCCTGGAAACCCGCTTCTAGACCGAGTCGCGCCCTTCGCGAGCAAGCCCGCTCCCACATTCGACCGAGTTTCTTCAGTTGAAATGCAGTCAAATGTGGGAGCCGGGCTTGCTCGCGAAGAGGCCCTCAAGCACCCCGAGAATCCCCAGACATGAACACAAACCCCCGCATCGCCCTCATCGGCGAATGCATGATCGAACTGCAACACCGCGCCTCTGGCGACCTGCAACAAAGCTTCGGCGGAGACACCCTGAACGCCGCCGTCTACCTGCGCCGCGAACTGGGTGAACACAGCACCGTCGACTACGTCACCGCCCTGGGCGATGACAGCTTCAGCGACGCCATGTGCAAACACTGGGCTGAAGAAGGCCTGGGCCTGGGCATGGTCCAGCGCCTGCCTGGGCGCCTGCCGGGTTTGTACTGCATCCAGACGGATGCCAACGGCGAGCGCAAATTCCTCTACTGGCGCAACGAAGCGGCGGTGCGTGACTGCTTCACCACGCCGGCGGCCGAGCCGATTCTGGCGGCGTTGCCGGCGTACGACGTGGTGTATTTCAGCGGTATCACCCTGGCGGTATTGGGTGAAGTGGGTCGTGAGCGCCTGCTGAAAACCCTGATCGAAACCCGCAAGCGCGGCGGCAAAGTGGTGTTCGACAACAATTACCGGCCACGTTTGTGGGCCAGTGTAGAGGCGGCGCGTGCGGCGTATCACACGGTGTTGGCCGAGGTGGATATCGCCTTGCTGACGGAGGATGACGAGCGGGCGTTGTTTGGCTACGAGGACAGCGAGCAGGTGTTTGCGGCGTATCCGGCGATTGCCGAGGTGGTGCTCAAGCGGGGCGCGGATGCTTGCCTGATTCGCTGTGAAGGGGAGCGTTTTGCTGTGCCGGCATTGGTGGTGGAGAAAGTGATCGACACCACGGCGGCGGGGGATTCGTTCAGCGCGGCGTATCTGGCCAGCCGGCTCAAGGGCGGTACGCCGCAAGGGGCAGCCCTGGCCGGGCATCGACTGGCGAGCCGGGTGATTCAAGTGCCGGGTGCACTGATCCCCCGAGACTGAGGCTATCTATTGTGGCGAGGGAGCTTGCTCCCGCTGGAGTGCGAAGCGCTCCCGGCTTTTTTGGGGCCGCTACGCAGCCCAGCGGGAGCAAGCTCCCTCGCCACAAAAAACCCTTTAATCCCGGTAAAACACCTGCACCAGGTGATACCCAAACTTGCTCTTGATCGGCCCGTGAACCACCTTCACGGGCTTTTTGAAGATCACCGCATCAATCACCCCCACCATCTGCCCCGGCCGCACTTCACCCAAATCACCACCGCGCTTGGCGGACGGGCAGGTGGAGTGCTTCTTGGCCAACACATCAAACGCTTCGCCCTTGGCAATACGCTGCTTGAGCTGTTCGGCTTCCTCACTGGTTTTCACCAGAATGTGACGGGCTTGGGCTTTCATTGATCGGTCCTGAGGTGAAACGGCGCGCGATTATGCCTGAAGTTAAGTCGCTGAGCTGATCATGCTACGGATTTTGTTAGCCAGCAGGTCAATCGAAAACGGCTTGGCCACCATGTCCATGCCTTCCTCCAGGAACCCCTGGCGCTCGGCGGCTTTCTCGGCATAACCGGTCATGAAGAGTACCTTGAGTTCGGGCCGGTGTTGCCGGGCGATCTCCGCCAATTGCCGGCCATTCATCCCCGGCAGGCCTACGTCAGTCACCAGCAAATCCACGCGTAAATCAGACTCCAGCAACGGCAACGCTGCCCGTGCGTCCGCTGCCTGGTGCGCGGTGTAACCCAGCTCATCCAGTACATTCACCACCAGCATCCGCACCGCCGGGTCGTCCTCGACCACCACCACCGCTTCGCCCTCCAGCGCCACCGGGGCTTCGCTGTGGCTGGCAGGCACGCTCCGTTCCAGCGCCGTGCCATGCAAGCGGGGTAAGTACAGGCGTACGCAGGTGCCCTGGCCCGGCTCACTTTCAATCGTCACGTGGCCACCGGATTGCTGGGCAAAGCCATAGATCATCGACAACCCAAGGCCGGTGCCCTGGCCGATGGGTTTGGTGGTGAAGAACGGGTCGAAGGCCTTGGCCAGAATTTTCGCGGTCATGCCGGCGCCGTTGTCGCTCACGCCGAGCATCACATAGTCGCCGGCCTTGACCGGTTCCAGCGTGCTGATGTCGGTGCCGTCGAGGTAGCTGTTGGCGGTCTCGATGCACAATTGCCCGCCGTCGGGCATCGCATCGCGGGCGTTGATCACCAGGTTGAGCAGGGCGTTTTCCAGCTGGCTGGCGTCGGTGTTTACCGGCCACACGTCGGTGCCCAGCTGCACGTTGAGTTCGATATGCGCGCCCTTGGTGCGGCGGAACAGGTCTTCCAGCGACGCGACCAACTGATTCGGGTCCACCGGCTTGCGGTCCAGCGACTGGCGCCGCGAGAACGCCAGCAGGCGGTGGGTCAGTGCGGCGGCGCGATGGGCCGAGGACACGGCGGCGTCGGTGAAACGGCCGATCTCATCGCTGCGCCCGGCGGCGATGTAGCGTTGCATCAAGTCCAGGCTGCCGATGATCCCGGTGAGCATGTTGTTGAAGTCATGGGCGATACCGCCGGTGAGTTGGCCGACCGCTTCCATCTTCTGGGCATGGCGCAGGGCGTCTTCGGCGCGCTCGCGCTCGAACATCTCGTTTTGCAGGCGCTGGTTGGCTTCGGCCAGGGCCTGAGTGCGCTGGTTGACGCGTTCTTCGAGGTTCTCGTTCAGGTGGCGCAGGGCTTCTTCGGTGAGTTTTCGCTCGGTTTCATCGATCACAAAAATGTAGAAACCGTTGACCGAACCGTCGGCGCTGAAACGCGGCAAATACTTCATCAACGCATGGCGTGGCCGTCCGTCGTGGTGGGGCGTGACGGTGACAAAACTGCAGGCCTTGCCCTTGAGCGCCGCTTCGATCTTGTCGACGCGCCCGGCATAGATTTCTTCGCCCACGACTTCGCGGATGCTCTTGCCGTACAGCTCCTGCGGGGTCATGCCGTACCAGTCCAGGTAGGCGCTGTTGTTCAGGCGAAAGCGCTGTTCGTGGTCGACGTAACCGATCAGCACCGGCATGGCGTTGATGATCAACTGCAGCTCGGTCTGGCTTTGGCGCAGTGCCTGTTCGGTGTGTTTGCGTTCGGTCAGGTCGAGGGCGGCGCCGAGAAAACGTGCCGGTCGGCCATGGTTATCCTTGTAGCAGCGGCCCCGGGCGAACACCCAGCGCACTTCACCATCGGCTTGCAGCAAGCGGTATTCCTCGGCGTATTCGGTGCCGTGGGTGATGCAATGCTTGATGCTGCGGGCCACCGTGCCGCGGTCTTCGGGGTGCACGCCTTGCAGGTAATCGCTGATGGGCAGCAGGCCGGCATCACAGGGGTCAACACCGTGTAATTGGGCGAAGTGCGCGTCGGCAATAAACCGGTCTTCGCCAATGTCCCAGTCCCAGGTGCCCACGGCGTCGGTGGCGGCCAATGCCAGTTGCAGGCGTTGCTCGGTGTTGCGCTGGGCCTTGAGGCTGTTTTCGGTACGCTGCTGGAGTTCCAGGGCGACGCGCCGGCGTTCGTTGGTTTCGATCGCGGTGATCAGGATTCCGGCGACCTCGCCACGCTCATCGCGAATCGGGCTGTAGGTCAGGTCGAGCCAGATCTCGGTGTCGCGGTGATTGCGTTGCAGCACGAAGCGCTGTTCGGTGAAGGTGCGCACCTGGCCCGTGAGGACGGCGCTGTAGATCGGGTCGGTAAACGGCTTGAGTTCCGGCCAGACCTGGTCGGCGGGCTGGCCGAAGGCGCCGGGGTGCTTGTTGCCGGCCAGCAGGGCGAAGCCATCGTTGTAGATCTGGGTGAGTTCGGCGCCCCACAGCAACAGCATCGGCATGGGCGAGTGAATCACGATGTCGACGGCTGTACGCAGGCTCTGCGGCCAATCAATGGCGTCACCGAGGGGGCTTCGTGCCCAGTCCAGCCGCGCAATCAGTGCTGCGGCCTCGCTGCCGGTGGGTGATACGTTCATGTAAATGCCCTGCGCGTAACGCTTGAAGAATGACAAAAGCCGATTATCCCGCGAGCGAGGACCGGCTTTCCACCCTCGAAAAATAGCATGCTTGAGGGTTTTGTCTTCAAATGAGTGCTTAACGGCTAAAACGTTTCATCCTTGTGCAAGCTCCTGGCGATCACGAAATTGCTCCAGTGCTTCGGGGTTGGCCAGGGCGTCGGTGTTCTTGACCGCCTCGCCATGCACCACGTTGCGCACTGCCAGTTCGACGATCTTGCCGCTGATGGTGCGCGGGATATCCGTCACCGCCAGAATCTTCGCCGGCACATGGCGCGGCGTGGTGTTGGCGCGGATCACCTGGCGAATCTGCTGTTCCAGGGCGTCATCCAGTTCGACCCCGTCGTTGAGCCGCACAAACAGCACCACCCGCACATCGTCCTGCCAGCGTTGGCCGATGGCCAGGCTTTCCAACACCTGCGGCACCTTTTCTACTTGTCGATAAATCTCTGCGGTGCCGATACGCACGCCGCCGGGGTTGAGCACCGCGTCTGAACGGCCGTGAATCAACAGGCTGCCGTTGGGCCGCTGTTCGGCGTAGTCACCCTGGGCCCACACACCTGGGAATTGGCTGAAATACGAGGCCCGCAGTTTTTCCTGGTGCGGGTCATTCCACAGGCCGATGGGCATCGCCGGGAAGTGCCGGGTGCACACCAGTTCGCCTTTTTCGCCGATCAGCGGGTGGCCCTGGTCGTCCCACACTTCGATGGCCATTGCCAGGCTCTTGCATTGCATCTCGCCACGCCGCACCGGCAGCACCGGGTTGCCGATCACGAAGCAGGAAACGATGTCGGTACCGCCAGACATCGACGACAGGCACAGTTCGGGCTTGATCTCGCGGTACACGTAATCGTAGCTCTGCGGTGACAGCGGCGAACCGGTAGAGATCAACCCCTTGAGGCTGCCCAGGTCGTGGCTCAGGTGCGGTTGCAGCCCGGCCTTTTCCAGGGTGGCGAGGAATTTCGGGCTGGTGCCGAACGCGCTGATGTTTTCCTGGTCGATCAGGTCTATCAGGCGCTCCGGCCCCGGGTGAAACGGGGAGCCGTCATACAGCACTGCGGTGGCGCCGATGGCCAGTACCGACACCAACCAATTCCACATCATCCAGCCGCAGGTGGTGTAGTAGAACAGGCGGTCATCGCGGGACAGGTCGGCGTGCAGGCCGTGTTCCTTGAGGTGGGTGAGCAGTACGCCGCCGGTGCCGTGGATGATGCATTTGGGCACGCCGGTGGTGCCGCTGGAATACAGGATGTACAGCGGGTGGTCGAACGGCACGGCGACGAAATCGGGCTCGCCGCCGGGGGTGTAGAACGCGTCCCAGAGTGCGACGTTGGCCTGGGTTTGGTAATTCTCGGGGCGCGCTTGCGGGCGGGCGTACGGCACAATAATCAGCTGTTGCAGGGACGGCAGGCGGTCGAGGATTTCATTGAGCTTGCTGCTCTGGTCAATGACCTTGCCGGCGTAGCGGTAGCCCGCGCAGGTGATCAGTACCTTGGGTTCGATCTGGCCGAAACGGTCGATCACGCCCTGGGTGCCGAAATCCGGCGACGAGCACGACCAGATCGCCCCCAGGCTGGTGGTGGCGAGCATGCCCACCAGGGTTTGCCAGGTGTTGGGCATGCACGCGGCCACCCGGTCACCCACGCCCACGCCGGCTGCTCGCAGGCTGCGTTGCAGGCCGGCGACGTGGCGGGCCAGTTCGGCGTAGGTCAGTTGTTCGCGTTGGCCGTCTTCGCTGATGGCAACCACGGCAGGGTGATCGTCGCGGCGGCGCAGCAGGTGCTCGGCAAAGTTCAGGGTAGCGCCGGGAAACCACTGGGCGCTGGGCATCTCGGCTTCTTCGATCAGCACCGCACTGGGTGGTGTGCGGAACTGCACGTCGAAGACCTCGACAATCGCCTGCCAGAAGGCCGGGCGCTGGTCGATGCTCCATTGGTGCAGCGCCGGGTAGTCGCTGATCTGCAAGGCATGGCGATCATTGATGAAGCGCCGGAACTGGTCCATGCGGGTGTTGTGGATGCGTTCGGGGGAGGGTTGCCAGAGGATGTCGGACATTATTGGCCTCTTGTTATGTGTCGACAGCAATGATGCTCTAAATGTGGCGAGGGAGCTTGCTCCCGTTGGGTGACGAAGCCGCCCCAGCAATGTTCATGCGGTCTTTCAGATAAGGCGCGGTGGCAGGTTTTGGGGCTGCTGCGCAGCCCAGCGGGAGCAAGCTCCCTCGCCACAAAAGCGTCATTGATGAACATTTATTGGGCCAGCCAGCCGCCGTCGATATTCCACGCCGCGCCACGCACCTGGCTGCCGGCTTCACTGCACAGGAACAGCACCAGTTCTCCCAGTTGCGGCGGCGTCACGAACTCCAGCGACGGCTGCTTCTCGGCCAGCAAATCCTGCTGCGCCTGCTGCGGGTCAACCCCGGTCGCGATGCGGTCATCAATCTGCTTCTGCACCAGCGGCGTCAACACCCAACCCGGGCAAATGGCGTTGCAGGTGACATTGCTCTGGGCGGTTTCCAGGCCCACCACCTTGGTCAGCCCGATCACCCCGTGCTTGGCCGCCACATAAGCCGCCTTGCCCACCGAACCCACCAACCCATGCACCGAAGCAATATTGACGATCCGCCCCCAGCCCTTGGCCTTCATGCCCGGCAGGCTCAGGCGGGTGCTGTGGAACACCGACGACAGGTTGATCGCAATGATCGAATCCCAGCGCTCCACCGGGAACTCATCCACCGGCGCTACATGCTGGATCCCGGCGTTGTTCACCAGGATGTCGACGCCGCCAAACTCGCGCTCGGCGTAGGCGATCATCTCGGCGATCTGCGCCGGGTCGCTGACGTCGGCCGGGTGATGCCCGACCTTGCCGCCGAAGGCCTGCACCTGGGCGATCACCGCGCTGGCGTCGCCGAAGCCGTTGAGGATCAGGTTGGCGCCGGCCTTGGCCAGGCTCAGGGCGATGCCCAGGCCGATGCCGCTGGTGGAGCCGGTAACCAGGGCGGTCTTGCCGTTCAATGTCGTCATATCAACCTCACACAATGCCGGTGGCGTAGAAAGTACCAATCACCACGAACACCGCGAGGGTCTTGATGATTGTGATGCCGAAAATATCTTTATAGGCTTCGCGGTGGGTCAGCCCGGTGACCGCCAGCAGCGTGATCACGGCGCCGTTGTGGGGCAGGGTGTCCATGCCGCCGCTGGCCATGGCTGCGACGCGGTGCAGCACTTCAAGGGGGATATTGGCCGCATGGGCCGCTGAAATAAAGCTCTCCGACATGGCCGCCAGCGCGATGCTCATGCCGCCCGAGGCGGAACCGGTGATACCGGCCAGCAGGGTCACGGTAATCGCTTCGTTGACCAGCGGGTTGGGGATGCCCTTGAGCCAGTCGGCCAGCACCAGGAAGCCCGGCAAGGAGGCGATCACCGCCCCAAAGCCATATTCCGAAGCGGTGTTCATCGCCGCCAGCAGCGCACCGCTGACCGCGCTCTTGCTGCCCTCGGCGAGCTTGCTGCGAATCGCCGAGAAGCCGAATACCAGCACCACGATAATCCCCACCAGCAACGCGGCCTGCACCGCCCAGATCGCCGTCAGCTTGGCGACTTCGGTCTGCACCGGCACGCTCATGCCCGGCAGGCTGAGGGTGTGGGTCTTGCCGTACCACAGTGGAATCCAGTGGGTGAACAGCAGGTTCATGATGCCCACCAGCAACAACGGCGACAGGGCGATCCACGGGTTGGGCAGCTTGATGTCTTCGGCGGTTTCCGGCTCGTTGCGCAGCTCGGTACCATAGCCTTCACCGGCACGTTGGGCCTTGTTGCGCTGGCGGGCCAGGTACAGCATGCCGGCACAGAACACGAAGATCGTACCGATCAGCCCCAGCCACGGCGCGGCCCAGGCGGTGGTGTTGAAGAAGGTGCTGGGGATGATGTTCTGGATCTGCGGCGTGCCGGGCAGGGCGTCCATGGTGAACGAGAAGGCGCCGAGGGCAATGGTCGCCGGCAGCAGGCGCTTGGGGATATTGCTCTGGCGGAACATCTCGGCGGCAAACGGGTACACCGCGAACACCACCACAAACAGCGACACGCCGCCGTAAGTCAACAGGGCGCACACCAGCACAATCACCAGCATCGCCTGGCGGGTGCCGAGCAACTGGATTGCGGCGGCGACAATGGAGCGTGAGAAGCCGGAGATTTCAATCAGCTTGCCGAACACTGCACCGAGCAGGAATACCGGGAAATACAGTTTGAGGAAACCGACCATTTTCTCCATGAACACCCCGGTGAAGGCGGGGGCGACGGCGGAAGGGTCGGTGAGCAGCACGGCGCCGAGGGCGGCGATGGGGGCAAACAGGATGACGCTGTAGCCACGGTAGGCGGCCAGCATCAGCAGCGCCAGGGCTGCGAGGGCAATGATCACACTCATGGTGTGTCTCCATCTGATTGTTATTTTTGTGGGGGTGAGGCTGTGAGGAGGGCTATAGCGAGATGTGTGCCAAGTACTTAACTTGTTGAAATATATAGATAATATTGTTTTTTGAGTTCTGGGTTCTGAAGTTTGTCTCTGACTTGAGACTGACGGTGATCAAATGTGGGAGCTGGCTTGCCTGCGATGGCGGTTTGTCAGTTGATGAATGTGTTGGCTGACCCACCGCTATCGCAGGCAAGCCAGCTCCCACAGTAGATTGTCTTTTATATGAGATTTATGTCTCTGTTTTGAGACTAGGCAATGCCTAACGCAACCATCTTCTTGTACAAGGTCGACCGGCCAAGCCCCAGCCGCTTCGCCGCCTCCACCACATTCCCCTCACACGCCTTCAACGCCGCCCCAATCACCTGCCGATCAAACCGCTCCCTGGCCGCGCTGAAACCCTCGCCCTCAACCTGCTCCACCACCGCCCCACGCTCCACCGGACTGAACGTCCCGATCGCCACCCGAATCGCGTTGGCATCCAGCACCAGGTCATCACTCAACAATGCCGCCCGTTCCAGCACATTGCGCAGCTCACGGATATTCCCCGGCCACGCATGCTGCGCCAACAACGCCAAGGCCTCGCGATCCAGCTCATGCTGGCTGCGCAACTCCTCCAGAATCGCCTCACTCAGCGCCGGTAAATCATCCAGCCGCGCGCGCAACGGCGGCACCTGGATCGGCAGCACATTCAGCCGGTAATACAGGTCCGCCCGAAATTCGCCGCGCTTGATCGCCGCTTCCAGATCCATTGACGTGGCGGCAATCACCCGCACATCGCTGTGGATCATCTCGTTGGAGCCCACCGGCTCGAACTCTTTCTCCTGCAACACCCGCAGCAACTTGCTTTGCAGCGGCAGTGGCATGTCGCCGATCTCATCGAGAAACAGCGTGCCGCCCTGGGCGATTTGCAGCTTGCCGGGACGACCCTTGCGGTCGGCGCCGGTAAACGCGCCGGGTGCGGTGCCAAAGAATTCAGCTTCCAGCAAATCATGAGGAATCGCCGCGCTGTTGATGCTCACAAAGGCTTTATGGGCGCGCGGCGAGGCGCCATGAATTGCCTGTGCCAATAACTCTTTGCCGGTACCGGTTTCCCCCAGCAATAACACCGGCGACTCGGCACTCGCACTGCGCCGCGCACGGCGTTTGACTTCCAGGCTGGCCGCACTGGTGCCGATAAAGTGCGCGAAGTTGTACTTACTCTGCCGCGACCTCAGCAGCGAACGGGTGGAAGCCAGTTCCTGCTGCATGCTCAGGTAGCGCTCAATCAGCGGTGACAGGTTGCGCAGTTCATCAAACAGCGCAAACCCGATCGCGCCGATCACCTGGCCGGCATCGTCATGAATCGGCAGGCGCATCACCACCAGCGGGCCTTTGGGTGTGTCCTGGATGTCCAGCAAAATCGGCTGGTCATTGCGCACCACCTGCCGTAGCAGGCTGTTGGAGATCACCTGTTCACACGGCTGGCCGATGGCTTCGTCCGCGCTTTTCAGGCCGAAGCGCTTGGCGTAGCGCTCGTTCATCCAGACGATGTTGGCGTCACCGTCGACAATCACCGTGCCTTCGCTGGACTGCTCGATGATCTCGAACAACGACTGGATCGCCAGGCCGCGAACGTATTGGTAATCCTTGAGGCTGCCGGTGGTGCTCATGGGTGCGCCGCCGCGAGGAGTTCCTGGGTGTAAGGGTGTTGAGGCGCGGCAAACACTTCATCGCTGGGCCCGCGCTCCACCACCTTGCCGTCCTTGATCACGATCATGTCGTGGGCCAGGGCCCGCACCACGGCCAGGTCGTGGCTGATAAACAGGTAGGTCAGGCCGTACTTTTCCTGTAGCTCAAGCAGCAACGCGACCACCTGTTTCTGCACGGTACGGTCCAGCGCAGAGGTGGGTTCGTCCAGCAAGATCAGCGCCGGCTTGAGCACCAACGCGCGGGCGATGGCGATGCGTTGGCGCTGGCCTCCGGAGAATTCGTGGGGGTAGCGATGGCGGCTGGCGGGGTCCAGGCCGACGTCTTCCAGCACGCGGATCACTTGGGCTTCGCGGTCCTTGAGGCTGCACGGGGCATGCACTTCCAGGCCTTCGCTGATGATCTGCGCCACCGACATCCGCGGGCTGAGGCTGCCGAACGGGTCCTGGAACACCACCTGCATCTGCTTGCGCCATGGCTGCATCTGCTTTTGCGTCAGGCCCTCGAGGGCGGCGCCCTGGAAGCGAATGGTGCCGCTGGAATCCAGCAGTCGCAAAATCGCCTGGCCCAGGGTGGATTTGCCCGAGCCGGACTCGCCGACAATCCCCAAGGTCTTGCCGCGCTGCACCGTCAGGCTGATGCCGTCCACCGCCTGCAGGTATTGCTTGCGGCGGAACAGTCCACCGCCCAGCGGGAATTGCACGCTCAGGTCATCCACCTGCAACACCGTCTCGCGCATGTCGTGGCTCAGGGCGATGCCCGCCGGTTCGGCGTCCAGCAGCAGGCGGCTGTAAGGGTGTTTCGGGGCGCAGAACAGGGTTTCGCAATCCGCCTGTTCGACAATCTCCCCGGCCTTCATCACGCACACCCGCTGGGCAATGCTGCGCACCAGGTTAAGGTCGTGGCTGATCAGCAGCAGCGACATGCCCAGGCGTTGTTGCAGGGATTTGAGCAGCAACAGGATCTTGCGCTGCACCGTCACATCCAGCGCCGTGGTGGGTTCGTCGGCGATCAACAGTTCCGGCTCGCAAGCCAGGGCCATGGCGATCATCACCCGTTGGCGCTGGCCGCCGGAGAGTTGATGGGGATACGCCTTGAGGCGTTCCTGGGGCTTCTGGATGCCCACCAGTTCGAGCAGTTCAAGGATCCGCGCCTGGGCTTGCTTGCCGCCCAGACCCTTGTGCAGCAGCAGGGTTTCGCCGATCTGTTTCTCAATGCTGTGCAGCGGATTGAGGGAAGTCATCGGCTCCTGGAAGATCATCGCAATCCGGTTGCCCCGCAACTTTTGCAGGGTGGCGGGCGAGGCGCCGAGCAGTTCCTGGCCGCGATAACGCACCGAGCCGGTGGTTTCGGTGCCGGCTTCGGGCAGCAGTTGCAGGATCGAATGGGCGGTCACCGACTTGCCCGAACCCGACTCGCCCACCAGCGCCAGGCACTCGCCGGGGCGTACGTCCAGGCACAGGTTGCGCACCACGGTCTGGCCGTTGAAGGCGACGCTCAGATCGCGAATCTCGATCAGGTTTTCAGTCATCTCAAAGCCCTTCATGAGCGTGGGTCGAAGGCGTCACGCAACGCCTCGCCGATAAACACCAGCAACGACAGAATCAGCGCCAGGGTGAAAAACGCAGTCAGCCCCAGCCAAGGCGCTTGCAGGTTTTGCTTGCCTTGGGCGATCAGTTCACCCAAGGAGGCGCTGCCGGCAGGCATGCCGAAGCCGAGAAAATCCAGGGCACTCAAGGTGGAAATCGCCCCGGTCAAAATAAACGGCAAGTAGCTCAGGGTGGCGGTCATCGCGTTCGGCAGGATATGTCGGCGGATGATCTTGCCGTCTCCCAAACCCAACGCCCGCGCGGCCTTGACGTACTCCAGGTTGCGCCCCCGCAGGAACTCGGCGCGCACCACGTCCACCAGCGCCAGCCACGAAAACAGCGCCATGATCCCCAGCAACCACCAGAAATTCGGCTCGACAAACCCCGACAGAATGATCAGCAAGTACAGCACCGGCAGTCCGGACCACACTTCCAGTATCCGCTGCCCAATCAGGTCGACCCAGCCACCGTAGTAACCCTGCAAGGCCCCGGCGGCGATGCCGATGGCCGCGCTGATGGCGGTGAGGGCCAGGGCAAACAGGATCGACACCCGTGCGCCGAAGATCACCCGCGCCAGCACGTCGCGGGACTGGTCGTCGGTGCCCAGCCAGTTCACGCTCGATGGCGGGCTGGGGGCAGGGCGGGTCAGTTCATAGTTGGGCGTGTCGTCGCTGAACGGGATCGGTGGGAACAGCATCCAGCCGCCGTCCTTCTTGATCAGGTTCTGCACGTAGTCACTGCGGTAATCCGCCTGGAATGGCAGTTGCCCGCCGAACTCCTGCTCGGTGTAGCGCTTGAACACCGGAAAATACAGCTCGTTCTGGTAGCTGAGCACCAACGGTTTGTCATTGGCGATCAACTCGCCGCCGAGGGTCAGGATAAACAGGCCGATAAACAGCCACAGTGACCACCAGCCACGGCGGTTTTTCTTGAAGCGTTCAAAGCGTCGACGGGCCACGGGAGAGAGCTGGAGCATCAGGCGTTCCTCGCGGCGAAGTCGATACGCGGGTCCACCAGGGTGTAGCAGAGGTCACCGATGAGTTTTATCAAAAGGCCAAACAGGGTGAAGATAAACAACGAACCGAACACTACCGGATAGTCCCGTGAAACCGCGGCTTCGTAGCTCATGCGACCGAGGCCATCGAGGGAGAAAATCACCTCGATCAGCAGCGAACCGGCAAAGAACACCGCGATAAAGGCCTGGGGAATCCCCGAAATCACCAGCAGCATGGCGTTGCGAAACACATGGCCGTACAGCACCCGGCGTTCGCTCAAGCCTTTGGCGCGGGCGGTGACCACGTACTGGCGGGTGATTTCATTGAGGAACGAGTTTTTCGTCAGGATGGTCAAGGTGGCGAAACCGCCGATCACCAGCGCGCTGACCGGCAAAACCAAGTGCCAGAAGTAATCGGCGATCTTGCCGACAGTGCTCAACTGGTCGAAGTTTTCCGAGACCAGCCCGCGCACCGGGAACCAGTTCAGCGAGGTACCGCCGGCGAATACCACGATCAGGAACATCGCAAACAGGAACGCCGGCATCGCATAGCCAATCACGATCGCCGTGCTGCTCCACACATCAAAACTGCTGCCATGGCGCACCGCTTTGCGAATGCCCAGCGGGATCGACACCAGGTAGGTGATCAAGGTGGCCCACAGCCCGAGGGAAATGGTCACTGGCATCTTTTCCAGGATCAGGTCGGTCACGCTTTTGCCGCGAAAGAAGCTGTTGCCGAAATCCAACTGGGCGTAGCTCTTGAGCATCAGCCACAGGCGTTCCGGCGCGGGTTTGTCGAAGCCGTATTGTTTCTCGATGTCCTTGATCAGTTTCGGGTCCAGGCCACGGCTGGCCCGTGAGCCGCTGCTGAGGCTTTCGGCAGACGAGCCGCCGACGCCACCGCCACCGATGCCTTGCAGGTGCGCAATGGCCTGTTCCACCGGCCCGCCGGGCGCGGCCTGCACGATAACGAAGTTCACCAGCAGGATAATCACCAGGGTTGGAATGATCAGCAGCAAGCGCCGCACGATATAGGCAAACATCAGCGGGCTCCCGGGCGTTTGGTCAGTTCGGCTTTCATCTGGTCATTGGTCAGTGGTGTGGGGCTGATTTCCCACCAGGTTTCCAGGGCTTCGTCCGTTTTGGCTTCCACGGCCGGGCGGCCGAAGCGGTTCCACCACGCAGCGGAGGTGCCCGGCGGGTAGTAGTTGGGAATCCACAGGTAATTCCATTGCAGCACGCGGTCCAGGGCGTGGGCGTAGCTAAGCATCTGCGACTGGGTGTTGGCCTTGACCAGGCCGCTGATCAGGCTGTCGACGGCCGGGTCTTTCAGGACCATGTAGTTATTGGCGCCGGTATCAAACGCGGCGGCCGAACCGAAGTAGTTGTACAGCTCCATCCCGGGCGAGGTGGTGACCGGAAAGCCGGTGACGATCATGTCGTAGTCCCGGGACATCAGGCGGTTGACGTATTGCGAGGAGTCGATACGGCGGATGTTGAGGGTGATGCCGATCTGCGCCAGGTTGCGTTTGTAGGGCAACAACAGGCGCTCCATGCCGTTCTGGGCATTCAGGAAGGTGAACTCCAGCGGCTCGCCCTCGGCGTTTACCAACTTGTCGCCGTCAGGTTTCCAGCCAGCCTGTTCAAGCAATGCAAGGGCTTGCAGCTGCTTGTCGCGGATCATCCCGGTGCCGTCGGTGGTGGGGGCCTTGAACACCTTAGTGAAGACTTCCTCGGGAATCTGCCCGCGCAGCGGTTCAAGAATCGCCAGCTCCTGGGCGTCGGGCAGTTGCGTTGCCGCCAGCGGGCTGTTGGAGAAGAAGCTTTGCTGGCGGATGTACATGTTGCGCATCATCTGCCGGTTGGCCCACTCGAAGTCCCACAGCATCGCCAGGGCCTGGCGCACACGGCGGTCCTTGAACATCGGTTTTTGCACGTTGAACACATAGCCCTGGGCCGGCTGCGGTGCTTCCTTGGCCAGGTGCGCGCGTTGCAGGCGGCCATCGTCGAGGGCCGGGCCGTTGTAGCCGATGGAATAGCCGGTGGCAGAGAATTCGCGGTTGAAGTCGT
The DNA here is from genome assembly GCF_002204795.1 of Pseudomonas sp. K2I15. Lineage (GTDB taxonomy): Bacteria > Pseudomonadota > Gammaproteobacteria > Pseudomonadales > Pseudomonadaceae > Aquipseudomonas. The sequence continues at coordinate 22,000 of NZ_NIXO01000034.1, forward strand.
AGGCACCGCCCCGCAATACCTGGCGCGCCACTTCGGTGTCGCCGAAGTATTCCAGGCTCAGGTGATCGAAGTTGTACAGGCCACGGCTGATGGGCAGGTCCTTGCCCCACCAATTCGGGTCACGCTTGAAGGTGATGGTGTTGCCGGCATCGACCTTGCTGATCGTGTAGGGGCCGCTGCCGAGGGGAATCTCGTAGCCGCCGCCGTTGGCGAAGTCGCGGGTCTTCCACCAATGTTCGGGGAACACCGGCAGGGTGGCGATATCCAGGGGCAGGGTGCGGTTTTCATTGCTTGAGAAATCGAAGCGCACTTGGCGCGGGCCTTCGACTTCGACGTGTTTGACGTCGGCGAACAGTGTGCGATAGCGCAGGCTGCCCTGGGTCATCAGCAGGTCGAAGGTGTAGCGCACGTCTTCGGCGGTGATCGGCTGGCCATCGGCAAAACGGGCCTTGGGGTTCAGGTAAAAACGCAGGGACAGACCGTCGTCTGACCGCTCCATCTTTTCCGCCACCAGGCCGTAGACCGTGTAGGGCTCATCCAGCGAGCGCTGTGCCAGGGGCGAATACAGCCAACCGTCGACCTGGCTTACACCGATGCCTTTGTCGCCATAGGGCAGCACATGGTCATAGCGGCCGATTTCGATAGCCGAACGCCGCAGGCTGCCGCCCTTGGGGGCATTGGGGTTGGCGTAGTCGAAGTGGGTGAAGCCGGGTTGGTATTTGGCCGGTTCGCCGTACACGGTCAGTGCCGGTCGCGGCGCGGCGATCACGGCGGTGCTGGCCAGCAGCAGGGCCAGGGTGGAGTAAAGCAGGGTAGAAAAAGCGACTCGCATTATCAGCCTTGGGCGCCGGGTGAAGAGGTAAAGGGATTTGTACGCTAAGCGCGTACGCCTCGCCAGTCATCACACTGTCACAGATGCACAACGGCCCACCAAAGGGCGGGCCGTTGTTTTAAACATAAGTGCGGACGGGATCAGTCCTGACGGCTGGTCACTTCCAGCAGGTGATAACCGAACTGGGTTTTCACCGGGCCTTGCACGGTGTTGACCGGGGCGCTGAATACGACGGTGTCGAATTCCTTAACCATTTGGCCCGGACCGAACGAACCCAGGTCGCCGCCTTGACGGCTGGACGGGCAAGACGAGTTGGCTTTGGCAACTTCGGCAAAATCGGCGCCGCCTTCGATTTGCGTTTTGAGTTCGTTGCACTTGTCTTCGGTGGCAACCAGGATGTGACGGGCGGTGGCTTTGGCCATGAGGGGGTAACTCCTTGGGTAAAAACGGTGAGCGTACCGGATTCAGGTGGTTATTTCCCGGCAAAGTTCCCCTCAATTGTCTGGACGGCTCAGGAGCGGGCCATCACGCCGCTGTGGGTCAGCCAATCGATAAGAAGCGAACCTGTTCGGGTAGGAGGCGGTCAGGGCAGCACGATGTAGTCGTTTTGCGTGATGATCGGGCGGTGTGGGCCTGGTTCCAGGTGGATGTAGCGCCCGTCTACCAGGTCGATGGGCAGGCAGTCGTCGATGTCCAGCACGCCGTCGGTGTGGGATTGCGTCCAGTGCGTGAGCATCTGCTGTTTGCCTTGGGTTGCGGCCTCGTTGGCCGTGCGGGCAACCACCAGCAGGTAGTGGTGGGCTTCGCCAAAGGTGCTCGACTCATAACCGCCAAGGTTGATGAAGTACAGGCGCGGTGCCCCGGCGTTAGGCGCCAGGTGGCTGAGCTGGACTTTCCAGCCGTCGACGCCGTCGACCCTCATCCAGGAATCGATATGTACGCCTTTCGGGCTGCCAAACCAGCCATCGCGCAGTTGCGGGTAGGCGCCTTCCAGGGTGTCGGCTACGGCAAATACTACGTCGTGCACTTCGATTTTTGCCCGAGGGTGCTTGCCCCCGAGCATGACCACAAACAGCATTGCACGTCCTTTTATGGCTAGGATGGAAGCTGCAACCATCCTTCGATTGAACCCTTTTGTCCAGTCGGTGCCACACTGTTAATTCGCGAATTCATCAGGAGGTTGTCATGCGCACCATTGATCTGGCCGGCGTACCTGTCCCGGTCATCGGCCAGGGGACCTGGCGCATGGGCGAGGTACCCGACCGACGCAGTGCCGAGGTGGCCGCGTTGCAACTGGGCATTGATGAGGGCATGACCCTGATCGATACCGCTGAAATGTATGGCGAAGGCGGGGCCGAAGAAGTCGTCGGCGAGGCGATTCGCGGCAAGCGCGACCAGGTGTTCCTGGTCAGCAAGGTGTACCCGCACAATGCCAGCCGCAAAGGTGTTCCGCGGGCCTGTGAAGCCAGTCTCCAGCGCCTGGGCACCGACTACATTGACCTGTATTTGCTGCATTGGCGTGGCCAATATCCCCTTGAAGAAACGGTGGAAGCCTTCGAACGCTTGCGTGAGGCGGGCAAGATCGGTCGTTGGGGCGTGTCCAACTTTGATGTGGCCGACCTGCAGGAACTGGCTTCCCCGGCCTGTGCCACCAATCAGGTGCTCTACAACATTGAAGAGCGCGGTATCGAATTCGACCTGCTGCCGTGGTGGCAGCAACATAATTTGCCATTGATGGCCTACTGTCCCATCGCCCAAGGTGGCGAGCTGTTGGCCAGCCCGACCCTCAAGCAAATTGCCCATCGCCACGAGGTTACACCCGCCCAGGTTTCCCTGGCCTGGGTATTGCGCCAGGACGGTGTGATCGCCATCCCCAAGGCAGTGACGCCCGAGCATGTCCGGCTCAATGCCGCCGCGGCAAAGCTTGTGCTGGATGAGCACGACCTGGACGCGATTGACCGGGTTTTCGGCGCGCCGAAGCGCAAGCATCCGCTGGCAATGGTCTAGTGCCCGACAGAAACGGCGCCGTCCCTGGCGTTGCCGTTTCTGTTTCGATGGGTGTTTAGCCGGCTACCGGGCTACGCCAATCATCCGAGCCCGAGGTACCGGATACCTCGTGGGTCCAGACGATTTTTCGGTACGTGAAGTAAACATCCTCAAGGTGCGTGAAGTGCGCGTTGTTCGGGTCTTGGCAGTTGGGCATCCGTGACTGGATGTCCACCAGAATCGCGTCCTCCAACTCGATGGTGAAGTAGTGTTCCTGGGTGCCGGCTGAAGACGTGCGGTACCACTCAAGACGGCACTTGACCATTTCCCCGGAGGTCAACGCGCTGAACAGCAGCGGCGAAGACTTATCGAATACCTTGCTGATCATCAGGGGTTTGTGCACGCGCTGGCCGGTGGGCTGTCCGGATTGCGGGTCACGGGGAATGATCACCTGATGCTGGAACGCCTCCACCAGGATCTGGTCTTCGTGGCCTTCCTGATAAATGTTGCCGACCGAGTCCTGGGTGAACGTGCCTGCCGTAATCAAGCCTTGCTTGGTGCCGGTGATGGATAGATACGCGGGTGTTGGCATGACTGGTTTCCTTGCCTGATAAATGAGGTCGCCCCAGTCGACTGATTTGCCGGCTGGGTAATGCTCGATATCAAGAAGCGTGCCGGAAAGTTCAGGGGCTAATGAAAACAGGGGGTTGGGCTTTTGTTAGTTTGTCTTTTGTGGAGTATTGCCAGTTTGTACCTGTAGTTGATTGTATTTGTTGCGCAGGGGTGCGCAGTTAGTTGCTCATATTGATGCGTGGCTGTGTTTGTTGGGTTTGCGTAATTGATAACAAAAATTGTTGTTGTGACTGCGCAAATAGTTGCGCACGGCCAGAGATTCTTATCTCTGTAGGAAATTCCTTAACCGTTGTTTCGTGGCTTGAACAATACTTTTTGCATGGATAAGGTTCGTGCTCTTCTCGTTGGGAAGGCAAACTTTAAACAGTGTTTTGATGTGCGCTTGAATTGCCATTAGTTCACTGAACACATCCAGGAAAGTAACGTGCGGCCCACAATGGTTTATTCAGACAGGCTTTCCGATTATTACCTCGAACTTGCGCAGGCACCCAACTCGAAAGCGAGTTATGCGGGCACCGATATGCGTTTTTCGACTGAGTATGAGGCGCTTGAAACCGAACTGGGCAAGGCGCATTCCATACACGGCAACAGTCAGCCTGACTGGCAATGGGTCGTGGAAAAAAGTGAGGTCCTGTTACGCCATCAGTCCAAGGACTTGCGGGTCGCTGTCTGGTTGACCTGGGCATTGCATCAGCGCGAGTCCTTCCCCGGGCTGCTCGCAGGTCTCGGATTGTTGCGCTACCTCTGTGAACATCATTGGGCGGTTGTGTATCCGGGCAAGCTGCGTACCCGCAGTGCCGCATTTGGCTGGCTGGTCCCGCGCCTCGAACAGGTGCTTGCGCAAAACCTTTCGTTCAAGGACCAGCGGCCCTTGTTCCACTGCATGCTCGAACACCTGACCCGGCTGGATGAGCTGTGGACCGAACATCTCGCTGAAGAGGCGCCACTGTTATTGCCGATTCGCAGGCAACTGTCGGACAGGTTGCAACAGGCCACCGAGAGCGATCCTCCAACGAGCGGTACTGCGGGTGTGATCGCCCAGATCAAGCAGGCGGCGACTCAGTTGCTGGTTCCCGAGCCTGTCGTGGATAACGAAAAAGACGCCCATAAGCTGCTGCGCACGCTGCAGGAGAATGCCCGGTCTTTGTCTGCCTGGTGGCAGCGCCAAAATGCCACTGACCTGCGCGCGCTGCGCCTGAACCGAACGTTGACCTGGCTGACGATCACCAGTCTCCCGGACTGCGACGCCGAGCAGGTCACGCCGTTGCGAGGCCCTGCGCCGGACAAGCTCAAACGTTACCAGGAGCGATTTTCCCAGGGGCAGCATGCCGATCTGTTGTTAGAACTTGAGGCCAGCCTGGCCTGCGCACCTTTCTGGTTTGACGGCTTGTACCGGGTTTGGGAGTGCTTGCAGGCACTTCAGGCCGATTTGGCGATGACCGAGCTGGAAGTGCACTTTGCCCTGTTGCTCCAGCGATTGCCGGGGCTCGTCCAGTTGCGCTTCCACGATGGAACACCCTTCGCCGACCCCGTCACCCGTGGCTGGATCAGCACCCAGGTTGCCCGGCATTTGCAAGCACCGGTGCCGCCCAGGTCGGCGCTGGATGCCCAGGACGCACCTTGGGACAAAGCGTTGCTGGATGTCATGCCCGTGCTGCGCAAGGACGGGTTCAAGGCGGCCGTCCGGTCGCTCAAGGAGGGTATGCAAAGCGCCGCAGGTGACCGTGCCCGATTTCATTGGCGGCTTGGCCTGGCCAGGTTGTGTGTTCTGGCGGGCAAGCATGACCTCGCCAAAGTCCAACTCGACCACCTGGACCATGAACTGCAGCAATCAGGCTTGCAGCGCTGGGAGCCCGAACTGGCGGTTGAAGTGCTGCAACTCTTGTATGGCTGTTGTGATGTGTTGCCGCAAAGCCACTCCGTGCGTGAGCGCAAGGAAGATGTCCATCGCAGGTTGTGCCACTTCGATCTTGAAGCGGTACTTGAATAGGCTTTCGAGCCACCCGAAAAGGAGAAACACCATGGCGAAAGAAGGTTCGGTAGCCCCCAAGGAACGCATCAATATCACGTTCAAACCCGCCGTCGGCACTGCGCAGGAAGAGGTCGAGCTGCCGTTGAAACTGCTGGTGCTTGGCGACTTCACCCAGCGTGAAGACCTGCGCAAGCTCGAAGACCGCAAGCCCGTCGGTATCGACAAGAACAGCCTCGACGAGGTGCTGGCCAAGCAGGCCCTGAGCTTGACCTTAAGCGTCCCCAATCGGCTCCAGGACTCTGGCGAACTTGATGAGCTGGCCATCCAGGTCAGGATCAATTCGATGAAAGACTTCAACCCGGCGCACCTGGTTGAGCAGATACCCGAGCTGAAAAAGCTCATGGAGTTGCGTGATGCACTTGTGGCGCTCAAGGGCCCCCTGGGCAACACACCGAGCTTTCGAAAAGCCATTGAAAACGCCCTTGCAGATGACGAGTCCCGTGCCCGGGTATTGGCTGAATTGGGGCTGGACAGCCCCGTCGTATGACCCCCTCAGTAAAAGGACACTGACACTATGACTACCAGCCAAAGCCCGTTGCATGCTCCCACAACGGACGAATACAGCATTCTCGACAACATCATTGCCCAGACCCGTCTCAGTGCCGACGATGAGGCTTATGGCATCGCAAAGCGTGGAGTCTCGGCTTTTATCGAGGAACTGATCAAGCCGCAAAACAAGGGCGAACCGGTCAAGAAGCGCCTGGTTGACCGGATGATTGCCGAGATTGACGCAAGGCTCAGCCAGCAAATGGATGAAATCCTTCACCATCCCGATTTCCAGTCATTGGAGTCATCCTGGCGAGGCCTGGAGCTGCTGGTTGATCGCACCAATTTTCGGGAAAATATCAAGATCGAGCTGCTGAGCGTCTCCCGGCAGGACCTGCTGGATGACTTCGAGGACTCACCGGAGGTTACTCAGTCCGGACTCTACAAGCATATCTACAGTGCCGAATACGGTCAGTTCGGCGGTCAGCCCGTAGGGGCAATCATCGCCAATTATTTCCTTTCACCCAGTGCACCCGACGTCAGGCTGATGCAGTACGTTTCCAGTGTGGCCTGCATGGCCCATGCACCGTTCATTGCTGCGGCCGGTCCTGGTTTTTTCGGGCTGGAGAGCTTCACCGGCCTGCCTGATCTGAAAGACCTGAAAGACCATTTCGAAGGGCCGCAGTTTGCCAAATGGCAGAGCTTTCGCCAGAGCGAAGATGCCCGTTACATCGGCCTCACGGTACCGCGCTTTCTACTGCGTACGCCGTACGATCCCGTTGATTGCCCGGTCAAGACCTTCGCCTACCAGGAAAATGTGGTCAACAGCCACGAGCACTATCTGTGGGGCAACACGGCGTACGCCTTTGCTACCCGCTTGACGGACAGCTTCGCCCGGTTTCGCTGGTGTCCGAACATCATCGGCCCGCAAAGTGGCGGCGCGGTTGAGGACCTGCCGCTGCATCACTTTCACAGCATGGGCGAGATCGAAACCAAGATTCCCACCGAGGTGCTGGTATCTGACCGGCGCGAATATGAGCTGGCGCAAGAGGGCTTCATCGCCCTGACGATGCGCAAGGGCAGCGATAATGCGGCGTTCTTTTCCGCCAGCTCGGTGCAGAAACCCAAGTCCTTTGGAATCAGCGCCGAGGGCAAGGCTGCAGAGCTGAACTACCGGCTTGGCACGCAGTTGCCCTACATGATGATCGTCAATCGCCTGGCTCACTACCTCAAGGTACTTCAGCGTGAACAGCTGGGTTCGTGGAAGGAACGCACCGACCTCGAACTGGAACTCAACAAGTGGATTCGCCAATACGTAGCCGACCAGGACAACCCCAGCGCCGAAGTGCGTGGACGGCGCCCGCTGCGGGCGGCACGCATTGTGGTCAGCGATGTCGACGGTGAGCCTGGCTGGTATCGCGTCAACCTGAGCGTTCGTCCGCACTTCAAGTACATGGGGGCGGACTTCACACTGTCCCTCGTCGGCAAGCTCGATAAAGAATGAGCCGCAGCCACGTGATTACCCAAAACCGCAGCCTTTTCGAACGCCTGGAGTCCGGCGTTGTTCGTAGCCCGCAGGGCTGCGTCGTGGAGTCTGTGGCAAGCCATTTGGCGAAAATGCTCAGCACTCGTGTGGGCAGCGTGCAAACGCTACCTGATTACGGGTTGCCTGATCTGAATGACATGCGCCTCAACCTGCACGACTCGTTGAGCCAGGCACGCTTTTTGATTGAGCGTTTTATCCAGGTATATGAACCCCGTTTGAAGGATGTACGTGTCAAGGCATTACCCCAGGACCGAGACCCGTTGGCCCTGGCTTTCTCCATCGAGGGAGCAATGGAAATCGATGGCCTGACGCAAGCGGTCGCCTTCTGCGCAAGCCTGGCTCACGGCGCACAGGTCGAGGTCAAACCTGATGTCATTTAACCGCTATTACCAGGGCGAGCTGAGTGCGCTGCGACAGTTGGGGCGACGCTTCTGCGAGCGCAACCCTGCACTCGCGCCGTTTCTTGGGGATGCCGGCCAGGATCCTGATGTAGAGCGGTTGCTTGAGGGCTTTGCATTCCTCACCGGTCGCTTGCGTCAGAAGCTTGATGATCAACTACCGGAGTTGAGTCACTCGTTGATGCATTTGCTGTGGCCCAACTATATGCGGCCGCTGCCGGCGTTCAGCATGCTGCAGTTTGACCCGCTCAAGCGGGCAGGGCCGGCCATCAAGGTCGAACGGGATACGCCGGTGGACAGTGTTGCGATCAATGGTGAGCGTTGTCGTTTTCGTACCTGTTACCCGACGGAGGTTTTACCGCTGCAACTGGCCGCTCTGGAGTACTCGGTGCAGGGCGAGGGCGCTTTGCTGTGCCTGCGTCTGCAAATGACGGCCGAGGGCAACTTCAGTGAGTTGGCACTGGGCTGCTTACGTCTGCATCTTGCGGGGGAGCAACCTGTCAGCCAGGCGCTTTACCTGGGCCTTTTGCGTCACCTGGACGGGTTCGAGTTGCAGCCTTTGGGCAGTGATGGGCTGCCAGTTATCGGCGCCGACGGGGAGGCTATGTCATTGCAGCTGTCCAGCAACGAAATCAGCGCGGTGGGCTTTTCCGAGGATGAGGCACTGATCCCTTATCCGTTGAACACCTTTCGGGGCTATCGCCATTTGCAGGAGTACTTCGCCTTTGCGGACAAATACCTGTTTGTCGATGTGGGGGGGCTTGCGGTGATGAACAGCTTGCCCTTTGACGTGCTCAAGCAGGTACATGGCCTGGCGTTGCGCTTCAACATGCGTGGCCGCGGTGTTGAGCGACTGACCCCGACCCTGGATAACGTGAAGTTGTATTGCACGCCTATCGTCAATCTGTTCAAGCACGACGGCGTGCCGATTCGCCTGGACGGCAAGCAGGACGAATACCTGTTGTTGCCAGGCGAATATGCCAGGGGTAACTGCGGCGTATTTTCCGTCGACAAGGTCACGGGATGGCGGCCGGGAGGCTTGGGTTACCAGGAATATGTACCGTTCGAGTCCTTTGAGCACGATTTTGGCAGCGGATCGCCCAGCTACGGCGTTCGCCAGCGGCCATCACTGCAACATACCGGCATGGACACCTGGCTGAGCTTTGACCAACGTCGGGAGCATGATCAGGAAACCCTGTCGGTTGAGCTGACCTGCACCAACCATAACCTGCCACGCCTGTTGCAGGTGGGAGACATCAACCAAGCTTGCGAGCAGACGCCTGAGTTTCTTTCGTTTCGCAACATCACGGCGGCAACCCCCAGTTTTGCGCCTCCTCTGGACAGCGATTTTTTGTGGCGACTGATCAGCAATATGTCGCTCAACTATTTGTCATTGACCGATATCAACGCCTTGAGAGTGATCCTCGAAACCTACGATCTGCCGCGTTATCACGACCGCCAGGTGGAGAAGGTCAGCAGGAGAAGACTGGGTGCACTCCAGTCGATAAGCCACCAGCCGGTGGACCGGCTGCACCGTGGCCTGCCATTTCGCGGCTTGCGGGTTGACCTCACCATCGATCCTGAAGGTTACCTGGGGGAGGGCGACGTGTTCGTCTTTGCCTCGGTACTGAATGAGTTTTTCGCGCTTTACGCCAGCCTCAACTCGTACCACGAACTGCGAGTCATCAGCACACAAGGAGACGTGTACCTATGGCCACCCCGGATGGGTCAGCAGCCCCTGCTTTAACCGCACTGTCCCGAGTGATTCGCGAGTATTCGGTGTTCCAGGCGGTCGCGCAGATCATCGAGCGTTTGCGCAAGGCGCATCCCTCGCTTGATGAGGAGGCGCTCTACGACCAATTGGAGTTCCAGGCCAATCCAGGCTTTGGGTTCCCTGGCAACGATATTGATCGTGTGGAGTTTTTTTCAGAGCACGGCGATCTGCGGGCACGGCTTCGCCTCAACGTGCTGGGGCTATTTGGCACAGGATCACCGCTGCCGGCGTTCTATGGCGAGCAAGCCTTTGTCGAGGTGACGGGCGGCAATCCGACGCGTGATTTTCTTGACCTTTTTCACCATCGCCTGCACCGGCTGATAGTGCCGATCTGGCGAAAATACCGTTATCAGGCGAGCTTTCAAACGGGCGCGAGTGATCCATTTTCCGAACAGATTTTCGCGCTGGTAGGCCTGGGCGGCAGTGCGATTCGCAGCGCCACTCAACTGAACTGGAAGCGCCTGTTGCCTTACCTGGGGCTGCTGAGTCTGCGTGCTCACTCCGCCGCATTGATCGAAACCGTGCTGCGTTATTACTTCAAGCACAGCTGCCTGGTTATTGAACAGTGGGTTGAGCGCACGGTAGTGATTGCCCACGAGCAGCGTAATGACCTTGGTCGCACCTATAGCTCGTTGGGTTCTGACCTGGTGCTGGGAGATCGCATCATCGACCGCAGCGGCATGTTCAGAGTCCATGTCCTGGCGCTGGGCTGGGAGCGTTTTCACGAATTCTTGCCCACTGGAGCGGGCTATCAGCCCTTGTGTGCGTTGGTGCGCTTCGCCGCCCGGGATCCCCTGGAATATGACGTACGACTGGTGTTGGCAGAGGGCGAGGTGCGGCCGTTGCACATCGGCGAACACAACGTCTGCCGCTTGGGCTGGACGAGCTGGCTGGGGCATGAGCGGGCAGACGGCGTGGTCACCTTGGCCAGTAAAACTCATTAGGGATTGATGGATATGATGAATGTGGATCTGCAACAACTTATCCAGACATTAACGGCGCCCACGCGGCGCGATCTGGAACGCTGCGCCGAACGTTGTGTTGCCCGTGGCGGCGGCGAAGTCCTGGTAGAGGACCTGCTGCTGACCCTGCTGGAACATCCCCAGGGCGTGCTGATGCGTGCGCTGCAGGATGCCGGTGTGGACGTCGGTGAACTGCAGGCGGCGCTGCAACCCAAGACCGACCAGAGCGCTTCCCGTAATCCGGTATTTTCACCCGCCTTGGTGCAATGGTTGCAGCAGGCATTGCTGGTAGCCCATCTGGAGTTGGGCCGAAGCGACGTGGAACACGGCGCGTTGTTGCTCGCGTTGTTGCGCAACCCGCTGCAACACGCGGGTAGCCGATATCAGGCCGTATTGGGCAGGCTTGATACGCAGCGCGTGCTCGGGTTTCTCTTGAGTGAGCGTGCAGAGGCGCCTGCAACTGAAGTGGGGAACTCATTACTGGAGCGATTTACCCATGACCTGACTTGCCAGGCGCGGGAGGGGAAACTCGACCCCGTACTTTGTCGCGATAGCGAGATCCGGCAACTGATCGATACCCTTGCACGGCGGCGCAAGAACAACCCCATTCTTGTGGGGGAGGCGGGTGTCGGAAAGACCGCGATTGTCGAGGGCCTGGCCCTGCGAATCGTGGCGGCGCAAGTGCCGGATGTGCTGCGGGAGGTGCGCCTGCTGACCTTGGACATGGGCCTGCTGCAAGCGGGCGCGAGCATCAAGGGCGAGTTCGAACGACGCTTGAAGGGCTTGATCGACGAGGTCAACGCCTCGCTGCAACCGGTCATCCTGTTTATCGACGAGGCCCACACGCTGGTCGGCGCGGGCGGCCAAACCGGCGGCTCCGATGCAGCCAACCTGCTCAAGCCCGCACTGGCGCGCGGTGAGCTACGTACCATCGCTGCCACGACCTGGTCGGAGTACAAGAAGTACTTCGAGAAAGACCCTGCGTTGGCGCGGCGTTTCCAGCCTGTGCTGGTGCACGAGCCGATGGTTGAGGCTGCGGTAACGATTTTACGTGGATTGGCCCCGGTGTATGAGGCCGCTCACGGTGTTTACGTGCGCGATGACGCAGTGGTCGCCGCCGCGCAGTTGAGTGCTCGCTATCTGGCTGGCCGCCAACTGCCTGACAAGGCCGTGGACGTGTTGGACACTGCTTGTGCCCGGGTGCGGATCAGCCTGGTGACGGCACCCGACGAACTGCAGCGCTTGCGCGCCGAACTGGCCGAAGGCACGCGCCAGCAACTCGCCGTGCGTCGGGACGCCGACTCGGGGCTGGCCATCGATGAACAGGCGTTGCAGCAACTCACACACCGACTGCAAGAAGTAGAGGCCGCCCAGTTACAGCTTGAACAACGCTGGAGTCACCAGCGCGGCCTGGCCGGGACGGTGCTCTCTCTGCGCCAGCAACTGGCCGAAGCACGCAACGGTGGCGAAAACATTGAGGCCCTCGAACAGGCACTCGCCGAAAACTATCAAGCGTTGCAGTCCTTACAGCACGAGCAGCGACTGGTCAGCTTCGAAGTGTGCCCGCGGTTGGTGGCACAGGTGATCAGCGCCTGGACCGGTATCCCCCAGGAACAACTGGCCCGTGAGCACAGCGCCAAGGTTTTGAACTTTGCCGAGGATTTGCGCGGCCGAATCCTCGGTCAGGAGTGCGCCGTTGAGGTCCTGGATCGCTGCCTGCGTGCTGTCGCGGCCGGCGTGAACAGGCCTGATGCCCCCGTAGGTGTATTCCTGTTGGTGGGGCCAAGCGGTGTTGGCAAGACAGAAACTGCGCATGCCCTGGCTGACCTGTTGTACGGCGGCGAACGTTTTGTCACCACGATCAATATGTCGGAGTACCAGGAGAAACATTCCTTGTCCCGGTTGATCGGTGCACCGCCGGGTTATGTCGGTTATGGGGAGGGCGGGGTACTGACTGAGGCCGTACGGCAAAAGCCCTATTCAGTTGTGCTGCTCGATGAGGTTGAGAAGGCCGACCCGGATGTCCTGAATCTGTTTTACCAGGTGTTCGACAAAGGTGTGGCCAATGACGGGGAAGGGCGCGAAATCGATTTTCGCAACACCCTGATCCTGATGACTTCCAACCTGGGGAGCGAACGTATCACTGCGCTGTGCGCCGACGCTCAACGACCGGATGTCGAGGTATTGCACGCCGCTATCCGGCCTGTCCTGACGGCTCATTTCAAACCGGCGCTGCTGGCCCGTATGCGTGTAGTCCCGTATTACCCTGTTGTGGGCGTGGTGCTGCACCAACTGATTGAAAACAAACTTCAGCGCCTGGCGCAGCACCTGCTTCAGCGCAAGCTGATGTTCAGTTACGCAGAAGAGTTGGTCGCACACATGGCCGAGCGCTGTAGCCACAGTGAGAGTGGCGCGAGGTTTGTTGATCAATGGATCGAGGCGAACCTGTTGCCGCAGGTGGTGGATCGACTGCTGGACGCCATGGCCGTTGGCAAGCCCCTGCAGTTCGCCCACGCCAGGCTGGACCACAACGGCGCCGTCCTCTGTGAGTTCAACTGATGGCGGACAATCTGTTTGCCCTGCTGCCAAACCCGCTGGATTACGCCGCAGCCTTGTTAGGGTGGTTCACCAGGCTAGGTGCCGATAGCGACGAATCAACACTGGCCGAAGACTTTGTAGCAGGCACCGCGCAGTTGAGCGGGTGTGAACTCAGCCAGTTATACCTGCTCGATGAGACTACCGGCCGCCTCGATCTGGCCGCCCAGCACTTGCCGGGTGCGCGACCTCCTGGGGACGTTGCGAGCCCGGGAGCGGATTTCAAGAGCGAGCAACTGTTGCAATACGTTCTGGGGCAGAACCGCACACTCAACCTGACTGAGCTGGGTAGCAGTGTGTATGACACAGGATTTTTGCCGTTAGTCGCAGTGCCCTGGCAATCACTGCTGTGCGTGCCATTGCTGGGGCAGCGCAAGCAGGTTTCAGGGGTGTTGTTGTGTGCCACACAGCGCTCAACGGCGCTGGCTGGATACGGTGCTTCCCTGGAAAAACTGGGTAGCTTTGCCTTGAGCCAGCTGGCGACTTTACGAAGAACTCGCCGGGCTCCCGGTGCTTTGAAGGTGGTGCGCAATACGCCCGGCACCAGCACCTATGGCTTGATAGGAAACAGTACGGCGATGGACGAAACGTGTCGCCTGATCGGCAAGGTCGTGCATAGCCCCTACACCGTATTGTTGCGGGGAGAGACTGGCACCGGAAAAGAAGTGGTCGCCCGGGCCATTCATGCCGCCGGGCCGCGTAGCAATAAGGCATTTGTGGTGCAAAACTGTGCCGCGTTTCCCGAAGGGTTGCTCGAAAGCGAATTGTTCGGCTACCGCAAAGGCGCTTTCACAGGCGCCGAAAGAGACTACGCCGGTCTGTTTGATACCGCCCACGGCGGCACGTTGCTACTCGATGAAATCGGTGACATGCCGCTGTCACTCCAGGCCAAGTTGCTGCGGGTACTACAGGAGGGCGAGATTCGGCCACTGGGTTCCAATACGACCCATAAGGTCGACGTACGGATCCTTGCGGCGACCCATCGGAACCTCACGAGCATGGTGGCCGAAGGCAGCTTTCGCGAGGATCTTTATTACCGGCTGGCGCAGTTTCCTATCGAGTTGCCGGCGCTACGCCAGCGGGACGGTGACGTGCTGCAACTGGCCCGGCATTTCGCCGATAAAGCCTGCGCAATGCTTGGGCGGGCGCCGTTGGGCTGGTCGAGCGCGGCCCTGGATCAACTGTCCAGCCACAGCTTCCCCGGCAATGTTCGCGAGCTTAAATGCATGGTGGAGCGGGCGGTGCTGCTTTGCGACGACGAAGTCATCCTGCCCCCGCACTTGTCGCTATCGGCTGGCCTGACTGCGCCAGCGGTTGACGCGACGCTGCGCCAGCGCATGGAGCGGGTCGAACGGGTGGTGCTGATCGACTGCCTGCGCAAGAACCGCGGCAATCGAACCCGCACCGCCCGTGAACTGGGCCTTGCCCGACGCACGCTGCTGTACCGCCTTGCGCGTCTGGACATTCCCTTTGGCGACGTCAAGGGGGAGTGCTGAATGGCTCCCCTCAAATTCTGCGATGGCGCCGCCTGTCGGCCGCACCTACCCCAATGGGAGATACCTGATGCCTGTTAGTCAGTGGCAAGCCCTGGTGCTTGTGTTGTTTTTGCTGGGTGGCTGTAACACCAATCATGTCTTTGACGACGGTGACTACCGCCCGCTGGGTGATCCGCAGTCCACCGGTCGTGGCCGATGATCGAAGGGAGTCCTACCATGCAACTCGTGTTTGCGGTGTGCCCTGCGGGGCAAGGAGAGTCAGCTCTGGCACCGACCAAGAGCTTTAACGGTATTGGCGGCGTCATCGGCCGGGGGGCCAGTTGTGACTGGACCCTTCCCGACGCCAGCCGCCAGCTCTCCAGCCGCCACGCGGTGGTCAGCTATCGTGACGGCCGGTATTTCCTGGCGGACATCAGTAGTAATGGAACCCGCCTTGCAGGCAGCGGCGAGCGTCTGCGGGAGGGACAGGAGCAACCGATAGATGACGGCACGGTATTTCAATTAGGGCCGTTGAATATTCGCGCACGGCTGGTCAGCCCGGCGGCGGCTCCGGACCACGATGGATTGCACACGCTGATTCCCGATGATGCATTTCTTGAGTTGGATCCGGTGCGGGCACTCGACGCAGAACTGCAGCGTCGCGAAGAGTCGCAAGAGCTGTCCGCGCTGACCATCATCAGTCCAGAGGCATTGCAGTGGACGGACCACGCAGCGGCGGACAGGGATCATATGACGGTTCCCGAGCTTGTGGAGCCCACGCGCAAGGTGGCCCCGAGCCGGCAATTGCCACCTCAAAACCAAGGCTCAGACCCATTTTGGTCGGGGTTCGCGCAGGCACTCGGTATTGATCTGGACACGCTCGATGGGCCGGGAAGAGAGGTTTTGGCGATAAAGGCGGCGGGTTTGCTCAGGCAAATGACTGAAGGATTGCAACAGAGCCTGAGCACCCGCAGCGAGCTCAAGCATGAACTGAAACTGGCAGTCACCCACACGCCGATCCAGAGTCCCAATCCTCTTAAAGACAGCGCCGACGCCAGCGCAGCTCTGGAGATACTGCTGGGCACCGGGCAGTTGGGACAGGTGTCCGCCGAGAGGGTCGTCACGCGGGCCTACCGCGATATGCAGGCCCACCAGGTGGCTTTGCTGGTGGCCTGCCGCGCGGCAGTACGCGGGGCTCTGGCGGCCTTTGCACCCGGTCATTTGCTGCTGTGCTTCGAGCGCCAGGCGAAGCCCCCGCTGATTCCCCGGTGTGGCACCCACTGGCGGGCGTATCAGCGCCATTACCAAACGCTGATCGAGGACGAGCATTTGAGCGATCGCCTGTTGGGCAGCGACTTCACCAAGGCCTACGAGGAGCAGATTCGTCTGATCTCAACCCTTCACCGTTATCCAGGATGATCTTCATGTCCCGAGTCACCGTTGCATTGTTGTGCGCTGTAATGGGCCTGCTGGGGGGGTGTTCCCTGTCGCCCTTTTCGAAGCTGACCAAGCTGGACCTGACACTGACGGCCAGCGAACGGGTCAACCCCGACCTCCATGGTCGCCCGTCGCCGATCGTGGTGCACCTGATGGAGCTCCGACACCCCGTGGCTTTTGAGAATGCCGACTTTTTCAGCCTTTACGGCCATGGGGCGCAGGCCTTGCCCAAAGACCTGGTGAACCTCGAAGAGTTGGAGCTGCGTCCCGGCGATCACACCACGCTCAAGCTCAGTCTTGAGCCGGGTAGTCGCTATGTCGGCGTGCTGGCGGCCTACCGTGATTTGCCCCACTCGCAATGGCGTTATGTGCTGCCGGTAACTGCGCAGCAATTGACGCGCGCCGAACTGGTCCTTGATCAGGCCGGTATTCGGTTGGTGAGTCCGCACTCAGCCAAGGCGGGCGACTGACATGCACAGCCAAAAAGTCATCTGGCAGGAAGGCATGTTGCTGCGCCCTCAGCATTTTCAGCAAAACGATCGTTACCACGATCAGCAACTCAAGCGCCGCACGCAGTTGTTGTGCCTTCATGCCTGGGGCTTCCTGGCCCTGGAAATCGATGTGCAATACCTCAACATGGGCAAGGTAGTCGTCAGCCAGGCCAGCGGGATATTGCCGGATGGCAGCTTGTTCGAGCTGGGTGGGGCCATGGAATCGCTGGTGCTCGAGGTTCCGGTAAATACCGGAAAACAGGCGGTTTACCTGGCATTGCCCTTGGCCACCAGTCACTGCATAGAAGCTCGTCGACCCGAGCAGGCCGATGTATTGGCGCGCTACAAAACCCTGGCGGTAGACGTCAGCGACTCCAACGCCGGGGAGGATTCTCGTCGCCAGGTAAATTGCGGGCAGCTGGATTTTCGCCTGCTGCTGGGGGAGCAACACAGTGACCAGAACTACGTGAAGCTTAAGGTCGCCCAGGTGCTCAACTGCACGGAGGAGGGCGTTAGCCTGGATGCCGATTTTATCCCGACCTTCATCCACCTGCATGGCTCCGCGTATCTGTTGTCTTGCCTCAAGGAAGTGATCAGCCTGCTCGCTCACCGGGGTGATGCCATTGCCGCGCGGATTCGCGCGAATGGCACCGCCGCAGGTGCAGAGGTTGGTGACTTCCTGATGTTGCAATTGATCAATCGCACCGAACTGGTCCTGCTTCACTATCTCGGAATGAATCAGGTCAGCCCTGAAACGCTGTATCGCACACTGCTGTCGATTCTGGGTGAACTCGCCACGTTTGCCAGTGACAGTAAGCGTGCGCATTTCGAGGGGCATTACCGGCACAGCGACCAGGGCGCCAGCTTTCGTGGGTTGATGGAGGCGATTCGCGGCCTGCTGTCGATGGTGCTTGAGCAGCATGCCGTTGAGCTTGCGCTGCAGCCTCGCCAGTACGGGGTATTGGTGTGCCCGGTGAGCGACCTGAACCTGTTGGATTCGGCAACCTTCATCCTGGCCGCCAGTGCCCATTGTGAATCCGAGGAACTGCGCCACCGGCTTCCCGCACACCTCAAGGTCGGCCCTGTGGAGCGGATTCGCGAATTGGTCAACCTGCACTTGGCGGGCATCAAGGTCAAGCCGCTGCCGGTGGCTCCCCGGCAGATTCCGTTTCATGCCGCAAAAACCTATTTCATGCTCGAACTCGGTGCCCGCGACATCGAGCAGTTGAAGCATTCGGGAGGGTTTGCCTTCCACGTCAGCGGCGAATTTGCCGAACTGGAACTGAAATTCTGGGCCATCAGGAACTGAGACCATGGACAGGGAATACCCGCAGGATGAGAAAACCGTCCTGCTCGATCGGCAGGGGCGTGGGCCGGCGCAAGGACCGATAACCGACTTTGCATCGCCGCCGCGTTTCGAACAACTGGAAGACCGGATGATCTACGCCGCCCGCTTGCAGGGCGCGGAGCACTTCAACGTTGGCCTGAATGGTTTGGTCGCGCCTGCCTGGGAGCTGTTGTCCGAGGTGGTGCAACTCAAGCGCAGCGACGCGCAGGAAAGCCTGCGCGCGCTCAACGAGCGGCTGTCATCGGCGGTCACGCTTTTTGAAACACGGGCCCGGCATGACGGGGCGCAGAGCAGCGAGGTGATGGCGGCGCGGTATGTGTTGTGCAGTGTGATCGACGAGGCAGTGGTCACCACCTCATGGGGCAGCCAGAGCGATTGGTCGAAGATGAGCCTGCTGAGCAGCTTTCACAACGAAACCTTCGGTGGCGAGAAGTTTTTCCAGTTGCTTGAGCGAATGTCGAGGGACCCCTTCAAGCACCTGGCGATGCTGGAGCTGATGTACCTGTGCCTGTCGCTTGGGTTTGAGGGCAAGTACCGGGTCATGGAGCGTGGTTTGTTGCAGCTTGAACAGGTTCGCGATGCGCTGTATCGGCAGATCCGGCATGTACGGGGCGATTCCCCTCCTGCTTGCGCGCCGCCGCCCAGGCCGGTACAGCAGCGCCAGGGGCGCTTGAGGGTTGTGTCGGCAACCTGGGTCGCGGTGTTTGTCGTGGCCTGCCTGTTGACCCTGTATTCCGGGTTTGCCTGGGTATTGGGCGAGCAGCGCGAGAGGGTGCTGCAACCGTATCAACCAGTGGCGCCGGATATTACCCGGGCGCCCCTCTAACGCAGGGAGCAACTCATGAACGCATTCTTCAGGAACGCGGGCGCTGTGCTGGGCAGGATTTGGGTCTGGAGCCTGTTGCTGGTGCTCGCGGTTGCGATGGCAGTGTGGTTCTTCGGGCCATTGCTGGCCGTCGATGATTATCGATTCTGGCAAACCGCGGCAGCGCGCTTGTTGACGATCAGCGGGCTGTTTCTGTTGTGGGGCCTGGCGATGGCGTATGCCAATTGGCGCAGCATGACGCGACAAGGCGCCATCGACCATGTTGACCCGCGCCCGCGCAAAGGTCTTGTCGAAAACGAGCAGCGGCACCTGCGCGATCGATTCAAGGACGCTCTGCAGATCCTGAAAAACTCCAGGATCTATGGCGAACGCAGCCCGCGTTGGCGTAATGCATTGCCGTGGTATTTGTTGATCGGCAAGCAAGGCAGTGGCAAGTCCCGAATGTTGGCAGCCAGCGGATTGCAACTGCTCCAGGACAGGGGCGAGTCGACTGCGGATGTCGGTGGAGCCTCCTGCTGTGATTGGCATTTCGCCGAAGACGGCGTATTGCTCGATACTGCTGGCCGCTACCTCACCCAGCCTGACAGCAGTGTGGATGGCGCAGGTTGGTCGATGCTGCTGGGCCTGCTCAAGGTGCGTCGCCGAACACGCCCGCTCAATGGTGTGGTGGTGGCCCTGTCGATGGAAACATTGCTCCATGGCAGCGAGCGTGATCTGGAGAATGATGCCCGGGCAGTCCAAAGTCGGCTGCAGGATATCCAGCAGACGTTGCATGTAGATGTGCCGATTTATCTGGTGGTGACCCAGGCGGACCGCCTGCGGGGATTTGCAGAGTTCTTCGACCGCCCGCTGGGCGAGAGCAGTGACGCGGTGCTCGGCGAATACATCGTCCCGGGCAAAGGCGGTATTGAAATCAGCCAGGTACGCCAGGCGTTTGAAGCCCTGCTTCAGCGTTTGAGCGGTGAGCTTGTGCAGCGCTTGCACCAGGAGCGTAACAGCGACCTGCGCGGCCGGATGCTCGATTTTCCTCATCAGGCGGCCCGGATTGGCGAACGTCTGAGCCTGTACATCGAAGTTGCCTTCTGCGGCCCGCGTTATCAGCGTACCAATGGATTTCGTGGTTTCTACCTGACCAGTGCGGACGGTGGCTCACAGGCACTTGAACCTCGCTCGCACTTTATCCAGGGATTGTTCAACCGGGTGATCCTGGCGCAAGCCGATCTGGCGGGCCTCGACGGTCAGGAGCGACGTCGAATACGCTGGCGTCAGGGTTTGCTGGCCCTCAGTGCGCTACTGGTTGTGGGGGCTGCGGGCCTGCTTTGGACCCACAGTTACTCTTCCAATCATCAGCGCCTGGAGCAACTGCGGGATCTGGTGCGACAGCCTGCGCCCGCGCAGCCCGGATCGGACGCTACCCTGGCACTCCTGCCCCTGCTGGACAGTCGCCTGGCGGCCACTCGGGTTTTTCCCGTGCAGGGCGAGGCGAGGCTGGCTGAACGGGTTGGTTTGTATCAAGGCAATATCAGCCGTCCAGTGCTGGAGCAGGCCTATGAGCACGCCTTGGGTCAGTTACTGCTGTCCCAGGTCAGCGAGATGCTGCAAGAGCAGGTTCGCGGCAGCCTGGAAGATCGCGAGCGTTTGCAGGATAACCTTCGCGCGTACCTGATGCTCAACCTGCGGGAGCGCCGGGATGCCGGCTGGCTGCGCGAGCGGGTGGCGGGGCATTGGTCGATACGTTTTGCCGGTGAGCCTTCCGTGCAAACCCGTTTGAATGAGCACTTCGCGCACTTGCTTGAGCAGCCGTTCGTGCAGTCGCTCAATGACGAACTGGTGGCCCAGGCGCGCCACGTGTTGCGGGGTGAATCACTGGTCGATGTGGTTTACCGCGTACTGCGCGAACAAGCCCGCAGCCTTGAACCGTTACGCCTTGCACAAGGGTCGGTGTTTGACGGGGTCAACCTTCCCATTCCAGGGTTTTATACCAGGAAGTACCTGCGGCATTTCGAAGAGCAGGGTGCGCGGCTGGTAAACACCATTGTCCAGGACAACTGGGTGCTGGGGGAGGGCGCTGACCTGAGTGCGATGGACTTGCAACGGTTGATGGTGGAGCTTGAGCAACGCTACTTCAGCGAGTATGCCAATGCCTGGAGTGAGGCGCTTGGGCGGATTCGCCTGCGTGAGACTGACAATTCCCGGCAAGGCTCCGAGCAACTCGCCAGCCTGACGTCAGCCCAGTCACCGTTGCTGCAGTTGTTACAACAGGTTCGTGACAACACGCGTTTGCCATTGGCCAACGAACGCCTCGATGACCTGGCTGCCAAACTGCCAGGCCCTGCGGCAGAACTGGTACAGGTCGCCCAGGCCGGGTTGGCTAACGCGTTGCCCGACACGGCACGGCTTACAATGCAACGCCGTTTCGAGCCCCTGCACCAGTTGCTGGACAGCCAGCAGAACCCGGGCGCCGAGTTGACTCAAGCGTTGCAGGCACTCAACGACTTGCACCTGCAGTTGGCGGTCTTGAATCGCGAAGGCTCGCCCGAGCCGGTCGCCTTTGAGATGGTCAAGCGCCGGGTCCAGGGGCAGCAGGATGCGCTGAGTAACCTGCGTAACGTTACTGCACGTTTGCCATTGCCGCTGGCGGGCTGGTTCGAAAGCCTGGCCGACGAGCATTGGCGCCGCCTGCTCGAGCAAGCCTATCGCCATGTGAACCAGCGCTATCAAAGTGAGGTATATGGTTTTTACGCCAAGGCGATCAAGCAACGTTTCCCGTTCAATGCCCACGCCAGCAGCGACGTTTCCCTCCACGATTTTCAGGAGTTCTTCAAACCCGAGGGGGTGATGGCGCGGTTTTTTGACAGCTATCTTAGGCCGTTTGTCAGCGGTGATGCCGGTCGCTACAGGCTGCGCAGCCTGGATGGCCGAAGCTTGCCGATGTCCCGGGCGTTGCTGGACCAGCAAGCGAAGGTGCAGGTGATCAGGCGCGGTTTTTTTGCGGATGAGCCGGGTGACTTGCAGGTTCGTTTTACGCTGGCGCCCTACAGCCTGGACCCGGCGGTGAGCCGCGCGGTCTTGCGTCTTGGTGACCAGCAGATGGAGTACCGGCACGGGCCGATTGTCCCCATGGCGATGCAATGGCCAACCGAGGCTGAAAATGGTCGCAGCAGCCTGGTGTTGGAGCGGGGCAGTGAGCGGGCGTTGGGACTCGAAAAAAATGCCGGGGCCTGGTCCGTGTTCCGCTTGTTCGACCTGATGCAGAGCGAACCCTCCAGCGGGCAGGACGTGCTGATCCTCAAGGCTGACCTTGCAGGCTTGCGCGCCAACTACTTGCTGACCAGCCGGCGCACGCCCAATCCGTTTCAGATGGCGCAGTGGCGTACCTTTCGCCTGCCGGAGCAGTTGTGAACCAAGGTCAGGATCGCTGGCGCAGCGCTGGCCGAACGGACCGTGGCAAGCTCCGGTCGCGCAACGAGGATGCCTTTCTCGATTGTCCGAGGCTTGGCTGCTGGGCCGTGGCGGACGGGATGGGCGGGCATCGGGCGGGTGATATTGCCAGCCAACTGGTGGTCGATAGCCTGGCGTCGTTGCCTGGCCGGGGTAGCCTGGACGAACGTGTCGAGTCGACCCGACGTTGCCTGCAATGGCTCAACCGGCGGCTGGGCGAGGAGTTGACGGTAACCGCCCATGGCGGCGACCGCACCATGGGGAGCACCGTCGTGGCGTTGCTGCTTCAGGGCGATCGCGCCGCTTGTGTCTGGGCCGGTGACAGTCGTTGCTACCTGTGGCGCGGGCAGACGTTGTACCAGCTGTCGCGGGATCATTCGTTGTTCGAGCAATTGATTGATCAGCGAGTGAGCGCGGAACAGGCCAGGGCACATCCTGATTCACGGGCTCTGACCCGCGCAATCGGCTCGCGGGATCCGTTGAGTCCGCAGGTGTTGGAGCTCAAGACATTGGCTGGGGATGTGTTTCTGCTGTGCAGTGACGGCCTGTACCAGGCGCTCAGCCATTGCGAGCTGGGGCAGGCATTGAGCCTGGCAACCCCAGAGCGGGTTCTCGACCAACTGTTCACAGGCGTATTGCGCGGTGCCGCCAGCGACAACCTGACCGCGGTGGTGGTGCAGTCATGAGCGATGAGGCAGACATCAAGGCCACGTCCTCTCTGAGTCACCCATTGACCCACTTTGCCTTTGCCAGGGCGCAGGAAAACCCGCAGCGTGATGGCATGCCTGCAGTGCTTGCCGGGCGATACCTTATCGAACGAGTGCTGGGTGCCGGCGGCATGGGCGTGGTCTATCGCGCACGGGACCTGCTGCACGAACAGTTTGGCGAGTCGCGCTCCAGTGTTGCGATCAAGGTACTGGGCGAAGCCATCCGCGAATCTGCGGACGCCCACGTGCTGCTCTACAGCGAGTTTGCCCTGACGCGCAGCCTTCGGCATGAGCAGGTGGTGCGTGTGTTTTCGTTTGAAGTGGATGCTCCCTGCCAGATGGCTTTCTTCACCATGGAACTGCTCCAGGGCATGACCCTGGACCGGCTGCTGCTGGAGTGCCCCGCCGGCCTGCCGTGGCGGGAGTTGCAATGCATCGCCGTGCAACTGCTCGATGCGTTGCGCCATAGCCATCAGCAGGGTGTGCTGCATGGCGACGTGAAACCCGGCAATGTCATAGTGGGAGATGACGGGCTGCGCCTGTTTGATTTTGGTTTGGGCCAGGCTTCAGGGCAGGTTGCAGCGGGATCGGCAGGCTTGAGCCGCAGTCGTTTCAATGCCTGGACGCCAGCGTACGCCGCGCCGGAGTTACTGGCCGGCAGTGCGCTGTCGGCCAGTGCTGATCTGTACGCGGTGGCGTGTGTGCTTTACGAGTTGGCACACGGACGGCGCCAGTCCGGTGACCGGCCGCTCCGACCCAGGCAGTTGCCTCGGCATTGCTGGCCGGCCTTACGTACGGCTTTGGCGCCAGACCCTGAACACAGGGCCATCACCCTTGATGAGTTACACGAGGTGCTCGGCGATACCCGCCAAGGCTTGAGCCACTGGTTCTAGCCGGGCAGATCATGCAACTGGCAATATTCCGCCCAACTCAGGCCTGCCATTTGCGCCACTTCCTTGTGCACCTCAAGGCGTTGGGCCTCGAATTCCGCCGGGGAATGCGCCGTCAGTTTAAGCGTCAGTTCCCAGGCAAACAGGCCCTGTTGCTCGGCTTCGGCCTCAAAGGCTTCATGCAGGCGCTCGGCGCGGTATTGCTCGATTGTTTCACCTTTGGCCTGTGCCGCCAGTGGGTTCAACGTATTGAGTTCTGCGGCCAGGGCCGGGTGCTCGCTCAAGAATCTGTCCAGGGCGAGCTGGTGGTTTTCGCCGGGTTGTGACAAAGGTTTACTCCACGTCAGTCTTGTTTGTTTATCAAAAAATCCGCCATCGCCGCATAGGCCGGCAACGTCACCCCATCATTTTCGGCATTGCCCGCCACAGGATGTGAGGCAAAGCGAACAATCACCATTTCAGCCTTGGGGTCGATATAGATGTTCTGGCCGTGTACCCCACGGGCCATAAAGGCGCCGTCCGGATTGTGGGTCACCCACCACATGTTGCGATAGCTCCAGCCCTTCAATTGGCTGTAGCCGGCCTGAGCGAACGCCTGCTTGTCGCCGCCTTGGCGAATGTCTTTCACCACGCTTTCGGGCACGATCTGCTGGCCATTGAACTGCCCGCCGTTGCGCAGCATTTCCGCAAACCGCGCCAGGTCCCGCAGCCCGGTGTTCAGGCCGCCACCGGCAAACGGTGTGCCGATGGAGTCGACGGTGAAGTAGGCGTCCTGTTCGGTGCCGAGCCGGCTCCAGATGCGTTCGCTGAGCAGTTGCGCAACATTGCGCCCGGTAGCGCGGGCGATCACCCAGCCCAGCACGTCGGTATTGACGGTTTTGTAGCCGAAGGCGCGGCCGTGTTCGCCGCGCTGTTTTACGGTTTGCAGGAATTCGTAGTAGCTGCGCGGGCCGGTGTACTCCTTGGGTTTAGGCAGCGGGTTTCCAGCTTGGGCGTGGGCCCAGACTTCGGCGTTGGGGTCGGCGTAGTCTTCGCTGTAGTCCAGTGCAGTGGTCATGTCCAGCACCTGGCGCAAGGTGGCGCTGCCAAAGGCTGAATGACCCAGTTCGGGCACATAGTCGACGATCTTTTTCTGTGGATCGAGGGTGCCATCGGCCACCAGTAGGGCGCCCAAGGTGCCGATTACCGATTTGGTGACCGACATGGCCGCATGTTGCCCGTCGTCCTTGAGTACCCCGAAGTAGCGCTCGTAAACCACCGCTCCGTGATGCATCACCACGATGCCATCGGTGTAGGTGGCGTCCAGGGTCTGGCGCCAGGTCAGCGGCTGGGTCGCACCCACTGGCAGCACGCGGATTGCATCGATACCCGGATCAAGTTTGCGCGGCAACGCCAGCGGCGCACCCAGCCCTCGGGAGACATTCACGGTAGGCATCAATTGACGAAAGTTGGCAACACTCCAGCGCATGGCCGGGAAGCGGAAATAGCTGCCGTCTTCAAAGCGTACGGTGCGGTCTGCCGGTGGTGGTGCGCCGACCATCCATTGAAGCTTGGCTGGGTCACTGGCCTGTGCATCCGGGAAGGTAGCGCTGGCGGCGCTGGCCAACGGGCTGATCAGGCCGAGCAGCGCACAGGTCATGAGGGGGGAGAATCGCAGCATCAGTCGAGTCCGTTCGAAGGGAGCGTCGCTTTTTACGACAACAAGTGCGCCAAAGGATGGGCCAACCCGCCCCAATCGACAAGCATCAGCCCTATACGGTGATTCTGAATAATTGCGCCCGTGGCAGCAAAAGTCTTTCGCTCGCGGTATCAGGACGTGTAGCGTTACCCCGGCGATAAAGGCTACGGCCAGGTGTTATTTCGCGACCCTGGCATCAGGGATCGAGCGCGATGTGCAGAGGGACAGGTGATGGCGCAAACACTGTTCAAGCTTTTCTTCACCCAGCGGCTGGCAGCCTTGGCCAGCACCGAGTCGTTGCGGGCCATACGTGAGGGGCTGTTGTGGATACTGCCGTGCCTGCTGGTGTCGGCCGGGTTCCTGATCCTGTCCGAATGCGCCCGGGTACTGGGATTCCACCCTCAGGTGGTGGCGTTCCTCTCGGGGCTGCACGACAAGATCAGCTCGGTGATCCCGCTGCTGGTGGCAGCGTCCATCGGTTACATGCTCGCGATCCAATACCGTCTGCCGCAACTACCGGTGGCGTTCTTGTGCCTGGCCCATGTGGTGATCGCAACGTTTGTGCTGCGAGACTTTCCCCGTGCCTCGGCGACCTTCGTGCTGTTCATCGCGATTGCCTCGCCGCTGCTCAACGTGCCAGTCATCGCCTGGTTGCATAAGCGTCGCTGGACCCGATTGGTCAACGAAGACCTGGTGGGACACAACCTCAAAGGCACCATCAATATGGTGGTGCCGGGAGCGATCACGGCGCTCGGGCTGGTGCTCTTGCTGTCGTTGCTGTTGCAGATTCCGCAGGTGGCACAGCTTCAGGGGCCGCAGGTGCTGGATGCACTGGAATCGCCGTATGGCACCGGCCTGTTTGTGACCCTGATGAATTCGCTGCTGTGGTTTTTTGGCATCCATGGCGTTTATGCCATGCAACCGTTGTTTGATGTGTTGGACCAGGCCGTTGCGCTCAATAACGCGGCGGTGGCGGCGGGCGAACCGGTCAAATATGTGTTGAACGGTGGCTTGCTGGGCAGTTTTGCGTTTATCGGCGGCTCGGGTGGTGCGTTGAGCCTGCTGCTGGCGATACTGATATTTTCCAGGAGCCAGTCCATGCGATTAGTGGCGATGGCCAGCCTGCCACTGTCCTTGTTCAACGTCAGTGAAGTGCTGTTGTTTGGCCTGCCGATTATCCTCAACCCACGGCTGTTTATTCCCTTTCTGCTGGTGCCGGCGTTCAACGCGATGCTGGCGCTGGTGGTAGTGCAGCTTGGCTGGGTGTCGCCTGCGGTGGTCAGTGTGCCGTTTACCGCGCCGGTGTTGCTCAACGCCTATTTGAGTACCCATGGCGACCTGGCGGCGGTGTTGCTACAGGTCATGTTGCTGGGGCTGGGTACGCTGATTTATGCGCCGTATGTGCGCGCAATTCATCGCCAGGCTACGGAGGGCGGCACGGTGTATTTGAAGTCGCTGGACATGACCTTTCGCGGCCTGGAAGAAAAGGGTCGCTTGCTGGAACTGGACCCGGTGATGGCCTCCCACAAGGCGCAGGCGCGTCAGGTCAGCGAGTTAAGTCATATCCAGCAGATCAGCGACTACGAGTTTTACCTCGAATTCCAGCCGCAGATTTCTACCCTCACGGGCCTCTGCACCGGTTGCGAAGCGTTGATGCGCGCACGGGATGCCGAGGGCACGGTGCATTCGCCCTGGGAGTTCCTGCAATGGCTGGCCCATGCCAGGCTGATGCCCGACGTGGATGTGTGGGTGGCATCCCAAGCCGTGCGCCAGTACCAGAAGTGGCAGAAGGTCGGCTTTGCGTTGCCGATGACGATCAACATCTCCAGCGCCACGCTGACGACCCCGGCTTATGGCGACCGGCTGGTGGAGATACTTGCCCAGGCCCACGGGCAGGTGTCGGTGGAGATCACCGAGGACGCTTTGGTGGGCGATATCCAGGGCACGCGGCAAATGATCGAGAAGCTGCAGGCGATTGGTGCCAAGGTGTACATCGACGACTTTGGCACCGGGTTTTCGGCGCTGAGTTATTTGCATCAGTTCCCGGTGGACTTCATCAAGATCGATCGCAGTTTTGTGGTGGCCCAGCATGACCCCAAGGGCGCCCGAGTGTTGACCGGCATGCTGCGGTTTTGTGAGGCGCTCAACCTTGGCGTAGTGGTGGAAGGGGTTGAAACAGCCGAGCAGCTGGCGTTTTTGCAGTCGGGTTCGGAGTTGATTATCCAGGGCTGGTATTTCAGCAAGGCGCTACCGGGAGATGAACTGGAGCGGTTTGTGCGGGGGCGGTATGCCCAGATGCAAACTAGCGCTCCAAAACCCCTCTGAATGTTGCGCTTAACGCGCGCAAGGTCTCGCGAGAGCGGCCATCACTGATCCGGCTATGCAGCACGATTTCGCTGACGGGCAGCGCCGGTAACCCGTATTGCTCGCTGACGTCCAGAGCGCCTGCCGGTGCCACTCGCCGGGCCAGTGCCGCCACCCCCAAGCCTGCGCTGACTGCCGCACCTACCGCCATGACGCCACCGCCGACAAACACCTCTGTCCAGTCAATTCGCGCCTCATCCAGCGCCCGCACCGCCAGGTGTCGCACCCCGCAAGGCGAGGCCATGGTTGCCATGCGCAACGGCGTGCCGGGCGTGTGTTGCCAGGTCGGTGCGGCGAACCAGCCAAAGCGCTCAACCACCAACACTTCACCGTCCTGTCGGTCGCCCTCGTTGCGCACGATTACTGCGTCCAGTTCGTTGCGATCGAACGCTGCGACCAGGTCCCGCGACGAGGCAATCCGCACCTCCAGAATCACCAGCGGGTCATAGGCCGCCAGGCGGCTGAGCCACTGCGGCAGGTCAGGCCCTGCCACATGGTCGCTGATGCCGATCACCAGCCGTCGTGGGGCACCGTTGCCCATGTCACCCAATGCCCGCTCGTGCGCATTAAGCAGCGCTCGGGCGGCGACGATGAACTGCTCGCCCTGGGGCGACAGCCGCACATGCCGTGGTGTGCGCACCAGCAGGCGGTAACCGAGGCGGTCTTCCAGGCGCTTGAGCTTGAGGCTGATGGCTGCCTGTGAGGTGTCGAGGGCCTGGGCTGCGCGGGTGAAGCTGGTGAAATCGGCCACCAGTACAAAGGCGTGCACGGTGTCGATATCCAGCGGCTTGAGTGTGTCACTCATTTCAATTCCTTATCATACCTATATCGAGTGATATCTTGCTGAAATCACGGCCGCTGCGCAAGCTGGCCACTCATCTGAACAGGAGCGCCATGATGTTTGCCAAACAGTATTCACACCGCTTGCCAGCCGATTACGATATGGGTGTCATCCGTGAGCGGGCCGCCCGGTTGGGGCCGCTGTGGGATCACACCGAGGGTTTATTGTTCAAGGCGTTTATCGCCCAGGAGCGGGGGCAGGGGCCGGGTGTGGGCAATCTGTATTCGTCGGTTTATCTGTGGTCGGATCCTTTGCAGGCCGCGGACTTTTTACTCGGCGAGCGCTTTCAGAAGGTCTTGGACAGCTTTGGCCAGCCGCACATTGAGTCCTGGTTACCGCTGGATGTGCAGCGCGGTCCGGCGCAAAACGCCTTGAGCCTGTATCGGGAAGAGTGGGCGCTGGCGCCGGGCGCGGACCGTACGCAAATCCTGGCCACCGAAAAAGCGCGTAATCAGCAGATCGCAGACAGCAGCGACAATTTTGCAGTGTTTCTGGCGCTGGATGTGCAGGCGTGGAAGCTGGTGCGGATTACCTTGTCGGAGAAGGCGTTGGACGTGCGCCATCCAGGCAGCGGCTACGAGGTGTTTTATCTGGCGCGGCCAGGGGTGTGAGTCCGGATCGTTGTAAGATATTGAAAAAGCTTCGCCGGCCTACGTTGACGGCACCTTAAAACCAGAGCGATTTTTCATGCAGGCCACCCGGTTGACCCTTGTTTCCCACGCCAGCACCCGCGCCCATAAACGGGGACGCTTTGCGCTGGATGAACCGGTGGAGATGGACTGGCAGCAAGCAGCGTTGTCCCAGGCGCCGCGCTTCAAGCGCGCGCCCTTTGTGCTGTGTGGCCCGGAGGCGCGAGCCCGGCAGACGGCGACGCTGTTTGCCGCCGATGCTTCGGTTGACACAGCCCTGCGCGATTGCGATTTCGGCCGCTGGCAAGGGCTCGCCCTTGATGAGGTCCAACAGGCCGAACCCGAAGCGCTACAGGCCTGGTTGACCGACAGCACCTCCGCGCCCCATGGTGGCGAATCGGTGGTGCAGTTGTGTCAACGGGTAGGGCAGTGGTTGCAATCCCTTGAGCAAACGCCGGGGCATGTGCTGGCCGTGACCCACCCGTTCGTTATCCGCGCGGCGCTGCTGTACGTCATGCAATGCCCGCCCTCACAGTTCAACCTGATCGACGTGGAGCCGCTGTCATCCACCGAGTTGCGGTTCAACGGTCGTTGGCGCCTGCGCCTGGAAACTCACGCCTGACGCCCCGAACATGGCAAAATCCGCTCCCCGCACCGAGAACACCCATGAAGACTTTCCCATGAAACGCATCCTGATCATCGGCATTGGCGCCGGCAACCCCGACTACATCACGATGCAGGCGGTCAAGGCGCTCAACCGCACCGACGTGTTTTTCCTGATGGACAAGGGCCAGAGCAAGGACAAGCTGATCGACCTGCGCCGGGAAATCTGCGAAACCTACATCACCGATCACGCCTACCGTTTTGTCGAGGCCGATTGCCCCGAGCGTGTACGCGGTGATATCGACTACACCACCGCCGTCAAGGACCTGAACCGCGATAAGCAGCAGACCTTCGAACGGATGATCAACGACGAAATGGCCGACGGTGAAGTCGGCGCATTCCTGGCCTGGGGCGACCCTGCGCTGTACGACAGCACCATTCGTATCCTGCAGGCGATTCTGGCGAGCGGCAGTTGCGCGTTCGAGTTTGAGGTGATCCCCGGGATTACCAGCGTCCAGGCCCTGGCGGCCCAGCACAAAGTGCCGTTGAACCGCATCGGCCGCTCGATCGAAATCACCACCGGGCGCCGGTTGGCGGCAGGCCAGGCGAGTGATGCCGACACCCTGGTTGTCATGCTGGATGCCGAAGATTCCTACCGCACCGTGGCCGATCAAGACCTGGATATCTACTGGGGCGCCTACCTGGGCACACCGGACGAAATCCTGATCAGCGGCAAAGTGGCCGAAGTGGCCGAAGAGATCGAACGAGTGCGCAAGGCGGCGCGCCAGGCCAATGGCTGGATCATGGATACCTATTTGTTGCGCAAACCCTGAAGGTTGATGCCCATGCTCAAACTGATCGCCCTCACATTGGCGCTGTTCACCAGCGCCGCCCATGCCGAAGCCGAATTGCACACGGACCTGCCGCTGCCTTATCTGGAACAGACCCAAAGCGATGCGCGCAACGAGCCACTGGTGATATTCCTGCACGGTTATGGCAGTGACGAGGCGGACTTGTTCGGGCTCAAGGACCGCTTGCCGTCGACCTGGACTTACCTGTCTGCGCGGGCTCCGATGCCGGTGGAGGGCGGGGGTTATCGCTGGTTTCGCAAGAAGCCGGGCGATGGCGATTTTGATGGCGAGACCGCCGATTTGCAGAGCAGCGCCAAGCTGATCGAGGACTTCGTTGCCCAAGCCACGACGAAGTACCACACCCAACGTGAGCGGGTGTTTCTGGTAGGGTTCAGCCAGGGCGCGATCATGTCCTACGAGGTGGGGTTACGGCATCCCGAAAGTCTGCGCGGGATTGCGGCGTTGAGTGGCAGCGTGCTACCGGTGCTCAAGGCTGAGCTCAAGCCGGACGAACGACTGGGCAAGCTGGCGATTTTTATCGGTCATGGGACGCTGGATCAGGCGCTTCCTTACTACTCGGCAACGCGGGCCAATGAGGTGTTGCAGGGGATTGGTCTGAAGCCGGAATTCCATGGCTACCCCGGGATGATTCATACCGTCGGTGAGGCGGAATTGCTGGACTTGAAGCAGTGGCTGGAAAAGAGCCTGCGCTGAATCCTGCGATGTGAGCGCGGTCAAAATGTGGGAGCGTGCTTGCTCGCGAAAGCGTTGTGTCAGTCACCCGATACTTGACTGAGCCACCGCCTTCGCGAGCAAGCCCGCTCCCACATTAGATTTTCATTGCCCGATAAAACCGGTTATTTACCGCCGATAATCTGCTTCACCAACAGGGCATGCCCGGCTTGATCATCCGCCCGGGAAATCGCCTGCACCACCAACTGGTGGCTACCGGAGCCCGTGAGGAATGTGGAGCTCAGCGTCTTGCCACCGCCCATGGTTGCGGTGCTGTCCACCTGGCGCAGGGCCAGGCCTTTAACGGTGAGTTTCTTCTCGGCGCCTTTCTTGAAGTCCGGCAGGGCAGCGCTTTGCTCCTTGACGAAATCTGCTACGGCGCCGTCGAGGAACTGCGGGTCGTTGTCCTTGATCAGGCCGGCGACACTCGGTTTCTCGACCACAAAGATCACACTTTTGGTGGCCTGATCGCTGTACATCGTGCCGCTGGCGCCCGCGGTGCCGTGCTCGGCATCACCGGCAGGCAATGGGTCTGCCTGGTATGACTTGGGCAGGTTGAAGCTGAACTTGCCGTCCAGGGTGGAGATGGTCTGGGTGGCGGTTTTCTGCGCAGCAGGCTTGCTGGCGGCGAGTACTTGGCTGGCGCCGAAGCCGGCGGCCAGGGCGAGGGCCAAGAGGGCTGCGGTCTTGCTGAGGGTGGCCATGAAGCTCTCCAAGGATGAACGAAATTGCGCCGTATTCTGTCAGAAAATTCGCAATATCGTTCATCTCCCTCCTTACACCTTGTCGGACTCTTCTTCGAGTCGGTCCATCTCAAACAACCGCGCCAATTCCGTCCGGGCTTCCTGGGCCGACTGCATCACCTTGGCTGCGTCGTCATACACGGCGTGTTGGGCTGCCAGCAGTTGCAGGTCATGGTTTTTGAAACGGCTGATACGTGCATCGGCCTGGGCTTGGGTCAAGCCAAGGCCCACCAGGGTGCGGCGGCTCATTTCCAGGCTGGAATAAAACGTCTCACGTACCGGTGACGCCTCCAGGTCCACCAGGCGGTGCACGTGTTGGCGGTTACGGGCGCGGGCGATGATCTTCATGTGCGGGTAGAGGCTGCGCACCAGCTCGGCGGTCTTGATATTGATTTCGGGGTCGTCCATGGCGATCACGAAAAATTCGGCCTGATCGACCTTTGCCGCGTGGAGGATTTCCGGGCGCTGGGGGTCGCCGTAGAACACCGGCATGCCGCCGAAGCTGCGGGTCAGTTCGATGGTTTCCACCGAGGTGTCGAGGGCGATAAACGAAATGTTTTGCGCCCGCAGGATCCGCGCCACGATCTGCCCCATACGGCCCATCCCGGCGATCACCACCCGTGGCGCATCGCTTTCGATGGCGCGGTATTCCTCGGGCACTTCCACCGGCTTGACCTTGGGCTTGAACAGCTTAGGGCAGATCAACAGCAGCAACGGCGTTACGGCCATGGACAGGGTGATGGTCAACACCAGGATGTCGTAGAGGTGCGGCTCGAACAGGCCCTGGTCGCGACCGATCTTGAACACCACGAACGCGAACTCACCACCGGCTGCCAGCACCACGCCCAGGCGCAGCGCGCTTTCACGGTTCAAATCACCCGCCAGGCGTCCCACGCAAAACAGCAGGGGCAGCTTGATGGCGATCAGCAGCAGGGTCAGGCCCAACACGATCATCGGCGCGCTGAACAGCAGGCTGATATTGGCGCCCATGCCCACGCTGATAAAAAACAGACCCAGCAGCAGGCCCTTGAACGGTTCGATCTGCGACTCCAGCTCATGCCGGTATTCGGAGTCTGCCAGCAGCAGGCCGGCGAGGAAGGCGCCTAGGGCCATGGACACGCCGACCAGTTCCATCAGCCAGGCCGTGCCGATCACCACCAGCAACGCTGTGGCAGTCGATACTTCCCGCAGTCCGGTCTTGGCCACGATGCGAAATACCGGACGCAACAAATAGCGCCCGCCGATGATCACCACGGCAATGCTGCCCAATATTTCCAAGCCGTGCTGCAGGCCTTGGGAGGTGGTGGTGGGGTGATCGCTGCCGGCGAGCAGCGGCACCATGGCAATCAGCGGGATTGCCGCAATGTCCTGGAACAACAGAATCGCAAAGGCCAGGCGCCCGTGGGGTTGGTTAAGCTCCTTGCGCTCGGCCAGGCTTTGCAGGCCAAACGCAGTGGACGACAGGGCGAGGCCAAGGCCCAGCACAATTGCGCTGTTCCATGATTGGCCAAACACGAACAGCGCCACCACGCCGATCACCGTGCCCGTCAGCAACACCTGCGCCAGGCCGACACCGAACACCGCCTTGCGCATCACCCACAAGCGCTTCGGTGACAACTCCAGGCCGATGATGAACAGCAGCAACACCACCCCAAGCTCGGAGAACTGGCTGACGCTTTGCGGGTTGCCCACCAGGCCCAGTACCGACGGGCCGATGATCACCCCCGCCAGCAGGTAGCCCAGCACGGCGCCCAGTTGCAGGCGCTTGGCCAGGGGAACGGTCAGCACCGCCGCGAACAGAAACACCACAGCCGCTTGTAACAGGTTGCCTTCATGGGGCATTGGGGGCTCCAGGATCTTTTTTTGCCGAATCAACAGGGCGCTATTAGAGCGCTTTTTTACCTTCGGGAATCTGAATTTTTACCGAGGGATGCGTGTAGGGCCAGATTGGCGCAGTACATTGGCGAACGTATTAATGCCATTTATTTGAGTGGTTTTTTGTGGCGCTACTATTGTTTCGACACTGA
Organism: Pseudomonas sp. K2I15; assembly: GCF_002204795.1. Classification (GTDB taxonomy): domain Bacteria; phylum Pseudomonadota; class Gammaproteobacteria; order Pseudomonadales; family Pseudomonadaceae; genus Aquipseudomonas. The sequence goes on from NZ_NIXO01000034.1 coordinate 56,327, forward strand.
TAGTGAGCTGCCCGGTTATGCGTATTCACCGACTTCTACCTCGGTTTCTGATCAAGGCCGAGTCCCTTGAACCGCCCGTGAGGGCGGTTTTTTTTCGGGAATGTTTTCGGTTGAATCAAGAGGAGACCGTGTAGGGGCTTTCGTCTCAGTAACGCGTGGGAGCGATCCGTAAACAAATTGTCGGGAATATCCGGTGGCCATACGGTTCCGGAAACTCATAAAGTTATGCCCTTGAGTTTATATTCCATGAATGGCATATTTACATGAGTTGGGACATTGAATACACGGACGAGTTTGGAGACTGGTGGGGCGATCTGGATGCAAAGGAGCAATCCTCGGTATCGGCCAGTGTGGATTTGCTGGGACTACTGGGCCCGGGCCTGGGATTTCCTCACAGTAGCGATATAAAGGGCTCGCGGCACGGCAGTTTGCGAGAGCTGCGGGTACAGCACGCGGGGCGACCTTATCGCGTTCTGTATGCGTTTGATCCGCGTCGGTGTGCCTTATTGCTGATAGGCGGGGACAAAACCGGACGAGGCCGTTGGTATGACGAACACGTCCCGCGGGCTGAGAAGTTGTATGACGAACATTTGGAAACATTGCGTAAAGAGGGCCGTAACCATGGCTAAAAAATTTAGTGAGCTCCAAGCTCGCATGACACCGCAAGCCCGGGCCGATGCAGAGCGAATCTTCCAGCAGCACCTGAAAGAAATGCCTCTGCATGAACTGCGCAAGGCGCAGCAGATGAGCCAGGACACGTTGGCCAAGGCGCTGAATATCAATCAGGCGGCCGTTTCCAAAATGGAGCGGCGCACAGACATGTATATCAGCACGCTGCGTAACTATATTCGCGCCATGGGCGGGGAGCTGGAGATTGTCGCCACGTTTCCGGATGGCCAGGTAAAGATTGAGAACTTTGCCAACTGAGTCATTCTTTCCGTTAAAGCCCGGCCATACGCCGGGCTTTTTGTTATCCGAACGCCTGTCGCCATTGTGCAGGCTTATGGACAATACTTGGCATTCTCGCTCTGCCGGACATTATCGTGAACCAACTGCTTGCCATGCGTGCCTTCGTCCGTGTCGTTGAAACCGGCTCTTTCAGCCGCGCCTCCGACCAGTTGGTGCTGCCGCGTTCTACCGTCAGCAAACTTATCACCGACCTGGAGAAGCACCTTGGCGTCAAGCTGATGCACCGCACCACTCGTGCACTGGCGGCCACACCGGAAGGGTTGGAGTACTACAACCATGCGCTGTGCCTGGTGGCCGAACTGGATGAGCTGGATAACGCCCTGCGTGGCCAGAAGCTCAAGCCCGGCGGCCACCTGAAGGTAGATGCGCCGGCGTCCTTCGCCAATTGCCTGCTGATCCCGGCGCTGGTGGATTTCCATCGTGAGTATCCCGACATCACCATCGCGCTGGGTATCAGCGACCGTGCCGTGAATATTGTGGGCGAGGGCGTGGATTGCGTGCTGCGGGTTGGCAAGCTGGATGACATGGCAATGATCGGCCGCAAGGTTGCGGACCTGGAGTACGTCACGTGCGCGGCGCCCGGTTATCTGGAGCGCATGGGCACGCCCGTGTTTCCCGAAGACCTCGAAAAAAACCACCTCAAGGTCGGGTATTTCTTTGCCGGGGCGGGTAAACCGGAGCCGCTGTTTTTCGAGAAGGGGAAGGCCCGTCATGAAATAGGTGACTGCGCGTTTTCCACCAACGAAGGCAATGGCCTCAAAGAAATGCTGCTCGCCGGCCTGGGCGTCGGACAGCATTTCAAGTCCATCGTTGACTACTACGTAACGACGGGCCAGTTAGTCCCGGTGCTTGAAGACTGGACACGGCCCGCCGCGCCGTTACACATCATTTACCCACCCAATCGACATCAAAACGCCCGGCTGAAGGTATTTATCGACTGGGTGATCGAGCGGTTCGGCGTCAGGCAATAATTGCCGTCACACGAATTTCCACACGCATTGCCGGCAGCCCCAGGGCCTCCACACCCAGTTCGGTCCAGATCGGTGCGTGGTTGGGCATGTAGTGGCGGTACCACTTGACCATCTGCTCGTTCACCTCCGGTGGAAAACCGCCCACGTGGTAGGAGTTGACGTGGATCACATGCTCCCAGCCAGCCCCTGCTTGCGCCAGGGTACGTTCCAGGTTTTGAAACGCCAGGGCGATCTCGTCGCTGAGGGATTCCGGGATCTGAAACGCGTCATCCCAGCCGCCCTGGCCTGAGGTCTCTACGCGATTTCCGATTTTTACTGCCTGGGCGTAATGCAGGCTCTCGCGTGCGATGTCGCCGTAACCGGGCGTGATGAAAAATTCGGGCTTGTTCATGGGGTTCCTCGGGTTCAGTCGTTGACCCGACAAAGGCTAATGGATTGAATAGCCGAACAAAATCCGTGTTTTCTGTCATCACTGTGCATGTCCATGGACAGTCCGAATATCAGTTTTTCACATTCCCGGACGTCACCCTTTGTTACTATCGCCCTCCGTCGTCACCAGGAGTCACCGCCACATGCAACACCAGTGGGATGAAATGCACCGCACTCGCAAGCCCACGTTTGTGTTGTGTGGCGAGCCTCAGGGGGATGTGCTCAATCTCTACGTCCATGGTTATTCGGCGTTCTTCAACCAGCAGCAGCTGGGCAATTTCTCGCAGCAACTGGCAACCATCGAAGGCTCGACCAACCTGATGCTGTTCTGGCCGGCTGGGCATTTCCTGGAAAACCTGTTTGCGCCGTTCAAGGATGTGATCTCCTCAATGCTCGGCGGCGGCAGCCTGGGCGCGGCGACCATCGGCGTGGGCAAGGCGATTGCCTATTTCCTCGACCACTACAAAAGCGTCGAGGCGCGCGTGGATGAGGTCGCCAAAAGCCTGCTGCCCGAACTGGCCAACTACCTGCACGGCGAGTCGATCACTGTGCGGCAGATCAACCTGGTCGGCCATTCCCTGGGCGCGCGAATTCTGGTCAAGAGCCTGCTGGCGAGCCCAGAAGTGGCGCGTGAATTGCCGCTGAACAACCTGTTGCTGATGGGCGGCGCAATTTGTACGTCCAGCCCGTGGGACCTGGTGTCGGCGCCACTCAAGGGCCGGGTGATCAATTGCCATTCCAGCAAGGATTGGGCCCTGGCGCTCAAACCCGACACCGAGCGCTGCATCGGTCGTTATGCCATCCCGCTGACGCCTGCGCTCAAGGCCAAGGTCGCCAATGTGCACCTGGCCACGTTCGACCACGCCGCTTACTGGCCGCAGTTGAAGACAGTGGTGCAGTACACCGACCTGTTGCAGGAGCGCCGGGGCATGATCCGCGCCGATCAGCGCAGCAGCGAAGTGCGTTTTGCCGAAGAGGATGTTGACCTGTTTGCGCTGCTGGTGCAGGCGCGGCCGGAAGAGTTGAAGTTTTTTGCCGAGCTGATGGCGCAGAAGCGCAGTGCCTCTATCGACGCCACGGTGCGCGAACCCTTGAAGCTGGCCATCGAGTTGCAGCGCATGGGCGGCGACAGCTTTATGAACCTGGCTCGTGGCCATGGTGTGAGCTATCGCGAAATCGCCCAGGATGTGGCGCAGCGGGTGGGCATCAAGTTTGATGAACCGATCGAGAAAGTTGCCCTGGCGGATCTGGAAGTGCAGGTCGCCGAGCGGTTGATTGAGCAATACAAGGACAAGCTGAGCCAGGCCGATCGGCAAGTGTTCGAGGCGGAGCTGAAGGCTGCGGCACAAAAGGAACAGGGCTTTTTCAATCGCTTTGATGTCGGGCGTTCAGCCACTACCGCTCTGAGCGGCACTGCGCTGGCTGGGCTCACCGGGTTCATCCTGCGCCGGGGCGCGGCCACAGCGATTCCGGTGGTGGGCCAGGCGTTGGCGGCAGCGATGCTGCTGGTGACAGGTGTACGGGCATTTTCCGGTCCCGCGTACTCCATCACCACCCTGGCGGTGCTGGTGATCGGGGTGATTCGCGAGCGCATGGAGCGTGAGGCGCTGAACCAGGAGCTGGATCTGGTGGTTCAGGTGGTAGAGGCATTCGACCTGCCCCGGGAGACGGTGATGCGTACTGTCGCGTCTGACTGATAAGCTGCGTTCACGTCTTGTGTGAAAGCCTGGTACCCCGCGTGAAATTCAGCCTGCCAAAAATCGCCACCGCCCCGTTCTGCCCGCCGGAAGTCGCCGGCTCCATCGTCGTCGATCCCCGTGCCTCGTTTTTCAAGCGCGTGCTGAAGTTTGCCGGCCCAGGCTTGCTCATCTCCATCGGCTACATGGACCCGGGCAACTGGGCCACGGCCATCGAAGCCGGTTCGCGCTACGGCTACAACTTGTTGTTCGTGGTGCTGCTGGCGAGCCTGGCGGGGATGGCGGTGCAGTGCCTGTGCTCACGGCTGGGCATCGCCACCGGCAAGGACCTCGCGCAATTGAGCCGAGAGCGCTACAGCCGGCGCTCGTCGTTCGTGCAGTGGGTTCTTGCGGAAATCTCGATCATCGCCACCGACCTGGCCGAAGTCCTCGGCTGCGCCCTGGCGTTTCACCTGTTACTGGGCGTGTCCCTGACCACCGGGATTGTCATCACCGCCTTCGATACGCTGTTAATCCTGGCCCTGCAAAATCGCGGTTTCCGCCGACTGGAAGCGATCATGCTGGCATTGGTGGCGACCATCGGCGTGTGTTTCTTCATCGAGCTGGTGCTGATCAAACCTTACTGGCCAGACGTGTTCCGTGGTTTCACCCCGTCGCTGTCGGCCATCAGTGATGCCGCACCGTTGTATCTGGCTATCGGCATATTGGGTGCAACAGTGATGCCCCATAACCTGTACCTGCACAGCTCCATCGTGCAAACCCGGCTGTTCGGCAAGGACCTGGCCAGCCGCCAGGACGCGGTCAAACTGGCGCGTATCGACACCATCGGCTCCCTGGCCCTGGCCCTGCTGGTCAATGCGGCGATCCTGATACTGGCCGCTGCGGCGTTCCATCAGACCGGCCACACTGATGTGGTGGAAATCCAGGACGCTTACCACTTGCTGGACCCACTGGTGGGCGGTGCCTTCGCCAGCGTGCTGTTCGGTGTTGCGCTGTTGGCATCCGGGCAGAGCTCCACGTTCACCGGCACCATCGCCGGGCAAGTGATCATGGAAGGCTACCTCAACCTGCGTATTCCCTGCTGGCAGCGCCGTCTGATCACCCGTGGCCTGGCGCTCATCCCGGCGTTCCTCGGGGTGTGGCTGATGGGTGACGATGCCATTGGCAAGCTGCTGATCCTCAGCCAGGTGGTGTTGAGCCTGCAACTGCCGTTTGCGTTGTACCCACTGATCCGCATGACGGGTGACAAGCGCCTGATGGGGCCATTCGTTAACAGTTTGCCCACACGGCTGCTGGCTTGGGGCTTGTTTGCGGTGATCAGCGGGGCGAATGCCTGGCTGATCGGGCAGTGGTTGTTCTGAACGAAGCGATTTACGTCAAAACGGCCAACGGCGTGTATTTTGCCACCACCGGATCGGCTGTTAACAGCTTCATCGGTTCGCTGATGGCGGTTGCGATGATGAGTCGATCAAACGGGTCCCGGTGATGGTGCTCAAGGTCCTTGACCGCAATGGCATGTTCCGAGGTGATGGGTAATTCCACGTAGCCGCTTTCCTGGCAGTATTCGCGAATTTCTTCCAGGTTTACGTTGAGCTTTCCGAGCCCGACCTTTATCGCGAGCTCCCAGAATGTGGCGGCACTGACGTAGATCTCTGCCGCGTTCTCTATCAACTTTCGGGCTTTGGCGGACAGTTTTGGATCATCGCTCAGGGCCCAAAGCAGAATATGGGTATCCAGCAACACTCTCATGGATGGTTACCCTCGAATGCATCCAGCATGTCGGCTGGCAATGGCGCATCAAAGTCATCCGGCACTACAAGTTTTCCCTTCATCGCGCCGATTCGCCGACCCGTAGGCTTTCCTACGGGGACAAGGCGGGCCATGGCGCGCCCGTGTTTGGCAATGGTGATGATTTGGCCTGCAGCGGCATCATCGACCAGTTTTGACAGGTTATTTTTTGCTTCGCCCAACGGTACGGTAATCATTTGGTCTTTCCCCGGTTTTGGCCAAATATAGCCAAAATTTCGTAGACAGGCAAAGATCAGCCGACTGCTGGTTGAGGGTGATTTTTGCGGGCGTGATTGTGTGTTTCCGAGCGGGTAATGACTGGCATCCATGACGTCTCTCCTGAAGGAATTCGTCGAAGTCTGCCCGAGTGCAAGAGACTTTGGATCAGCGTTTCGTAAAATCAGAATGGGCTTACTTGAGGGGGGATTTTCCCTGACGGGGCGGGCCGAATAGTTTCCCCCTACAGCTTAACGGTCCCAGTAAGGCACGGCCCCAAAACACTCGACGAAGTAGTCGATTACCGTCCGCACCTTCAACGACAACCGCCGACTACCCGGCCACAGTGCCGCAATCTGTTGCGGCTCCAGGGTCGTTGCCACTTCATAGTCGGTCAGTACCGCCTTTAGCGTGCCGGTGCGCAGGCCTTCGCCGATCAACCACGACGGAAACACCACCAGCCCAAGGCCTTGTTCGGCGGCGTGGGTCAGGGTGTCGGCGTGGTTGCCGGTGATCGGGCCTTTGACGCTGTAGGGCGTCCAGTCACCTTGGTCGCGGCGGAAGAACCAGCGCTGCTGGCCGGTGACGCCCTTGTAGGCCAGGCATTGGTGATTGGCCAGTTCTTCGGGATGCCGAGGCGTACCGAAACGCTCCAGGTAGCCGGGGCTGGCCGCGAGGCGGAAGCGCTGGGGTGCGAAGATTCGTGCCTGCATGCCGGAATCGTTCAGCACACCAATGCGAAACAGCAGGTCAGTGCCGTCTTGCAACGGGTCGACGTAGGTGTCGGTTTGCTGGATATCCAGTTGCAGCTTCGGGTAACGCCGGCACAACTCCCCCAGCCACGGCGACAGATGACGCTGGCCAAACACCATGGGCGCATTGATGCGCACCAGGCCGCTGGGTTCGCTTTCCTGTTCCTGCAACGCTTGGCCGGCGGCTTCCAGTTGCTCCAGCATCAATCGCGCATGACGGCCCAGCAGGCGTCCGGCTTCGGTAGGGCTGACCGCGCGGGTATGGCGATACAACAACTGTTGGCCCAGGGCCTGCTCCATCAACTGGATTTGCCGGGAAATGGAGGAGGGCGCGAGGCCCTCGCGACGTGCGACTTCGGAGAAGCTGCCGTAGTCCAGTACCGCGACAAACAGTCGAAGCGCCTTGAAACTCAGTTCGCTCAAGCCCTGCATCATCACTCCAAGCTGTGCGTATTGCGCAAAGGTGTTATCGGCATGCTCCCATTTATCGCACAGCAGTGCCACCGGATAATGCGCGCCATTGTTCCTTTCTCTAACGCGCAGGTGATGTATGCAGGCTTCTTCAATGGAGGGTGTGGCCCAGGCCAGGCCCAAGACGTTTCTTCGGTTGCTGTTGCTGCCGCTGGTGATTTTCGCTGGCATGGGCTTGTCGGTGGAGGCCGGGTTGCTGGGCCCGCTGGGGGTGCAGGTTGGGCACTTGTGGGCGACCTTGAGCATCTTCGGGGTCGGCTCGGCGATCCTGTTTTTGCTGTTGCTGTTCAGCGGCCCGCAAAAGGGCCCGGCGTTGACCGATCTGCCGCGCTGGCAACTGGTCGGCGGGTTCCTGGGGCCCATGTACGTGGTGGTGCTGACGCTGGCCACGCCGCATATCGGCATCGCGATGACCATGATCGCGATCTTGTCGGGCCAGGTGGGCAAGAGCGTGCTGATCGACCACTTTGGCTGGTTCGGCACCGCCCGCAAGCGTGTCAACGTTGAGCGTTGGATCGCATTGGCATTGATCGTGGTAGCACTTGTTTTGATTGCGCGGGGTTAAGGCGATGAATCTGATTTTGTTGTTGGTAGTGGTAGTGGCCGCCGGTGCGGTGTTGAGTGTGCAGGCCGCCATCAACGGCCGCCTCGGGCAGGCGGTGGGCGTATTGCGCAGCAGTCTGCTGACCTTTGTGGTGGGCGCGATCAGTACCGGTTTGCTGATTCTGTTCTTCGAACCGGCCCATGCGGTAAGCCTGCTGGACGTGCCGAAGTGGCAACTGACCGGCGCGTTATTTGGCGTGGTGTACATGATGGTGATGGTCGGCGCGGTACCGATTGTCGGCACCGCAGTGGCGACGGTGGCGGTGATTGTCGGGCAGTTGGGCATGGGCATGCTGATCGACAACTTTGGCTGGCTGGGCAATCCGGCCATCGAACTGTCCGGTAGCCGGATCGTGGCGATGCTCTGCCTGGCGCTGGCCCTGGTGTTCATGTACCGCAGCAACGCTCGTCGGGCTGATTAGTCGGGCTTTGAACCTTGGATCATTGCCTACAGTCACTGCTTGAGGTGTCGGTGTTCGCCACACCTGGACGACCACGAAAAAGGAGTCTGACCATGCAAGAGAAAACATGCGCCTGCCCTCACTGCAATTGCCAGTTGGGGAAAAACGCGGTGATGAAGGATGGCAAGGGTTATTGCTGCCAAGGCTGCGCCGAACATCACGCCCATGGTGAGCCTTGCGCTTCAGCGACCGGCTGCGAGTGCGCCAAGTCGGCACACGGCTGACGCGTGCCACCTCCTGTAGGAGCGAGTTTGCTCGCGAAAAACCTGAGAGCGACGCGGGGTACCAGGTACCCCGCATTATTGTTACAAACCTTCGCGAGCAAGCTCGCGCCTACAGGCGTGCATCCGAGCGGCGCCATTGCACGTTTTCGATGCCGAATTTCTCGGCCTGAGGCTGGCTGGTTTTCTTCACCTGCTCGCGGGCGAAGCGCCCGATACGGCCTACGCCGGCATCGCAACTTGCCCAATGCCAGGCTTCGGCGTTGTCGAGTTTTTCCAGACGGATGATGAATGACTTGGGCTGGCCATGCAGCGTGTAGTCGATCACGAAAAGTTTTGCGTTAGTCATGGATCCGTTAACCCTCCCTGTGTCTTTAAGTGACCCCTTTGAAGCGGTAAAAATTCATTCGGATTATCCGCCGCAGGTCTTACCATGGCGTTCCACCCTTCAATGATGTGCCTTCCATGGCCCTTGCCGCGCCGCCCGACCTCAGCGATCACGCCGTCCCTGTGCAACCCTTGGGGCGCACCTACCCGCGCGGGTTGTACATCGAGCCCCATCAACACGATTGGGGCCAGTTGCTTTACGCCATGAGCGGGGTGATGTGGGTCGAGACGCCCCAGGAAGCCCTGGTGGTGCCGCCTCAGCGCGCGGTGTGGCTGCCGCCGGGTGTCGAGCACGGGATTCGCGTGGTGTCGGACTTGCAGATGCGCAACATCTACCTGCGCCCGGCGCTGGCCGCGACCCTGGACGGCCAAGTGCAGGTGATCGAGGTCGGTGGCCTGCTGCGCGAGCTGATAGTGGCGCTGGTGGAGCAGGGCGACAGTGGTGATCAGGCCTACTACAAGGCGGTGGTCGGCCTGGCCTTGCTGGAGCTGCAACGGGCCCGGCGCTTGCCGATCCGCATCGCCTTGCCCATCGGCGCCGACCGGCGCCTGATGAGTGCCTGCCAAGCCGTAATGGCCTCACCTTCCCTGGACATTCCCTTCGAGCAGCATGCCGAAGCCTCCGGCGCCAGCGTGCGCACCCTGGCCCGGCTGTTTCAGAACAGCCTGGGCATGGGCTTTGCCGAGTGGCGCCGCCAGGTGCAGTTGGCCACCGCTGTGGCCGAATTGATCCAGGGCCAGTCGGTCAGTGCTATCGCCCGCTCCCTGGGCTATTCACCCAGCAGTTTCAGTGACATGTTTCGCCGTGAACTGGGGATGGCGCCGTCGCAATACCCCGTCTGAGGTTTGGCCGAAATTCTGAAGCACTTGGCCGATGCTTCGGTTTCAGGCTCCCTACACTGACCGCATCAACCCTTGCTGCGGAGCTTTCCATGAATTACCTGATTTCCCTGGCCATCGGCCTGTTGGTCGGCGTGATTTACGGGGCCCTGGACTTTCGCTCGCCCGCGCCTCCCGCCATCGCCCTGGTAGGGCTGATGGGCATGTTAATCGGCGAGAAGCTCTGGCCCATGGGCCGGCAGATGGTCAGCGCCTGGTTGTCCTGAAACCTTTTTAACCTCGATGGATATTGGCCATGAAAGCACTGCAATTTTCCGCCACCGGCGATCTCGCTGCCCTCGCTTACGTCGACGTCGCCGATCCGGTGCCGGCAGCCGGTGAAGTCCTGGTGCAGATCAAGGCTGCCGGGTTGAACCCCAGCGACGTGAAGAACGTGCTCGGGCGTTTCCCCTACACCACGTTGCCACGTATTCCCGGCCGTGATTTTGCCGGGGTGGTAGTGGAGGGCCCGCAGGAGCTGGTAGGCCAGGAAGTCTGGGGCACTGGCCGCGACCTGGGCTTTTTTGCCGACGGTTCCCACGCCCAGTACCTCACTGTGTCGGCCAAGGGCGTGGCGCACAAGCCCAGCCATTTGAGTTTTGCCCAGGCCGCCAGCCTCGGCGTGCCGTACACCACGGCATGGGATGCACTGGAGCGCAGCGGTGTCGGCAAAGGCACGCGTTTACTGGTGATTGGTGCCAATGGGGCTGTAGGTAGTGCGGCACTGGCCCTGGCGAAAATTCGTGGGGCCGAGGTGCTCGGGGCAGTGCGTCGGCCGGAACAGGTTGAAGCATTGCGCGAGCAAGGTTTCGAAGGGCTTTTACTGGGCCAGCCGGAAGCGCTGAGTGGCCAGGTCAACGCCCTGTTCGGTGCGGGCGCCGATGTGATTTTTGACACCACGGGCTTCTGGTTGCCGGCAGCGGTGGCGGCGCTGGCACCTTTTGGGCGTATCGCGATTATTGCCGCGCCGGTGGACGGGCACGTGCAACTGCCGGCCCTGGCGTTGTACCGCAAGGGTGGTTCGGTGGTGGGGATCAATTCGTTGCTCTACAACTGCGAGCAGTGCGCCGTGATGCTGGAGCAATTCGGGCGGTTCTTCGATGAAGGCTTGCTGCCGTTGCCGACCGGTTTGCGGGAAGTGTCGCTGGCCGAAGGCGTGCAGTGTTTTGAAGAGGTGAATCAGGGCAGTGCAGACAAGATCATCTTACTGCCCTGATCAATACTCTGTAGGAGCGGGCTTGCTCGCGAAAGCGGTGTATCCGTGCCAGATTTATTGGCTGACCCACCGCATTCGCGAGCAAGCCCGCTCCCACATTTGATCTTTGTTCAGGCCTCTGGAACGCCTTTCTCCCACGCCGACCAGTTCTTCAGAATCGCCTGCACCAGCGGGTTACCGGTGCGATACAGGTTCTCCAGCGCCGGCACAAACCCGCCCTGATCCGCATACTTCAACAGGTTGTCCACTTCGCTGTAGCCCGGGTACGGCCGATCAAAGTCGGAACCGGCCCGCACTACCGCCAACCGCGTGATGTCCACCAAACCTTCACGACTGGCCCGCAGCAAGGCCTCATAAGTGGAGTTGTCCTCCTGCTGGGTGGTGCAGTACACGCCTTTGTTGTCCGTCAGCAACTTGGTCCAGACTTCGGCTCGTTCACTCAGGCGCGTCCCGGAGAACCAGGTATTACCCGCCAGGGTGTCGCACTGGGTAACCTGCGGCGGCTGGTTGGCCGGTGCGTACGGGTAATGTTTGCGCCAGGCTGTGGATTCCTTGCTTTCACTGAGTTCGACCTTCTGCGACAGCGCAAATGCTTTGGCCTGCAGCTTGGGATTCAACTCAAACACTTCAGTCTTGTAGTCCAGCGGCGGCTTCTCGTTCGGACCCTTGGTATTGATACCGATGTAACCGGTCGGCCAATCCTTCGGCGCATCCCGTGAATCCAGTTCCCATTGGGTGCCGAACTCCACCAGGTAATGCGCCCACGCGGCGGTGCCGATGGTGCCGTGGTGCGGGTTGATGCCGGCAATCCCGGCGATCAGGAAGTAGCTCTGGCGCAGGTCGAACTTGGGTGACAGCGCCAGTGCCAGGGTCGAGGCGGCAGCGTTGGTCTGGCCCATGCCGGTCACCAGCAAGCACACATCCTGAGTGTTGCAGCGAATCACCGGATACTCGGCCGACAAGCCCGGCACGCGTACTTCCTGCTTGAGTTCCAGGCGATCGATCCAGTTCTGTGCCTCGGGGGCGAACATGGTGATCAGCATCACCTTGGGCTTGATCGGGGCCGGTGTACTGGCCATTGCCATCGCCGGCAACAGCGCACCGGCGGCCAGGCCGATGGCGATCGAGAGGCGGGTAAAAGTCTTCATCTACTGCTCCTTGTTCACACTCAGAATTGATAGCCCACACCGGCGTAGTAACCCCAGCCGTTGGAGCGGGCGCGGAAATTACCGTCGCCAAAGTTCAGCTCGCTGCCGTCTTCCCAGTTGCCGCCGTTATGGAAGTAACGGCCTACCAGGGTGAAACGCAGGTGAGTGAACGAATACAACAACACGTTTGTTGCAACCAGGGAGTTGGCGGTGCGCGCGGGGTTGTCTTTGTGCAGGTCCGAGCCAAAATCGTAATTGGTGAAGCCGATATAGGTCAGCGACGCACCATTGTCGAAGCTGCCGATAGGCACGATGTATTTCATCTGCGCTCGGTAGCCGTCCCACGAATACTCGTTGCTGGCGCCGTAGTTTTCCCACTGGTAACGGCCATAGAAGTTGGCCGACAGGTTGACCCGCGAGTGGGTGTCGATGTCGGTGCCCAGGCCGCTGTACAAGGTGTTGGCGCGGTTGTCCTTGTTGCTGCCGTGGTCGTAGATCCAGTCAAACGCCACGTACCATTCCTTGAACGGGCCGATGGCCAGGCTGCGGCCGGCCAGGTAGTCGATGGAGATGCGCGGTTCGTGCTCCATGAACACTGGCGAGCCGTGGTCCCAGGCGCCTTTGTCATTGCTGTTGCCGATACCGAAGATCTTCGGGATGTCGACGTAGCCATACAGTTCGAACGGGCCCTTGCGGCCGAAGTATTCGTATTCCAGGTAAACGTCATCGGCGGGTTTGGGGCCGAAACTGATGTCTTTGCTACCGATAACTGTCAGGTCCTGGTTAAACCAGTCCGACAGGTACACGCCTTTTTTCGAGGGGCTGACGTCTGGGGCAAGGGTTTCGCCCTGTGCTGAATCATCGGAAGGTTTTTCCTGCGCCAAAATGGGTGCGCTGAGTACTCCCGTAACGGCAGCCAGTAGCAAGGAAACGGCAAAAGGAGTGGCCGATGCGGGCCTTCTGGAGGTGGGTTGCATGGAAAATCCCTGTTCGTACGCGGGTTGGGCCCGATTCTTCGGGTTGAGGCGAACTTGGCTGCCAAGTCCGTTCCGCAAACGTTTGCACAGGTTGTACCAATTTGTGTCAATTGCATGAAGGAATTGAAAAAAATGGGAAATAGTCGGCCTTTTGGTCAGAAATGCGCCTTGGTAAACGGCAGCGCCTGATCACCGTTGCGGTTGAACAGGTACGTCGCGGTTTCCCGGCGATACGCGCTGGGCGTCTGGTTCATCTCGATGCGAAAGTGCCGGTTGAAGTTGGAGAGGTTGGCGTAGCCCACTTCAAAGCAGATATCGGCCACCGACATTTCACTTTGCAGCAACAGGCGGCAGGCGCGCTGCACCCGAAACTTACGCATCAGGTCGATAAAGCCGTGGCCGGTGACGCGCTTGAAGAACCGCGAGAAGCCCGGCTCGCTCATGTCCAGGCGTTGAGCGATGACCGACAGCCGCAGGTCGCCGGTCAATTCGGTCATCAGGTAATCGAAGGCCTTGTGGATGCGCTCCGAGCTGCGGGCGTCCAGGCTCGGCGTGTAGCAGGCACTGGCCAGGCAGTGGGCTTCCCCGGAGGGTGCCTGCATCAAGGTGTGCAGCAGTTGTATGAACAGAATCAGGCGCGCCAGCCCCTGGGCAGGGCCGATGGATTCCAGCAGTTGCGCGGCCTGCAGTGCGGTTTCGCCGGTGAACTCCAGGCCGCGCCGGGCCCGATCAAACAGGCTTTGCAGGTCGCCCAGCTCAGGCAGTGTGGTGCGCAGGGCCAACAGCGCGGCGCCGTCGAACTGCAACACCACATCACGGCCCACCAGACACTCGCCCGGTGTCAGGTCGCCGATCCAGTCGTGGGGCAGGTCGGGGCCGATCAATGCGACGTGGCCGGCGCCGAACGCACCTATATAGTCGCCGGCCACCAGCTTGCCGCTGCCTTGGCGGATCAGGTGTATTTCGAATTCGGGGTGGTGGTTCCAGCGCGCCAGTTCGAACGGATAGTCATGTTCGTACCAGCGAAAGCCATGCTCGGGCTCGGCCAGAATCACTTCCAGCTCGGCGGGGCGTTGCTCGAAAAGGGCGGAGCGGCTTGCTGGCATGGGCTTGGCCCTTCTGGGCTTTTTGGAATAGGACCAAAATACGCCCTTTACGTGAGCGTCTGCTACCCCGGGTTTTGCTCGCCACTGATACTTTTTTGATCCTGACGCTGCGGTTAAAAAAGTATCAGCCAGGCATCCGCCATTCGTTTGTCCGGTTCCGGGCAAGCTGCTGTAATCGGGGCGTCAACAACAAAAACAATAAGTGGAAACCGCCATGTTCAAGATACCGAAAGCGCTTTTCCTGCTCAGTGGCCTGACCTTGGCCATGGCCAGTCACGCGGCTGAAACCGTGACCATCGCCACGGTCAACAACAGCGACATGATCCGCATGCAACGCCTGTCCAAGGTGTTCGAGCAGCAGCATCCAGACGTGAAGCTAAATTGGGTGGTGCTGGAAGAAAACGTCCTGCGCCAACGCCTCACCACCGACATCGCCACCCAGGGCGGCCAGTTCGACGTGCTGACTATCGGCACCTACGAAACCCCGTTGTGGGGGGCCAAGCACTGGCTGGAGCCGATCACGCCACTGCCCGCCGATTACGACGTGGACGACATCTTCCCCTCCGTACGCCAGGGCCTGTCGGTGAACAACACCCTCTACGCCTTGCCGTTCTATGGCGAAAGCACCGTCACCTATTACCGCACCGACCTGTTCAAACAGGCGGGCCTGACGATGCCCGAGCACCCGACCTGGACCCAGCTGGGCGAATTCGCCGCCAAGCTCAACCAACCCGCCAAGGACCAATACGGCATGTGCCTGCGGGGCAAGGCTGGCTGGGGTGAGAACATCGCGCTGTTGAGCACCATGGCCAATGCCTTTGGCGCGCGCTGGTTTGACGAACAATGGAAACCCGAGCTGACGAGTCCGGAGTGGACAGCCGCGGCGAACTTCTACGTCAACACGCTGAAGAACTACGGCCCGCCGGGCGTCTCCAGCAACGGTTTCAACGAAACCCTGGCGCTGTTCAACAGCGGTAAATGCGCGATCTGGGTCGACGCCAGCGTCGCCGGCTCCTTCACCACCGACAAAACCCAAAGCAAGGTCGCCGACAGCGTGGGTTTTGCCGCCGCACCCACCGAGGTCACCGACAAGGGCTCGTCGTGGCTCTACGCCTGGTCCCTGGCGATTCCGGCCACCTCCAAGCACAAGGACGCCGCCAAAGCCTTCATCACCTGGGCCACCTCCAAGGAATACATCCAGTTGGTGGCGGATAAAGAAGGCATCACCAACGTACCGCCGGGCACCCGCCAGTCCACCTACAACGCGGCGTACCTGGCCGCAGCGCCGTTCGCCAAGGTGACCTTGCAGATGATGCAACACGCCGACCCGGCGCACCCGTCGGCCAAGCCGGTGCCGTACGTGGGCATCCAGTATGTGACGATCCCCGAGTTCCAGGCCATCGGCACCTCGGTGGGCAAACTGTTTTCGGCGGCGCTTACCGGCGGCATGACCGTCGACAAGGCACTGGCCGAGGCGCAGTCCACCACGATGCGTGAAATGAAACGCGCCGGCTACCCGAAATAATCACCTTAGGGGCACAGGATTAATGAAACGACTGGAAGGTAAAAGCGCGCTGGTCACCGGCAGCGCCCGGGGCATCGGCCGGGCGTTTGCCCTGGCCTACATCAACGAGGGCGCGACCGTCGCCATCGCCGACATCAACCTGGAACGGGCCCGGGCCACCGTCGCTGAACTGGGCCCACAGGCGTACGCGGTGGCGATGGACGTCACCGACCAGGCCTCCATCGACGCCGCGATTGGCGCCGTGGTGGCGCAGGCTGGCAAGCTCGACATCCTGATCAACAACGCTGCGTTGTTCGACCTGGCGCCCATCACCGAGATCACCCGCGAGAGCTTTGACCGGCTGTTTTCGATCAACGTCGCCGGCACGCTGTTCACCTTGCAGGCGGCTGCCCGGCAGATGATCAAGCAGGGGCACGGCGGCAAGATCATCAACATGGCCAGCCAGGCCGGGCGGCGGGGCGAGGCGCTGGTGGCGGTGTACTGCGCGACCAAGGCGGCGGTGATCAGCCTCACGCAATCGGCGGGGTTGAACTTGATCAAGCAGGGGATCAATGTGAATGCCATCGCGCCGGGGGTGGTGGACGGTGAGCATTGGGATGGAGTGGATGCGATGTTTGCCAAGCACGAAGGGCTGCCACTGGGCGAGAAGAAAAAACGCGTGGGGGCCGAGGTGCCTTATGGGCGGATGGGCACGGCAGAGGATTTGACCGGGATGGCGGTTTTCCTCGCTTCGAAGGACGCCGATTACGTAGTGGCCCAGACCTATAACGTGGATGGTGGTAACTGGATGAATTGAACCGGACGCATCTCCTTGAACCACCGGAGATCAAAACATGTGGGAGCGGGCTTGCTCGCGAATGCGGTGTATCAGTCAACATATTCGGTGACTGACACTCTGCATTCG
>NZ_NIXO01000035.1 GCF_002204795.1 Pseudomonas sp. K2I15
GGAAAGCGCACGCTGCCTGATTCGGCAGCGGTATGTCGTAAAGGTCACACGGCGCAGAGCTGTGGGAGCTTGGCTGTCTTTGAGAACGATGCCTAGGTTATGGCCATCAAGACAGTTGCTCCCACATTTGATTGGGTTTGCACGGCCTGGTTAGAAGTCGCCCCACAGTTGTTGGGCTACCGCTAGCGCCACGACTGGCGCTGTTTCGGTACGCAGTACCCGTGGGCCCAAGCGTGCGGAATGAAAACCTGCGCCTTGTGCCGTCTCGACTTCGCCATCGGTCAAGCCACCTTCCGGCCCGATCAGGAATGCCAGGCTTGCAGGCTTGGCATGGCTCACCAGCGGTTCGGCTACCGGGTGCAGCACCAGCTTCAAATCCGCTTCGGCCTGCTTCAACCAATCCGCCAGTAACAGCGGCGGATGAATCACCGGCACCCGCGAACGACCGCATTGCTCGCAAGCGCTGATCGCCACCTGGCGCCAGTGCTGCAGGCGTTTGTCGGCGCGTTCGTCCTTGAGGCGCACTTCGCAGCGCTCGCTGAAGATTGGGGTGATTTCATTCACCCCAAGCTCGGTGGCTTTCTGAATCGCCCAGTCCATCCGCTCGCCACGGGACAGGCCCTGGCCGAGGTGGATCTGCAACGGCGACTCGATCTGCCCGGCGAAGGTTTCGGTGACCTGCACCACCACGCGTTTTTTACCGACTTCCAGCAAGCTGGCGTGAAACTCGTGGCCTGAACCGTCGAACAGTTGCACGGCGTCGCCTTCGCTCATGCGCAATACGCGGCTGATGTAATGCGCCTGGGCTTCTGGCAACTCGTGGTCGCCAAGGCTCAGTGGGGCGTCGACAAAAAAGCGGGACAGTCTCATTTCTGTTCTCGGAAGAAATACAAAACCTGTGGGAGCCGAGCTCGCTCGCGATGGCGGCAGCCCATGCACCCGATTAATCAAGTGAACTCAATCAGCCCGGATCACGAAACCCTGGATGGAAATCCTTGGGCACCGCCACGCTGACCTTGCTGTTGGTGGCGATATCAATCCCTTCGCTGGCCACTTCAGCCAGGAAGTCGATCTGCTCCGGGGTGATCACGTACGGCGGCAGGAAATACACCACGCTGCCCAATGGCCGCAGCAACGCGCCACGTTCCAGCGCATGTTCAAACACCTTCAGGCCACGGCGTTCCTGCCATGGGTAGGCGGTCTTGGTGGCCTTGTCCTGCACCATCTCGATGGCCAGCACCATGCCGGTCTGGCGCACCTCGGACACGTGCGGGTGGTCCACCAGGTGCGCGGTGGCGGTCGCCATGCGTTGGGCCAGGGCCTTGTTGTTTTCGATGACGTTGTCTTCTTCGAAGATATCCAGCGTCGCCAGGGCCGCCGCACAGGCCAGCGGGTTGCCCGTGTAGCTGTGGGAATGCAGGAAGGCGCGCAGGGTCGGGTAGTCGTCGTAGAACGCGTCGTACACATCGTCGGTGGTGACCACGGCGGCCAACGGCAGGTAGCCGCCGGTCAGGGCCTTGGACAGGCACAGGAAGTCTGGGCGGATACCGGCCTGTTCACAGGCGAACATCGTGCCGGTGCGGCCAAAGCCCACGGCGATTTCGTCGTGGATCAGGTGCACGCCGTAGCGGTCGCAGGCTTCGCGCAGCAGCTTGAGGTACACCGGGTGGTACATGCGCATGCCGCCGGCGCCCTGGATCAGCGGCTCGACGATCACGGCAGCCACGGTGTCGTGGTTTTCGGCGAGGGTCTGTTCCATGGCCTGGAACATGTTGCGCGAATGTTCTTCCCAGCTCATGCCGTCGGGGCGCAGGTAGCAGTCCGGGCTTGGCACCTTGATGGTGTCCAGCAGCAAGGCCTTGTAGGTTTCGGTGAACAGCGGCACATCGCCCACCGACATCGCGGCGATGGTTTCGCCATGGTAGCTGTTGGTCAGGGTGACAAAGCGCTTCTTGTTCGGCAGGCCACGGTTGAGCCAATAGTGAAAGCTCATCTTCAGCGCGACTTCGATGCACGACGAACCGTTGTCGGCGTAGAAGCAGCGAGTCAGGCCTTCGGGCGTCATCTTCACCAGGCGTTCGGACAGCTCGATCACCGGCTGGTGGCTGAAACCGGCGAGGATCACGTGTTCCAGCTGATCCACCTGGTCCTTGATACGTTGGTTGATGCGCGGGTTGGCGTGGCCAAACACGTTGACCCACCAGGAACTGACGGCGTCGAGGTAGCGTTTGCCTTCGAAGTCTTCCAGCCAGACGCCTTCACCGCGCTTGATCGGGATCAGCGGCAGTTGCTGGTGGTCTTTCATCTGGGTGCAGGGATGCCACAGCACCGCAAGGTCACGCTGCATCCACTGGTTATTCAAACCCATCTTCATTCTCCTCGAAGCGGCTCGCGACGTGCGCGGGCGAAACAATCGCGCAAGCCTATGCAATGCAGGCGAGTGTCACAACCCAATTGCATGCTTGTAGGATAAATCGCAGTAAACACAGGACGGTCTGTCACGTTTCTTGGGAATAGTCCTTAATCTCTTGTTAACTTATTGTGCATACGCTCTTGATCGTATTTCTCGATATTTCAAAGCGAAACTTTCCGCTTTAATTCGATAGGTAAATCGATAGTCTTGGGCACAGCTCTTACGGGATTTGGGACATGCAGCTACGTAATTCATCGGCCCGCTACGGCTGGGTCAGCATTGTTTTGCACTGGGGCGTGGCCCTGGTGGTGTTCGGTCTGTTCGCGTTGGGCCTGTGGATGGTCGGTCTCGACTACTACAGCACTTGGCGCAAAGATGCCCCGGACCTGCACAAAAGCATCGGCATTACGCTGTTCGCCATCATGCTTGTGCGCATTGTCTGGCGTTTGCTCAGCCCGCCGCCGCCACCGCTGGCCAGTTATAGCCGTATGACGCGTCTGGGGGCTGCGTTTGGCCACGCATTCCTTTATCTCGGGCTGTTTGCCGTGATGATTGCCGGTTACCTGATTTCCACCGCAGACGGTGTCGGGATCCCGGTATTTGGCCTGTTTGAGATTCCTGCGCTGGTTTCCGGGCTACCGGACCAGGCAGACACCGCAGGCGTGGTGCATTTGTACCTGGCCTGGGTATTGGTGGTGTTCGCCGGCCTCCATGGTGTAGCTGCGCTGAAACACCATTTCATTGATCGTGATGTGACCCTGGTTCGTATGCTGGGGCGCAAAGCCTGATGTTCAACCTCGACTCACAAGGAATAGAAAGCATGTTGAAAAAGACTCTCGCCGCTCTGGCCATCGGTTCTGCCCTGCTGACTGCCGGTCAGGCGATAGCTGCTGACTACGTTGTCGACAAGGAAGGCCAACACGCCTTCGTTGACTTCAAGATCAGCCACTTGGGCTACAGCTTCATCACCGGTACCTTCAAGGACCTGGACGGCAAGTTCAGCTTCGATGCTGCCAAGCCTGAAGACAGCAAGATTGAGTTCAACGTCCGTACCGCCAGCGTGTTCACCAACCACGCCGAACGTGACAAGCACATCGCCAGCAAAGACTTCCTGGACGTTGGCAAGTTTGCCGATGCCAAGTTCGTGTCCACCAGTGTTAAAACCACCGGCAAAAACGCTGCTGGCCAAGTCACTGCCGACGTAACCGGCGACCTGACCTTTCACGGCGTGACCAAGCCAATCGTCGTCAAGGCCACCTTCCTGGGTGAAGGCAAGGATCCATGGGGCGGCTACCGTGCCGGCTTTGAAGGTACTACTTCCTTCAATCGCCAGGACTTCGGCAAGCAGATGGACCTGGGCCCAGCGTCCAACACGGTTGAGCTGTACGTGACGTTTGAAGGCGTTAAAGCCAAGTAATAGTGCCACTGTGTAAAGAACGCCGACCCTTGGGTCGGCGTTTTACTGTATGAAGGTTTTAACCTGAACGCATTGGAATTTGAGAAAGGTCTTACGCGATTCACGCCTGTTGCCTGCTTATTTCCAGGGCGGATAGCGCTACTCCTTATAGGGTTGTCCCTAACTTCCCAGGAGTAGAACGATGCTGCCGAAGACGCTTGCCGCTTTGACGATGGGTTTCACGCTGTTGACTGCCGGCCAGGTGATGGCGGCTGACTACGTGATTGATAAGGAAGGCCAGCACGCCTTTATCGACTTGAAGGTCAAACACCTTGAATACAGCTTTATCACCGGCACCTTCAGAGACCTGGATGGCACGTTCAGTTTCGACCCGGCCAGGCCCGAAGACAGCAAGGTCGAAGTGAATGTGCGTACCGCCAGCTTGTTCACCAACCACACTGAACGTGACAAGCATCTGCGGGATAAGGAATACCTCAATGTCGACAAGTTTCCCGACGCGCGGTTTGTCTCTACCGGGGTGAAACTGACCGGCAACAACGCTGAAGGCAAGCTTACGGCGGATGTAACGGGTGACCTCACGCTCAGCGGCGTGACGAAATCGATCGTGGTCAAATCAACGTTCCTCGGCGAGGGCGATGACCCATGGGGCGGCTACCGTGCGGGGTTCGAAGGCACTACTAGCATTTTGCGTGAAGACTTCGGCCAGACTGGCCAGTTATCCCCAGGCTCCAGCCGGATCGAGTTGTACATCACCTTTGAAGGGATAAGGGCGAAATAGTGTTCACCGACCCCAAACAAAAATGCCCCGGATCTCACGATCCGGGGCATTTTTTATGACGCTGTGAAAATCAGCGGTTGCGGGTCAGCAACGCCGGTTTTTCACCACGTGGACGGCCCGGCAGTTGATCCAACTGCTCAGGTGTCAGCGTGCGATCGCTTTTCGACTCTTTGTGGATGATCTTCGGTGCCGGGCCGCCGCGCGGGTTTTGCACCGCAGGCTCAGACAAACGAGGTTGATCATCACGGGCCGGGCGACGATTGCGCGACTCTTCGCGACGGGCCTGGCCGTCACGTGGTGCGCCGTTACGCGGGCCGCTGCGCTTGGCAGGTGGGGTGCCGGTGGTGGCGCCGTTGCTGCTGCGCGGACCGTTCTGGCGACCTTGTGGCTGGCCGCCGGTGCGTGGCGCAGAACCTGCGCCTGCACCTGCACCCGTGCCCTGGGCTGGAGCGCCCGGACGACGACCACGGCCCTGGGCCGGCTTGGCCTGGGGCACGTAGTCAACGCGGTTACCGAAGTTGTCCACGTCGTCGTCCAGGAACTCGTCCGGAGCACGGTCAGCGGCAGCGCGTGCCGGCTGGCTCGGCTGGCGCTGTTCGCGGGCCGGGGTGCCTTCACGGGGCTTTTGCTCACGGGCCGGGCGTTCGCCACGGCCATTGGTCGCAGCCTTGTCCTTGCCGCCCTTGTCCTTGCCCTTGTCTTTACGACCGCCACCACCGCCGCCGCCGTTCGGGCCATCGCCCTTCGGACCGCGTGGGTTGTTGCGTGGGTTGCGCACGTCCGGACGCTCGCGCACTTCAGGCTTCTCAGCCTCAACGGCGCTGGAGTCGAAGCCCATCAGGTCGCCGTCGGCGATTTTCTGCTTGGTCATGCGCTCGATGCTTTTCAGCAGCTTTTCTTCGTCCGGTGCGACCAGGGAAATGGCCTCGCCCGAACGACCGGCCCGACCGGTACGGCCGATACGGTGCACGTAGTCTTCGTCGACGTTTGGCAGCTCGAAGTTGACCACGTGTGGCAGTTGGTCGATGTCCAGGCCGCGAGCGGCGATGTCGGTAGCAACCAGGATGCGCACTTCACCGGCCTTGAAGTCGGCCAGGGCTTTGGTGCGGGCGTTTTGGCTCTTGTTGCCGTGGATGGCGACGGCGGTGAGGCCGTGCTTGTCCAGGTACTCGGCCAGGCGGTTGGCGCCGTGCTTGGTGCGGGTGAACACCAGTACCTGTTCCCACGCGCCGGCGGTGATCAGGTGGGCCAGCAGGGAACGCTTGTGGGCGGCGGGCAGGCGGAATACGCGCTGCTCGATACGCTCCACCGTGGTGTTCGGCGGCGTGACTTCAATGCGCTCGGGGTTGTGCAACAACTTGCCCGCCAAAGCGGTGATGTCGTTGGAGAACGTGGCCGAGAACAGCAGGTTCTGGCGTTTGGCCGGCAGGCGCGCGAGGACCTTTTTCACGTCATGGACAAAGCCCATGTCGAGCATGCGGTCGGCTTCGTCCAGCACGAGAATTTCCACGTGGGACAAATCGACGCTGCCTTGGCCGCACAGGTCGAGCAAACGACCCGGGCACGCAACCAGTACGTCGACACCGCGGGACATGGCCTGAACCTGTGGGTTCATGCCGACGCCGCCGAAGATGCAGGCGCTGACGAACTTCAAGTCGCGGGCATACAGCTTGAAGCTGTCATGCACTTGGGCGGCGAGTTCGCGGGTAGGGGTCAGGACCAGTACGCGCGGTTGGCGCGGGCCGTGACGCTGGGATTTGTCCGGGTGACCGTTGGGGAACAACCGCTCCAGGATCGGAAGGGCGAAGCCGCCGGTTTTACCAGTACCTGTCTGAGCCGCAACCATCAGGTCGCGACCTTGCAACACGGCGGGGATGGCCCGCTGTTGCACCGGAGTAGGCTCGGTATAGCCCGCTGCCTCGATGGCGCGGACTAAAGCCTCGGAGAGACCGAGGGAAGCAAAGGACATGAGTAATCCTGTTTTAGTTAGGGCTTGGCCCAGAGGGATAGTCTTGCCTGGCGTGAATGGCGTTTAGATGAACGCAATCCCGTCCGGTCCTGCTGGGGCTGGCGGGCACTCAGACGGCTCGCGCGGGCTTGAAAGCTGCGCTGTAGCGGGGTCGGGTGCCATTTGCAAGACCGAAGCGTCCGGGCGTAAGCCTGGCGGAAAGGCCGGAGTATAACAGAGCAATCACTCTGCGCTGCTTTCCTGCTGCTCAACGGTGCTCGCGGGCAGGGCCAATGCGCTGGTTTGTGTGCTCGCGCCGGCATATTTGGCGCTCAAGGCCGCGTAGGCCGGCTCCTGCTTGAAGCGTTTGAGTTCGGCGGCAAAGCGCTGCACCAGCAAATCCATGCCCGCCCCACGGCGCACGGCCAGGAATTGTGGCTGGTTGCTGATCACCTTGGGCGCCTCGGTGATCTGGTCTGTCAGCCCCAGTGCCTTGAGGACATGCTGGCCAACGCGGCGATCGGTGATCACCAGGTCGATCCGCCCAAGGGCCAGTTTGCCGAAGTTGGCCTCATGGCTGGCGGCCGGCTCCTGTTTGAACAGGGTGGACTCGCTGAATTCGGCGCCATAGAGGTAGCCCGGCGAGGTGCCGATGGTCAGGCCGCGCAGGTCATCGAAGGTCTGGAACGGATGCGGGCGGTCATTGGCATAGAACAGCACGAACTCCACCTCGGACAGCGGCTCACTGGGGTACAGCAGCACCGCATCGCGCTCGTGGCTGTGGAAAATATCCAGTGCGCCGTCTGCCTGGCCCTGGTCGAGCATCGCCAGGCAGCGTTTCCAGGGCAAAAACTGCCAGTCCACACCGATGCCCAGGCGCTGGAACACGATCACCGTGGTCTCGTAGTCGAGCCCGCGCATGGTGCCTTTGTCATCGTATACGTAAGGCGCCCAGGGCTCGGTGACAATGCGCAGCTTCTCGCCATGGGCGCCGAGGCTCAGGCAAGTGAAAAGAACAGCAGTCAACAACCGGAAAGTGACAGGCATACCTTGAGGTTACGACTGTCTCGGGCTAAAGAGAAGCTCTGGTACAACGATCTGCGGGCGCCCACAGGTTTTACTTTTCCGCAGATTTGATCAAGTGTTCGTAGATCGCCACACGCCGCTCGCCGAGAATCAGCCGCACCACGGGATTGGCAAACCAGTGCTCCAGCAGGTGAGCATCAACGGGCCGGCCTTGGCGCTCTTCCTGATTTTGCCGGGCCTTGTCCCACCAAACCGGGCCACACGCCTGGTCGAACTCGTTTTCATGTTCATAGCAGCCGTAGAGGATTTCGCGGATGAACTGCTGCTGGTGCTTGGGCAATACCAGGGTGATCAGCTTGTACATCAAGCGTTGCAGGCGCGGCGGGCGGGGCAGGTGGGCCGAAACCTGGCGCGTATCGTCCAGGGCTGTGCCGCTGGTGGGGTTCGCTGCGTGCTTGGCGATCCACGCTTTGACCTTGGCCCGGAACAGCTGCTTGCGGCTCCAGTAGTGGTGGATCAGGTCCGGGCATTCGCGCACGTTGAGGGTGCGATAGGCGGCAATGGACAGGCAGAACTCTTCCAGGGTGTAGGCGCCCTGGGCGTGGGGGAACAGTTCGTCCATCAAATCGATCGAACGGTCGAGGATGTGCGCGTCCTGCTGTGTCAGGCCCATGACCCCGGAGTTGAGGGTCATCATGTCGTCATCGGCCACGCCCATGTCCAGCAGGCGCTGGTACAGGGCGCTGTACAGAATGCTTTCGTGGTTGTCGCCGTACTTGGTGTAGAAGGCGTTGCACAGCAGGGTGCCGGGCTGCACGCGATCAAACAGCTCCATCGGTGAATGGTGGAAAAACGTGTCGGTGTCGATCAGCAGCGCCACTTCGGATTCTTGCAGCACTTGCCGCAGCACCACGTGCTTGGTGCGGAAGTGGTAGCCATGAGGCTCGCTCCAGCGTTTGCGCGTGGCTTCGTCCAGCGGGCGCACCCGTACCGGCAGCAGGCGATACGGCTCGGGGTTGTCGCTGAAAACCTGGATATCGATGCCGGCGTCCGGCGTATCCCGCAGCAAGGCCAGGGCGCTGGCGATGCTGAATACTGCTTCCTGATGGTAAGTCTCGGCGCCGAACACCAGGTAGACCAGTTGCGGGCGGGGCGTCGGGGCGGCTGTATTCATGGACTGCAAAATTCCGTGGGCGTTTAGAACGGCAAAGGCCCTCAATATGAGGGCCTGGGCACTTCGGAACAGACCTTAGCGTGGCAGCTTCAGGTTGTTCCAGACAGCGAGGCTTGGCTCAGCCTGGTTCAGGGTATAGAAGTGCAACCCTGGCGCGCCACCTTCCAACAATTGTTCACACATTTCGCTGATGACCTGCTCGCCGAACGCCTGGATGCTCTTGACGTCGTCGCCGTAGGCTTCCAGTTGTTTGCGAATCCAGCGTGGGATTTCCGCGCCGCAGGCGTCAGAGAAACGCGCCAGTTTGCTGTAGTTGGTGATCGGCATGATGCCCGGCACGATCGGGATGTTCACACCCATGCCGCGTACACGTTCAACGAAGTAGAAGTAGCTCTCTGCGTTGAAGAAGTACTGGGTAATCGCGCTGTTGGCGCCGGCGTTGGCCTTGCGCACGAAGTTCTGCAGATCGTCTTCGAAATTGCGAGCCTGGGGGTGCATCTCCGGATAAGCGGCCACTTCGATGTGGAAGTGGTCGCCGGTCTCTTCACGGATGAAGCTCACCAGGTCATTGGCGTAGCGCAGTTCGCCGCTGGCCATGCCCATGCCGGACGGCAGGTCACCGCGCAGGGCGACGATGCGCTTGATGCCGGCTTGCTTGTACTGGGTCAGCAGGCCGCGCAGGTCGGCCTTGCTGTCGCCCACGCACGACAAATGCGGAGCAGCAGGTACTTTGACTTCGCTTTCCAGCTGCAACACGGTGTTGATCGTGCGGTCGCGGGTGGAGCCACCGGCACCGTAGGTGCAGGAGAAGAAATCGGGGTTGAAGCTTGCCAACTGCTTGGCAGTCGCCATCAGTTTTTCATGCCCAGCATCGGTCTTGGTCGGGAAGAACTCGAAGCTGTAGCGACGGTCTTGGGACATGGTCGTATCCTTGGAAACTCAAAACTGGAAGGCTTACACCGTCAATGTGGGAGCGGGCTTGCTCGCGAATGCGCTGGGTCAGTCATGATTGCTTCGACTGACACTCCGTATTCGCGAGCAAGCCCGCTCCCACACAAGCCCGCTCCGACAGGGAGAGAGCCGGTTACTTAGTAGCGGTAAGCGTGCGGCTTGAACGGACCTTCAACGCCCACACCGATGTAGTCGGCCTGGGTCTTGGTCAGTTGAGTCACCACGCCGCCAAAGCCGCGGACCATTTCCAGGGCCACTTCTTCGTCGAGTTTCTTAGGCAGTACTTCCACGGTCAGGCGCTCGGCTTTCTGGGCTGGCGACAGGTCGGCGTATTTCTGGCCGAACAGGAAGATCTGGGCCAGTACCTGGTTGGCGAACGAGCCATCCATGATGCGGCTTGGGTGGCCAGTGGCGTTGCCCAGGTTTACCAGACGGCCTTCAGCCAGCAGGATCAGGTAGTCATCGTTCTGCGGGTCGAAATCACCAGCGCCGGTACGGTGAACCTTGTGTACCTGTGGCTTCACTTCTTCCCATGCCCAGTTCTTGCGCATGAAAGCCGTGTCGATTTCGTTGTCGAAGTGACCGATGTTGCACACCACGGCGCGCTTTTTCAGGGCCTTGAGCATGTTCGAATCGCACACATTCACGTTACCAGTGGTGGTCACGATCAGGTCGATCTTGCCCAGCAGGGCCTTGTCGATGCTTGCTTCGGTGCCGTCATTGACGCCATCGATGAACGGCGAAACCACTTCGAAACCGTCCATGCAGGCTTGCATGGCGCAGATCGGGTCAACTTCGGACACTTTAACGATCATGCCTTCCTGACGCAGGGACTGTGACGAACCCTTGCCCACGTCACCGTAGCCGATCACCAGCGCTTGCTTGCCGGACAACAGGTGGTCGGTGCCGCGCTTGATCGCATCGTTCAGGCTATGACGGCAGCCGTACTTGTTGTCGTTCTTGCTCTTGGTCACCGAGTCGTTGACGTTGATGGCCGGGATTTTCAGCTCGCCCTTGGCCAGCATGTCCAGCAGGCGATGTACGCCGGTGGTGGTTTCTTCGGTCACGCCGTGGACGCGGTCGAGGATGGCCGGGTACTTCTTGTGCAGCAGCTCGGTCAGGTCGCCGCCGTCGTCGAGGATCATGTTGGCGTCCCATGGCTTGCCATCCTTGAGGATGGTTTGCTCCAGGCACCACTCGTACTCTTCTTCGGTTTCGCCTTTCCAGGCGTACACGGCAATACCGGCGGCAGCGATGGCGGCAGCGGCCTGGTCTTGAGTCGAGAAAATGTTGCAGGACGACCAACGCACTTCGGCACCCAGGGCAACCAGGGTTTCGATCAGCACGGCAGTCTGAATGGTCATGTGGATGCAGCCGAGAATCTTCGCGCCCTTGAGCGGCTGCTCAGCAGCGTACTTGCGGCGCAGACCCATCAGGGCTGGCATTTCGGATTCGGCGATAAAGGTTTCGCGACGGCCCCAGGCAGCAAGGGACATGTCGGCGACTTTGTAGTCGGTAAAACCTGCAGGCGTGATTACAGCGCTCATGAAGAGCCTCCATTCGTAGTGTGCGAATGGGCGCCGTTGTGCGTTTAGTATCAGGCCTGAGTAACCAGGCCAGACAACGCCCCATCCGAGCCTGACAGGTCGAGCCTGCTGCAGCGCCCCTCGGACAGGTGGCGGGAGAACGGTATCAATCGAAGATGACCGTTTTGAAGCGGAGGCGATTATAGCCGTGTGCGCCTGACTTCTAAAGCCTTTCTGTCGGCGGCATGAAGATCGCTCATGGGGTTGATAGGCAATGGCTCATAGAGCTTGGGGCCTGGCTCTGCCATGATGTTGCCCATCATTTGGCAACACGCTTTGGAGTGAACATGAACTTCCACACCCGCAAATGGGTAAAACCCGAAGACCTCAACCCCAACGGCACCCTGTTCGGTGGCAGCCTGCTGCGCTGGATCGACGAAGAAGCGGCCATCTACGCGATTGTCCAGTTGGGCAACCAGCGGGTGGTGACCAAGTACATCTCCGAAATCAACTTCGTCAGCGCCTCGCGCCAGGGCGACATCATCGAGTTGGGGATCACCGCCACCGAATTTGGCCGCACCTCCATCACCCTGACCTGCGAAGTGCGCAACAAGATCACCCGCAAGAGCATCCTGACCGTGGAAAAAATGGTCTTCGTCAACCTGGGTGAAGACGGTTTGCCGGCACCCCATGGCCGCACCGAGATCAAATACGTGAAGGATCAGTTTCAGGAAGACGGCATCGCCGAATAACCCGGTACCGGGTGATTCTTTACTGAATCATTCTGGACGGATCTTTCCCGGGCTCTCTCGTCACTCAGGACTACATCCTGAAGAGAGAACCCGCGTATGCAATTACCTAAAACCTCGCAAAGCCAACCTGCCGTGGCGCCGGCCATCAAGCGTCCCGAAACCTCTGCGGCGCCCGCTAAAACTGCAAACACTACCCTGGTAGAGAGCGCAGGCGAGCGCAAACTGACCCTCGCTCGCGCCAGCAGTGGGCAGACCCAGGTGGTGTTATCACCGGGGCCGATCAAACATCTGGTGCTCAGCGGCGGCGGGGCCAAGGGCATCGCCTTTCCGGGCGTCGTGCAGGCGCTTGAAGAAAAGAAAGCCTTGGCGGGCATCAAGGTTATTTCCGGTTCGTCGGCGGGGGCGATTTCCGCCGCCGTGCTGGCCAGTGGCATGGACGCGAAGGCGTTCGAAACGCTTTCCAACAACCTTGATCTCCCTGAACTGCTGAACAGCAAAAACCCTCTGGTGGCGTGGCTGCAAAATGCCAGTTCCAAACTCGGCAAGCTCGCTGGGCGCTTGCCCGGCGCCGCTGGCAATATTTCCCAACTGCTATTCACGATGCTGCCGCGCCTGCAAACCGAAGCGCTGCCGCTTGAGGAGTTGGTGCGTAACGAGTCACGCAAGTCGATTCTTGCCCACATCGCCAAGACGCCCAGGCAGACCCGTCCCGCCGAGGTCATGAAGATTGCCGACAAACTCAGCGCCGGTGGAGCACCAACCTTTGGCGATCTGGCGGTGTTGAGCCGGCACATTCCTGCGATCAAGCAGCTGAACATCACTGGCACCGGCATGTTTGACGGGCGACCGCAGTTGGTGGTGTTCAACGCCAGCCTCACGCCGGACATGGACATCGCCCGGGCGGCGCATATTTCGGGTTCGCTGCCGGTGCTGTTCAAGAGCCCGACCGAAAAAGGCCACGGCTTCCAGGCGTCAGCCGAAGAGACCGCGTTCAAGGATGGCGGCCTGCTGCTCAATACGCCTGCCTCGGGTGTGGTTGATCCTGCGTTTCCAGAAAGCCCCTTGAGCAAGTCCGAGTCGCTGGTCATCGACTTCGAGTCCGAGGCTCCCGCCAAGCCCAAAGAGCGTGGCGGCATTGGCGATAGTCTGGCCGACGGCATCACCGGCACGCCTCATTCGGCTGCCCAGGCGTATCAGAACGCCCGACTCAAGGCAGTCGCAGACCAGAGCGTGACGCTGCCCCTGAACACCGACAAGGGTGATTTTCGCGGCCTGCTCAACGGCACGGTGAATTTCACCATGACTGCCGAGCAGAAAAAAAACCTGCAGGTGCTGGCTCGCAAGGCTGTCGAGACCCACATGGAAAGCCGTACCACCGTGCGTGAACAGCATTCATTCGGCTCATTGGACGAAGCTGTATTGGCCATGGACGATGAGATGTTCGCCAGCTCGCTGAAAGGCTTGGAGAAGGACAAGGCAACAGGCGACGTGCTGCTGTTTCGAAAGAGTGCGATACAGGTTTTGCAAACCCTGGATAGCGCGATCACCGAGGCCAATCAGGCTAAGGACACATTGACGATCACGCCGAAGATCGCGTCGGCATTGCGTAACCTGGACGCGCTCGCCCGCCGGCCTGAGCATGTTGAATGGCTGGGGCGGCGACTTAACGCCGCAGGCAGTCCCAACTTTCAACAGCTTCTGCAAGTCATGGCCAAACCGTCGGGTGATAAAGCCGCGATGTCCAAGGTCATGACCAGCGCGGTTGTCGAGATGAAACGACGCGATATCGCGGTGATTGCCGGCAACTTTACGCGGGAGGTGATCTACCCGTCGCTGTTCCGCCCAGGCCAGCCGGACTCCAACGTCGTCTTGTTGCGCCAGGCCGAATATGACCTGACAAAGGCCACGACGCCGGCCGAGTTCAACCGGGTGCTCGACAGCATCATTAACAACTACGTGGCGCGCAATAAACCCTGGAAGACGCCACTCAGTTCCACCACCGTCGAAATGGCCAAGGCATGGCGCCTGCCGGTTAAGTGATACAGCCACTGAACAGCCCTGAACGCCGCGTGTCGTAGCTAAAAGCACACAACGGACTCAGGAACGCCATGGCCACTGAAAAAGACGGCAAGACCCCTAACCTGTCGCAGGAAGAGCAGCACGACGTCGACAAGAACCAGCCGCCTCGCGCGGCGGTTCTGCATGAAATCATCCGCACCCAAGGCGATCAGGAGCTGGAACGCACCGTGGCTGCGTTGTGGTGGTCGGCGCTGGCCGCCGGCCTGACCATGGGCCTGTCGTTGATGGGCATGGGCTTGCTCAACTCGCGGCTGCCGGATGGCGAAGGGTTCAAGGTAATTGCCAGTTTCGGCTACTGCGCGGGGTTTTTGGCGGTGATCCTCGCCCGTCAGCAGTTGTTCACCGAAAACACCCTGACGGCGGTGTTGCCGGTGATGAGCAAGCCCACCCTGAATAATGTCGGACGGCTGCTGCGCTTATGGGCGGTGGTGCTGGTGGGCAACCTGTGCGGTACCTTACTGGTGGCGTACGTGATGTTGCACTTGCCGATTTTCGACGCCAAGACCGACCTGGCCTTCCTGGAAATCGGCCGCAAGGTCATGGAGAACGACACCTCGCAGATGTTCGCCAAGGGCATCGTGTCTGGCTGGATGATCGCCACCATGGTCTGGATGATTCCGTCCATGGAAAGCGCCAAGATCTGGATCATTATCCTGATCACCTACCTGATGGCACTCGGGGATTTCACCCACATCGTGGTGGGTTCGGCGGAAGTGTCGTACCTGGTATTTGCCGGCGAGTTGCCGTGGAAAGACTTCTGGCTGGTATTTGCCGGGCCGACACTGGCGGGCAATATCATCGGCGGCAGCTTTATCTTTGCGCTGATCAGCCACGCGCAGATTCGCAGTGAAAGCAGCCTGCCGGGCAAGGTTGCCGACCCGCGTCACCCTCAGCAGATCAACAAGGACCCGTAAGCCGATTCGTCATAAATGAATGGCACAGTCGCGGCGCGGCTTTTCATTCATCAAGAAGGATCTTTATGCGAGCTTCCCCTCTTTTTCCATGGCGCAGGCTGTTGGGGTTGGTGCTGGTATCGGGCGTAATGGGTTCTGCACAGGCCAGGGATGATGGTGCAGACCACTCCGTGACCGTCGAAAAAATGGCTCAGTCGTTCGTGATCAACGCCGACGGCAGTTATGTGCAGGACTACGAGTCCGTGATGCGCATCAACGAAGAGCGTGGCATTCGTTCACGGGCGCAGCAGCCGGTGAGTTACAACCGTTCCCTGGATACGCTGGAGATTGTCGAGGCGTTCACCCGCAAGCCTGACGGGCGCAAGGTGCCGGTGAGTGCCGAGCAGATCAAGGAACAGCAGGAACGGGCTTCCGCCGACTCACCCATGTTCCAGGACTCCCGGGTCAAGGTGGTGATCTTCCCCGAGGTGGCGGTAGGTGATCGCCTGACCCTGCGTTATCAACGTGTGCGCAAGACCCCGTTGTTCCCCGGCGAATTTATTGACTTCGCAACGCCAAGCCTTAATCCGATGGAGCAGTTCAGCCTGACCTACGATTTGCCGGCGGATAAACCGCTGTACGCCGATGCCAGAGGCTTCAATGCGTCCAC
The DNA here is from genome assembly GCF_002204795.1 of Pseudomonas sp. K2I15. Classification (GTDB taxonomy): domain Bacteria; phylum Pseudomonadota; class Gammaproteobacteria; order Pseudomonadales; family Pseudomonadaceae; genus Aquipseudomonas. The sequence continues at coordinate 15,628 of NZ_NIXO01000035.1, forward strand.
ACCGGCGGCAGCGCCCGGGCGCAAGGTGTATCGCTGGGACTACGTGTCGGCTGAAAAGTCCCGTCCCGAGCAAGGTGCGGTGGCGTACGTGGATTACGGCCAACGCCTGGCGGTCTCGACCTTCCCGAGTTACCAGGCGTTGGCCAAAGCCTACGATGCCCGGGCCACCGTCGAAGTGACCCCGGCGATCAGCACGCTGGCCAACCAACTCACGGCCAACCTGCCAACACCCCGGGCCAAGGCTATGGTGTTGAGTGACTGGGTACGCCGGAACATCCGGTATGTGGCGGTGTACATCGACGCGGGCGGAGTGGTTCCGCACGCTGCGCAGTCGGTACTGGACAACCGCTACGGTGACTGCAAGGACCATGTGGCCCTGCTTGAAGCGTTGCTCAAGGCCGTCGCCATCGAAAGCTCCCCGGCGCTGATCAGCTACGGCAGTGCCTACACCTTGCCCAAGGTCGCGGCGGTCAGCCCCATCAATCACGCGATCACTTATATCCCGAGCCTGGACCTGTACCTGGATTCGACCTCGAGCGGGACGGCCGCTGGCTACCTGCCCAACCTCGATCTGGATAAACCGGTGTTGTTGACCCGTACCGGCGAGATCGGCCGCACGCCGGCCACTCAGCTGGGCAAAGAGTCCAGTGAACTGGTATTCAAGGTGGATGCCAGTGGCGCTGCAGACTTCACCCAGGCCAAGCGCCTGGACGGTTGGCGCGCGGAGTTTGCCCGGACCTCGATCAAGTCGATGAAGCCGGCGGACCGTGACTTGATGATCCAGAAAATTCTGCACGGTTATGGCCAGGCGGGCGGCGGCACGCTGCAAACCGACCCCCTGGACAGCGACGCTCCAAGCTTCAACGCCATGATGGTGGGGCGCACGGACAACCTGGTGAATGTGCCGGGCCCGATAGGTGTGCCAGCGCTGAGTAGCCTGGGCGGAGGGATTGCCCAAAACGTATCTGCCGTTGCCGTGGAAAAAGAACGGGCGCAGGCCTTCATCTGCATTTCTGGAGAGAACAGTGAGACGGCCCGGTTCGAGTTTCCCAAGACCCTCAGTATTCTGGCGGTGCCCAAGGCGGTTTCGTTCAAGGGCGCCGGCTTCGAGTACAGCGCCACCTATTCCCGGGAGGGCAACACCGTGCTGATTTCACGCACGGCCAAGTTTGCCCACCCAGAAGCGGTTTGCAGCGCCGAACTCTTCGCCCAGATGAAGCCGGTGATCCAGGCCATGGCCAATGACCTGAAAAGCCAGATCATCGTGCAGGCGCTTTGACCGGGAGCTTCAGTGGTGAGCCTCGGGAGCAGGCTCATCCTTGGTCACATGCTTGACCAGCTTGCCGATGCTCAAACCCTGCAACAGGATCGACGACAGCACCACGATGTAGGTGATGCTCAGCAGCAAGTCACGCTCCGGGCCCAGCGGCAGGGCCAGGGCCAATGCCACGGAAACCCCGCCGCGCAAGCCGCCCCAGGTGAGGATGCGGATGGTGCCGCGGGGCACCGTGCGCCAGCGCCGCAGCAGCAGGATCGCCGGGGCGACCGTCAACAGGCGTGACAACAGGATCGCCACCGCCAGCAAACTGGCGGCCAGCACGTGCAGCCAGTTGAACGGCAACAGCAAAAGCTCCATGCCGATCAGCGCGAACAGCAGGGCGTTGAGCATGTCATCGAGCAACTCCCAGAAACCGTCCAGGTAGCGGCGGGTCATGTCGTTCATCGCCAGCTTACGGCCCAGGTTGCCGATGATCAGCCCCGCGACCACCATCGCAATCGGCGCCGACACGTGCAGCTCGGTGGCCATCGCCGAGCCGCCGATCACCAGGGCGAGGGTCAGCATCACTTCGATCTGATACTGCTCGATGCTCTTGATCATCAGGTACACGATGTAGCCGATCAGCCCGCCAAACACCACGCCACCGATCGCCTCATGGGCAAACAGCATGGCCGTGGCGCCCACCGTGGGCGTCTCGCCCAACTGCGCGATGCCCAGCAATACGGTGAACACCACCACCGCCGTGCCGTCGTTGAACAGCGACTCGCCGACGATCGTGGTCTTCAGCGGTTTCGACGCGTTGGCCGTCCGCAGCACACCGAGTACCGCGATCGGGTCGGTGGGGGAGATCAGCGCGCCGAACAGCAGGCAGTACAGGAAGCTCACGTGCCAGCCGAACAGGGCGAAGATGTAGAAGGCCAGGCTGCCGATCACCACCGTGGCGATCAATACGCCGAAGGTGGCGAGCAGGCCGATGGGCCAGCGGTAGCTGCGCAGGTCACTCAGGTTAACGTGCAAGGCGCCGGCGAACAGCAGGAACGAGAGCATCCAGTTCATCAGCAAGTCGCCGAAGTCGATCTGGCCGATCAACTGCTGGATGCGTTCCTCAAGGCCGGGGTAACCGATAAAGCTCAGGCCTTGCAGCAGCAGGGAAAACATCAGCGCCGTCACCATCACACCGATAGTGGGCGGCAGGCCGATGAAGCGGTAATTCACATACGTGAGCAGGGTGGTCAGGCAAATAAAGGCAGCGACAAGTTCAAGCATCCGGGGTCCTTGGATGGGGAGGGTCTAAAGTCGGGTGGGTTATGTGTTTGTCAGTTGGATGCATTGACAGCCGATGTTCCACGACGTTGCAGGTAGATGAAGAAAAGTGCCGCCAGCACCGTCAGGCAGCCCAGCAGTGCGCCGGTCCAGGGCAGGTCCGACAGGTCGGCGCCACTGGCCACCACCAGCCCGCCGATCCAGGCGCCGGCGGCGTTGCCCAGGTTGAAGGCGCTCTGGTTCAGGGTAGAGCCGAGGTTGGGGGCTTCGTGGGCCTGGTCGATGATCAGCAGTTGCAGGATCGGGCACAGGGCGAAGGCGAACACGCCCCACAGCAGCAAGGTAATCGCAGCCGGAATCACCGAATGGCTGGTTTGGGTGAACACCGCCAATATCAACACCACCGCCAAGGCCATGCCCACCAGCGAGGGCAGCAGGCGGCTGTCGGCCAGGCGCCCGCCGAGCATGCTGCCCGCCGTGAGGCCGACGCCGAACAGCAGTAACATCAGGGTGATGCCGTGGGGGCTGACGCCGGTGATGTCTTGCAGTATCGGTGCGATGTAGGTGAAGACGCTGAACAGGCTGGTGGAGGCCAGCGCGCTCATGCCCAGGGCCAGCAGCACGTTGGGTTTGGTCAGTACCTTGAATTCGCTGGCGAGGTTGGCCTTGTCCATCGCGATGTGCTTGGGCAGCCACAGCCATTGAGCGATGGCGGCAATCACGCCGATTACCGACACCGCCCAGAACGTCGAGCGCCAACCAGCGTATTGGCCCAGCGCAGTGCCCAGCGGTACCCCGAGCACGTTGGCCAGGGTCAGCCCGGTGAACATCATCGCAATTGCCTGCGCCCGTTTGTTCGGCGCCACCAGGCCGGCGGCCACTACCGAGCCAATACCGAAGAACGCGCCATGGCACAGCGCGGTGACCACCCGGGCGGCCATCAACGTCGCGTAGTTCGGCGCCAGGGCACACAGCACATTGCCGAGGATGAACATGACGGTCATGCCCAGCAGCGTGGCTTTGCGCGGCATGTTGGCGGTGCCGATGGCCAGGATCGGTGCGCCGAACACCACGCCCAGGGCGTAGCCGGTGATCAGTAGGCCGGCGTTTGGAATGCTTACGGACAGGTCTCGGGCGACGTCGGGCAGCAAGCCCATGATGACAAATTCGGTGGTGCCGATGCCAAAGGCGGCGACGGCCAGTGCAAGCAAGGCGAGCGGCATGCGAGGATCTCCTGTCGGTAATCGTGACGCTCTGATCAGGCATACGCATGCCGGCGCCCGGACCTGTGAAGATCGGGCAGCAGCAAAAATTTATTGGTATAGGTCTTTGCGCAACTGAGTGCGGCGTGGTCGGCTTTAGTATAAACAGCTGATGACATATGGCGAATCAATTCTGTGTTTTTTGACTGGGGAGTCACCGGTGATTGCAACAGCTCTGGTACTGGTAGCGGCGCTGTTGCATGCGACGTGGAACACCTTGATCAAATTCAGCGGCGAGCGCCTATTGGTGATCGCGTGCATGGACACGGTGGCGTTGCTGTTTGTGGTGTTGGCGGTGGGTTTTGTGTCGTTGCCGCCGCTGGAAATCTGGCCGTGGATCATCGCCTCGGCGCTGTTTGAATTGCTCTACCGCTACCTGTTGATCCAGGCCTATCGCGTGGGTGACCTGGGGTTGGTGTACCCGCTGATGCGCGGGCTGTCGCCCCTGGTGGTGCTGGCGCTGACACTGGTGTTTGCCGGTGAGGTGCTGAGTACCCAGCAGATCCTTGGCATTCTGTTGATACCGTTTGGCATGCTGTGCCTGCTGTGGCAGGGCGGTGGCGGTGACCGGTTGCCCTGGTCGATGCTGCCGGTGGTGGCGTTGATTGGCCTGTGCATCGGTTGCTACACCTTCCTCGATGGCCAGGCGTTGCGCCGTTGGTCACACCCGCTGGATTACCTGGTGTGGCTGACGCTGATCAGCGCCTGGCCGTTTCCGTTGCTGGCGGTGGTGCGCAAGCGGGCGGCGTTCGGGTTGTTCTGGCGCACGCAGTGGCGGCTGGGGTTGAGTGTCGGGTTGTGTGTGTTGTTGAGCTACGCTCTGGTGCTTTGGGCCATGCAACTGGGCTCGATTGCCGAGGCTGCCGCGCTGCGGGAAGTCAGCGTGATCCTGGTGGTGTTGTTCGGCATGCGTTACCTGAAAGAACCTTTCGGCCGCCCGCGGCTCATAGCCTGTGGGTTGGTGCTGATCGGCATGTTCGTGATGAAACTCTAACCGTCGGATAAAACTAAAAAAGGAATGGGGTATGACAGTCGCTTTCTGGTGTGTGTTGATCGCAATCTTTCTGCCGTACCTGTGCACGGGCGTGGCCAAGTTCAGCGGCGGCAAGTTCGGGCCTCGGCAGAACCATGATCCGCGAGCCTTCCTGGAGACCCTGGATGGGTTCGCCAAGCGTGCCCACAGTGCGCAACTCAACAGCTTTGAAGTGACCCCGGCCTTTGCGGCGGCGGTGATCATTGCGCATTTGGCAGGCGGCGCATCGCTGGTGACGATCAACGTACTGGCGGTGCTGTTTATTACCAGCCGGTTGCTCTACATCATCTGCTATTTGGCGGACTGGGCGATGCTGCGGTCGCTGGTGTGGGCGGTGGGGATGGCGTTGATTGCGAGTTTCTTCTTCGTCTCGATCTAAAGCGTGACGCTGTTCAAGTGTGGGAGCGGGCTTGCTCGCGAATGCGGTAGATCAGTCGATACATCCGGTGGCTGAAACACCGTCTTCGCGAGCAAGCCCGCTCCCACACAAGCCCGCCCCCACATAAACCAATGTTGTTTCAGGTTCCTGTCGGCGCATCCGGCACTTTCGGCAGCGCTTCGCCTTTAGGCCACAGCATCCAGATCTGGCCCTGCTGCTTCATGTTGCCCGCCAACTCCCCGGCGGCATCGCCGGTTCCCCAGAACAGGTCGGCACGCACTTCGCCGGTAATTGCACCGCCGGTATCTTGCGCAGCCACCGGGCGCGCGATCGGCGCACCGTCCGGCCTTGTGGTCGAGAGCCACAACAAGCTACCCAGCGGAATCACCTTGCGATCCACTGCAACGCTATAGCCCGCAGTCAGCGGCACGTTCAGCGAGCCGCGCGGGCCTTCGTTGCTGTCGGGGCGGGCGCTGAAGAACACGTAGCTGGGGTTGCTCGCCAGTAATTCAGGAATCCGCTGCGGGTGAGCCTTGGCCCAGGCGCTGATAGCACCCATGGTCACGTCTTCTTTTTTCAACTCGCCTTGCTCCACCAGCCAGCGGCCGATGGGGCGGTACGGGTAGCCGTTCTGGTCGCCGTAACCGACGCGTAATTGCCGGCCATCGGCCAGTTGAATACGGCCCGAACCCTGGATCTGCAGGAATTGCAGGTCCATTGGGTTGGTCAGCCAGGCGATGGGCTTGGCGGTGGAGCCTTGCTGGTTGATGGCGCTGGCGTCGTCATAGGGTTTGAGTACCCGACCCTCCAGGCGCCCGCGCAGGCGCTTGCCCTTGAGTTCCGGGTAGATGCTCTCCAGGTTGACGATGATCAGGTCATCCGGCACGCCGAACACCGGCACGTGGGCGATGGGGGTTTCGGTGAGGCTGCCGGGGTAAACCGGTTCGTAGTAGCCGGTGATCAAGCCGTTGGGGCTGTTATCGGCCGAGCGCAGCCCGTAGACGTCGAGGTTGGCCTTGAGGAAGTCGCGAATCGCCACTGCGTTCGATGGCACGGTTGCCGATGCCGCGCACGTCGTGCCCCACACCGGGTCTGCCTTGAGCCGTTGGCAGGCACTGCGCCAGGACTCGAAGCCGGCTTGCAGGTCGCTGTCCGACACGGCCGGCAAGTTTTCCCAGGTGGCACTGGCGTAGGTCGCGATGGCATGGGGTTTGGCTTTCTCGTCCTTTCCGGTGTCGCAACCGGCCAGCAACGCGATCATTGGCAGAGCCCATGCCAGGCGGCGGCTCCAGGGTTTGAAACGGGTATTCATACACATAATTCCTGAAGTGATTGCCCGCGCCGATCGGCATTCGAGCAACCCTTATTATTAATGGGGGTATTGGTCTTTACGGGCGGGGCGAGGATACTGGCCGCCGTTTCCCGTGACCTTGAGCCATCATGACTTTTAAAAGACTGACCGTTGTATTGCTGGCCTGCCTGACACTGTCCGCCTGCGGCGGGGTTGATCCGAATTCGCCCCTTGGCCAGCGCAAGGCCATTTTCAAGCAGATGCTCAAGACCGGCGAAGACTTGGGCGGCATGCTGCGTGGGCGCATTCCATTCGACGGCGCTAAATTTGCCGAAGGCGCGGTCAAACTCGATGCGTTGTCCCATGAACCGTGGAAACATTTCCCGAGCGTGCGTGAAGAAGACCACACCAGCGCCAAGGATGATGTGTGGCAGCAACAGGCACGCTTCCAGGAGATGGCTCGAAACCTTGAAGCGGCCACCGGTGAATTGGTGATCGCAAGCCAGGTCCAGCCTTACAAAGCCAGCAATCTGGGCCCGGCAGTGCAGAAAGTCGAAGATGCCTGCACCGCTTGCCATAAACAGTTTCGCGATCATTGAGGCGTCTTACTTGTCCAGTTCGTCCAGGGCTTCCTGCAGGTCCTTGCGTGACTGGGCGAGCTTATCTTTGCGTTTGTTGATCTTGTCGGAGTCACCCTTTTTCATCGCCTTGTCGAGGTCGGCCTGACGGCGGCTGACTTCGTGCTTGGCGTCGAGCACCTTGTTTTCACGCTCCTTTTTCAAGGACGCGTCGGTGCAGTTGGCAGTGACTTCACTCAGAGCTTTTTCCAGGCCGGCTTGCTGCTCGCTGTTGCCGTGGGCTTTGGCTTGTTCGATCTGGGCGCTGATGGCCTGGCGCTTGGCGGCGCAGCCGGTGATTTGCGGGGTTTCCTCGGCCGCCAGCAGTGGCGTGGCCATAAGGGTGGCGACGGTCAACAGGGCAAAAGGTGCAAGAAATTTCATTAACGCTCCAAGGGAAACAAGGTCGCAATCAGGTGGGCAGGATGAATTCTGCGGGCACCGGTTAATGCCGCCGGTCAGAGGTTAAAAACCCTCTATCCCGGCAGCCCGTAATGTTTCACTCAAGGCCAGCACCTGCGGGTCGCGAAAAAAAGCGTTCAGTTGCGCCGCGCGGCCCGGGCCTATGCCGTCTTCGGCCAGCCAGGCCTGAGTGTCTTTGGCGGCCAGGGTTTGCCAGCCGCCTTGTAGATTGTTGCGGGCCGTGGGCGGTACTCCCAGGGCCATCAGCCATTGCGCGAACGGTCGCTGCCGGGCGCTGCGCAGGCTGTCGAGTAAACGCGCACTGCTGCGTTCGCCGAAGCCATCAATGTTAGCAAGCTCTGCCTCATCAAGGGTTAACCAATCGAGCAGGCCACCGATTAGACCGGCCTGAATCAAGGTGTTCCAGGTTTCGCGGCCGATATGTGGCAGGGCCAGGCCCTGGGCGCCGCTCAGCCAGGTCAGGCGCGCAAGCAGTTGTTCCTCACAACCGGGGGCCAGTTGCCAGCAACTCAAGGAGTGGAAGTCCTTGGCCTGCGGGATCTGCAGTTCGACCCGTGGCTGGCTGCGCAGGATGACGTGATCAAGGCGCGGAATGACTTGCCCGGCGAGGCTGATGGACACCTGGTCGCCAGGACGAATATCCAGTTCCTGCCAGCGCTTCAGGGAGCCAACGCTGACCCGGCTGATTTTCCGGTCGTCGAGCAGTACCGGCGCAAGCTCCAGGATGGAAGTGATGCGCCCGGTGCGGCCAATCTTGAAGTGCACCTTGCGCACATGGGCCAGCGCCTTGACCACCGGGTATTTCCAGGCAACCGCCCAATAGGGCGCGCTGACCCGCCAGCGCTCTGCCGGCGCGCGTTGGCTCTGGTGCAACACCACGCCGTCGCTGGCGAAGGGCAGTGGGTGGCTGTACCAGTAACTGCGCCAGTGCGCCGCTTCGGTAATGTCTTTGATCGGTTGGCTGTAGCGGGCGCTGTCGGTGAAGCCCCATTGCGCAAGCTGGTTCAGGCGCTCGGAAAAATCATCGGGGCCTTGGGGCCAGGCCCAGATAAACAGACCGATATTGGCGGCCTCGGCCTCGCTCAACTGCCGGCGATTCATCAGCCCGGCTACTTTGCTGCGGGCGCCGATGCCACCTTTGGCGGCCTGCACGTGATCATTCAGTCGCCAATAGAGTTCGCCCTGTAACAACAGGTCTACGGGTTCGGGCAGTTGCTGGACGATCCCGGGAATCCTGCCGGCGGAGGCTGACCAATCCTGCCCCAGCCGGCCGTCACCACGACTGATGACCCGGCTCAGTCGGCCCTTGCGGTAAACCAGCGTCACGGCCACGCCATCGACCTTGGGCTGAACCCATACGTCCTGGCGAGTGCTCAGCCAGGTTTCAGCGGCTTTATCATCCAGCAGCTTTTCCAGGCCCGTGTGTGGCGTCGGGTGGGTGATGGTGCCTCGTGCGCTGCCCAGCGGGTTGTCCGTGACCGGAGCGGAGGCGTTGAAACAACTGCGCCATTGGGCAAGGCGCTGGCGGGCCTGGTCATAGAGCTCATCGCTGATCAGTGACTGGCCGAGCCGGTGGTAGCTGTCATCCCACAGGCGGACTTGCTGCGCCAGGGTGGTGATCTGGGCCTGGGCGTGATCGGCTTCCCAGTCGGGACACTCCCGCGCCCACGCAATGAGCGGCGAGAAGCTGAGTAAAAGGAACAGCAGCAAGCGCATAGGCGACGTCATTATGAGCATCCTTGCTCTGAAAGGGCGCCCAGCCTAAGCCATCCCGGCGGGCATAAAAAAGCCCCGCAACCGCGAGGCTTTTTACCCGATGTTTCTGCTTACTTGAACAGACCGCCCAGGGCTTTCACTTTGTCGTTGCTGTCAGCCTTGGCCTGTTGCTTTTGCTGGCCAGCGTCGAGCTTGTCCTGGGACTCGCCGACTTTTTTGCAACCTTTGTTTACTTGATCCAGTGCGGCCTGCATGGCCTTCACTTTCACGTCTTCGCCATTGGCTTTGGCAGCGTCGACCTTGGCTTGCAGGTCTTTGCCCTGTTTTTCGCAGTCGCCGGAAGACACGCCCAGTTGGGAAGTCAGGCCGCTGAGTGCGCTCAAGTCGGCGTGTGCCGGCAGGGCAAACAGGCTGAGCAGAAGGGCGGCAGGGGCGAGTGTGGAAATGCGCATGGAAAACCTCAATGTTCGATTGCCTGCGCGCTTATCGATCCCGGGCAGGCGCAGTGCAATATCCAATAAGAGGTGAAGGCCCGGGAGGGCGCGGATTCTAGTGGGCCATTATTTAGCCTGCAAGCATTGGATCCAAAAAATGTGAACATCGCCCGCAAATCATCCGGCAATAAAAAACCCCGCCGGGATAACCCGGCAGGGCTTTGTGTACACCGTAAAGCGATTACAGGCCGGCGGCAGTGCGCAGGTCGTTGGCGCGGTCGGTCTTTTCCCAGGTGAACGTGGTGAAGGTGTCGTTGCTGACAGTCTTCTGCTCTGGGGTACGACCGAAGTGGCCGTAGGCCGCGGTTTCCTGGTACATCGGGTGCAGCAGGTCGAGCATGGTGGTGATTGCGTACGGACGCAGGTCGAAGATCTCACGCACCAGCTTGACGATCTTGTCGTCGCTGATCTTGCCGGTACCGAAGGTATTCAGCGAGATCGACGTAGGCTGGGCTACACCGATGGCGTAGGACACCTGAATCTCGCAACGCTCGGCCAGGCCGGCAGCCACGATGTTCTTGGCCACGTAACGACCGGCGTAGGCTGCGGAACGGTCAACCTTGGATGGGTCCTTGCCGGAGAACGCGCCACCACCGTGACGGGCCATGCCGCCGTAGCTGTCGACGATGATCTTGCGACCGGTCAGGCCGCAGTCGCCCACCGGGCCACCGATGATGAACTGGCCGGTCGGGTTGATGTGGAACTGGGTGTCTTTGGTCAGCAGTTCGGCCGGCAGCACGTGCTTGACGATCAGCTCCATGACGCCTTCGCGTAGGTCGCTGTAGGAAACGTCCGGGTTGTGCTGGGTCGACAGTACGACAGCGTCGATGGCGACGACTTTGCCGCCTTCGTAGCGGCAGGTCACCTGGGACTTGGCGTCCGGGCGCAGCCATGGCAACACACCCGATTTACGGGCTTCGGCCTGGCGCTTCACCAACTGGTGGGAGAAGGTGATCGGTGCTGGCATCAGCACGTCGGTTTCGTTGCTGGCGTAGCCGAACATCAGGCCTTGGTCGCCGGCGCCCTGATCTTCAGGCTTGGCACGGTCAACACCCTGGTTGATGTCCGGGGACTGCTTGCCGATGATGTTCATCACGCCGCAGGTCGCACCGTCGAAGCCGACGTCAGAGCTGTTGTAGCCGATGTCGGTGATCACGTCACGAACGATCTGCTCAAGGTCTACCCAGGCAGAGGTGGTGACTTCGCCGGCGATGATCGCCACGCCCGTTTTCACCAGAGTCTCGCACGCCACTCGGGCGAACTTGTCTTCAGCAATGATGGCGTCCAGCACCGCATCAGAAATCTGGTCGGCGATTTTGTCCGGATGCCCTTCAGACACGGACTCGGAGGTGAAAAGGGAGTATTCGCTCATCTCGATGTTTTCCTGATATTTACCGATGGTGAGTGTCGCCAGCCGGTCGCTGAAAATGGCGGACCTGAATCTGGAAACCATTGCGTAAACCTACATAGAGGCTTTCCCCGGGAACGAGTCCCGCAGCGGTGGCCCAACGGGCCAGATCGTCCTGTTCAAAACCCAACCAGAGATCACCGCAGGCCTCCCTGGCCCAACTCTGGTTGTGGCTGCATAAATCTGTAATCAGCAAACTGCCGCCTGGTTGCAGCAGATTCGCCATCTGCTTGAGGGCTTCTGCCGGGGCCGCGAAATGGTGCAGGACCATATTCAGTACCACGCAGTCGGCCCGCAGGCTGGTGTCATTCAGGGCGTCTGCCAGCTGCAGGCGCACATTGCCCAGCGCCTCGCGCTCACATAACTGGCGGGCCAGCTCCAGCATCGCGGGGCTGTTGTCCAGCGCCGTGACCTGATGAAAACGGCGCGCCAGCTCCGGCAGGAAACCGCCGTCGCCGGGGCCCACTTCCAGTGCCGTCGCCTCATCACTGAAGCTCAGCTTGTCCAAAAGTGCCAGCACACTGTCGCGGTATTGCGCCAAGCCGGCAATCAGGTCCTGCTGGGCGCGAAACTTCTCGGCTACCCGTGAGAAAAAGTCCTGGCTGGCGGCGGCGCGTTGGCCGTGCACCTGGCTGATGCGCGACTGCACTTCAGCCGGCAGGGCCAGGCTGTCTATTTCGTCCAACAGCGCGGCATGCAGCTTTCCGCCCAACAGTTCGGTGTGGGGCAGGGCGCGGCGGTAAAAAATCGCATTGCCTTCACGGCGGGTGGCCACCAGGTCGGCCTGGGCCAGTACCTTCAAGTGGTGGCTCATGCCGGACTGGCCGATGGCGAAGATCTGCGCCAGCTCCAGCACTCCGAACGAGTCGTTGGTCAGCGCGCGCAACACATTCAGGCGCAACGGATCGCCGCCGGCCTTGCAGAGGGCTGCCAGCTCGTCGCTGTCGTCGGGGCGAATGGAAGATGCGCTTAAGTTCATAAGGCCAGCAGTCTAGAGGCGGTGGGAAAGCCCCGCAAGGTCAATATCAAAAAGTTTTGATATTGGTCGATAATCGGTGGTTATAAGCAGCCGCTATAACTCAGAGACGAACCGGTGAACAGTTTCTCCAGCCAATCCGCAGGAAAAACACCCACAAGTGACTATCTGTCATTGCCCGCAGGCGGTGGCTGAGGGAAAATGCCGATCCTTTTTTCCGTTTCTTTTATTCACTCTCGATTCAATAGCCTCAGGAGAACAGCGATGCCCAGCCGTCGTGAGCGTGCCAACGCCATTCGTGCCCTCAGCATGGATGCCGTGCAAAAAGCCAACAGCGGCCATCCCGGTGCCCCGATGGGCATGGCGGATATCGCCGAGGTGCTTTGGCGTGACTACCTGAAACACAACCCGAGCAACCCGTCGTTCGCCGACCGTGACCGGTTCATCCTGTCCAACGGCCACGGCTCGATGCTGATCTACTCGTTGCTGCACCTGACCGGCTACGACGTCACCATCGACGACCTGAAAAACTTCCGCCAGATCCACAGCCGCACCCCGGGCCACCCGGAATACGGCTACACCCCTGGCGTTGAGACCACCACCGGTCCACTGGGCCAAGGCCTGGCCAACGCCGTGGGCTTTGCCCTGGCTGAAAAAGTGCTGGGCGCTCAGTTCAACCGTCCAAACCACAATGTTGTCGACCACCACACCTATGTGTTCCTGGGTGATGGCTGCATGATGGAAGGCATTTCCCACGAAGTCGCTTCCCTGGCCGGTACCCTGGGCCTGGGCAAGCTGATTGCCTTCTACGATGACAACGGCATCTCCATCGACGGCGAAGTCGAAGGCTGGTTCACCGACGACACGCCAAAGCGTTTCGAAGCCTACAACTGGCAGGTGATCCGCAATGTCGACGGCCACGATCCTGAAGAGATCAAGACCGCCATCGACACCGCCCGCAAGAGCGAGCAGCCGACCCTGATCTGCTGCAAGACCACCATCGGCTTCGGTTCGCCGAACAAGCAAGGTAAAGAAGACTGCCACGGCGCCCCACTGGGTGACGCGGAAATCGCCCTGACCCGCGCTGCGCTGAAGTGGAACCACGGCCCGTTCGAAATCCCGGCCGACATCTACGCCGAGTGGGACGCCAAGGAAGCCGGTCTGGCTGCCGAAGCCGAGTGGGACCAGCGTTTCGCTGCCTACTCCGCCGAATTCCCGGAACTGGCCAACGAACTGGTACGCCGCCTGGCCGGTGACCTGCCTGCCGACTTCTCGGAAAAAGCCTCGGCCTACATCGCCGAAGTGGCTGCCAAGGGCGAAACCATCGCCAGCCGTAAAGCCAGCCAGAACGCCCTGAACGCGTTCGGCCCGCTGCTGCCTGAGTTCCTCGGCGGTTCGGCTGACCTGGCCGGTTCCAACCTGACCCTGTGGAAAGGTTGCAAAGGTGTCTCGGCGGAAGACGCCAGCGGCAACTACATGTACTACGGCGTGCGCGAGTTCGGCATGAGCGCCATCATGAACGGCGTTGCCCTGCACGGCGGCCTGGTGCCTTACGGCGCGACCTTCCTGATGTTCATGGAATACGCACGCAACGCTGTACGCATGGCGTCGCTGATGAAGAAGCGTGTGATCTTCGTCTACACCCACGACTCCATCGGCCTGGGCGAAGACGGCCCGACGCACCAGCCGGTCGAGCAACTGACCAGCCTGCGTACCACGCCGAACCTGGACACTTGGCGCCCATCGGACGCGGTCGAATCGGCTGTGGCCTGGAAGCACGCGATCGAGCGTAAAGACGGCCCTTCGGCGCTGATCTTCTCCCGCCAGAACCTGCAGCACCAAACCCGCGACGCGGCGCAGATCGAAGGCATCAGCCGTGGTGGCTACGTGCTCAAAGACTGCATCGGCGAGCCGGAGCTGATCCTGATCTCCACCGGTTCCGAAGTGGGCCTGGCGGTTCAAACGTACGACAAGCTGACCGCTGCTGGTCGCAACGTGCGTGTGGTTTCCATGCCTTGCACCAGCGTCTTCGAAGCCCAGGATGCCGACTACAAGCAATCGGTGTTGCCGTTGCAGGTCAGCGCGCGTATCGCCATCGAAGCGGCTCACGCCGACTACTGGTACAAGTACGTGGGCCTGGAAGGCCGCGTGATCGGCATGACCACCTACGGTGAGTCGGCGCCGGCGCCAGCGTTGTTCGAAGAGTTCGGTTTCACCCTGGAAAACATCCTGGGTCAGGCTGAAGAGCTGCTGGAAGACTAAGTAAGTCTGCGTTGTCTGTGCTGTTGCTATCGCGGGCAAGCCCGCTCCCACATTTGATCTCGGTCTAATGTGGGAGCGGGCTTGCCCGCGATGGCGATGGAACATTCAACACTGAACGAACATTAATCGAGAACCCCATGCCTCAACCGCGTCCCTACAAAGTTGCACTCAACGGCTACGGCCGGATTGGTCGTTGCGTCTTGCGTGCTCTGTTCGAGCGAGGGGCGGCTGCAGGGTTTGAAATTGTTGCGATCAACGATCTGGCTGACATGGCCAGCATTGAATACCTGACGCGCTTTGACTCCACCCATGGCCGGTTCCCCGGCGAAGTGCGGGTCGAAGACGACTGTCTGCATATTAATGGCACCTGCGTGAAGGTATTGCGCAGTGCCACCCCCGAGGGCATCGACTGGGCGGCGCTGGGCGTCGACCTGGTGCTGGAATGCTCCGGTGCTTATCACACCCGTGCCGATGGCCAGCGTTTTCTCGACGCCGGCGCGCCGCGCGTATTGTTCTCCCAGCCGATGGCCAGCGAGGCGGATGTCGACGCCACCATCGTCTACGGCGTCAACCAGGATTGCCTGACCGGCGCCGAATTGCTGGTGTCCAACGCCTCCTGCACCACCAACTGCGGCGTGCCGCTGTTGCGTCTGCTGGACCAGGCCATTGGCCTGGAATACGTGTCGATCACCACCATTCACTCGGCGATGAACGATCAGCCGGTGATCGATGCCTACCACCATGAAGACTTGCGTCGTACACGTTCGGCGTTTCAGTCAGTGATTCCGGTGTCTACCGGCCTCGCGCGCGGTATCGAGCGACTGTTGCCGGAACTTGCCGGGCGAATCCAGGCCAAAGCCGTACGGGTACCGACGGTGAATGTGTCGTGCCTGGACATCACCATGCAAACCGTCAGCGACACAGACGCCGGTGAAGTCAACCGGATCCTGCGCGACGCCGCCACCAGCGGCCCGCTCAAAGGCTTGTTGGCCTACACCGAGTTGCCGCACGCCAGCTGTGATTTCAACCATGACCCGCATTCGGCCATCGTCGATGCCAGCCAGACCCGCGTTTCCGGCCCGAGGCTGGTGAACATCCTGGCTTGGTTCGACAACGAATGGGGGTTTGCCAACCGAATGCTGGACGTTGCAGAACACTATCTGCAAACAGCCTCTCCACAACTTTAGCTCTCAGGAATTGCCACCCATGACCGTGTTGAAGATGACCGACCTCGATCTGCAAGGTAAGCGCGTACTGATCCGCGAAGACCTCAACGTCCCAGTCAAGGACGGTGTTGTCACCAGCGATGCGCGAATCCTGGCCTCGCTGCCGACCATCAAGCTGGCCCTGGAAAAAGGCGCGGCCGTGATGGTCTGCTCCCACTTGGGTCGCCCGACCGAAGGTGAATTCTCGGCAGAAAACAGCCTCAAGCCTGTGGCCGAGTACCTGAGCAAGGCCCTGGGCCGCGACGTGCCGCTGGTAGCCGACTACCTGAACGGCGTGGACGTTAAGGCCGGCGATATCGTGCTGTTCGAAAACGTACGCTTCAACAAGGGCGAGAAAAAGAACAGCGACGAACTGGCCCAGCAATACGCGGCCCTGTGCGACCTGTTCGTGATGGACGCTTTCGGCACCGCTCACCGTGCCGAGGGTTCGACCCACGGCGTGGCCAAGTTCGCCAAAGTGGCTGCAGCTGGCCCGTTGCTGGCGGCTGAACTGGACGCGCTGGGCAAGGCCCTGGGCGCTCCGGCCCAACCGATGGCGGCCATCGTTGCCGGCTCCAAGGTGTCCACCAAGCTCGACGTATTGAACAGCCTGAGCCAGATCTGCAACCAGTTGATCGTCGGCGGCGGCATTGCCAACACCTTCCTGGCTGCTGCCGGGCACCCGGTGGGTAAATCGCTGTACGAGCCAGACCTGCTGGACACTGCCCGCGCCATTGCCGCCAAGGTCAGCGTGCCACTGCCGGTAGACGTGGTGGTGGCCAAGGAGTTCGCGGAAAGCGCCGAAGCCACCGTCAAGCTGATCGCCGACGTTGCCGACGACGACATGATCCTGGATATCGGCCCGCAAACTGCAGCTAACTTCGCTGAACTGCTGAAGTCGTCCCGGACCATCCTGTGGAACGGCCCGGTCGGCGTGTTCGAGTTCGACCAGTTCGGCAACGGCACCAAAGTGCTGGCCCACGCCATCGCTGAAAGCTCGGCATTCTCCATCGCCGGCGGCGGTGACACCCTGGCCGCCATCGATAAATATGGCGTTGCTGACCAGATCTCCTACATTTCTACCGGTGGTGGTGCGTTCCTCGAATTCGTCGAAGGCAAGGTACTGCCAGCCGTTGAAGTGCTGGAAAGCCGGGCGAAGGGCTGAGGCACTTGCTGAGGAAAAGGAGCATTCCGATGATCAAGTCGTTGGCACTGGTGATCGCAGCGGGCCTGTTGGCCGGCTGCGGCAGCACGCCGAAAGCGGCGCCCGAGGCTGAAAAGCCCGGGGCTGCGCCGCGAACGAGTTGCTACCAGGCTGACTGGCAAGCCGAAACAATGCCGGTGATCAGCAAGCGCATCGGGCCCGACGGGTTGGAGAAATACGATTCCCCGCCCAAAGGTCAGGAACAGGGTTGCCCTTGACGGGTCTGATTCAATAACCGACAGCAGCGGTGGCCGCAGGTCGCCGCTTGAGGATTGGCAATGAAAGGCGTTTTCGCCCTGGCAGCACTGGCTTTATTGGCCGGATGCACCAACCTGAATATGTTCAATAAGCAGTCAGAGCCTGCCGACAAGTGGACCACCTGGACGTGTGACAGCCAGGCGCAGGTCAACTGGCGCTTTGCCGACCAGGCCCGCACCCAGGTGGATGTACGCCTCGGTGGTTCAGACCAGGTTTACCGCCTCAAGCAGGAAGTGGCGGCTTCGGGCGTGCTGTACAGCGACGGCCAGTTGGCCTTTCACACAAAAGGTGAGGAAGGCCTGGTTTACTGGGTTGCCACCGACGATTTGATCGGGCGCGGCTGTAAAGCGCACTAAACCCGACAGCAATAACGATTCAGCAGGGCAGGCATTGAAAGCCTGACCTTCAATAACTTGAATAGCAGCCGCCGCTACGGCAGGCTTGCACGATTAACGACCCTCGACCGGGAGAGAGACTCACAATGGCACTTATCAGCATGCGCCAGATGTTGGACCACGCAGCCGAATTCGGCTATGGCGTTCCAGCCTTCAACGTCAACAACCTTGAGCAGATGCGCGCCATCATGGAAGCCGCTGACAAGACTGACTCTCCAGTGATCGTCCAGGCTTCGGCCGGCGCACGCAAATACGCCGGTGCCCCATTCCTGCGTCACCTGATCCTCGCCGCGATCGAAGAATTCCCGCACATCCCGGTGTGCATGCACCAGGACCACGGCACCAGCCCTGACGTGTGCCAGCGCTCCATCCAGCTGGGCTTCAGCTCGGTAATGATGGACGGCTCCCTGGGCGAAGACGGCAAGACCCCAACCGACTACGAATACAACGTACGCGTCACCCAACAAACCGTGGCCATGGCTCACGCCTGCGGCGTTTCGGTTGAAGGTGAGCTGGGCTGCTTGGGTTCGCTGGAAACCGGCATGGCCGGTGAAGAAGACGGCATCGGCGCCGAAGGCGTACTGGATCACAGCCAAATGCTGACCGACCCGGAAGAAGCCGCTGACTTCGTGAAAAAGACCCAGGTTGACGCGCTGGCCATCGCCATCGGCACCAGCCACGGCGCCTACAAGTTCACCAAGCCACCTACCGGTGACGTGCTGGCGATCGACCGCATCAAGGAAATCCACAAACGCATCCCGAACACCCACCTGGTGATGCACGGTTCTTCTTCGGTTCCGCAAGAGTGGCTGGCGATCATCAACCAGTACGGCGGCGACATCAAAGAAACCTACGGCGTGCCGGTTGAAGAAATCGTTGAAGGCATCAAGTACGGCGTGCGCAAGGTCAACATCGACACCGACCTGCGCCTGGCCTCCACCGGGGCGATGCGTCGCCTGATGGCGACCAACCCGAGCGAATTTGACCCACGTAAATTCTTCGGCGCTACCGTGACTGCAATGCGTGATGTATGTATCGCGCGTTATGAGGCCTTCGGTACTGCGGGTAATGCTTCGAAGATCAAGCCGATCTCCCTGGAAGCGATGTACCAGCGTTACCTGAAAGGTGAGTTGAACGCCAAGGTTAACTAAGTCTTCTTGATTTTTGTAGTAGTAAAATAAC
The DNA here is from genome assembly GCF_002204795.1 of Pseudomonas sp. K2I15. GTDB lineage: Bacteria > Pseudomonadota > Gammaproteobacteria > Pseudomonadales > Pseudomonadaceae > Aquipseudomonas. The sequence goes on from NZ_NIXO01000035.1 coordinate 34,275, forward strand.
CCGCCGATAGGCGGGTTATTTATGCGTATGATTTTTAAATTAGACAGTGTTTTTATCTATGACGCATTTAAAGAAATACGTAATTTCTCCGTTTATCGAGGTCTAACCTTGCTGAAAGTGAATGCGCCTAGATTTTTGCCTGCCCGAAACAGCGTCCCAGATAGAGTATTGTAAGGTGTTTCGGTCGAGGAAAGTTCAAACTGAACATCCCCGGCTGAAAAAGTTAGTGTAATGCCCTTGGACGGGGCAGGTTGAAATTTAAAATACGCGCTTTTTAAAGCTGTTCCTGCATCGGCAGGTCTCCCTGCATCTCGAAATAATCCTTCGAGCTTTCCTGATTCCTCATCTGCGGAAGAGAAGTAGATTTGGTAGTAGATCCCATCAAGAGGCTGCTCCATACCGTAAGAAGCTGTCGTAAGGTCAGCGTTTGCCCTGGCCATAATAAATTTCCTTTTGTCTTAGTTAAATGTTCTCTGGAGGTCCTGTTGGTGACCCCTGTTTATTTCATTTGGCAAGAAAACATTAGCCATGTGTATCGCTAAAAACACCTGTTATAAATGACAGTTTTTTATATAATTTGGCGATAGCTGCCGTGGGATAAAAGAATAAGGGCCAAAGATCTCAGATGTTTGGGTAAAAGAGATAAAGAGAGATAAAGGTGAGATAAAGGGGGCAGATTTATTTAAATTAGGGGCGATGCGTCGCCTGATGGCGACCAACCCGAGCGAGTTCGACCCACGTAAATTCTTCGGCGCTACCGTGACTGCCATGCGTGACGTGTGTATCGCGCGTTATGAAGCTTTCGGTACTGCGGGTAATGCTTCGAAGATTAAGCCGATCTCGTTGGAAGCGATGTACCAGCGTTACTTGAAAGGTGAGTTGAACGCCAAGGTGAACTGAGCCTTGGTTGTTTAAAAATAAGCCCGCAGCGATGCGGGCTTATTTTGTGGGAGGATATTTATAAAAAGCAGAGTCTTCTTTGCTTGTATTATGTATTTATACCTCTTCTGGATTGCTCAAATAACCCACGTTTTTCTCTACGATTTCAAAACTGAAAGCAATCTCGGTTTTACCTCCATTGGTTACAAGGTAAGAATATGAGAAAGAGATATCGACAGCGATGAAGTCGTAATATTGTATAACTCCTCTAGGGCCTTGAATGCAGATATCTTTATTGGTGACGGTCGAGAAGTCGTCTAGTGTCAGTTTTTATCATGGCTCTCTATTGACACAAGTTGTACTGGGAGTGCCGTGTCTGAAGCCGACCTCTAACCACTAGAGACTCCGATGGATTTTCCAAACTGCGGACCAGGTTCTCGAATGTAAATGACATATTCACCGTTTTCATAACGAAAGTAGAGCAGCGCACCGTCGTTTTTTTTAAGCATATTATTCAGGCATAAATAGCTGGTGTCTTTTAAGTTTGCATAACCACTCGTGCCCGCAACTGTTCTTTCTACCCCTCGAAAATTTCCCGTAACGCTAGATGCGTTTAATGTCAGTTCGTAGAAGCAGACTGCGTCCTTTCCATAACTCAACCGGGCAGTGAAAGATTTTTGGCGGTCTGTGCTCGTGATGTCACCTAATTAATAAATTTTATTTGATCTGTCAGAAGGGATGTTGTTTGTGATGCTGGTTTATTCCCGTCATTGTTATTTCAAATAAAAGGTTAAGTTGTTTTTTATGCGTGCGCACCTGTGAAATCTGACAGGTATTAAGATCTTTTAGCGATAGATGTTATTTTTATTTAGAAAGGCGGGATTATTTAACGCAGTCGCTCAGAAGCCCGCAGCGATGCGGGCTTTTTTCCTGAGATTTAATTAGATGGCTGCGGATGTATCGAAACCGCGGTATTCGATGACCCGGAATACATCGCTTACGTCCTGCACCAGGATACGGGCGGTATTGGCCACATTGTTCAGGTCACGCTCGGCGAAGTCCGGCAGGCTGGAGCAGGCCATCAGGTTGAGGTGTTCGAGGGCGGCGTTGAGGCGTTCACGCAGGCAGGCGTGCAGGTCCAGTAGCGGAGCGTCGCTGTCGATTAGCATGACGGGGTATTCGGTTGCCGTTTCGGTGCAGGGGGTGAAACGGCGGGGTGGCAGTTGTGGCTTCATGGCAAATCCTTAACTCAGAGAAGATTGGCCACCGTTTGCTGCGAAACAAATGAGGTGGCAGCTGTGCGCGGGTTCGCAGACCGAGGAGTTAAGACCCGGCAGACCCGAAGGTCTCCCACGCACAGCCGCCATAACAAACACGGCCGTCGGCATGAAAGCCGGGGCTGTTTTGACGGGTGCGGAATTAACTCTGTAGGGCTGCGAAACCCTATCGCCGATCAATACCGGCGACGGGGCGAACTATAAGCGCCGGTCCGATTCACCGCAACGGCCCCGTCGCACCGCCGGCTCCCACAGGGATCAGTGGTGTTTAATGGATTGTTGTTGAGCACCGAATGATCCTTGGGTCTTTAGGACTGTGCCTACGAGCCGCCAGCCTCACTCGTGGTCAATGTCCAGCTTGGCAAAGGTCACACGAGCGCCTTCCTTGCTGTTGCCGCTGTTGTCTTGCACGTAGGCACCGGCCTTGAAGTACAGCGGTTGTTTGCCCCACGCCGCGCCAATGCGTTCGTTCCATTGCCCGTTGGCGGCGTCGACACTCAGCAGGCCGGCTTTATTCAGGTGGATGACGTAGGTGAAGTCGCGGTCCAGCGGTACGTTTTCGGCGACGATGATCACCCGGCCTTCATCTTCATCGGGGCGCATGCGCACCTTGGCGACGATGTTGCCGGTCTGGGTTTTTTCCTTGTATTGGTATTCGACCTTGATCAGCGGTTTCTGGCTGTCATAGGCGTGAATCTGGCCGATGACGATCTTGCCGGAGGACGGCACCTGGTTGACCGCCAGGGTCGCGCGCAGGAAGTTGTCGGCATCGCTATACAGCCAGTTGCGCAGGCGGCCATCGGCGTAGGTTTCGCGCAGTTCGCTGCGGGGGTAAACAGCGTTTTCGGTACGCGTGCCGGTGACCGGGGTCCAGAATTGCACGCTGCTGCCTTCGGCCTGGAAGTATTGGTCCTTGAACCCGCTGAGCAGTTTCGGGGTGTCGATGGTCGAGGGCGGGGAGCCAACGGGGATGCTCAGGTTCCAGGTGGACAGATCAATCATTGAAAGCGCCTTAAACAGGGGGAGAAGGTTGCGACCCGAGGGTGGGTACTTTCTTTATAGGTGGCTGGAAATGGATTGTTAATGATTTTGTGGCGGATTGTTGGCGTCAGCCAAATGTCAAAAAGCCATGTTTCCCGTAAATCGGGGGCTGTAGACATTGACCGTTAGTCGGTTGCCTGAACTTTGGCGCCATGATGGCACTGTCATGGCTTCTGCTTTGGGGGTTCCGGGGCTAGAGTGAGTCCTTAATGTTCATCCGGTTTTGTCGTAAAAATGACCGGACTGACTTCGACGGAAGAGACGTAGCATGGAATGCGCTCCAATCAAGCCCCGCGATGGTTGTTCAGTGCTTTTGGTGGTCGATGACTATCCCGAAAACCTGATCAGCATGCGTGCGCTATTGCAGCGTGAAGACTGGCATGTGGTAACGGCGACGTCCGGGCTTGAAGCCTTGGGATTGCTGCTCGAGCATGACGTCGACCTGGTGTTGCTGGATGTGATGATGCCCGGCATGGACGGCTTCGAAGTCGCCCGGCTGATGCGCGGCAGCCAGCGCACGCAAATGACCCCGATCATCTTCCTCAGCGGCAATGCCCAATCCCCGGCGGCCGTGCTGGAAGGGTATGCCAGCGGCGCGATCGATTACCTGCTGAAACCCTTTGACCCCAATATCCTCAAGCCCAAGGTCCAGGCCCTGCTGGAGCACCAGCGCAACCGCCGCGCTTTGCAGCGCTTGAGCCATGACCTGGAATCGGCCCGGGCCTTCAACGCCTCGGTACTGGACAACGCCGCTGAAGGCATTTTGGTAGTGGGCGAAGACGGCGTGATCAGCTACGCCAACCCGGCGATTTCGCGGCTGCTGAATGCGCCGGTTGCCGAGTTGCAGGGCACTGAGTTCCTCGACTTTTTGCAGAAACCCCACGTGCCTGGCTGGTCCGACTCGGCGTTGTATGCAGGCTACAAGCGCGGTGAAACCTGGCGCCTGCACGACGCGATCCTGCGCACCGCGCCGGGCCAGCAACTGCCGGTGGCCATGTCGTGCGCGCCGTTGCCGGCCGAGCAGAAAGCCATGGTGGTGACGGTGCTGGACATGTCCGAGGTGCGCCACCTGCATCAGCAACTGGAGTTCCAGGCGGTCACCGACCCTTTGACTGGGCTGCTCAACCGGCGCGGCTTTCACCAGTCGGTGGAGAATGTGCTGTTGCGCAGCGAGCGTAACGAGCAGTCGCTGGTGCTGCTGTACCTGGACCTCGACGGGTTCAAGCGGGTCAATGACTCCCTCGGCCACGACGCTGGTGACCGGGTGTTGCGCTGGGTCTCGGAGCAGTTGAAAGCGTGCCTGCGCTCCTACGACATTCTCGGCCGTATGGGCGGTGATGAGTTCACCGCGCTGCTGGAGCTGGAATTCCCGGAGCAGGCGGCCAAGATTGCGGAAAAATTGATCGAGCGGGTGTCGATCTGTCAGCAGGTCGACGGGCTGGACGTGATGCTCGGCGTCAGTATCGGCATCGCCACTTTCCCGGACTGCGGCTCGGACCTCAACGGCCTGCTGCGCGCGGCGGACGTCGCCATGTACGAAGCCAAGCGCGCCGGGCGTCAGCAATATCGCTATTACGATCAGGAAATGAACGGCCGGGCCCGCTCGCGCCTGATGCTCGAAGACAGCGTGCGCAGCGCCATCGACAGCAAGGACTTCACCCTGGTGTACCAGCCGCAGGTGTCGTTGCACGACGGTCACCTGCGCGGCGTGGAGGCGCTGTTGCGCTGGCAGCATCCGAGCGTTGGTGACGTGCCGCCGGGACTGTTTTTGCCACTGCTGGAAGAGGCGCGGCTGATCAGCCAGTTGAGCGCCTGGATCTACCAACAGGTGGCCGCCCAGCGGCAGGCTTGGAACGCGGTGTTCAGCGATGAGCTGGTGCTGAGCGTGAGCTTGAGCAGCAGCCAGTTCAATATGCCGAACCTGGCCAGCCAGCTGCAGCAGGTGCTGGAGCGACATGGGTTACAAGGCCGGCAGTTGGAAGTGGAGATCAGCGAAGAAAGCCTGATGCACAACCTGGAAGAGTCCACCAAGCAACTCAAACTGCTGCGCCGGGCTGGCGTGCGTATTGCCCTGGATGACTTCGGCGCGGGCAACTGTTCCCTGGCGCACCTGCGGGACCTGGAATTCGACACCCTCAAGCTTGACCCCAAGCTGGTCGCCCGCCTGCCAGGCTCATCCCGGGATGCGGCGATGGCGCGGAGCATTATCGAGTTGTGCCGGCATTTCGACCTGCTGGTGATTGCCGAGGGCGTTGAGACCCGGGAGCAAGTTGAGTGGCTCAAGGCCAACGGTTGCCAGTTCATCCAGGGGCCGCAGGTGGCGCCGCCGTTGATGGTCGATGAAATCGCCGACTGGCACCTGCGCGCAGCGCCACGCTGAATTCGCTACACTGGCGCCCATTCAAATACCCGTTGTAGACCCCATGACCGCGCTGAAATACCTCCAGGCCTACCCCGCAGCATTGCAGGAGCAAGTGCGCCAGTTGATCGCCAAGGACCAACTGGGCGACTACCTGACGCAGCGCTACCCCGAGCGTCACGGCGTGCAGAGCGACAAAGCCCTGTACAGCTACGCCCAGGCCCTGAAGCAGGAACACCTGCGCAACGCGCCGGGCATCGACAAAGTGTTGTTCGATAACCGCCTGGACCTGACCCACCGCGCCCTCGGCCTGCACACCACCATCTCCCGGGTGCAGGGTGGCAACCTCAAGTCGAAGAAAGAAATCCGCATCGCCTCGCTGTTCAAGGAGGCTGCGCCGGAGTTTCTGCGCATGATCGTGGTACACGAACTGGCGCACTTCAAGGAATCGGACCACAACAAGGCGTTCTACAAACTCTGTGAATACATGTTGCCGGGCTACCATCAGGTGGAATTCGACCTGCGGGTGTACCTCACCTGGCGGGACATGCAGGGCAAGCCCTAACCTTCAAAGGCGATCGAGCATGGATGTGAGCAAGACCAAAAGCAGCTTCTACCGGCGCCTGTATGTGGCGTATCTGATCGACAGCCAGTTGGCCAGCAGCGTCCCGGCACTGACCGAGGCCACGGGTATGCCCCGGCGCACTGCCCAGGATACGATCGCGGCGTTGGCGGACCTGGACATTGTGTGTGAGTTTGAACAGGAAGACGGTGCCCGTAACCATGCGGGGCGCTATCGGATTCACAGTTGGGGCGCGATTGAGCCGCGCTGGATCGAGGCAAACCTAAGCCAGATCAAGCGTGTCCTGAATTACCCTTGACCCTTTGGCGAGTGAGCTTATTGTGGCGAGCGAGCTTGCTCGCGCTGGAGTGCGCAGCGCTCCCGCTGTTTTTGGGGCCGCTTCGCAGCCCAACGCGAGCAAGCTCGCTCGCCACATTAGCGTTGCCTGCCCTTAAGGTGCTCAGGCCCGGCGCATACCGATATGTGGAATATCATCTTCCAGGTATTCCTCACCTGCCACCACAAACCCGTATCGCCCGTAATACCCCTGCAAGTGCGCCTGGGCCGACAGGTAGATCGGTACTTCGGGCCATTGTTTCCCGGCCTGCCTGAGGGCCTCGTCCATCATCTGGTGGCCCAGACCGGTGCCCCGTGCGTTCGGCGCGACCAGCACCCGGCCAATCACCACATCGCCACCCTGGGATTCAGGATCAAGCAGGCGCAGGTAGGCCTGCAATTGACCGTCACCCCAAGCCATCAGGTGATGGGTATCACCGTCCAGGTCCTGGCCGTCGATGTCCTGGTAGACGCATTTCTGCTCGACAACGAAGACCTCCGAACGCAGGCGCAAAATGGCGTACAGCTGTTCCTTGCCCAGGTCACTGTGGTGTTTGCAGACCCATTCGACTGTCATGGTGTTCTCTCGGCTAATTGTCTGGTCAGGATAGTAAGCGCGTGGGAGACGAGTGTCTAAATTGCGGATTTTTGTGAGTGAAGTCAATTTGCCATCATTCAGTGCATTCGCCGCTGTCTTCTTTGTGTAATCTGCAGTACAGGCTCATTGATGAGCTACTGTTAAATCCTCGGGCTTGCCCCTGAGGTCAGGCCATAGAACGCCCGCCAAGGACTTGAGCATGCCGCGATTTTCTCGTGCCGTTGCTTTGATCGGTTTGTTGTTGCTGGCCCAGACGGCGGCGGCAGAACGTTTGCGCCTGGTAGCGGATGCCTGGCCGCCGTTTACCGATGCCACCCTGATCAATGGCGGGTTGGCCACTGACATCGTGACCACCGCCCTGGCCCGTGCCGGCTACTCCAGTGATTTTGAACAGGTGCCTTGGGCCCGGGCGCTCATGGGTGTGGGTGACGGGCGTTACGATGTGCTGATCAACGCCTGGTACGACGACGCGCGTACTCAGTTGGGGCAGTTTTCCGGCGAGTACCTGCTCAACCGGGTGCTGTTTCTAAAGCGCCGTGACGACGCCATCGAGTACCAGAACCTGCAGCAACTACACGACTATCCCATCGCGGTGGTGCGCGGGTATGCCTACTCGGCGGCGTTCGACGCCGATCCGCAATTGCAGAAAGTGCCTGTGCATAACTTCGCCATGGCGGTGCGCATGTTGGCGGCGCAGCGGGTGCGGCTGACGGTGGAAGATGAGTTTGTCGCCCGTTACTACCTGGCCCGGGAGTCTGCCACCGTGCGTAACGCGGTGGATTTTTTGCCGGTGCCGTTGAGCGAAAACAGCCTGCATATTCTGGTCAGCCTGAAAAACCCCCTGCATGAGCAGATCGTCGCCGGGTTTGATCGGGAGATCGCCAAGATGAAGGCGGATGGCAGTTATGCGCGGCTGATGAGGCAGCACGGGATGTAGCGAGGCTAATGGCCCCTTCGCGAGCAAGCCCGCTTCCACATTCGACCGCATTTCAAAGGTGGAACTCGGTTTAATGTGGGAGCGGGCTTGCTAGCGAAGGGGTTTAGGCTTCGCTGGTGTCTTTGATCAAGTGAGCCGCCAGTGTGCGCAACGGCCCCAGTTGCCGGCAGATCAACGCCAATTGCGTCTGCACCAGCCGCTGCCCTTCATCAATCTCATCCGGCATTTGCTCCAGACCCACCGCCAGCGCTTCCTCGGCATCACTCTGAATCGCGATCGGCTGCTTGTTGGCCAACCCCGTGGCGATTTCATCGATGCTTGCCGCCAGCGTCTTCCCGGCGCCGTCGATCAAGTGCTCACGCACCTCGGCCGGCAGCTGGGTTTCGCGGTGTGCACCGAGCCCCGACAGGTAGCTGAGCAGCGTGTGCGACAGCACCAGAAACCGGAACCCTACGTCCGCTTCCTTACGGAAGTGCCCCGGCTCCATCAGCATATTGGCCAGGGTGGTGGACAGCGCTGCGTCGGCGTTGTGCGCGTTGCGCCGGGCCAGGCGATAAGCCAGGTCGTCGCTTTTGCCGGCGGCGTACTGCTGCATGATCTGGCGCAGGTAGATGCTGTTGCAGGTCAGGGTGTTGGCCAGCACCTTGTTCAGCCGTCGGCCCTGCCAGTCCGGCAGGAACAGGAACACCGCCAGCCCGGCGATCAGGCTGCCGAGCAAGGTATCGAACAGCCGTGGCAGGAACAGGCCGTAACCGTCGCCCACCTGGTTGAAGCAGAACAGCACCATCAGTGTGATCGCGGCAGTCGCCAGGGTGTAGCGCGTGGTGCGGTTGATAAAGAACACCAGGCCTGCGGCGATGGCGAACATCGACTGGATCAGCGGGTTGGGGAACAGGTCGAACAGCGCCCAGGCGATGGTCAGGCCGATGGCGGTGCCGATGATCCGCTGGCCCAGCTTGCGACGGGTGGCGCCGTAGTTCGGCTGGCACACGAACAAGGTGGTGAGGATGATCCAGTAGCCCTGGGACGGGTGGATCAAGTGCACCATCCAGTAGCCGATACTCAGCGCCAGGGGCAGGCGCAGGGCGTGGCGGAACAGCAAGGAGGTCGGCGTCAGCTGCGTGCGCAGGCGTGTCCACATTTCCTTGAGGTTGCGCGGGGCACGGTCCAGCAGGCTGCTGTCGGTGGCATCGGCCAGGCTGTCGGGGTTGGCCGCATCGCCGAGCAGGCGGTCCAGGGTCGACAGGTTGGCCGCCAGGGCGCGCAGGGACCGCAGCAGGCCGCGCCAGGCCGGGTTGCTCTGGATGCGCAGGTGTTCCAGGGAGGCGTTCAGGTCGCCCAGCGCCTCGGCGAAGCTGGCGTCATAGACGAAGGGCTGGCGCAACTGGATCGATTCGGCGAGGGTCTGGCAGGCCTTGCCTTGCTGGCGCAGCAGGCGCTGGCAGCGGAACAGCACGTCGCTGTGGAAGAAGGCTTCGGCGAGGGCGTTGTAAGGGTAGTGCGAGGAGCTGGCGCGTTCGTGGATGTCCTGGGCCAGGAAGTACAGCTTGAGGTAGCGGCTGACCTTGGAGCCCGGGCGGCCATTGCCAACGCGGTGCAGGATGATTTCCTTGGCGGCGTTCAGCGCCGCCACCACCCGGCCATTTTGCTGCGCCAGTTCCAGGCGCCGCGCTTCCACATCCAGTTGGCGGATCGGCTCGAACAGCGACGACTTGAGCTTGAGGTAACGCCCCAGCTCGCGAAACAGCCGCGCCAGGCTCTGCTGCACCGGCTGGTTGGAAAACAGCACCTGCCACAGTACCGAGAGCGCGCCGTACCAGGCAGCACCCGCCACCAGCAGCAAGGGTTCATGCCAGAAGTCGGTAACAGCGCCACCGCGCTGGTCCACGCCGATCATGGTATAGACCGAGAGAATCAGGGTGCCCGACGCGATCGCTCCATAACGCTCGCCCAGCGCACCGAGCATGGTCAGGCCGAAGCTGGCCAGGGCCAGGGCAATCGCGAAGATCCAGGGGTAGGGGAAGAGCAGTTCGACGGACAGCGCCGCGGTGCTGAAGCACACCAAGGTCACGGCCAGGCCGTTGAGCCGGCCCTGCCAGTTGTCATCGGTCTCGGCCAGGGCGCTGGCGATAATCCCCAGGAACAACGGGATCAGCAGCGCCATTTCATTCTGGTACCAGCACAGCGCCATGCTGCCGGTAAGGGCGATGAATACCCGTACGCTGTAACTGAACTTATCCAGTGCCCAAAGGCGCCGCATGGACTGCTTGAAGGTGGTCGATGACATGAAGTCTGGGGTCTTCCGGGACGATGTCGCTAAATTGAGCCAGTAATGACGCCACGGCAAGCGTGGCGATCACATCCGACAGCAAAATTTATTCCAGTCGTTACTTTCAAGAACACCATAAACCCGATGTGGGAGCGGCGGTGCGACGATTCGACTTGCTCGCGAATGCGGTGTGTCAGCTAATACATCTGTGACTGATACACCGCCTTCGCGAGCAAGCCCGCTCCCACATTTTTTACCGCGTCGTGTCAGGCAAATTGGGCGGCTGCATAACCGGAAGCCCAAGCCCACTGGAAATTGAACCCGCCCAGGTGACCGGTCACATCCAACACTTCCCCAATGAAGTACAAACCGGGGCTTTTCAGGGATTCCATGGTCTTGGACGAGACTTCGCGCGTGTCCACGCCCCCCAGGGTGACCTCGGCGGTGCGATAGCCTTCCGTACCGGCGGGTACCAACTGCCAGCTCCCCAGTTTGCCGGCGATGTCGGCAATCTCGGCGTGGGTGTACTGCTTCATCGGCTTGGAAACGAACCACGTTTCGGCCAGCAGGTTGGCCATCTTCTTGGTGAAGATTTCACCCAGCAGGGTTTTCAGCTCGCTGTTCGGGCGCTCGACCTGTTGCTCTTGCAGCCAGGCGTGGGCGTCGTGGTCGGGCAGCAGGTTGATTTCCACGGTGTCGCCGGGTTCCCAGTACGAGGAAATCTGCAAGATCGCCGGCCCGCTCAGGCCGCGGTGGGTAAACAGGATGTTCTCGCGAAAGCTCTGGTCGTTGCAGCTCACCAGGCAATCCACGGAAGTGCCGGACAGCTCGCCGCACAACGCCTTGAGCTGATCGGTGATGGTGAATGGCACCAGCCCGGCGCGGGTCGGCAGCAGTTCATGGCCGAATTGCTTGGCCACTTGGTAACCAAAACCGGTGGCGCCCAGGGTCGGAATCGACAACCCGCCCGTGGCGATCACCAGCGACTCGCAACTCAGCTCACCCAGGGTGGTTTGCAACTGATAGCCGGCTTCCAGCTTGGCAATCTCCTGCACCGAGGTGTCCAGGTGCATGCTCACACCCACCTGAATGCACTCATCCAGCAGCATCCCGAGGATGTCGCTGGACTTGTTGTCGCAGAACAGCTGGCCGAGCTTTTTCTCGTGGTACGGCACGCCGTGCTTGGCCACTAGCCCGATGAAATCCCACTGGGTATAGCGGGCCAGGGCGGATTTGCAGAAGTGCGCGTTGTGGGAGAGGAAGTTGGCGGGCTCGGTGTACATATTGGTGAAATTGCAGCGGCCACCGCCGGACATCAGGATCTTTTTGCCGGCCTTGTTCGCGTGGTCGATCAACATCACCTTGCGCCCACGCCCGGCGGCGGTCAGCGCACACATCAAGCCTGCGGCGCCGGCGCCAATGATCACAACTTCGGTCGAGCGCACAGCAATGTCCTCATACAAATTCTGAATTGGAATACAGTCAAATGTGGGAGCGGGCTTGCTCGCGAAGGCGGAGTGTCAGTCACCGAATCTGTCGACCGATACACCGCCTTCGCGAGCAAGCCCGCTCCCACATTAGTTCTTCACCAGCCGGGAGATCTTTACAGAATGCGCACGCGCAACGAACGGCCTTTGATCTTGCCGTCATTCAAGCGCTGCAGCGCTTGCTTGGCGATCCCGCGTTCCACGGCCACGAAGGCCTGGAAATCAAAAATCGCGATCTTGCCGACCTGTGCACCCGGAATCCCGGCGTCACCGGTCAGTGCGCCAAGGATATCGCCCGGGCGAACCTTGTCTTTACGGCCAGCGGCAATGCACAGGGTGCTCATCACCGGCAGCAACGGGCCGCCACTCTGAGGCTTGAGGTTGTCCAGTTGGTCCCAGTTCAGCGGCGACTTCTGCAGTTGCTCGATGGCTTGGGCGCGATGGGCTTCGGAAGGCGCAACCAGGCTGATAGCGATGCCCGTCTCACCAGCACGGCCGGTACGGCCCACGCGGTGGATGTGGATTTCCGAGTCGCGGGCCAGTTCGACGTTGATCACCATGTCCAGTGCATCAATGTCCAAACCACGGGCGGCAACGTCGGTGGCAACCAGTACCGAGGTGCTGCGGTTGGCAAACATCGCCAGCACCTGGTCACGGTCGCGCTGTTCCAGGTCGCCATGCAGGCCGACGGCGGAGATGCCCTTGGCGGTCAAGTGGTCGACAGTTTCCTGCACTTGCTGCTTGGTGAAGCAGAAGGCCACGCAGGAAGCCGGACGGAAGTGCGCCAGGACCTTGGTCACCGCGTCCATGCGCTCTTCCGGGGAAATCTCGTAGAAGCGCTGCTCGATCTGATCGTCCGAGTGGAAGGCTTCGGCTTTAACCTGCTGCGGCGCGCGCATGAATTTCGAGGCCAACTGCTTGATGCTCACCGGGTAGGTGGCCGAGAACAGCAGGGTCTGGCGGCGGGCCGGGGTCTTGCTGATGATGTCTTCGATGGCGTCGTAGAAGCCCATGTCGAGCATACGGTCGGCTTCATCGAGGATCAGCGTGTTCAAGCCGTCCAGAACCAGCGAACCCTTGCGCAGGTGCTGCTGGATGCGGCCCGGGGTGCCGACGATGACGTGGGCGCCGTGTTCCAGCGAAGCGATCTGCGGGCCGAGGGACACGCCGCCGCACAGGGTCAACACCTTGATGTTGTCTTCGGCGCGGGCCAGGCGACGAATTTCTTTCGCCACCTGGTCAGCCAGCTCGCGCGTCGGGCACATCACCAGTGCCTGGCAGCCAAAGTAACGCGGGTTGATCGGGTTCAGCAGGCCGATGCCGAAGGCCGCGGTTTTGCCGCTGCCGGTCTTGGCCTGGGCGATCAGGTCCAGCCCTTTGAGGATCACCGGCAAGCTTTGCGCCTGGATCTGCGTCATCTCGACATAACCCAGAGAGTCGAGGTTAGCCAGCATGGCGGCGGAGAGCGGCAAAGTATTAAAAGCGGTGGCGATGGTAGTCACGGGACTGGCTCTGCAAAACAAAATGTCGCGCAGTGTACCAGTCCCGAAGGATTTTCCCTGCAAGTTCTAGACGAGAAGCCTGTTAATGCTCGATGTCGTGCTCCGGGCTGACCACCCGTTTGCCGTCCTTTGGCGACAGTTGCAGGAAGATCGCCGCCGCCAGCATCGCCATGATGCCTACGGTAACGAAGGTCAGCTGGAACGCGCCGAGCACGGTGTCGACCCCGTCGTTGCCCACTTCAGCGGTAAAACCACCCAGCAGCGCACCGGCGCACGCCACCCCAAGGCTCAGGGACAACTGCGCCACCACCGACAGCAAACTGTTGCCACTGCTGGCCTGGGCGTCGTCGAGGTCGATCAGGGTCACGGTGTTCATCGCGGTAAATTGCAGCGAGTTGATCGCCCCCAGGATCGCCAACATGCCGAGCAGCAACGGGTAGGGCGTGTGTTCGCTGACCAGGCCCATGCTCGCCAGCATGATCCCCAACGCCAGGGTGTTACCGGTCAGCACCACGCGGTAGCCCAGGCGCTCGATCAGCGGCCGGGCGATGGACTTGGCAAACATCGCCGCCGCCGCCAGCGGCAGCATGCTCATCCCGGCTTCAGACGGTGAATAACCCAGCGCCACCTGCAACAGCAGCGGTACCAGAAACGGCAGCGCGCCGCTGCCCAGGCGGGCGAACAGGTTGCCGAGGATGCCCACGGCAAAGGTCCGGGTCTTGAACAGTACCGGCGAGAACAGTGGGTTATCGATATGCCCGGCCCGCAGCCAATAGGCCGCCAGGCATGCGAGGCCGCCGAACAGCAGCAACATCACCCGCAGGTGCGGCAGGTGCAATTCGCCCAGGCCTTCCATGGCGATGGTGATCAGCACCATCGCCGCGCCAAACAGCAGGAAGCCCACGCCGTCGAAACGGGTGCGCTCGCTGCCGCGCAGGTCGGGGATGAATTTCCACACGGCATAGCACCCGATGATGCCCACCGGCAGGTTGATCAGGAAGATCCAGTGCCAGGTCAGGTATTGCACCATCCAGCCGCCCATGGTCGGGCCGAGCAACGGCCCGAGCAGCCCGGGAATGGTGATGAAGCCCATGATGCGCACCAGTTCCGAACGCGGGTAGGCGCGCAGCACCACCAGCCTGCCCACCGGCAACATCAAGGCACCGCCCAGGCCCTGGATCACTCGGGCGCCGACCAGCATGGTCAAAGTGCTGGAGAGTGCGCAGAGCAACGAGCCGATGCTGAACAGCATGATCGCGCCGAAGAAAATCTTCTTGGTGCCAAAGCGATCGGCGACCCAGCCCGAGGCCGGGATCAGCAAGGCCACCGTCAGCATGTAGGCGATCACCACGCCTTGCATGCGCAGCGGGTTCTCCGCCAAGTCTCGGGCCATGGCCGGCAATGCGGTGTTGAGAATCGTCCCGTCCAGCGATTGCATGAAGAAGGCAATCGCTACCACCCAGGGTAGCCAGCGGGCGGTCTTGGCGTCGAGAGGGGCGCGATCCGGCATGAGTTACCTTTTTTGTTAGCAGCCTATGTGTCGGCGATTATGCGCCATCGGTAGCTCCTTTTCCCACACCCACTTCGTCTATATCTGACAACTTCACGTGCTTGCCCACCAGGAAATCCATCAGCGCCCGGTGCACCGCCAGGGCCGCCTCACGGGATTCGAGGTCGAGCAAATGGCCGGTGTGTTCGGCGGTGGCGAAGCTGCTGCGCCCCACGTATTTTTTGAACAGTTGGGCCTCGTCTGCCGGGGTGTACTCGTCCAGCACGCCGTTGAGGAAGTGCACCGGGGTTTCGATCTGACTCAGTTGCGGCAGGTAATTGCCGTCACCCATCGCCAGCACCTGGTGGATATGAAAACGCGCCTGGCGATACTCGGTGGTGGCCATGGTCGACAGGTGACGGTGGTTGTTGCGCTTGAGCCGGGGCGACAAATATTTGCCCACGGTTTCATTCAGCAGATGGCCGACGGCGGATTTGTCATCGGCTTCGATCAGTACGCGCACCCGCTCTACATATTCGAGCATTGCCTGATTGAGGTTGGGTGCCAGCGCCATCACCACCGAGCTTTCAATCGACGGCGGATTATGGGCCAGGGTCAGCAGCGTGGAAATTCCGCCCCATGAGGCAGACACCAGGTGGTTGACCTGAAAGCGCTCGACCAGTGCCCGCAGGATCTGCACTTCATCGTCCTTGGTCACCAGGTCGAGGTCGGTGTTGTGCGGGCGCGAATAGCCGGAGAACGGCAAGTCGAACATCAGCACATTGAAGTGCTCGGACAGGCACTTGCTGGTGCGGGCGAACGAACGGGTGGTGGACAGCGCGCCATTGACCAACAGCACGGTTTTCTTCTCTGGGTTGTTACCAAGCTGCTCTACGTGAACGTTGTAGTGCTTGAACAGCTTTTCAATGACAAAACTTCCATGGTTCATGTCAACGCTCCAGCTTGCCCTATCCCGGGCAAGGTCATGCATCACTTGAGTGCAGGAGCGAGCTTGCTCGCGAAGATCGTTAACGATGACGCGGTTTGCCAGCCTTGACGCGGTGCTCTCGGGTTTTTCGCGAGCCGGCTCGCTCCTACGGTGTGTTTTTATGGCTAGGTGCCACCAACCTTTATAACGAGGTTTTTCGCGAGCGACAACTGGCCGGACGACCAGGTGCCTGGAATGAGGTTTTGAGGTTGGGTTCGATCAGAATGTGGAATGCAAGCAAATGTGGGAGCGGGCTTGCTCGCGAATGCGCAGTGTCAGCCAATACATCTGTAGCTGATACACCGCATTCGCGAGCAAGCCCGCTCCCACAGGGGTCTGCGTTGTTTATAAGGTCAGGGTCAGCCGGTTTACCAATGCGCCCGGTAATAGATTGGATGAGGTATTGCGCTGGCTATATGTACTCGCCGACAGCAGCAATTCCCGATCAGCGGTCAGCGCTTCCAACTGCGAGCCCAACAGGCTGTACACGCTGTCATCAAAACGCATGGTGCTGACCGGCGCCTTGATCTCGCCGTCTTCGACCCAGAACGTGGCGAAGCGGGTCATGCCGGTCAGGCGCGCGGCGGGCTGGTCGGAGTAGTTCAAATACCACAGGTTGCTGATGTACAGGCCGGTGCCCAGTTGCTTGAGGATATCGGCCTGTGCCAGGTCGCCGGCGGCCATCTGCAAGGCACTTGGGGACTCATCGCCGCTGGCGCCGTTGGTGCTCAGGCCGTATTCGGCGGCGCTGCGCGAGTTCACCAACTGACCTTCAGCCTTGCCGCCGCTGATGAGCTTCACATCACTGCGCGGATAGCCGTCACGGGAAAACGCCGAGCTCAGGGAGCCGCTGACCTGTTCGTCCACCGCCACCAACGGGCTCAAGGCTTGGTCGCCGGCATACAGGCGCTGCAACGGGCTGCCCTTGCTGGCGATGGCCTGGGCAGAAAAACCGCCCCAGGTCAGCATGCTGATGATCTCTTCCATGGCCGCCGGGGCCAGATAGGCGCGGTATTGCCCCGGTGCCAGCGGGTGCAGCGGGCGGCCAAGGAATTCCAGTTGCTCGCGGGCCTGCTGGAAGCGTTGGGCGAATGCCGCGCTGTCCCAATCGTTGCCGGCGTAGCTGGCTTTCACCGCTTCGCCGTTGGCGTGGAACAGGCTGAAGTCAAAGTTGAAACTGTTGGCCTGGTGCCAGCCAAACGCCCCCGACGAACTGGCAAAGCCACGGCTTATAGGGCCGGCGGCGTAGAAGCCAACCATGTCCACACCTTCGGCGGCAAGGCTGATTTCTTCCAGCACCTGGGCCAGGTCCGGCAGTGGTCGGTTCTGCTGATCCTTGTTCTGCCAGGCGTTGTGATTGAGCAGCAGGTACGTGTCCTGTGGCAACAACGGCAGGGTCTCGCGCAGTTGTTGCAGGCCGTCGGCCAGGCGCTGGCGATCCAGTTCAGGCTCGCCCGCCAGGGTAATACCGAGGTCGGCGTGGCGCCCGTCGTTGATCAGCTTCAGGTTCAGGCTGGCCTGTTGCACCTGGCCGGCCTGGCGCACTTTGCCGTGGTTGAAACGCACAAACTCGGAGGACTCGTCGGCGTAGCCGAGGTGGAATTGTTCGCGGTCGGTGATGGCCTGCTTGAGCCAGTCCACCAGGGCTTTGAAAGTGTTCATCAAGCGTCTCCCCCGAATACATCCACGTTGCTGAATACACAGGCCGGCGACGCATGGCCGACGCGGATCACCTGGTTGGGTTCGCCCTTGCCACAGTTCGGCGTGCCCAGCACCTTGAAGGTGCTGGCGTCGCCGACGGCGCTGAGGTTGCGCCAGAACTGCGCGGAAATCGCCCGGTAGTTGGGGTTCTTCACCACGCCCTTGAGTTCGCCGTTTTCAATCAACTGGCCCCACTCGCAGCCGAACTGGAATTTGTTGCGCGCATCGTCAATCGACCACGAACGGTTGGTGGACATCAGGATGCCGTTCTCGATGCCGCCAATCAGCTGCGCCATGTTCTGGTTGCCAGCCTCGATATTCAGGTTGGCCATGCGGTCGATCGGCGCGCGGTTCCAACTGCAGGCACGGCTGTTGGCCACGCCTTGCATGCCGGAGCGGTATTGCGACAGCGCACCGCCCAACGGCTTGAGCAGCACGCCTTCGCGGATCAGGAATTGTTTGCTGGCCTTCGTGCCGTCGTCGTCATGCCCGTAGCTGGCGAGCTGCTCGGGAATGTCCGGGTCGAAGGTCACGTTCAGCAGGTTTGAGCCGTATTGCAGGTGGCCGAAGTCGCTGGCCTTGACGAAGCTGGTGCCGGCGTAATTGCGCTCGTCGCCCAGGATGCGGTCCAGTTCCAGCGGGTGGCCGATGGATTCGTGGATCTGCAGGATCATCTGGTCGGGCATCAGCAGCAGGTCGCGCGGGCCTTGGGGCGTGTTCGGTGCCAGCAACAGTTGCAGCGCCTGGTCGGCGATCTGCGGGGCGGCGCCCACCAGGCCGAAGCGGCTGATCACGTCAAAGCCGCCTTGCTGGCCAAAGTTGGTGCCACCCAGGGTGCGGGTCTGGCTGTCATTGCCGTCGTAGGCCGTGACGTTAACCCCAGGGAACACAAAACGCTGGGCCTGGCGCAGCTCGGCACCGGCACTGTTGAGGTAGATCTGCTCGACGTGGGTGGTGCCCAGGCTGACTTCCCAGTTCACCAGGCGCTCATCCTTGGGCACCGCGGCCGATTCGGCGCCGAGCAGTTGGTAGCAGTCGCTCAGGGACGGGAAAGGTTGGTCGAGGCTTGGCGACAGGTAGTCGGCGATGTCGCTGGACACCGGCTGGTCGCGCAGGTCGAGCAGGGCATGGGGCTTGATCAACCGGGCTTGTTGTTCGGCGCGCTCAAGGGCGGCTTGCAGGCCGGGCAGGGAAATGTCGTGGGTGGCGGCGTAGGCTTCGACGCCGTTGAGGCGCACGGTGAGCATCGCGCCTTCGTCCTGGCTGAGGTGTGGCGGCTCGGCGACGTTCTTGCGTACCGACAGGTGCTGGCCGGACTCGCGGACGTAGCGCAGGGAGAAGAATTCGGCGGTAGTGCGCAGGGCACTGAAATGCTTTTTGAGTGTGGCGTGGTGGTCGAACATGGGGCCTTCCTTGTGGGCGGCTCGGCGCGGGCAGGCAAACAGAGTAGGCCTGGGGCGGGGAGCTGATCAAGGAAAGGTGATTACCTGTGGCGAGGGAGCTTGCTCCCGCTGGGCTGCGTAGCAGCCCCAAAATCTTGGGAGCGCTTCGCACTCCAGCGGGAGCAAGCTCCCTCGCCACAGTGTTATCAGTTACTGCGCGGTACGGCTCACATCACGCATCGGCTTGCCACGCACCGGCGCATCGCCTGCCACGTAGTAGTCGGCGGTGCTGCGCGGCAAAGGCTTACGGCCACGGATCTTGTCGGCGATTTTCTCGGCGATCATGATCGTCGGCGCGTTCAGGTTACCGGTGGTGATGATCGGCATGATCGACGCATCCACCACACGCAAACCCTGCATGCCATGCACACGGCCTTCGGCGTCAACCACGGCCATCTCGTCGTCGCCCATCTTGCACGAGCAGGACGGGTGGAACGCGGTCTCGGCGTGCTCGCGGATAAACTTGTCGAGTTGTTCGTCGGTCTGCACGTCGATGCCTGGGCTGATTTCGCGGCCACGGTATTGATCCAGTGCCGGCTGTTGCATGATTTCACGGGTCAGGCGGATGCCGTCGCGAAATTCCTGCCAGTCCTGCTCGGTGGCCATGTAGTTGAAGAGGATGCTCGGGTATTCCCGCGGGTTCTTCGACTTCAGCTGCACGCGGCCACGGCTCGGCGAACGCATGGAACCCATGTGCGCCTGGAAGCCATGCTCTTTCACGCCGTTGCTGCCGTTGTAGTTAATCGCCACCGGCAGGAAGTGGTACTGGATGTTCGGCCAATCGAAGTCTTCACGGGTACGGATGAAACCGCCGGCTTCGAACTGGTTGCTGGCGCCGATGCCGGTGCCGTTGAACAGCCACTCGGCACCGATGGCCGGCTGGTTGTACCAGAGCAGCGACGGGTACAGCGACACCGGTTGGGTGCAAGCATATTGCAGGTACAGCTCAAGGTGATCCTGCAGGTTTTCGCCGACGCCAGGCAGGTCGTGGACCACCGGGATGTCGAGGCTTTCCAGCAGTTTGGCCGGGCCAACACCGGAGCGTTGCAGCAGTTGCGGCGAAGCGATTGCGCCGCTGCACACCAGGACTTCCTTGCGGGCACGGGCTTCAACACGCTCTTCAGCGGCGCCGATCAGGTAGCGAACGCCAACGGCGCGCTTGCCTTCGAACAGGACTTTGTCGGTCAGGGCGTGGGTGACGATGGTCAGCGTCGAACGCTTCTTGGCCGTGTCCAGGTAACCGCGAGCGGTGCTGGCGCGACGACCGTTTGGCGTCACGGTACGGTCCATCGGGCCGAAGCCTTCCTGCTGGTAGCCGTTCAAGTCTTCGGTACGCGGGTAACCGGCCTGTACGCCTGCTTCAACCATCGCGTGGAACAGCGGGTTGTTGCCGGCTTTTGGCGTGGTCACGCTGACCGGGCCTTCGCCACCGTGGTAGTCGTTCGGGCCGATGTCGCGGGTTTCGGCTTTACGGAAATACGGCAGGCAGTCGAGGTAGGTCCAGTTTTCCAGGCCCGGGAGTTTCGACCAGTTGTCGTAGTCCATCGCGTTGCCGCGGATGTAGCACATGCCGTTGATCAGTGAAGAACCGCCGAGGCCCTTGCCACGACCGCATTCCATACGGCGGCCATCCATGTGTGGCTCTGGATCGGTTTCGTAGGCCCAGTTGTAGCGGCGGCCTTGCAGCGGGAACGCCAGGGCGGCTGGCATCTGGGTACGGAAATCCAGACGGTAGTCCGGGCCGCCGGCTTCCAGCAGCAAAACGGTGACGCCTTCGTCTTCGGTCAGACGGGTCGCCAGGGTGTTACCGGCAGAGCCGGCACCCACAATGATGTAGTCGTATTCTTGGGACATTAAATGCACCCTCTTTGAAGTTGGTCAGGTTGCTGAATCGGTGTTGCCTGGAATGGGGCTGCTGCGCAGCCCAACGGGAGCAAGCTCCCTCGCCACAAAGGACTCTTCATTCCAGGGTTCTTAGAACACCGAGGCGTAGTCGCCCAGCTCAACCTGTACCGATTTGATGCGTGTGAAGTTGTTCAGCGAGCTGATGCCGTTCTCACGGCCAACGCCCGACTGCTTGTAACCGCCAACCGGCATCTTCGCGTCGGACTCGCCCCAGGCGTTGATCCAGCAGATACCGGCTTCCAGTTGATGAATCACGCGGTGGGCGCGGTTCAGGTCTTTGGTGACCAGGCCAGCGGCCAGGCCGAAGTCGGTGTCGTTGGCGCGACGGATCACTTCTTCTTCGGTGTCGTAGGTGAGGACGCTCATCACCGGGCCGAAGATTTCTTCACGGACGATGGTCATTTCGTCGGTGCAGTCAGTGAACACGGTCGGTGCAACGTAGGCACCCTTGGCGAATTCGCCGTCGGTCAGGCGGTCGCCGCCGCACAGCAGGCGGGCGCCTTCTTCCTTGCCCTTGGAGATGTAGCCGAGCACGCTTTCCATGTGGGCGAAGCTGACCAGCGGGCCGAAGTTGGTGTTTTCATCTTCCGGGCTACCGATACGAATACGCGCAACACGCTCGGCGATCTTGGCTTCGAACGCGCCTTTAAGGGCGGTCGGAACGAACACGCGAGTGCCGTTGGTGCAGACCTGGCCCGAGCTGTAGAAGTTGGCCATCATCGCGATGTCAGCGGCGCGGTCGAGGTCGGCGTCGTCGAAAATGATCAGCGGGGATTTGCCGCCCAGCTCCATGGTGACTTCTTTGAGCGAAGAGCTCGAAGCGCTGGCCATGACCTTCTTGCCGGTGTCGGTGCCGCCGGTGAAGGAGACCTTCTCGATGCGCGGGTGCTCGGTCAGCCAGGTGCCGACTTCACGGCCGCTGCCGGTCAGTACGTTGAACACGCCATCCGGAACGCCGGCTGCGGTGTAGATCTCAGCCAGTTTCAGGGTGGTCAGCGAGGTGACTTCGCTTGGCTTGAAGATCATCGCGTTACCGGCCGCCAGGGCCGGTGCGGATTTCCACAGGGCGATCTGGATCGGGTAGTTCCACGCGCCGATACCGGCCACGACGCCCAGCGGCTCGCGACGGGTGTAGACGAACGAGGTGGTGCGCAGCGGGATCTGCTCGCCTTCGATGGCGGGCACCAGGCCGGCGTAGTATTCCAGCACGTCGGCGCCGGTGACGATGTCGACGTATTGGGTTTCGGAGTACGGCTTGCCGGTGTCCAGGGTTTCCAGGGCGGCCAGTTCGTCGTTGCGCTCACGCAGGATTTCAACGGCGCGACGCAGGATGCGCGAACGCTCCATGGCGGTCATGGCGGCCCAGATTTTCTGGCCCTTTTCGGCGCTGACCACTGCGCGCTCAACGTCATCGAAAGTGGCGCGTTGCACGTTGGCGAGAACTTCACCGTTAGCCGGGTTGATGGCTTCGAAAGTGGCATCGCTGCCAGCGTCGGAGTAGCCGCCGTCAATGTAGAGTTTTTGCAGTTCGAAACGGGCCATAAAGTCCTCGCAAGTGCATAAGTGGTTGGCGTTAACCGCCGAAGGTGGGCCATGGGGTTCTGGCAACACCGACCGGCAGTCGTTCAGGGGTTGAGCGTCTATGTGTGCTCTAACTCACCTGCTTGGCCAATTGAAAATCCATGTATTCGTAAGCGATCCGTTGCGCCTGCTCCGTGTCGAAAGCGTCTCCCGACAGGGCGCCGCGCAACCACAAACCGTCGATCAGGGCCGCCAGGCCTCGGGCTGCGCTGCGTGCCTCGGGCAACGGCAGCACACGGCGGAACTGGCAACACAGGTTGGAATACAGACGGTGATCGTTGATCCGCTGCAGCCTGTGCAATGACGGGTGGTGCATGCTGGTGGCCCAGAAGGCCAGCCAGGTTTTCATCGCCGGGCCGTTGACCTGGCTGGCGTCGAAGTTGCCTTCGATGATCACCTGGAGTTGAGCCCGCGGGCTGTGGTCCTTCAGCGCCAGCCGGCGCTCGGTGACGTTCTCGATCAGGACGTTCATCAGGTACCGCATCGTGGCGGCGATCAGGCCATTCTTGTCCTGAAAATAGTGACTGATGATGCCGTTCGAGACACCGGCCAGACGGGCGATCAGCGCAATGCTGGCATCCCCCATTCCGACCTGATCGACCGCAGTCAATGTGGCTTCGATCAACTGCTGGCGGCGTATGGGTTGCATACCGACCTTGGGCATCGTGCACCTCTCCTTAGGCCTGCCAATGGGCGATAAACGTCCATCGGCTTGTGGGCCAGTCTATTTTGTTTTGATTGAACGTTCAATCAACAAAGAATAAGATCTGCGACAAATGGTCGCTGCCTACAGGTTTTTCCTGCGTGCATGTGGCGCCACCTGACACCTGGAAAACCCATGAAATAGCCCGGCACAGCGGCTCGCCGAGGGTTCAGGGATTTTCGGGGTGTCTTTATACACCCGTCCGTCGACTGCCGAAAAATCGATGGCTCGGGTCAAGCGTTGCCTTGTGTTTCTCTGCACTGCCCGGAGCATCTGTGCCATGAGTTCTGCCTCTCTTATAAAGACCCCGCCAGAAAAGGTGCGGGTCAACGGTTGGGTGTTCTACACCTCCACCGCGCTGATTCTGTTGTTGACCGCGATTCTGATTATCGCCCCGCAGGAAGCCGGCAGGATGCTCGGTGTGGCCCAAGCCTGGTTGTCGAAAAGCTTTGGCTGGTACTACATGGTCGTGATCGCCGCCTACCTGGTGTTTGTGGTGGGCCTGGCGTTTTCGTCCTACGGCAAATTGAAACTGGGCAGCAAGGACGACACCCCGGACTTCAGCTACGGCGCCTGGGCCGGCATGCTCTTCTCGTCGGGCATCGGCATCTCGCTGCTGTACTTCGGCGCATCCGAGCCGCTGGACCACTACTTCAACCCGCCTGAAGGTGCGGCCGCCACCGGCGAAGCTGCACGCCAGGCGTTGCAACTGACGTTCCTGCACTGGGGTCTGCACGGCTGGGCGATCTACGCACTGGTCGGCCTGGCCGTGGCGTACTTTGCCTACCGTCATAACCAGCCACTGGCCTTGCGCTCGGCGCTGTACCCGCTGGTGGGCGAGCGTTGGGTGAAAGGCGCGGCCGGCCACGCGGTAGACGGCTTCGGCATGTTCGTGACCCTGCTGGGCCTGGTGACGAACCTGGGGATTGGTTCGATGCAAGTGTCGTCCGGGTTGGAAAACCTGTTCGGCATGCAGCACAGCAACACCAACCTGCTGATCGTGATCATCGTGATGAGCACCGTGGCGACCATTGCTGCCGTGTCGGGTGTGGAAAACGGCATTCGCCGCCTGTCCAACCTGAACATCGTGCTGTTCAGCGGCCTGCTGATTTTCGTGCTGCTGTTTGGCCCGACCCTGCACTTGCTCAATGGCTTGGTGCAAAACACCGGCGACTACCTGAACGGCATCGTACTGAAAACCTTCGACCTGTATGTGTACGAAGGCGACGCCGACAAGACCGAGCGCTGGATGGGCCTGTGGACCCTGTTCTACTGGGCCTGGTGGATTTCCTGGGCACCATTCGTGGGCATGTTCATCGCGCGTATTTCCCGTGGTCGCACGGTGCGTGAACTGGTCGCCGGCGTGCTGTTGATTCCGTTGGGCTTCACCCTGGCGTGGCTGTCGATCTTCGGCAACTCGGCCCTGGACCTGGTGTTGAACCATGGTGCGGTGGAGTTGGGCAAGACGGCGCTGGAACAGCCGTCCATGGCGATCTACCAACTGCTTGAGCATTACCCGGCGTCGAAAATCGTGATTGGCGTGTCGATCTTTGTGGGCTTCGTACTCTTCCTGACCCCGGCGGATTCCGGTGCGGTGATGATGGCGAACCTTTCCTGCAAGGGCGGCAATGTTGACGAAGATGCACCGCACTGGCTGCGGATTTTCTGGTCGGTTGTTATCACGCTGGTGACCATCGGCCTGTTGTTTGCCGGTAACTTTGAAGCCATGCAAACCATGGTGGTACTGGCCGGTTTGCCGTTCTCGGTGGTGCTGATCCTGTTCATGTTCGGCTTGCACAAGGCGATGCGCCAGGACGTGGCGATCGAGCTTGAGCAGGCACAACTGGCTGAGCGTGGTCGTCGTGGTTTCAGCGAGCGCTTGACTGCCCTGGACCTGCAACCGAGCCAGGGTACCGTGCAACGCTTTATGGACAAGCACGTCACGCCGGCGCTGGAAGAAGCGGCGGCTGCGTTGCGTGATCAGGGGCTGGAAGTGCAAACCCTGCTGGGCAAATCCAAGCGCTGCATTGGTGTACGCATCGAGATGGAAGAGGGTAATCCGTTCGTTTACGAAGTGAGCCTGGATGCTTATTCGTCGGCACCGAACGACTTGCCTGAGGAAGAGCGCACGCGCTACTACCGCGCCGAGGTTTACCTGCACAACGGGAGTCAGGAATACGACCTGATGGGCTTCACCCAGGAGCAGATCACCCGGGACGTGCTCGATCAGTTTGAAAGCCATCGGCAGCTCCTTGGCCGTGTCTATAGCTGATAGGTAGTTGTTTGATCGTTCCCACGCTCCGCGTGGGAGCGCATCCTGTGACGCTCCGCGTCACGACTTCAGGCGCGGACGCAGAGCGTCCATGACGGCATTCCCACGCAGAGCGTGGGAACGATCAAGAGCGGTGCCTTCACTGGCGCCGCTTTTTTAATGTGTACGCCGATCAAAATGTGGGAGCGGGCTTGCTCGCGAATGCGGTGTATCAGTGGCCGATGTGCTGACTGACACCCCATTCGCGAGCAAGCCCGCTCCCACATTGACCCCGTTTCTTCAGTGGGTTCTGCGCTGGCGCATTAACCCAGGTTCTTGCCCAACAGCGCGTGATACAGCTCGCTGTCACCCAGGATCCCTACCACCTTGTCGTTGTCCTGCAGCACCAGCTTGTTCCCTGTCTGATACCGAATCTGCAACGCCTCACGCATACCGATATTGGAGTCCACCAGCGTCGGCATCCGGCCCAAGCCTTCCACCGATTGCCCCGGTGCCCAGTTCTGCAAGTTCAGCACCGCGCCGTTCTGCCGCGCGCCCTTGATGGTGTTGCCTTCGGCCAAGTCCAGCCACGAGTCGCCACCCGGGTCCAGGCTGATGGAACCGTTGACGTGGGTGCAGTTGTCCACCGTGCGCATCAGGCTGCGGCCACACAGCACATTCAGCGGGTTGGTGTGCGCCACGAAGGTCCGCACATAGTCATCCGCCGGGTTCAGCACGATCTCTTCCGGTACGCTGTACTGGATGATCCGGCCGTCTTTCATGATCGCGATGCGGCTGCCGAGTTTCAGCGCCTCATCCAGGTCGTGGCTCACAAATACGATGGTCTTGCTCAGCTTGCGTTGCAGCTCCAGCAACTCATCCTGCAAGCCCTGGCGGATCAGCGGGTCGAGTGCCGAGAAGGGTTCGTCCATCAGCAGGATATCGGCGTCCATTGCCAACGCGCGGGCCAGGCCGACACGTTGCTGCATGCCGCCGGAAAGCTCGTCGGGCTTCTTGTTGCGCCACTGCGACAGGCCCACCAACTCCAGCTTGTCGTCCACCAGCTTGCGCCGTTCTTTTTCCGGGCGGCCCTGCATCTCCAGGCCGAAGCTGATGTTTTCGCGCACCGTCAGCCAAGGCATCAGGGCGAACTTCTGGAAGACCATCGCGATGCGCTGGGTGCGCATCATTTTCAGCTCGGCGGGGGTGCAGGACGCGATGTCGATCTGGCGACCTTCATGCTCCACAAACAGCTTGCCGCGGCTGACGGTGTTCAAGCCGTTGATGCAGCGCAGCAGGCTCGACTTGCCCGAACCGGACAAGCCCATCAGCACGCAGATCTCGCCTTTCTCCACATCCAGGCTGGCGTTTTCAACGCCGACAATTTGCCCGGTCTTTTTCAGGATCTCGTTGCGCGTCATGCCCTGGTCCAGCAGCTTGAGCGCCTCGCGTGGGTCTTTGGAAAAGATCACGTCGACATTTTCGAACCGGATAATGCTCATGCATCACCCCCTACTTTGGCGTCGGGTTGTTTGCAGATGCGGTCGAGCATGATGGCCAGCAACACGATCGCCAGGCCCGCTTCAAAGCCCAGGGCGATGTCGGCGGTGTTCAGCGCGTTGACCACCGGTTTGCCGAGGCCGTCGGCGCCCACCAGGGCCGCGATTACCACCATCGACAACGACAGCATGATGCATTGGGTAATGCCGGCGGCGATGCTCGGCATGGCGTGGGGCAGTTCAATCCGCGAGAGCAACTGACGGCGCGAGCAGCCAAAGGCCTTGCCGGCGTCCATCAACTCTTGCGGCACATCACGGATACCCAGGTAAGTCAGACGGATAGGCGCGGCAATCGCAAACACCACCGTGGAAATCAGCCCGGGCACCACACCCAGCCCGAAGAGGGTCAGGGTAGGGATGAGGTAGACGAAGGTCGGTACGGTCTGCATCAGATCGAGCACCGGCCGCATCAGGGTGTAGAACATCGGTTTGTGCGCGGCAACAATGCCCAGCGGCACGCCGATCACCACGCAGACCAGGGTGGCGAACAGCACCTGCGCCAGGGTCTCCATGGTTTCCTGCCAGTACCCAAGGTTCAGGATCAGCAGGAAGGAGGCAATGACAAACACCGTCAGGCCCCATTTGCGTTGAATGAAGTGAGCGAGCAGCGCAATCAGACCGATCAATGCCAGCGGATTGAACCAGGTCAGCGCGAACGTCACGCCGTGGATCATCGTTTCCAGGGTCGATGCGATTGCGTCGAAGTAGTTGGCACCATGTTGGGTCAACCATTCAACGAAGGCAGCGATGTACTGGCCTAGCGGGATTTTATGTTCAGTCAGCATGGTAGTGAATGTCCACATGCGAAGAGGAAAAACATCCCGGGCCAGCGTACCGGCCCGGGGTCAGCGGTTACTTGGCGAGGTAAGCTTTGACGGCCTCCAATCCTGGTTTGCCATCGACGGTGGTCACACCAGCCAGCCAGGTGTCGAGCACTTGCGGGTTCTTCTTCAGCCACGCCTTGGCGGCTGCGTCAGGCTTCATTTTGTCGTCCAGGACATTACCCATCAGGGTGCTTTCCATGTTCAGGGTGAACGACAGGTTTTTCAGCAACTGGCCCACGTTGCTGCATTCCTGGGTGTAGCCCTTGCGAACGTTGGTGTAGATGGTGGCCTGGCCGTAGTTGGGGCCGAACGAATCATCACCCCCGGTCAGGTATTTCATCTTGAAGCGGGTGTTCATCGGGTGCGGTTCCCAGCCAAGGAACACGATGGCCTGGTCGCGCTTGGTGGCGCGCTCCACCTGCGAGAGCATCCCGGCTTCGCTGGATTCGACTACTTTGAAACCTGCGGTTTTCAGGCCGAAAGCGTCTTTGTCGATGAGGGTCTGGATGGTGCGGTTGCCGTCGTTGCCCGGCTCGATACCGTAGATCTTGCCGCCCAGCTCATCCTTGAATTTGACGATGTCGGCGAAGTCTTTCAGGCCTTTGTTGTACAGCGCTTCCGGTACGGCCAGGGTGTACTTGGCGTTTTCCAGGTTGGCGCGCACGGTTTCCACGGTGCCGGCATCACGGTACTGCTTGATGTCGTTTTCCATGGTCGGCATCCAGTTGCCGAGGAAGATGTCCATGTTCTTGCCATCGGCCAGCGACTTGTAGGTCACCGGTACCGAAATCATCGTGGTGCGGGGTTTGTAGCCGAGGCCCTTGAGGACTTCGCTGGTGGTGGCGGTGGTGACGGTGATGTCGGTCCAGCCGACATCGGAGAAGTTGACGGTTTGGCATTGCGCCGGTTCTGCAGCGTGAGCCAGGACTGGCAGACTCAGCATGGCGGCCAACAACAACGACGGGGAACCTTTCATGGGGGTGGACTCCTGGTGTTTTTCTGGCGGCGATAACACCGCGCTTATAGGTGTTGCGGTTGGGCGTGCGGCACAGCTCTGCCACGCAACTGTGCAAACGAGTCGAGACTGATCATGTACCAGTGAAAATCTGACGCCTACAGGGGGCGTCGTATCCAGTACAGGGATGGTCGTATCCAGTGTCGGTGACGTCGCTTACAGATTTTTTCCAAGGCAAAACTGCACTTTTTACCGATCTGCACCGCAAAAAACGGCCAAAACGTCGCCTTCCACGAGCGCGGCGCTGGTAAGCATGGGTACGTCGGTGTGAGACGCCGTGAGGGCGAGTAAAAGCTTGATGATGCCGCCATCTGGGCGATCTGAGCGTAGCAGCTCATTTGAGCCTGGCCCGTTCATCTGCGGAGTTTCAAGGCAATGGCTATCAGCGTTTTCGACCTTTTCAAGATCGGCATTGGGCCTTCGAGTTCTCACACCGTCGGCCCCATGCGCGCCGCGGCGTTGTTCGTTCAAGGACTACGTGAACGTGATGTGTTGGAACAAGTAAAGCGCGTCGAAGTTCAGCTGTATGGCTCCTTATCGGCCACCGGCATCGGTCACGGCAGCGATAACGCGGTGATCATGGGCCTGATGGGCGAGTGGCCCGACGCGATTGATCCGTCACAAATCGGCATCCGCATCGAGACCCTGCGCGAGACCCACACACTGCTGCTGGACGGGCGTCTGCCGGTGCCATTCCTATGGGCGCGGGACATGCGTTTGATCGATGAAAACCTGCCCTTCCACCCTAACGCCATGACCCTGGTGGTGTTCGGTGATAACGGTGAGCTGCACCGCGACACCTACTACTCCGTAGGCGGTGGTTTTGTGGTGGATGAAACCCAGGCCACCAGCGGCGTGGCGGACATGGACCGCACCGAGCTGCCGTATGATTTTTCCAGCGCGGTGGAGTTGCTGCAGCTGTGCAAGACCCACAACCTGCGGGTCGCTGAACTGATGTTGGCGAATGAAAAAACCTGGCGCTCGGAAGAAGACATCCGCAGCGGCCTGATGACGCTCTGGCGCGCCATGCAGGACTGCGTGGAGCAAGGCCTCAAGCATGAAGGCATTCTTCCCGGCGGCCTCAATGTGAGGCGCCGTGCGGCCAAGTTGCACCGTAGCTTGCAGGAGCTGGGCAAACCCAACGTGATCGGCTCAACCTTGAGCGCGATGGAATGGGTCAACCTGTTCGCCCTGGCGGTGAATGAAGAAAACGCCGCCGGCGGGCGCATGGTCACGGCACCGACCAACGGCGCAGCGGGGATTATCCCGGCGGTGCTGCACTACTTTATGAAGTTCAGTGAAGAGGTGACTGAGGCCAACGTCGTCGACTATTTCCTCGGCGCGGCGGCGGTGGGCATCCTGTGTAAAAAGAATGCGTCGATCTCGGGTGCCGAAGTCGGTTGCCAGGGTGAAGTCGGCTCGGCGTGCGCCATGGCAGCGGCGGGGCTGGCGGAGATTCTTGGTGCTACGCCGGAGCAGTTGTGCAACGCGGCGGAGATCGGCCTGGAACACAACCTGGGCCTGACCTGCGACCCGGTGGGCGGGCTGGTGCAAGTGCCGTGCATCGAGCGCAATGCGATTGCTGCGGTGAAGGCGATCAACGCGGCGCAGATGGCGCTGCGGGGTGATGGCCAACACTTTATCTCGCTGGACCGGGTGATCCGCACCATGCGCGATACCGGGGCGGATATGCATGACAAGTACAAAGAGACATCGCGGGGCGGGTTGGCGGTGAGTGCCGTCGAGTGTTGATTCGGCTTTATGTGGCGAGGGAGCTTGCTCCCGCTGGGCTGCGCAGCGGCCCCAAAATCTTGGGAGCGCTTCGCACTCCAGCGGGAGCAAGCTCCCTCGCCACAGAAGAACAGCCTGCTCATAAAGTGCACACCCGGATCCAGTCACGCCACCTTTTAGCGCGTCGCAATTAGATAAGTAGCTCCCGAACGATTTCCCCTCATGACCATCTGTCACCCGTGCTTGTGGTGACAGACTTTTCCCACGTCGTTTCTCTCCCTTCCCACAAGTGCTACCGATCTGCTCACACACCTTGAGCCTGCGTCCTCTCATGCCTTTTTCGGGTCATATCCCCCACTCCATGCGCGGGCTTATATAGACACGTCATGAGGTCGTTTTCAGGAGTTATTGAATGCGCATTCAACTTTAGGCATGGCATTTGCTCTATCAACACAAAGCCTCTCGCCACAGGAGTTTCCTTAAGGTGATGAGCGCAATAACAAGAGCCTCGCCTGAGGCCATCACCCGCTTTGTGTGAGGAGATACCGCGATGACGTCGTCCAACTCCGGGGCTCAACCCCAGAACCGTGCGCCTCAATCCATCGGCTTTTTGCTGCTGGACAATTTCACGCTGATTTCCCTGGCCTCCGCAGTCGAACCCCTGCGCATGGCCAACCAACTCTCCGGCCGCGAGCTGTATCGCTGGACGACGTTGAGTGTGGACGGAAACCAGGTGTGGGCCAGCGACGGTCTGCAAATCACCCCCGATGCTTCCATGCACAAAGCCCCGGCCCTGGACACTGTGATTGTCTGCGGCGGTGTGGGCATCCAGCGCACCGTGACCCGTGAACATGTGTCGTGGCTGCAAAGCCAGGCGCGCCAGTCCCGTCGCCTTGGCGCGGTGTGCACCGGCAGTTGGGCCCTGGCTTGCGCCGGCTTGCTGGACGGTTTTGATTGCAGCGTGCACTGGGAATGCCTGGCGTCGATGCAGGAAGCTTTCCCACGCGTTGCCATGAGCACACGCCTGTTCACCCTCGACCGCAACCGTTTCACCAGTTCGGGCGGTACCGCGCCGCTGGACATGATGCTGCACCTGATCAGCCGCGACCACGGTCGTGAACTGTCGGCGGCGATCTCCGAGATGTTTGTGTACGAACGCATCCGCAACGAACAGGATCACCAGCGTGTGCCGCTCAAGCACATGCTCGGCACCAACCAGCCGAAACTGCAGGAAATCGTCGCGCTGATGGAGGCCAACCTGGAAGAACCGATCGACCTCGATGAGCTGGCGGTGTACGTCGCCGTTTCCCGGCGTCAGCTGGAGCGGCTGTTCCAGAAATACCTGCACTGTTCGCCGTCGCGCTACTACCTCAAGTTGCGCCTGATTCGTGCACGGCAGTTGCTCAAGCAAACGCCGATGTCGATCATCGAAGTGGCGTCGGTGTGCGGGTTTGTCTCCACGCCGCACTTCTCCAAGTGCTACCGCGAATACTTCGGCATTCCGCCGCGGGATGAGCGCGTGGGTTCCAACACCACGCAGCAAGTGGCGATGATGCCGATTCCGCAGGCGCTGGTGTTGTCACCGCTGTCCGGGCCGTTGTCGGCGTTGAGCCAGGCGCGCAATGAGTCGACTTTCGCGAGTGTAAGGCTCTAAGCCGAGTCGCCTGCATTCGCGAGCAAGCCCGCTCCCACATTCGACTGCATTTCAACGGTGGAACTCGGTCAAATGTGGGAGCGGGCTTGCTCGCGAATGCGGACTATCAGGCGCCAGAGTTCTGCCGAAATTGCACCAAAGCCGGCAACAACTGCTTATCAATCGCCTGCCTCACCGCCGGTAAAATCGTCGCGCTGCCGGTGTACATCTGCTCAACCATACCCTTGAGCGCCTTGGCCCGCGCCGCACTCAAACCGCGCACCGCGCATTCACAAGCCTGCTCGGCGGTCGCGCCGCTGGACACTTCGAAACCCAACGACCGCAGTTGGCCCAGCAGGTCATCCTGGTCAATCAAATCCGCGTGCATCATGACGTTTATCCTTGTTAGGGGAGCGGGGGACTGAGGTCGATTCTGGTAGGCCATCACCGAGTCGGCAAGGCCTGAATGCGCGAATGTCCGGGACACCTATGAACAGGTCGTTTTCGGCTAACTCGGCAAGAAGGGGAGTGTGCACACTGGCACCAAGCAAGCAGCTTGAAGGTTTGGTCACCCTCGGGATGCGCAGCTCACACAAAGCACTCTGCCCCGATCCTGTCACGGCTTGATCGGGGCTTTTTTTGAGCTGAAATTTGAGGTGAAGCTGCTGGCCCCTTCGCGAGCAAGCCCGCTCCCACAGTTGACCGCGTTTTTTCAGGAGGAACTCGGTCAACTGTGGGAGCGGGCTTGCTCGCGAAGGGCGCGCCTCGGTCTACCGCTGCAACACTAATATCCGGGACAACAACTCATCCCGATCGATGTAGCAGCCCTGGAAATGCCGCGCGCCGGACGCTGGGTCAAAGGCATTGCGCGCATGCAGGGTGCGGCGGTTATCGAAGCACCATAGCTCGCCCGGGTTCAGGCGTTTGACCAGCCGAAAACGCGCTTCGCGCGTCATCGCAATAAACCGGCGATAGGCGCGATACAGCAAGGGCATCTGCGCTGCCGGCGCCTCAAACGGCCCACGCAGAAAGTTGGCCATGCGAATCTCGGCGACGTCACCCAAGGCATCCAGCGCAATGATCGGCGCCAGCCGGCGATAGTCGCTGTGACGGTCCTTGTTGCGAAATTCCACCGGGATCTCGCACAGCGCGCGAAAGGCTTCGGGGTCTTCATCCCGCAGCGCCCCGGCAATGGCAAAACCATCGACAAAAATACTCTCGCCACCGTCGGCGTCGTTTACCAGGCAATGCAGCAATTGCAGCCCGGGTTGCAGCTCTCGCGTCGGCAAATCACTGTGCAGCGGCAGGTTGAAGGCCGTGTAGGCGTTGCTGTCGGCATCGGCCTTGGATTGCACGTTGAACAGCACGCCGAAGTTGCTCTCGCGGATGAACGAGATGCGCTTGGCGATCAGCGCCAGTGAGCCGGGTTCGGTGGGCACGCCGCGCACTTGAGTGAGGCCGCTGTCTCGCAAAGCCAGCAGCCATTGCAGCAGTGCTATCGGGTCTTCCATCAGGGCTGCGTAGTCGAAGGCAGGCAGCTCGAACGTACGGTCCCACAGCCGGGATTTCGGCTTGGCGGCCCGCCGTTCGGCGCGGGATTCATCATCATAGGCGTGCGCCCGCAGCCAGCCGGGATCGTATTGGCTGCGATGCCCGCCACTCCATGCCACCGTCAGCAAGCCCTGGTCGATACCTGCACTGACGGCCGTGAGGTTTTCGTCCACATCAACGATTTCCAGCACTTGCTCACGGGTCACGCTGTAGACGCAGACAGGGCACGGGCAGTTGTCCCGCAGCCACTGGTGATGGAACGGGCTGACCCGCCCATCGGCCCATTTCACGCTGAGGTGGTCGCTGTGCACCTGCACATCGGCAGGTTCGCTGATCAACGGGTAAGTACGGAAGTCGGCAACAGCGGCGGCGGTTTGCATGGCGATTCCTTATTTTTGGGGTGGCAGTCCAATCACGCGGCCGAGCAGGGCGGGCTTCGGCAGCTCGATCTGTTCGGCGCTGATGCTCGCAAGCTTGCCGAGTACCGCCTCGCTGAACGGCGCCGAGTGCGGCCCGGCGAGGTCGACGTGGAGCAGCATCTGTTCGTTACCGGCCAGCTCCTTTTCGTCGCCCACCAGATGCAGGCTGTGATAGAGGTGCAGGCGCTTGCGGTCGTGGGCGATGAGTTGGGTGTGCACTTCGACGTCGGCGCCCAGCTTCACTTCGTGCAGGTAGTTGAGGTGCAGCTCCAGGGTGAACAGCGAGTGGCCGCTGGCTTCGCGGTTTTCGCTGTCCAGGCCCAGGGTGTCCATCAGCGCGTCGGTGGCGTAGCTGAAGATCAGCAGGTAGAACGCATCGCGCAGGTGGCCGTTGTAGTCGACCCAGTCGGGGAGGATTTTGGTGGTGTAGGTGGTGAGTGCGGGCATGACTTAAATTCCAAAATGTACGCAGTCAAAATGTGGGAGCGGGCTTGCTCGCGAAGGCGGTGTGCCAGGCGGTGAATACATCGACTGATACACCGCCTTCGCG
>NZ_NIXO01000036.1 GCF_002204795.1 Pseudomonas sp. K2I15
TGCCCCATTCAGCCCGAGGCCGAACGCAGGTATTGAGGAGCGGGTAAACCGGCAGGACGCCGGTTTAGCCGCGACGGGCCAGGGACGGGCCGTCGCGGCGGCCCGCTTCGCGGTGCCGGAGTGAGGGCACGCCGAGCCTAAGCGAGGCGCCGACAGGCGGGGCAGAGCGTTTTGGTTACTTTTGCGCTTTTCAAAAGTGACCCGCTGTAAGAGCGGAACCCTAAGCCGCCGTTACCGCAGCAACGGATATGTACACCACCAAAACCCTACCCCTCACAATCGAAAACCTCCCCCCGCCGCACCACACTACCCGCAGCAAGCACCGCCCCCGGCGCCAACACCGCGTTGGCGCCCACTCGGCACTGATCCCCCAGCAGCGCACCAAACTTGTCGCAACCGGTGCGCTGCAACTGCCCGTCGATGCGCACCTGAACCTCCTTGTCATCACGCTCGTTCCGGTAGTTGGCGACAATGCTGCCAGCTTCCAGATTAACCCCGCGCCCCAACACCGAATCACCCACAAAATTAAAGTGAGCCAACTTGCTGCCACTGAAAACAAAGGAAGTTTTGAGTTCAGCACCCGGCCCAAAGATGCAATGTTCATCCACCCAGCAACCACCCCGTAGGTAGGCACCGGCGGCAATAAAGCAATGAGCCCCAACAATCAGCGGCCCCTTGAGCACAGCCCCCGGTTCAACGATTGCCGTTCGATGCACGGCAACCTCATCACGAATATCGTACGCCTGGGGATCCAACTGACTCAGCAACTGGCGAACAATCGCCGGTGCCTGGATCACCAAGTCCCAGGGGGCCAACTCGCTCCATGGCTGCAATGGTGAACGGGAAAAGTCCTGGATGTAGTCGCAGAGTCGGATCAAGGGCGAATCCTCTGGATATCAAGAGAAGCCAGAAACGCTAGCATGATGCCCCATCAATGTCAGCGAAGCGGCCATAACAATACCTCACCAGTATCAAACCATACTCGCTCGATATTAGACGAAAGCAAAAGCAGGAGAGGAAACTAGGCGCAATTACAAAAATACCTAAAGAGTATAAAAATGCCCACCCACTCCTCCTGGATCGTGCTGTCCATCACTGGCATTTACATGCTGAGCCTGGCGCTGATCAGCTACGGCGTTCGCCGTCATTCCCGCAGCGCCAACAACTACACCACCGGCGGCGGGCACTTTCCGGCGTTCCTGATCGGCTTCCTGATGCTCTCGGAATTTATCGGCACAGCGGTGAGCATCGGCACCGCCCAGACCGGTTTCAAGGTGGGCATCTCCGCCGCATGGAACCTGTTCGCCTTGGCCCTGGGCTTTGTGTTGTTCGCCTGGCTGCTGGCGCGCAAGTACAAGGACCTGGGCGACAACACCATCTCCGGCGTACTCGCGCGCAACTACGGCCAGCGCACCCGCTTCGCCACGTCGATCATCACTATCTTCGCCCTCGAAATCGTCGCGGTGTCGATCTACGCCAGCGGCGGCGCGGTGTTGGCCAGTGTGATGCAAGTGGACCGGACCCTGGCGATCGTGATCGTCGGTGTGGTCTCGGTGGCGTACGTGAGCATCGGCGGCATGCGTTCGGTGATCTACACCAACTTCGTCCACGCCGCCTTGAAGTACTTGGGCGTGGGCCTGGCGTTGTGGTTCGGATTGAAGCAAGTCGGCGGTATCGGCCAGTTGCAGGCGCAATTGCCGGCCAGCATGTTTGACTGGACCACCGTCGGCTGGGGCCAGATCATCGCCTGGATGATTGCCGGTATCGGCTCGATCTTTTCCACCCAATACGTGATCCAGGCGGTGAATACCGTCAGCCATGCAGGCAAGGCACAACGCGCGTGTTTCTATGTGGCGGTGCTGATGGTGCCGTTTGGTATCGGCGCGGCATTGATCGGGATGTGCAGCGCAGTGCTGTTCCCCAATGTCGATTCGCTGCAAGCCTTCCCGACCCTGATCGCGAGCATGGACCAGCTGACGGCCGGGCTGGTGGTCGCAGGCCTTGCCGGCTCTTTGTTTGGCACCATCTCGGCGGTAAGCATGGGCTCGGCGACGTTGCTGCTGCGGGACTTCTACGAGCCGTGGTTCAACCCGGAGAAAAGCGACGCCAAGTCCCTGCGCTTCGTGCGCTTGGCGACCATCGCTGTCGGCCTGTTGCCGATTGCCCTGGCGCTGACCTCGGACAAGGTGCTGATGATCGCCTTCCTCGGCAAGGCGTTGCGCGCATCCCTTGCGGTGCTGGTGTTGATGGTGTTCTACGCACCGAAATTCGGCACCGCAGCCGGTGCATTCCTGAGCATCATTGCCTCGTTGCTGGCGACCGTGGGCTGGTTCCTCGCCGGTAATCCGTGGGGCATCGATAACGCTTACATCGCCTTGTTTACACCACTGATCATCATGGGCATCAGCCATATGACACGTCGCAAGACACCAGCCGAGCCGCTGGTGACGGCCACAAGCTGAGGTACGATGCCAGCCCAACCAATAAGGAAGTTGTGAAATGCTGCCGATTCGCACCCCATTGATCCTGCACCCCGGCTTGTCCACCGCTACCCGACGCGTCTGGCTCAAGCTGGAAAACCTGCAACCCTGTGGCTCGTTCAAGTTGCGCGGCATGACCACCCTCTGCGCCTACGCGGCCAGCCAGGGCAAGACCACCGTGGTGTGCCCCTCCGGCGGTAATGCCGGACTGGCCACGGCCTTTGCAGCAAGAGGCCTGGGGTTGCAGGCGCGGATCGTGGTGCCTTCCACCACGCCCGAAGCCACCCGCGCACGCATCCGCCAGGCCGGGGCCGAGGTGGTGGTTCACGGTGATCTGTGGGATCAGTCCAACGAGCTTGCGCTGCAACTCGCGCAAGCGCCGGAAGCGTTGTATGTGCCGGCCTTTGATCACCCGCTGTTGTGGGAAGGTCACAGCAGCATGATCGACGAGATTCTCGAGGACTGCCCCCAGGTGGGCGCCATCGTGACCTCCGTGGGTGGCGGTGGTTTACTCGCGGGTGTGTTGACGGGGCTGGAGCGCCATGGGCGTTACGACTGCAAGGTGATTGCGTGTGAAACGGCGGGCGCGGCTTCGTTTGCCGCCGCAGTGGAAGCTGAAAAACCGGTGCGGCTGGCGAAGATCGATACCGTGGCCAAGTCGTTGGCGGCGACGCAAGTGGCGGCGTGGCCGGTTGAGCATATCGGCAAGTTTGCCCATCAGTGCGTGGTGTTGACTGACGCCGAGGCGATGATGGGCGTGGCGCGGTATGCCGATGATTTAAGGCAGTTGGTGGAGCCGGCGTGCGGGGTTTCGTTGGCGGTGGCTTATCTGGAGCATGCGGCGATTGCCGGGGTTGAGGATGTGGTGGTGATTGTGTGTGGTGGCGTAAGTGTCAGTGCGGAAACGGTTGCTCAGTGGCAGAACACGGTCTATCTATCGAAGTAGATCCCCCCTGTGGGAGCGGGCTTGCTCGCGAAGGCGGCGTGTCAGTCACTACATCCGGCGACTGATCCACCGCATTCGCGAGCAAGCCCGCTCCCACATCTGATCGGTGGCGCTCTCAGGCATCCTGCAAGATAAGATCCGCGCCCTTCTCCGCCACCATCAACACCGCCGCATGAGTATTCCCTGACGTCACGTTGGGGAAAATCGATGCATCGACAATCCGCAGCCCCTGCATCCCATGCACCTTCAGGCGCTTGTCCACCACCGACACCAACGGGTCCGAGCCCATGGCACACGACCCGCACAGGTGATAGATCGAGCCGCTGTTCTCGCGAAAGTACTGCAGCATCTGCTCATCGGTTTCCACCGTCGCACCCGGCAATACCTCGGCCACCGTCACGCCCTTGAGCGCCGGCGCCTGCATGATCTTGCGCATCAGCCGGCTGCCCTGGATCACCTCGTCGATGTCCTTCTGGGTGCTCAGGTAGTTGGGGTCGATCAGTGCCGCATCCCGTGGGTTTTTCGAGGCGATGCGAATCGTCCCACGGCTGGTGGGCCGGCACGGGTTGAAGCACAGCAGGAAGCCTGAATACGGCTCGGGCTTGAGGCTGGCCTTGTTGTTTTTCGGGATCTGGTACGACAGCGGGTTGAAGTACAGCTGCAGGTTCGGGTGCGCCTGTTCAGCGTTGCCGCGAAAGAACCCGCCGGCCTGGTTGACGCTCATGGCCAGCGCACCCTTGCGGGTCAGCAAGTACTTGAGGCCCAGTTTGAACTGGCCGAACAGCGAGCTGAGCTGGTCGTTCAAAGTCGGGATATTGGCCTTGTAGTAATAGCTGGCGCACAGGTGGTCTTGCAGGTTCTGCCCCACCGCCGGCAGGTCCTTGACCAGCGGGATGTTGTGTTCGGCGAGCAAGTGCTTGTCGGCCACACCGGACAGTTGCAGGATCTTCGGCGTGTCTACTGCACCGGCGCACAGGATCACTTCCTTGCGTGCGCTGAAGGTGCGTATCACGCCGTGCTGGGTCACGCTGATGCCAGTAGCCCGCTGTTGGTCGTCGAACAGCACGCGGTCTACCAGCGCATGCAATTCCACGGTCAGGTTCGGTCGACCCAACGCCGGGTGCAGGTGCGCAAAGCTGCTGGAGCTACGCTCGCCGTTGCGGGTGTTGACGTCGTAGAGGCCCGCGCCTTCGAAGTTCGGCCCGTTGAAGTCATCGCTCAGGCCGTAGCCCAACTGCTCGCAGCCCTTGAGGAATACGTCGCAGATGGCATGGGTCTGGCCCTTCATCGGCGTGATGCTGATGGGGCCGCTGCTGCCGTGGTATTCGGTGTCGCCCAGCGGGTGATTTTCCAGCTTGCGGAAGTACGGCAGCACGTCGTTGAAGCCCCAGCCGTCGTTGCCATTGGCCGCCCAGTCATTGAAGTCATGGGCCTGGCCACGCACGTAGATCATTGCGTTGATCGAACCGGAACCGCCCTGCACTTTGCCGCGCGGGGCATAGATGGCGCGGTCGGCCAGCTGTTTTTGCGGCTGGCTGTAGTACATCCAGTTGAAGGTCGGGTTGTAGTACATCTTGGCAAACCCGACCGGGATCTTGAACCACCAGGAGCTGTCCTTGCCGCCCGCTTCCAGCAGCAACACCGAATGCTCGCCCGAGGCGGAGAGTCGGTTGGCCAGGACGCAACCTGCGGCGCCAGCACCGGCGATGATGTAGTCGTATGTCATTCACGGTTACCGCGTAAGTCGTTTTTTTTAGCCCTTGGCGGGCGAAGTGTCTTTCACATCAGCGGGCGTGGGCGCCATTTGCAGGTGCAGGCGTTCGCCGGTATACGGCGTGTGCTTGCGCACCACGTCCATGTTCAGCTCCACCCCAAGGCCGGGCTCGGTGGACGGGATGATGTAGCCGTCCTCCCATTGCAGCGGCTTGGTCAGCACTTCGGCGTGGAAGCCGCCCCAGGTCATGATGCTTTCCTGGATCAGGAAGTTCGGCGTGCACGTCGCCAACTGGAAACTCGCCGCCGCGCCAATCGGCCCGTTGTACAAATGCGGGGCAATTTGCGCGTAGTAGGCCTCGGCCATGCTCGCGATTTTCTTGGCTTCCAGCAGGCCGCCGCAGCGGGCCACGTTCATTTGCAGGATCGATGCACCGCCGGCCTGCAACAGCTTGAAGAACTCGTACTTGGTGGTCAGCCGCTCGCCGGTGGCGATGGGGATGGTGGTCTTGGCCGCGACCTGGGCCATGGCGTCTTCCTGGCCCGGTGGCACCGGCTCTTCGAACCACAGCGGGTCGTATTTCTCCAGGCGCTTGGCCAGGCGGATCGCCGACGACGGCACCATCTGCCCGTGGGTGCCGAACAGCAGGTCGCACTTGTCGCCCACCGCTTCGCGGATCTTGCGGCAGAAGGTTTCGCAGCGTTCCAGCACTTCCAGGGAAATCTGGTGGCCGGAGTACGCGGTGTATGGGCCTGCCGGGTCGAACTTGACGGCGGTGAAGCCCTTGTTCATGTTCTCGATAGCGCACTCGGCGGCCAGGTCCGGGTCGTCGTAGTCGTACTCGCCCTTGCCGTTGACCGGGTACAGGTAGGTGTAGGAGCGCAGGCGCTCGTTGACCTTGCCACCCAACAACTCGTACACCGGCTTGTTGGCAGCCTTGCCGATGATGTCCCAGCAGGCCATTTCCAGGCCGCTGACCACGCCCATCATGGTCAGGTCGGGGCGCTGGGTGAAGCCGCTGGAATAGGCCTGGCGGAAGAAACGCTCGATATGGTGCGGGTCGTGGTTGAGCAGGTAGCGCTCGAACACGTCCTCGATGATCGGCAGCATCGCCTTGGGGCCGAAGGTGGCGGCGTAGATCTCGCCGACGCCTTCGATGCCGCAGTCGGTTTTCAGTTTGACGAACAGCCAGTACATGCCGCCGATGTGCGGTGGCGGTACGGCGACAATATGGGTTTCAAGGGCGACGATTTTCATCTCAGGCACCTGTCTGGTTGAATTTTTTACGATTGATTCGGGCGCGCAAGGTCAGGGCCGCGAGGGTCCCTAGCACGCCGATGAAGGCGATGTAGCCGAAGTACAGGTTGTAGCCGACCTGCCCCGGGTACGTGTCGGTGAGGTAGCCATTGATCAGCGGGATAAACGTATCCGGCAGGTAACCCACCACCGAGACGATGCCGATGGCGAGGCCAGTGATGCGCAGCGGGATATTGCAGCTGTCGAGGATCGCCCAGTACAGGCCGCGAATCGCGTAGGTCATCAGGCCGATAAAGATCACCGTGCCGATCAGCAAGCCGAGGCTGCCGATGGCCGGGAACACGATCAGGCCGACCATCGCCAGGGTCACCAGCACCAGCGCGACGATCAGCACCGAGATATTCGAAAACTTGTCCCCCAGCCAGCCGCCGCCGATCCCGCCGATGGGGCGCATCCACAGTTTGATGGTGGTGATGGTGCCGGCCATCACGGCGGTCATGCCGCTGCCTTGCAGGTAATCAGAGAAGCTGTAGGTGGCCCAGAACATGTGATAACCGCAGAACACAATGGCGGTGACCAGCCACAGCTCGGGGATTTTCACCAGGGTGGCCAGGTCGCTAAGCAGGTTGAACTTGCCCTTCTCCACCGCTGCGGTTTCGGCCATGGATTTGGGGTCTTTGAGCAGCACCAGCACACAACCGATGGCGATACACACGAACGAATACAGGTACACCACGTGCTTGAAGCCTTCGGCGGCGGTTTGACTGCGGGTTTCGGTGGCATAGGCAAACAGCCCCAGGGCCACGGTGGCCAGCAAG
Source organism: Pseudomonas sp. K2I15 (assembly GCF_002204795.1). Classification (GTDB taxonomy): domain Bacteria; phylum Pseudomonadota; class Gammaproteobacteria; order Pseudomonadales; family Pseudomonadaceae; genus Aquipseudomonas. Next base: position 7,216 of record NZ_NIXO01000036.1, read on the forward strand.
GCTTCCACCAGGCCACGGCCACCGTCGAGGATGCCGAAGAAGCGGCCTTGCTCGCTGTGATGGGCGATCATTTTTACCCGCTTGAGCACCGAGGCCCAGAAGGTCAGGCCGGTGGTCAGGCCCCAGCAGCCGAAGATAATCATCAGGCCAGTCATCGACGGTACGGTGGAGTACCAGATGCCCAGGGCGCCGGTGGCCACCAGCGAGAAAAAGATCAGGAAGCGTGGTGGCAGGCGATCCGCCAACCAGCCGCTGGGCAGGTAGCTGAGCAGGAAGATCGTACCGAGCATCGAGTACAGATAACCCAACTGGCTGTGGTTGATCTGGAACACTTCCAGCATGGTGGTCTGGTAGACCTGGCGCAGGTACAGGATCGGGTAGATCGCCCCGGCGGCCAGTACCAGCAACATCAATTGGAAGTAGCGACTGGCTTTGTCGCTTTTGGCCGCAGACACGGCATCGAAACCCTGGGCAACGGGTGCAGGCTTGGACATCTTGTAGACCTCGGGCACCCACTGTGCAGGTGCCCCGATAATTGTTTTTATTGAGGTGAAGCCGGTGGTCGGTGAATCAGTACTTCATGACCACCAAACGGGTCTGGGTGAACTCAAGCATCCCGTGCTTGCCGTCATCGCCGCCCAGCCCTGAGCGTTTCCAGCCGGCGTGGAAGCCCTGGTAAGGGTCGGCCGGGGTGCGATTGACGTACAACTCGCCCGCCTCAATGGCGTTGGCGACTTTCATGGCCGTGCGGTAGTTCTCGGTGTAGAGCACCGACGACAGCCCGAACTGGTGGTCGTTGGCCATGGCCAGGGCTTCGTCGATGTCGCGGTACTTGAGCACCGGCAGCACCGGGCCGAAGATTTCTTCCTGGATGATTTCCATGCCTTGGCGGCAACCGCTGAGCAGCGTCGGCGGGTAGAAATGGCCCGGGCCTTCGGGGAGTACGCCGCCTGTTTCCAGTACAGCACCGTCGGCGATGGCGCGCTCGACCATGGCGTGAATATTCTGCTGCGAACTGGCGTTGACCAGCGGGCCCATCAGGCCTGTGTCCGTGGCGCGGTCACCGAATTTGACGGCGCTGATTTTAGTCTTGAGCAGGGCCAGGAATCGGTCGTAGACGCTTTCCTGCACGTACACCCGCTCGACCGCCGTGCACAGCTGGCCACAGTGAGTGGTCTTGGAAGCGATGATGTCGCTGGCGGCCTTTTCCAGGTCGGCATCGGCCTCGATGATCGCCGGGGTCTTGCCGCCCAGTTCCAGGGACGGCTTGGCGATGTTGGCCTTGCAGTAATCCAGCACGATGCGCCCGGCGTTGACGCTGCCGGTCAGGGTGATCAAACCCACGGCCTTGTGGGTGCACAAGGTGGCAGCGGTGGCGTGGTCCATGGTCAGGATGTTGATCACGCCGGCAGGTATACCCGACTGCTCAACGGCGCGGGCAATTTCGAAGGCCGACAACGGGGTGTTGTTGCTCGGGCGCACCACTACAGTGTTGCCGGCAATCAGCGCCGGGGCGATTTTGCGCAGCAAGGTGTAGACCGGATAGTTGAACGGGATCAGGCAAGCCACGACGCCAATAGGCTCGCGTTGCAGGAACAGGTTTTCGTCCGGGGTGTCGCTGGGGATGATTTCGCCTTCGATGCGGCGCGCCCATTCGGCATGGTAGCGGGTGATTTGTGCGGCGTAGCGGGCTTCGTTGCTGGCGTCGCTGACACTTTTGCCGGATTCGCTGGCGAGCGCCTTGCCTATGCTTTCGGCGCAGGTTTCGAGGGCGTCGGCGAAAGCACGCAGGTGCTCGGCGCGCTGGATGCTGGTGAGCTTGCCCCAGGTTTTCTGTGCAGTAGCGGCGGCATTGACGGCGGCTGTGGCTTCTTCAGGGGTGGCGGCGGAAACCAGGCCAACTTGGGCCTCGGTCGCGGGGTTGTAGACCGCGATCTGGGCGGTGCTGGCAGGTTCGGCGAAGTGGCCGTTGAAAAAGTTGCGCTCGATTTGCATGTGGTTTTTGCCCAATCGTTGTTGTTTTGCGAGTGACTTGCAGTTTTGTCATTGGGCGGGGGTTGGACAAACGATTTATTGACGAGGGTAACGTGCGAAAAATGCAGGTTAGTGGCTGATCCGCATTAATGACCCGGGTCTGAGTCTGTATTGTTCCCCCAGTACTTCCTACAGTGCCGCCCACTTGGAACCGTGGGAGGACTAAGCATGCAAACACCATCAACCGCACAGGCCTACAACTACAAGGTCGTGCGCCAATTCGTCATTGCAACCATCGTTTGGGGCGTGGTCGGCATGGCCATGGGCGTGTGGATCGCCTCGCAACTGGTCTGGCCACAAATGAACCTCGACCTGCCGTGGACCACCTTCGGCCGCCTGCGCCCGTTGCACACCAGCCTGGTGATTTTCGGTTTTGCCGGCAGCGCACAATTCGCCGCCAGCTACTACGCCGTGCAGCGCACCTGCCAGGTACGGCTGTTCTCGGACAAGCTCGCCGCGTTCACCTTTTGGGGCTGGCAGTCGGTGATCGTGATCATGCTGGTCAGCCTGCCACTGGGCTACACCACCACCAAGGAATACGCCGAGATCGAGTTCAGCGGCGCCGTGTGGATGACCGTGGTGTGGGTGGCCTATGCCATCGTGTTTTTCACCACCGTGGTGCAGCGCAAGACCCGCCACATCTACGTCGGCAACTGGTTCTTTGGTGCGTTTATCGTGGTGATCGCCATGCTGCACGTGGTCAATCACCTGTCGATCCCGGTGGATTGGTTCAAGTCTTACCCGGTGTATTCCGGCGCCACCGACGCCATGGTGCAGTGGTGGTACGGGCACAACGCAGTCGGCTTCTTCCTGACCACGGGCTTTCTGGGGATGATGTACTACTTCGTGCCCAAGCAAGTCGGGCGGCCGGTGTATTCCTATCGCCTGTCCATCGTGCACTTCTGGGCGTTGATCACCCTGTACATCTGGGCCGGCCCGCACCACCTGCACTACACCGCACTGCCGGACTGGGCGCAGTCGCTGGGCATGGCGATGTCGCTGATCCTGCTGGCGCCCAGCTGGGGCGGAATGATCAACGGCATGATGACGCTCTCGGGCGCCTGGCATAAATTGCGCACCGACCCGATCCTGCGCTTCCTGGTGCTGTCGCTGGCGTTCTACGGGATGTCGACGTTTGAAGGGCCGATGATGGCGATCAAGACTGTCAACGCCCTGTCCCACTACACCGACTGGACCATCGGCCACGTGCATGCCGGCGCCCTGGGCTGGGTGGCAATGATCACCTTTGGCTCGCTGTACCACATGATCCCGAAGGTCTTCGGCCGCCCGCAGATGCACAGCGTGGGGCTGATCAATCTGCACTTCTGGCTGGCGACCATTGGCACGGTGCTGTACATCGCGTCGATGTGGGTCAACGGCATCACCCAGGGCTTGATGTGGCGCGCGGTGAACGATGACGGCACCCTCACCTATTCCTTTGTGGAAGCCTTGCAGGCCAGCCATCCGGGGTTTGTGGTGCGTTTTGTCGGCGGGGTGTTCTTTCTCGGCGGCATGTTGCTGATGGCCTACAACACCTGGCGCACAGTGCGGGTGGTGGATTTGAAGGTGGCGCAGCTTGAAGCGCAGATCGCCTGATGTGGGAGGTAGTGTTGAACCTGGCGGCGGTGATCGGCCTGTATGGTGCCGTGGAGTATTGCTTACGGGGTCAGTCGAGGGAGAGCCTGGATGAGGCCAGCCTGATTCCGTTTGCCGATGACCCGGAAGTGGCGCGGCGGGTGGCGTTGGCCACGGGCAAGCAGGTCAACGCGGTGGTGCCTGAGGAAACAAAGCAGGACTGGGGCAATGTAGAGATCTAATTGTGGGAGCGGGCTTGCTCGCGAATGCGGTGGTTCAGTCAACATATCCAGCGACTGACACACCGCTTTCGCGAACAAGCCCGCTCCCACACAAGCACCACATTGAGCGACTAGCCGCGCTCGCGGGGAATCAGGCTCTGCAACTGCAAGGCCAGGAAGTTGGCATCGAAGCCGAAGGTATCCGGGTCTTTCAGGCCGTTGGTTTTCTTCCACAGCCAGTCGTTTTTCCCTGGCAGCAACACCAGGGAAATGCTGCCGTAACGCGCGGCGGTCAAGCCCATCACCGACAGCGAGATCAAGCCCCCAGCGCCCATCACATCCGGTACAAACTCCACCGGCTTGCCGGCGATATGGATGGTCAGTTTTTCGGTCTTGAAGGTGGAGGTCTCCACCGGCACGCTGGGGCCGCAAGCCACATAAGCCTCGCGCTGCACTTCCAGCAAGCCGACGGTCTTCACCGGTTCCAGCCACTGCTCAATCTGGCCGAACAACTCGCCGATCTTCTGTGCCCAATGGGCCGACTGCACTTCGAACTGCTGCTTCTTGTGGGCTTCGCTGTCGGCGTAATGACGAAGCATCTCGCCCAGTTGTTGTACATCGTCCATTGCCGTGTTCCTTGGGTGACCCATGTTGCGAGCCTTGATCATGGCAGATGCCGCACACCGGCGTATGACTAAAGCGCAGCGCTTGGGTAATGTGATGCCCTCGCCCGACCATTTCAGGAGCATCGCATGCGCACCATCGGCCTTATCGGCGGCATGAGCTGGGAGTCCAGCGCCGAGTATTACCGCATCATCAACCAAAGCGTGCGCGACCAGCTCGGGCCCCTGCGCTCGGCACGACTGTTGATGTACAGCGTCGACTTCGGCCCGGTGGAACAGGCCCAGCACGCCGGGCGCTGGGACGACGCGGCGCTGATCCTGGAAGATGCCGCTCGCCGGCTTCAAGCCGGTGGCGCCGAATGCATCGTGCTGTGTACCAACACCATGCACCTGGTGGCACCGCGCATCGAAGCGGCGGTGTCCATACCGTTTCTACATATTGCAGACGCCGCCGGCGCCGCAGCGGTCGAGGCCGGCACCCTGGCCGTGGGCCTGCTGGGCACTGCATTTACCATGGAACAGGAGTTTCTCAAATCGCGCCTGGCGGCCCAGGGGTTGACCGTGCTGGTGCCCGATGCAGACGAGCGCCAGGCCGTGCACCGGATCATTTATGAGGAGTTGTGTGTCGGGGTGATCAGCGACGCGTCACGCCAGGTGTACCAGCGGGTAATCGAGTCCCTGGCGGCGCGCGGCGCCCAGGCCATCATCCTCGGCTGTACGGAAATCAGCTTGTTGATCAAGCCGCAGCACAGCGACCTGCCGTTGCTGGACACCACCGAGCTGCATGCGCAGGCTGCGGTGGCGTTTGCCTTGCAGGACGCCTAGGCGGGCCTGCGGATGCGCGCCATGGTCAGGGTGTCGACGAATGCGCCGTCACGCACCGCGTAATCGCGCAGCCGGCCTTCAGTCTCGAAGCCGAACTTGTGGTACAGGCGGTGAGCGGCTTCGTTGTCGGCGTACACCGTCAGTTCCACCCGGTGCAGGTTCATCCAGTTATCCGCCACCTCCAGCGCCGCGCCCAGCAGCCGGGAGCCCACACCCTTGCCCTGCCAGGCGGTGGCAACGCCCATGCCGAAGGAGCCGACATGGCTTTGGCGCACGCGCGAGTACTGTTCCAGGCCAAGCTGGCCGATGACCTCGCCTGCATGCAACGCCACCAGTTGTAGCCGCCGCTCGTTGTCTTGCACCAGACGTTTGCGCCACGCCTCGGCCGACTGGAAAGGCATTTGCAGCACCTGACGGCATACAGCCGGTTCGTTGTAGAGCGCAGCGACGCCTTCAAGGTGGGCCTCGGTGAAGCGCGTGATGACGATTTTGGGTTCAGGTGTGTGCATGGTGTTTCGTCCTTGGAACGATGGTTGGAAGAGCAGATTAGCGGCGTTGCTGCCCCCGCATTCGGGCGGCGCGTTTCTCAAGACGCTCGGCGTGAAGCTCGGCCTGTTGTTTCAGCGCCTGGCAATATTCTGGAAGGCGGTTGTGCGCGTCCGGGGTGCTGACCTCTGCGGCCAGGCGCCGGGCCATCGCAGCAGATAAGTCGTTGCCGCGAGGTTTGAGGCTCCCCCTGATGACCGCCGCTCGGCTATTTACCAACGTTGGATGGTTAAGTTTCAGCACATCAACAGTGGCAACACCTTCTGGCGTCAGCCCTTCAACCGTCCCATCGCTGGAAAAACGAAAATGGCGCTCTGCATTGGACTGCAGAGGCGAAACAAACGGCTTTTGATCCGGGTCGTAGGCCTTTTTCTCTACTGCGCCGTAACCACAGGCCGTATCCGTTTGACTGGGCGGAAAACAGGCCAGCATGTTGCTGTAGGCAATGCTTTCATCCTTGTGTGCTTCCTGCGGCAGGATGTGTTCGATATGACAACTGAATACCATCTGCTGCCCCTGCGCCTGGCATTCGCCAGCAGTTTTCAGGCGCCGCAGGGTGTACGCACACAGGTGGAACTGCTCCAGCACAAGTGCTTTACGAACGGGCTCGCCGGGGAAACTGCTGCCTTTGCCGTAAAACAGGTTCTGTGGGGTGTCTTTGTTTGCGATTCGCCTGTCAATCAACTCGCGGGGCTCTGCGCCCTTTTTGATTGACCTCACGCCTCGCCCCCTTCAGTCCACCTCAGGGAATCGATGCTGGCCTGGACCTCAAGGATGTCAGGAATATCACCGACTTTTTTACGCAGCTGTTCGAGTTTGACGTGAGCAGCGTCCAACTCATCGTCATCCAGGTCGCGGTGAATTTTCTTGAGCTGCAGGCTCACTTCCTGATTCTGCGCAAAACCGCCCATCAACTCTTCTACAACTTCACCGCTTCGAAGCCCCAACGAGCGCTCGGGATGCCCGATGTACTTGCCATCCTTGAGCAGCATGATTGCATTGGCCGGGAGCTCACCCAGTATTTGCGGGGAGTGAGTGGTGATGATGAACTGGCAGTTAGGGAATGTTTTTTCAAGTTTGGCAACAACGGTACGCTGCCATCCTGGGTGGAGGTGTAAGTCCAGTTCATCGATGAGGACAACACCCTTCCCATTCAGAGGGTCCGCTACCTCGCGATTGAGCAAGGTCAGCCTTCGAGCCAAATCTCCGACCATCGCAAGAAGGCACTTTTCACCATCCGAAAGCTGCAAAACATTGAACTCAAGGTTTCCTTTCAGAACCGTCATTCTTAGAGCAGGCTTGCGACGAACCCTGACATCCTTGAAGCCGGTGAATGTTTCAATTGCTCTGCGGACAGCAGAAAGCTCAGGGTCGCGATAACCTGGAATATCCCGACTATTTTCGTTTTCAAGGTCCTCCTGATTGCGAAACCAGATAAAGAACCTTTTGAAATCGGCGCCCCCATGGCCGAGCGCGTCGTCATAGCCTTCAGCAATAGCATTTACAAGATTCTCGCGAACGCGCAACGGCACATCCAGAACAGCCCGGTGAACGTCGTAATACACGGCTAATGGCAGCTCAATAGGCTCACCGCCGATAAACTCATACTGGCCTATACCGTATTCAACGCTATCAGCGGCTTCGTTTAAGCGTGATAGGTCACTACTTCGTTCACTGGAATGCTTACCCGCTTTACGATTTAGAGCTATAGCCCAATCGACCTCATAACTCTCAAAAAGCCTAGCCCAGACGTGCAAACGTGTGTATTCCGAGCCAAGTCGAATATCGTCCTTGGAGATCGCTCTTGACTTGGAAGCTTGCCCTATCATCCTCGCCGTCAAATTCGACAACGTAATCGCCAACGCATCCAGAATCGAAGACTTGCCCACCCCGTTGACACCCACCAAAGCGACAGTCTTCTTGCCCTCGAAATCAAGCTCGATATGTTCGATGCCACGGAAATTGACGAGAGTAAAACGCTTGATCTGCATGATCGGCTTCCAACGTGTCCGGCCAGAGGGGCCAGTCTTCAAAGTAAGCAACGATCATAGTAATTATCGACAGCCCTGTCACGGTACAGTCGGTTGTCTCTATCAATCCCTCCGCGCCGCCAGGCGCCAAACCCGGGCAATGTCCGAGGCCCGCTCGCGCAACAGGCGCGGCGCCTCGCTGCAGGCCTGTTCCAGGGTAGTGGGACCCGACGGCAAGGCGAACGCAGCATCCACACCGTGGGCGTACATCTGCTCATAGCCATCGCCCAACGTGCCGGCGATCACGATCACCGGTACGCTGTGCTGCTTGGCAATGCGCGCCACGCCAAACGGGGTTTTGCCGCGCAGGGTCTGTGCGTCGAAACGGCCTTCGCCGGTGATGACGAGATCAGCACCGCGCACCGCGTTTTCGAGCCCCACCAGTTCGGCAACCACTTCAACGCCTGCACGAAATTGCGCGCCAAGGAACGCCTTGGCGGCGAAACCCAAGCCACCGGCGGCGCCGCTGCCGGGTTCGTCACGTACGTCTTTGGGCAATACCTTGGCGCAGTGATCGGCAAAATGACCGAGGGCAGCATCCAGTTGTTCGACTTGCTGTGGATTGGCACCTTTTTGCGGGCCAAAAATCGCCGAGGCGCCGTGGGGGCCGCACAGCGGGTTGTTCACGTCAGCGGCGATTTCGAAACGCACCTGGGCCAGCCGTGGGTCCAGTTGCCCGAGGCTGATGCGCGACAGTTTGGCCAGTGCCAGGCCGCCAAGTGGCAATGCGGCGCCCTCGGCATCAAACAATTGCACGCCGAGGGCGAGCATCGCACCGGAGCCGCCGTCGTTGGTTGCGCTGCCGCCAATCGCCAAAATGATGCGCTGGGCGCCGGCATCCAGGGCGGCACGGATCAGTTCGCCGGTGCCAAAAGTGCTGCTGGAACAGGCATCACGTTTACCCGGCGGCACCCGCTGCAGGCCGCTGGCTTCGGCCATTTCGATGATTGCGGTGTGGCTCTCGGCCAACCAGCCCCAATGCGCATCGACACTGGCGCCCAACGGCCCTTGCACGCGGGTGGTGCGCAATTCGCCCTGGCAGGCGGCGAGTACCGACTCCACCGTGCCTTCACCACCGTCCGCCATCGGGCACTTGACCAACTCGGCGTCGGGCCACACCGCGGCCAACCCCTCGGCGATGGCATCCGCCACGCCTTCAGCACTCAGGCTGTCCTTGAACGAGTCGGGGGCGATGATGATTTTCATGGGCTTTCTCCGGTTTTTATAACGCCCATGCTGCCAGTTGGCACCGGCAATAACGCCGGTCCATTGCACAAGAGTGGCTGGGGTTTGTTGTTCATTTCGACAAAGCTTGCGGCAATAACTGCACACCGAGGTACAACGCGAGCATGCCGTCGAGGGTCAGCGGGTCGACGCCGCTCAGCTCGGCGATGCGCTCCATGCGGTAGCGCAGGCTGTTGCGGTGGATGCCCAGGGCATCGGCGCAGGCCTGGCTTTGGCCGTCGTGATCGCACCAACTGCGCAGGGTTGCCAACAACTGGCCGTTACTGTCCTTGGCCAGCACCTTGCGCAACGGGTTGAGCAGTTCGTCGAGGGCGTCGTCGTTACGGTGGCGCCAGAGCATCACCGGCAAGCGGTAGCGATTGAGGGTCAACAGCCGTGACCCTGGCAGCACATCGCGGCCATAGGCGAGCAAATCGCCGACTCGCCGGTAGCAACGGCGCAGCCCGGCCAGGCCGTCCGCTTGCCCGCCGACGGCGACCCGCAGGATGTTCCAGCCCAGGCCGTCGAGTTTTTCCAGCAGGCGCGCGTTGTCGACTTGCACCGCCGCAGGCCGGCACCACAGCAGGGAAAACTGCGCGGAGCTGACACACCAACTGTCCGGGTAGCGTGAGGTCAGCCAGGCGCTGAGCGCCTCCGCCGACTGGCCGCTGCCCAGTTCAAACAGGTAGGGCGTGCGCGCCAGCTGCGGCTTGAGGCCCAGCTGCTGAGCTTCGTCTACCAGCCTCGGCGAGTCGCCGGTCTCGGCCAGCAGCAGCGCCAGCAGGTCATCGCAACGCTGGCGGCGCCATTGCTGCTCGGCCTGCTGGTGGCGCTGGCTGACCAGCATTTCAGCGGTCATGCGCACCAGTTGGGCATAGGTGCGCAGCAATTCCGGTTCGCCGGTAATGCCCAGCACGCCGATCAGGCGCTGGTCGTGCAGCAGCGGCAGGTTGATCCCGGGCTGCACGCCCTTGAGGTGCTTGGCGGTCTGGCTGTCGATCTCCACCACTCGCACATTCGCCAACACCAGTTGCGCGCCTTCATGACGGGTGTTGATACGCTCGGGTTCGCCACTGCCCAGGATCAGGCCCTGGCTGTCCATGACGTTGACGTTATAGGGCAAGATCGCCATGGTGCGATTGACGATATCCTGCGCCAAGTCATGATCCAGCTCGAACATGGGGCTAAATTCCTGAAAAAAACGATTGTTCATAGGCACAGCGCAAACCATGCCTGACTGTGCGCGAGCACAAAGACAGCACCCCTTGAGGTGGCCGAGACTCATTGGGCGATCAACGTTACCCTCGCATCGCCAAAAATCATAATAAAGAGAGACTGCCATGTCACAGAGCGCCGCTGTCACCCAGGCCAACGATGACGATAAAAACGCCGTATACAAGCGCATTACCCTGCGCCTGATCCCCTTCATTTTCATCTGCTACCTGTTCAACTACCTCGACCGCGTCAACGTCGGCTTTGCCAAGTTGCAGATGCTCGATGCCCTCAAATTCAGCGAGACCGTGTACGGCCTCGGTGCCGGGATCTTCTTTATCGGCTACGTGCTGTGCGGCGTGCCGAGCAACCTGGCGTTGACCAAGTTTGGTCCAAGGCGCTGGATTGCGCTGATGATGATCGTCTGGGGCACCTTGTCCACCTGCCTGCTGTTCGTCACCACGCCGACGCACTTCTACGGCTTGCGCCTGCTGACCGGCGCGGCTGAAGCCGGGTTTTTCCCGGGCGTGGTGCTGTACCTCTCGCAGTGGTTCCCGACCTTCCGCCGTGGGCGGATCATGGCGCTGTTCATGTCGGCGATCCCGGTGTCCGGCTTGCTCGGCAGCCCGTTCTCCGGCTGGATCCTCAACCACTTCGCCGCCGGCCAAGGCGGGCTTGCGGGCTGGCAGTGGATGTTCCTGCTGCAAGGCATCCCGACGGTGATCCTCGGCGCCCTCGCCTACTTCCTGCTCAGCGACAGCTTTGCCAACGCCAAGTGGCTTACGCCCCATGAGCGCGCGGTGCTGGAAGCCGACCAGGCGACCGACCTCGCCAACAAGCCGAAAACCTCCAGCGACTCGCTGCTGGAAGTGTTCAAGAACCCGGCCATCTGGGCGTTCGGCCTGATCTACTTCTGCATCCAGAGCGGCGTGTACGCGATTAACTTCTGGCTGCCGTCGATCATCAAGAACATGGGCTTCAGCGATAACCTGGTGATTGGCTGGCTGAGTGCAATCCCGTATCTGTTGGCGGCGGTGTTCATGCTGCTGGTGGGCCGCTCTGCCGACTTGCGCAAGGAGCGCCGCTGGCACTTGGTAGTGCCGATGTTGATGGGCGCGATCGGGCTGGTAATTGCGGTGAACTTTGCGACCACGCCAGCGATTGCGATCCTCGGCCTGACCATCGCGACCATGGGCGCCCTCACCGGCCTGCCGATGTTCTGGCCGGTGCCCACCGCCATGCTCAGCGCCGGCGCTGCGGCGGGAGGCCTGGCGTTGATCAACTCCATGGGCCAGATGGCGGGCTTCCTCAGCCCGTATATCGTCGGGTTTGTGAAGGATGCCACCGGGTCTACGGACCTGGCGTTGTACTTGCTGGCGGCGGTGATTGTCGCGGGCAGTGTGCTGGCGTTGCGGATGACCCGGACACTCAAGGCCTGACATCAAGGCAAACCGGCGCTGTTGATATCCATGACGGCGCCGGTGTTTTTATATTCAAAACGCCGCCGGACACCCGTATTAAGTTCAACGCAAAGTCCAAGTAACAAACAGGCTACAAAACTTACTTAACCTTTACTCTGGCGCCGCGTAATCCCATCAAAAAGCACTGTCTGAAACGTATGCCCGGGAATATTATTAAAACCGGTTCGATGCATAAGTAGAGGACTTGTCATGATCAGTCGACTCTCAAAAATGAACGTAGCCCTCGTGCTGATTGCCACCCTCGCCATGGCAGGGCAGGCAGAAGCCCGTGGTGGGTACGGCTATGGATGGGGTCACGGTGGCTACCGTGGTGGTTGGGGCTGGGGTGGTCCGGCTCTACTGGGTGCCGTGGTCGGTGGTCTCGTAGTGGGCTCGGTCGTCGCCAACTCCCAACCTCCGGTGTACGTGCAACAACCGGTTTACGTGCAACCGCAGCCGGTGTACATCCAGCAGGCACCGCCGGTTTACTACCAGGCGCCACCTCCAGGCTACTACTACCCGCCACAGCCGGTTCCGGCGCCGCGTTATTAAGCGCGAGCAGGTGATCAAGAATGTTGCAAGTGACGCAGGTCCCACCTGAAAGCGGGACCTGTTTTGTGTGTGCGGCAAAATACGCCTAGAGCAAACCGCCACCATCCACATCAATCACGCTGCCGGTGATAAACCCGTTCTCCATCGCCAGCACATACCCGGCAGCCACTTCTTCGGCCTGCCCCACTCGCCCTACCGGCAAGGCTCCGCCCGCCTTGGCAAACATCGCCAGCCGCTGCTCCTCGGACAACCCGGCATACGCCTCAGTGTCGATCACACCCGGGCTGATTACGTTCACCCGCCGTGGCGCCAGTTCCTTGGCCAACTGTTTGCCCAAGGCTTCAGTCGCCGCGTTGATCCCGGTCTTGATGAACTGCCCTGCCACGATTTTGCGCCCCAGTTGCCCCGAGGTCAGGGTGATGCTGCCGCGCTCATCGAGAAAGGGCAGCGCCTGCTGGATCGCCCGCAGTGAACCCCAGAGCTTCACGTTGAAGTTGTCTTGCGCCAGGTTCAGGTCGGTCTCGATCAATGACTTGGCCTGTACCGCAGGGCCTGCGGTGTAGACCAGGTGATCAAACTGCCCCACCGTTTCGAACAATCGCTGCAACGAGGCTGCGTCGGTTACGTCCACCTGCTCGCTGCGCACTCCGTTCTCCACGGTCGAAGACAAGCGCCGCCCGGCCAGCACCACGTGGGCGCCGCGTGCCACGGCCTGCTTGACCACGGCTGCGCCAATGCCGCTGCTACCGCCGATGACGATGATGGTTTTGCCATTGAGGGGAGAAGTCATGGAGAAATACCTGGTTGAGAAAATGAGCTTTCATCTTCCCAGCTTGGCAATCGTTGAAAAATCCCGGTAAAACGACAAGATCTTTAAAGGATTTTTACAAATGAGCTCAATCCTCGACCTTGAAGTCTTCGTACGCACCGCCGACACCGGCAGCCTGTCGGCGGCTGCCCGTAGCCTCAGCCTGACCCCGGCCGCCGCCAGCATTGCCCTCAAGCGCCTGGAAACCCGCCTGGGCATCCGGCTGCTGGCGCGCTCCACCCGCAGCATGCGCCTGACCGAAGAAGGCCGGCGCTACCTCGACAGCGTGCGTGTGGCCCTGGGGGCGTTGTCTGAAGGCGAGCAAGCGATCAAGCAACAAGGCCAGAGCCTCAGTGGTTTGCTGCAATTGGCCGCGCCCTCGGATTTCGGGCGCAATGTGCTGCTGGGCTGGCTGGATGAGTTCAAGCTCGAACACCCCAACGTGCGCCTTCAGTTGCTGCTCAACGACAGCAATGCCGACCTGTTCCGCGAAACCGTCGACATCGCCCTGCGTTTCGGCGTGCCAAGGGACTCCAGCCTGGTGGCGCTGCCGGTGGTACCCGACCACCAACGGGTGGCGTGTGCCAGCCCCGAGTACCTGACGCGCCACGGTACGCCGCGCACGCCCCAGGACTTGGCGCAACACAGCACGCTACGCTACATGCGCCAGGGCCGCGCAAACAACACCTGGTACTTTCGCCGGGGCGCCGTGCTCCAGGAAGTCGAGGTGACAGGCGATTACCTGAGTGATGACGGCGAGATCGTGCGGCGCTGGGCGTTGGCCGGGCATGGGATCGCTTATAAGGCACGGCTGGATATAGCACGCGATGTCAAGGCCGGGCGGCTGGTGCCTTTGCTGACCGATTGGCAAGGCGAGCCGACGCCGTTCAATTTGATGTGCCCGCACCGGCTGCAAGTGTCGGAACGGGTGAAGGTACTGCACCGGTTCCTGCAACTGCGCTGCGCCGAACTATTACCGCAATAACCGTCGCGGGGCTTGTTCCAGAGCCTTGCTGTCTGGTATTGGATAAGTACTGTCTCCCCCCCTTTTGAGGTGTTCACGATGATTTACCGCACACTGGGCCAGTCCGGGTTGAAGGTCAGCGCATTGACCCTGGGCAGCATGATGTTTGGCGAGCAAACCAGCACCGAAGACTCGCTGCGCATCATCGACAAGGCCTGGGATCAAGGCATTAATTTTATCGACACCGCCGACGTCTACACCGGCGGGCGTTCCGAGGAAATCGTCGGCGAGGCCATCGCCCGCCAGCGCCAGGATTGGGTGCTGGCCTCCAAGGTCGGCATCGGCCCGCTGGACGGCCTGCCAAACCGCAGCGGCTTGAGTCGCAAGCGAATTTTCAATGCACTGGAAGCCAGCCTGACGCGCCTCGACACCGATTACCTGGACATCTACTACCTGCACCGTGAAGACCACAACACACCGCTGGAAGTCACGATTTCGGCGATTGGCGACTTGATCCGCGAGGGCAAGATCCGCCATTGGGGCCTGTCCAACTACCGTGGCTGGCGCATCGCTGAAGTGATCCGCGTGGCCGAGCGCCTTGGGGTAGACAAGCCGATCATCAGCCAACCGCTGTACAACATCGTCAACCGTCAGGCCGAGGTGGAGCAAATCACCGCCGCTGCTGCGTATGGCCTGGGCGTGGTGCCTTACAGCCCGCTGGCCCGTGGCGTGCTCAGTGGCAAATACGCGCCGGACGTGACGCCTGAAGCCAACAGCCGTGCCGGGCGCCAGGACAAGCGCATCCTGGAAACCGAATGGCGCGTTGAATCCCTGCGCATCGCCCAGCAGATCCAGCAATACACCCAAGGCCGTGGCGTGGGGATTGTCGAATTCGCGATTGCCTGGGTGCTGAACAACTCGGCGGTCAGTTCGGCGATTGTCGGGCCGCGCACCGAGGCCCAGTGGGACGCCTACACCGGCGCGTTGGAGGTCAAGATCACGGCTGAGGATGAAGCGTTTATTGATTCGCTCGTCACGCCAGGGCATGCGTCGACGCCGGGGTTCAATGATGTGAGCCACTTTGTGTCGGGGCGAATTGCCCGATAGCCGAGTGGCATACACCTGGCCTGTGGTGAGGGGCTTGCCCCCTCGCCCCAAAACAGAGCAAACATGTCACCTCAAAAGCACTATATTCCCTCCCTGAAATCTCCCCTCTTTTGTATGAATCGGTTTTCGCGAGGACAGCGTGTCTAAAGGTGTTGTGTTATCGGTCTTGGCCTCGGTGTTGTTTGCCGTGATGTATTACTTCACGTCGCTGTTGACGCCCTTGAGCGGCCAGGAGATTTTCGGCTGGCGGATGTTGCTGACAGCGCCCTGCATGACCGTATTCATGATCGTCAGCGGCGAGTGGCGGCGGGCGTGGGACGTGGTTCGGCTGGTAGCGGCCAAGCCCGGATTGATCGGCGGGCTTATGTTGTGTTCAGCCTTGCTGGGGCTGCAGCTGTGGCTCTTCATGTGGGCGCCGCTCAATGGCCGCAGCCTGGATGTATCGCTGGGGTATTTCCTGCTGCCGTTGACGATGGTGCTGACCGGGCGCCTGGTGTATGGCGAACAACTGTCACACCTGCAAAAGATCGCGGTGTTTTTTGCCGCCTGCGGCGTACTTAACGAGTTGTATCAGGTAGGCGGTTTCTCCTGGGCCACGCTGCTGGTGATCATCGGTTACCCGATTTACTTCATCGTGCGCAAACGCCTGAAGACCGACCACCTGGGCGGGCTGTGGTTCGATATGGCGCTGATGTTGCCGGTGGCGTTGTGGTTCGTGCAAAGCGGCGAGCAGGGTTTTGCCGTGCTCGACGCCCACAAGCGCTTGTACGTCTTGATCCCGATACTGGGGCTGATCAGTGCCTCGGCGCTGGTGTCCTACATCGTTGCCAGCCGCTTGCTGGCGTTCAGCCTGTTCGGGCTGCTCAGCTATGTGGAGCCGGTGCTGTTGCTCGGGGTCGCCTTGTTGCTGGGCGAAAGCATCAAGGCCGGGGAATGGCTGACGTATATTCCGATCTGGCTGGCGGTGATGGTGCTGGTGTTTGAAGGCTTCAAGCATTTGGTGCGCCAGCGGAAGGCTTGACCGAGAGTTTTTCGTCTGCCATTCCCAGCATCACTGCCGTTTGCCCCAGCCCCCCTCTGATGGACCCGTAATAAGGAATCCTGCTTTGGATTTCGTTGCCTATTTTCGTCAGCACGGCGTCCATTTGCGCTTTTTCAATGCCAAACAGCTGGCCGAGCCGGTTGCCCTGGTTGAGTTCAAGCAAGGTGCCGGTGACGGGGTTTTTGACGATTTTCTCGATGGACTCCGCCACATCCTCAGGCACACCCAACGCGATCAAGGCCGTTCCAATGCCGGAACCTGGATTGCTTAGTTGGCGGATGAACTCGTCGAACAGCCCCCGCAAGTCGTTGGCCCCCACATTATCCAGGGCAACGCCGACGACCGTCTTGAGGTACTGCTTTTGCGGCATGGGAGACAACGGCTCGTTATTATTCAAGCCGTTTCTCACAAAGTAGAAATTACGCTTGTCACCTGCGCCATGGAGATTGCCGTAGGCGTCGTACTGATAGAGCACTGTTTCCCCGTCGGGACGTGTTCCTGCAAAGGTCACCCGGCCTTCGCGGGTTTCAACTTTCAGGTAGGTACCTGCCAACCCGTTGACCGGTACCGGCGGGACTGTCGTGTTCTTGTCCAGGCGATTGAAGATATCGCCCTTTTCGTAGCCAAAAGGCCCGATCACGGCATTGATATCGCCTGCTGCGAAGCGCGTCATCGTGTCTTTCACCCGTTTGACCTGCTCGGGAGGCGCATTGCGGGAAAAATGCCGGGCGAACGCTTCCAACTGGTCAGGGTCGGTGGCGACGCCTTTAAGCCAGGTGTTCATCTCTTCACGGTTATCGAACTCGAAGAACGAATTGCCGTCCTCGTCAGGAATGTACAACAGGATATTCGACCCGGTTTCAGAGGCGGGCACGCGTTTGACCAACAGAATGTCGCTCGACTGAACCCCGTCCACCGCGAAGGTGGAGACCTGCGCGCCAATGGTTGATGAGGTGCCCGGGGCAAGTACGGCATTGGCCAGTTCGACGCCTGCGGCTGTCAGCTCGCCTTGCTCACTGCTCCACTCCACATTCGAGGAGAACGTCACGCGGGCGACAGTGGCACGACTTAATGGGGTGGAAGGCGCCGGGGCAAAGGGATTAGTGGAGGGTACGTCGTTGGCGGCTGTTGCCTGATTTAGCCCTGAAAGAGGATTACCGGTGCGAGCAATGACGGTCATACATGAATCTCAACTGCGGATAGGGCACTGAGTGACGTTGGCGGCAAATTTCGTTCCGGCGGGCAACAAAAAACCCGACCGGGATGGCTCCCGGTCGGGCTTCAGGTGTAACGCGCAGGCAATCAGTCGGCAGTCAATACACCACGACGCACCTGGTCGCGCTCGATGGATTCGAACAGCGCCTTGAAGTTACCTTCACCAAAACCGTCATCCCCCTTGCGCTGGATGAACTCGAAGAACACCGGGCCCATCAGGGTTTCCGAGAAGATCTGCAGCAACAGGCGCTTGTCGCCCGCCACCGACGAACCGTCCAGCAGGATACCCCGCGCTTGCAGTTGGTCCACCGGCTCACCGTGGTTCGGCAGACGGCCTTCGAGCATTTCGTAGTAGGTATCTGGCGGTGCCGTCATGAAGCGCATGCCGATCTTCTTCAACGCGTCCCAGGTCTTGACCAGGTCATCGGTGAGGAAGGCCACGTGCTGGATGCCTTCGCCGTTGAACTGCATCAGGAACTCTTCAATCTGGCCGGCGCCCTTGGACGACTCTTCGTTCAACGGGATACGGATCATGCCGTCCGGGGCGCTCATGGCCTTGGAGGTCAGGCCGGTGTATTCGCCCTTGATATCGAAGTAGCGCGCTTCACGGAAGTTGAACAGCTTCTCGTAGAAGTTCGCCCAGTAGGCCATGCGCCCGCGGTACACGTTGTGGGTCAGGTGATCGATGACCTTGAGGCTTGCGCCTACCGGGTTGCGCTCAACGCCTTCGAGGAACACGAAGTCGATGTCATAGATCGAACTGCCTTCGCCGAAGCGGTCGATCAGGTACAGCGGCGCGCCGCCGATGCCCTTGATCGCCGGCAAGTTCAGTTCCATCGGGCCGGTTTCGATATGGATCGGCTGGGCGCCCAGCTCCAGGGCCCGGTTGTAGGCCTGTTGCGAGTCCTTGACGCGAAACGCCATGCCGCACACCGACGGACCGTGCTCGGCGGCAAAGTAGGAGGCGATGCTGTTGGGTTCGTTGTTGAGGATCAGGTTGATCTCGCCCTGACGGTACAGGTGCACGTTTTTGGAACGGTGGGTCGCGACTTTGGTGAAGCCCATGATCTCGAAGATCGGCTCCAGGATGCCCGGGGTTGGCGATGCGAATTCGATGAATTCAAAGCCCATCAGGCCCATTGGGTTTTCGTATAGGTCTGCCATTTTCGGTGCCTCATCATTCTTATGCTTAACGGATGTCGTCAGTTGCCAGCAAGGATGAGGTGGGCAGGTGGCGCACAGGAGATACCCCGCACGCTGCGGGCGAGGAAGTCACCGAAGATGAGTGGGGACCCGAGTAGCTTCATGGTTGGATCGGTCTCTGACAGGCGTGGCTTGCGTAGTCGCAAGTCCATATTCTTTTATGCGTAAATCGATTCTACACAGCGTAACCCTGTTTGTCCGTACTCTTATCAAATCCCCATTGCCCGGGTGCGCGCAAGGGGTTTGTTACACAGGTAGATGCCCAGCAGGATCACGGCCCCGCCCAGCAGCATTGGCGCGGTCAGTTGCTCGCCAAGCAGCAATGCGCCGCAGATGACCGCCGTCAGCGGATTGAGGGCGATGAATACACCCGCGCGGGTCGCGCCGATGCGGCGCAGGCCATCGTAGTAGCCGATGTAGGCCAGTGCCGAGCCCAGCACGCCCAGGTACAGCAAACTTATCAGCTGGGGCAGCTCAATGCTGCCCAACGCAACCACCGTCAACCGGCCCGTTGCCAGCGTGGTGATTGTCAGCATCAGTGCGCCCAGCAGGACCGACCAGGTCACGGTTTGCAATGGCCCCAGGCTCTGGTTGAGGCCACGGGAAAACAGCGAGTACACGCCCCACCCCACCACGCAGCCGGCAATCAGCAAGTCACCGACCCAGGCATTCGCAGCGCCCTGCAACAGCTGCGGGTTGCGACTGACGATCACCAGCCCCGCGCCGCCCAAGCACAGGGCGATACCCAGCAGTTTGAGCTGTCCCAGGCGCTCCTTGAACAATAGCCACGAGGCCAGACCAATCACCGCCGGGTTCAGCGCCACGATCAGCGACGCCCGGGACGCATTGATGTAATGCAGGCCGTAGAAAAAGCACAGGTTGTAGAAAAAGATCCCGAAAAACCCAAGCACGGTTAACTGCACGAGTTGCGCCATGGTCGGGCGCACCAGACGAATACGCGCGACGCCCAGGAACATCAGCAGTGCCAGGCTTGCCAGCACAAAACGCACGGTCGCCGCCAGCAATGGGTCCAGGTCTGCGGCCAGATAACGCCCGGCAACGAAGGTGCCGCCCCAGATCATGGTCACGGCCGCCAATTTCAAATACGTGAGACGGTCAGAGGTCGGGCTCATCAGATTTCTACTCAAGAAACACGGGATTGGCTTATTGTTCGGCTAATCCCTTGTCATCGTAAAATGAGTAAATACTCATGACCCTTACCCAACTGGAAATCTTCTCCCTGGTGGCCGAGCTGCAAGGCTTCACCAGCGCCGCCAATCGCCTGGGCATCAGCCAGTCGGCGGTGTCCCATGCGATCAAATCCCTGGAGCAGGAATTGGGTGTGGAGTTGATCCGGCGCCACCAGTCCCAGGTTGAGCTCAGCGATATCGGCCAACAACTGCTGCTGCGCGCCCGGGCCATGCTCGGGCTGGCCAACACACTGCAACAGGAAGCCGCTGATGCCCGCGGGATGAAGCGTGGCACGTTGCGCATCGGCTCGTTCGGGCCAACCTCATCGATTCGCCTGTTACCCAGGATTTTGCGGCGTTTTCGCGAGTTGCATCCGGGCATCGAGGTGCACGTCGACGAAGGCCCCGATCGCCAGGTGATGCAGTGGCTGGAAGAACGGCGCGTCGACGTTGCGTTTGTGGTGATGCCTGAAGAACGCTTCGATACATTTGCGCTGATCGAGGATCAATTGGTCGCGCTATTGCCATCGGGGCATCCCTTGGGCGCGCAGCCGAATGTCAGCCTCAAGGCGCTGTGCGGCGAACCCTTTATCCTGACCCAGGCCGGTTCGTCCGAACTGGTTTCAAGGCTGTTCGTCGGTGCCGGGCTGCAGCCAGATGTGCGTTACCGCTGCTCACAATTGCTCAGTACCCTGGACACCGTGCGCCGGGGCGACGGCGTGACCATTGTTGCCGAGCTGTCGCTGCCTGAATCCGTGGCTCGGGATTACCTGATCAAGCCGCTCAAGCCTGCCGTCAAACGCCAAGTGGGGCTGGCGGTACTGGATCGACGGCAATCCTCGCCGGCGACTCTGGCGTTTATTGAACTGGCCACACGCATGCAGCTTGATTGAGCATGCGCGGTCGCGTGCCGCCATCTATCATGGCCCATACCAATACGCTTTGTTGGAAGGCCGCCGTGGTTGTCCCGACCGCATTTGAGCGTCTTATCGCCCCTCCCGCTACAGGCCGCACCAATGCCACTGACCGTCAAAGGCCCACGAAAAGCCTCCGTTCGCTACCTGATCACCCTGCTCAGTGGTGCGCTGCCAATTTTGCTGGGTGTGCTTATCCTGTATTGGCAGGCCGGGCGCACCCTGGAGTACAGCACCGCGCAAACTGCCCAGGAGGCTGTACGCCAATTTGACTTGATGCTCGATAACACCGCCCTCGCCGCCCAGGAACTGCTGCCGCTGGCCGGTCATGAATGTGATAACCCGACTCAACTGGCCCTGCGTGAACAGGTCACACGCCGGCCTTTCGTGCGCGCCACGACCTTGTCCTGGCAGAGGAACATCTATTGCAGTTCATTGTTTGGCGGCAGTTACCTGTCGCCGGTCAATCCGGAAGACTACGTCGACGGCCGCCTGTGGCTGATGAAAGGCAACCCGGTCACCCCCGACACGGCGTTGCTGGTTTATCGTCTCACTGATGGCGACCGGGGCGCCTTTGCCTCCGTTGACGGTTACCACCTGACCAATGCCTTGCGCCTGATCAGCCGTTTTGCCGACCTTGTGTTGCAGGTCGGGCCCAACTGGCTGTCGGCGGATGGCAAGGTGTACAACACGGCGCTGCCGAGCTTTGCCGTGGCCCATCACCACCTCGATTCCACGCGGTACACCTACAGCGTGGAAGCCGGGATGCCGGAAGGCGAAACATGGCGCTACATGAAAGACCGGTTTCCAGCGCTGTTCATCCTGATCGTGTTTTTCGGCGTACTGGCGGGTCTACTTGCCCACTGGCTGCAAAAGCGCTCATCGGCGCCGACGCTCGAGTTGCAACGTGCCTTGGGCGCCAACGAGTTTGTGCCCTATTACCAACCCGTGGTGCGTGGCGACAACATTCACCAGTGGGCCGGCTGCGAAGTGTTGATGCGCTGGAATCACCCCAAGGAAGGCCTGGTACGCCCGGACCTGTTCATTCCCCTGGCCGAGCATTCCGGCCTGATTGTGCCCATGACCCGCGCCTTGATGCGCAAGACCGCCGAGCAACTGGCGCCCCACGCCGAGCGTTTCATCCCGGGTTTCCACATCGGCGTGAACATCACCGCACGCCATTGTCAGGACCTGGAACTGGTGGAAGATTGCCGCGAATTCCTCGCCGCGTTCGCGCCGGGCCAGGTCACACTGGTGCTGGAGTTGACCGAACGCGAGTTGATCGAACCTACGGATATCACCCGCCAGTTGTTCCAGGCCCTGCATGAAATGGGGGTAATGATAGCGATTGACGACTTCGGCACCGGCCACTCCAGCCTGGGTTATTTGCGCAACTTCAATGTCGATTACTTGAAGATAGATCAAAGCTTTGTGGCGATGATCGGTGTTGATGCACTCTCGCGGCATATACTCGACAGCATCATAGAACTGTCCGCCAAGCTGGACCTGGGCATCGTGGCCGAAGGCGTCGAGACACAAGAACAATGCGAATATCTTGCCGCTCAAGGCGTTGATTTCTTGCAAGGTTACCTGTTTGGCAAGCCTGTACCTTCTGATGAATTCATTAGATTCCTGAACGGCCATTGAATAGCCATGCACTTCAACGGAAATATTGTTAATTATACAAAAGACATGATTTACTCATGGCTGATTAACTACTACAATTTTTCCTGCCTGTGCAGAATTGGCAGGAAGGCCACTTTCGTTGAGTCGCCTTAAGGCTCTTGGCTTATCGCTTTGTTTGCAGTAGATATCAGCCAAATACACTATTGGAGTATAGATTTTGTCCAGACTCGCCGAATTTCGCGCAGCAGAAAAAGCCCTTCAAGAGCAGCTTGCCCAGCTGGAATCCCTGAAGAACGACGCTGGCTTAAAGAAAGAAATCGAATTCGAAGAAAAGCTTCAAGGGTTGATGAAAACCTACGGCAAAAGCCTGCGC
Organism: Pseudomonas sp. K2I15; assembly: GCF_002204795.1. Taxonomy (GTDB): domain Bacteria; phylum Pseudomonadota; class Gammaproteobacteria; order Pseudomonadales; family Pseudomonadaceae; genus Aquipseudomonas. The sequence continues at coordinate 29,960 of NZ_NIXO01000036.1, forward strand.
GACATCATCTCCATCCTGGATCCTAACCCGGGCAAGTCCGGTGCCTCCGTCGCAGCTGCACCAAAACAGCGCCGTGCACGTGTGGTCAAGGTTTACCACAACCCGCACACTGGCGAACTGATCGAAACCAAAGGCGGCAACCACCGCGGCCTGAAGGCCTGGAAAGAACAATACGGCGCAGCCACTGTAGACTCCTGGCTTCGCGGCTAATGCTTTGCAGCTAGTACAAACGCACTAAGAGAAGCCCTGCACATGCAGGGCTTTTTTGTTTACATGCATCGATATTGAAACAAAATAGTACCGTGGCACTTTCAAAAACGAACTTTAAAAAACATTTCACTTTGTTCAATTCGACTAATTTCTGCTCTGCCTACAGCGCTCAAAGTTTCAGGCTGTCGCGCACCGAACTGACTTCATCCTTGCTGGATTCGTAAGCCTCAGCCTGGCCTGCGTATGAAAAAACATAGGCCTTATCTGTGTCGACCGCTCCCACCAACGTTTGCGACAGCACGTGCCGACCGTTTTCGGTGATGACACAGGTAGTTTCCAATGCCTCAAGCCGGCTCAATGTTGTGGGATGCATCTTGGTGCACACACTTTGATAACCGCCTTGGGCAAAGTCCTTCTGGATGGATTTGCGCATTTCCAGCAACACACCTTGCAGATTGACCGTATGCCCCGCTTCAATCGGCGTGCCCGTCAACTCCATGACCATCAAGGTCGCACCGTTTTCATCATTCTTTATTGCCCGCTGGCGTGACACAGCCTTCGGCTGGGCCGGGGCCTGATCGTCCGGCGCCACCTCCTCCACCTGCCAGCCGCTGGGCCAATGAATTTCGGGGTCGGCCGCCCATACGGCGGTGCTGCCCAACAACAGGCCCAGGGTACTTAACAGCGGTGCGCGAAATCCGATCATTGCGTAAAACACTCAAGGTTCAAGCGACAAAGTTTGGGCCCCGACACCCGCTGCTCGCAAGGGCTGCGTGACCTTTTTCATTTGGCGCAAGCAGCAGGGCTGCGTATCATGGACCGGCTGCACGGACGCCAGCCGCAAGCCAAGGGATCGCTCGAACTAGAGCCACGTTTGCCCCATTCTTCTCTGGAGGGCCCATGAGCCTGCACGAACTGAACACATTCCCGGGCGTGACTGCCCAACCTGACACCGCCACCACGAACTTCGTGTTCAACCACACCATGCTGCGGGTCAAGGACATCACCAAGTCGCTGGATTTCTACACCCGCGTCCTGGGTTTTTCCCTGGTTGAAAAACGTGACTTCCCGGAAGCCGAATTCAGCCTGTACTTCCTGGCCCTGGTCGACAAGGCCCAGATCCCGGCCGACGCGGCCGCACGTACCCAGTGGATGAAGTCGATTCCGGGCATCCTCGAACTGACCCACAACCACGGCACCGAAAACGACGCGGACTTTGCCTATCACAACGGCAATACCGACCCGCGTGGCTTTGGCCATATCTGCATCTCGGTGCCGGACATCGTCGCTGCCTGTGCGCGCTTTGAAGAACTGGGCTGCGATTTCCAGAAGCGCCTGAGTGACGGCCGCATGAAAAGCCTGGCCTTCGTGAAAGACCCGGATGCGTACTGGGTTGAGATCATTCAGCCAACGCCGCTGTAACCAAAAAAACCCCATGATCAATCATGGGGTTTTTCGTTTCAGGGCCAGGTGTTATGCCGGCGCCTAGCTGCGGATCAGGTGATCGAAAGCGCTCAGGGAAGCCTTGGCGCCCTCGCCCACTGCAATCACGATCTGCTTGTACGGCACGGTCGTCACGTCGCCGGCAGCGAAGATGCCAGGCAGTGAAGTCTCACCACGCGCATCGACAATGATCTCGCCACGTGGCGACAACTCGACGGTGCCTTTGAGCCAGTCGGTGTTGGGCAACAAGCCGATCTGGACAAAGATACCTTCCAGGTCAACGGTCTTGAACTCGCCACTGTCGCGGTCCTTGTAAGCGAGACCTGTGACCTTCTGGCCATCACCTTTGACTTCGCTGGTCAGCGCGCTGGTGATCACGTCAACGTTGGGCAGGCTGTACAACTTGCGCTGCAACACAGCGTCGGCGCGCAGTTTGCTGTCGAATTCCAGCAAGGTCACGTGGCTGACGATACCGGCCAGGTCGATGGCCGCTTCAACGCCGGAGTTACCGCCGCCGATCACTGCTACGCGCTTGCCCTTGAACAGCGGACCATCGCAGTGCGGGCAGAAGCACACACCCTTGGCCTTGTATTCCTGCTCGCCCGGCACACCCATTTCGCGCCAGCGGGCACCGGTGGCCAGAATCACGGTCTTGGACTTGAGGGTCGCACCGCTTTCGAAACGGATCTCATGCAATTCACCGGCGTTCTTCGCCGGGATCAGCGCAGTGGCGCGCTGCAGGTTCATGATGTCCACGTCGTACTGCTTGACGTGTTCTTCAAGGGCGCTGGCCAGTTTCGGCCCTTCAGTTTCCTGCACCGAGATGAAGTTCTCGATCGCCATGGTGTCCAGTACCTGGCCACCAAAACGCTCAGCGGCAACACCGGTACGGATGCCTTTACGGGCAGCGTAGATCGCTGCAGCTGCACCGGCTGGGCCACCGCCGACGACCAGCACGTCAAAGGCGTCTTTGGCGCTGATTTTCTCGGCCTGTTTTTCAATGCCGCTGGTGTCGAGCTTGGCGAGGATTTCTTCCAGGCCCATACGGCCCTGGCCGAAGTTCACACCGTTGAGGTACACGCTGGGCACGGCCATGATCTGACGATCATCGACTTCGGCCTGGAACAACGCACCGTCGATGGCGACGTGGCGGATGTTCGGGTTCAGTACCGCCATCAGGTTCAGCGCCTGGACCACGTCCGGGCAGTTCTGGCACGACAGCGAGAAGTAAGTCTCGAAGCTGAACTCGCCTTTAAGGGCACGGATCTGTTCAATCACCTCGACACTGGCCTTCGATGGGTGACCGCCGACTTGCAGCAGCGCCAACACCAAGGAAGTAAATTCATGGCCCATTGGGATGCCGGCGAAACGCAGGCTGATATCGGCACCCGGGCGGTTGATGGAGAACGATGGCTTGCGCGCATCATTGCCATCGCTTTTCAGGGTAATCAGCGTTGAAAGGCTGGCTACGTCCTGCAAAAGAGCAAGCATTTCCTGGGATTTCGCACCGTCATCGAGGGAGGCGACGATCTCGATCGGCTGGGTGACCCGTTCCAGGTATGACTTCAACTGAGCTTTAAGATTGGCGTCCAACATACGGGCGATTTCCTATTTCGAATCAATTCGGTAAAAAAAACGCCCGAGCGAATCTCGCCCGGGCGTTTTTGAGGGCGGTGCAGCTTACTTAAGGTGCGGCAAAATCCGCCCTGAGGTGTTTCACAGACTTAGATCTTGCCGACCAGGTCCAGGGACGGCGCCAGGGTGGCCTCGCCTTCTTTCCACTTGGCTGGGCACACTTCGCCCGGGTGAGCAGCAACGTACTGAGCAGCCTTGATTTTGCGCAGCAGCTCGGAAGCGTCACGGCCAACGCCGCCATCGTTCAGTTCAACGATTTTGATCTGGCCTTCCGGGTTGATCACGAAGGTGCCACGGTCTGCCAGGCCAGCTTCTTCGATCAGTACGTCGAAGTTGCGGGAGATGGTCAGGGTCGGGTCGCCGATCATGGTGTACTGGATTTTGCCGATGGCTGGCGAAGTGTTGTGCCAGGCAGCGTGGGCAAAGTGGGTGTCGGTGGAAACGCTGTAGATTTCGACGCCCAGTTTCTGGAATTCGGCGTAGTTGTCAGCCAGGTCTTCCAGTTCGGTTGGGCAGACGAAGGTGAAGTCGGCTGGGTAGAAGAAGACGACAGACCATTTGCCTTTCAGGTCAGCATCAGTCACGTCTACGAAGTTGCCGTTTTTGTAGGCGGTCGCTTTGAACGGTTTTACTTGGCTGTTGATGATAGGCATCGTTGACTCTCCGTCAGGTTTTGTAGAAGGGCTTAGTAAGTTGATGGGGTGAATCCTACTCACTCTCTCAGCCGATGGCTCATTGGCAAACCTGATGCTGACGATTGGTTTTCGCTATCACGGGACTGTATTAATAGAAGAAACCTTTAATCATTCGAGGGATGCGCGGGTCATGCCGATAAAGGGTGTCGTTTCAACATAGCGCATGGCGGATTTCATGTCTTTCCAGCCGACGTAAGTCATCAACGACTTCAAGTCCCAGCCGCTGCGATGGGCCCAAGTGGCAAAGCCCCGGCGCAGGGAGTGGCTGGTGTATTGGTCGGCCGCAATGCCGGCACGCTCCAGGGCCTGGCGCAACAGCGGGATCACGCTGTTGGGGTGCAAGCCCTCCTCGCCCAGGTTGCCCCAGCGATCAATGCCGCGAAACACCGGGCCGCGCACCAGCGCCGAAGCACTGAGCCATTCGCTGTAGGCCTGCACCGGGCACAGGCGCAGCAACGCAGGCGTCTGGTAGGTGCGGCCGAGGTTTTCCCGGTCACTTTTGCTGCGCGGCAAATACAGGGTGATGCCCGAGCCGGGCACCGCCTGCACGTGCTCGATATTCAACCGGCACAACTCATCACTACGAAAGCCGCGCCAGAAACCCAACAGGATCAACGCCGCGTCACGCTTGGCACGCAGCCAGCGGGGATGGTCTTCTGCGCTTCGGGCGTCACTGCCCTCCTGCTCAAGGAATTGAATCACCTGCTCCAGGTGCTGGAGCTGTAATGGCTCAGCCTGTTTTTCCTGGGCCGGATGCACGGCACGAATGCCTTTCAGGACTTTGCGCACCACCGGCGCCTTGGTCGGGTCGGGAAAACCCTGGCTGGTATGCCACTGGGCCAATGCCGACAACCGCAGCTTCAGCGTATTGACCGACAGCACGCCCGCATGCGCCACCAGATAGCGCGCCACGCTGTCGCTGGTCGCCGGCAGGAACCCACCCCAATTCACCTCGAAATGCTCGATGGCCGCTCGATAGCTGCGGCGGGTGTTATCGCGGGTGGCCGCACTCAGATAACGGTCCAGTTCACTCATACCTGTACTGCCATTGGGCGTTGTCCACTTCAAAACCTTGATCACACGGGATAATACGCCAATATCCCATCTGTTAAATCAACAATTTAAGCCTAAATACAATCGTGATATAGTACGTATATACATACTACGTACTACAGTACTAAATCGACGGAGACTCCATGGCTCGCGGCGGCATCAATAAAGCAGTAGTTCAAACGGCACGCCTGGCGATCCTCGCCCGCGGCGAAAACCCGAGCATCGATGCAGTACGCATCGAGATGGGTAATACCGGCTCGAAAACCACGATTCATCGCTATTTGAAGGAGCTGGACGAAAGCGAAACCCGCCAGACCATCACCGAGGCGCCCATCGACGACGAGCTGGGCGAACTGGTGGCGCGACTGGCCCAGCGCCTCAAGGAGAAGGCCCAGGAGCCTATCGACCTGGCCCAGGCGCAGTTCCAGCAACAGAAAGCCGCCCTGCTCGCCCAGGCTGAAGAACTGGAAGCAATCCACGGCCAGCTCAAGCAACAGTTCGATATCCAGGCAGCCGCCCTGGCCGATGAAAGCGAGGCGCTTCAAAGCACCCGCTCCAGCCTGCAAACCGAGCAAACCCGCAACGCCGGGCTGAGCCAGGCGTGCAGCGATTACGAGCTGCGCATCAACGATAAAGACGAGCAGATTCGCTCACTGGAAGAGAAGCACCTGCACGCCCGGGATGCGCTGGAGCATTACCGCAACGCAATCAAGGACCAGCGCGAGCAGGAACAGCGCCGGCATGAGGGTCAGCTGCAACAGGTACAGGCAGAGCTGCGTCAGGCCCAGCAAAGCGCGATGGTGCGTCAGGATGAGATCACCCAGTTGCATCGTGATAACGAACGGCTGCTGATTGAGCATCGGGTGACGGTGAAGGAGTTGAGCGCCCTGCAAGAGCAGGCCCGCCAGGACCGCGATCAGCAGCGTCAGTTAAGCGAACAGGTGAATGTGATCGACAGCGAACGCACCCTGTTGCAGGAACGCTTACGGGTTGCGCAGTTGGAGAATCAGTCGCGGCAGGAAGCGTTGGCCGAACACCAGCAGACCCACAAAACCCTGGAGCTGAACCTGGTCAAAGCCCAGGCCAGCATCGAGGCGCTGCGCCTGGCGGCCGTCATTGCGACGGCGCCAGAGGCAACTACCGAGGGCTGATTACTGCGCCACGGGCGTGCGCATGGTGACGAACTCTTCCGCCGCCGTAGGGTGCACGCCGATGGTTTCGTCGAAATGCTGCTTGGTCGCGCCCGCCTTGAGCGCGATCGCCAGGCCCTGCACGATCTCGCCGGCGTCGGGGCCGACCATGTGACAACCCAGGACCTTGTCCGTCTCGGCGTCTACCACCAGCTTCATCAGAGTCTTTTCCTGGCACTCGGTCAGGGTCAGCTTCATCGGCCGGAAGCGGCTTTCGAAAATCTGCACCTTATGGCCGTCTTCACGCGCTTGCTCTTCGCTGAGGCCCACGGTGCCGATGTTCGGCAGGCTGAACACCGCCGTCGGGATCATCGCGTAGTCCACCGGGCGATATTGCTCAGGCTTGAACAGTCGACGCGCCACAGCCATGCCTTCGGCCAGTGCCACCGGCGTCAGTTGCACGCGACCGATCACATCACCAATCGCCAGGATCGACGGTTCGGCGGTCTGATACAGATCGTCCACTTCGACAAAGCCGCGCTTGTCCAACTTGACGCCGGTGTTTTCCAGCCCCAGGTTATCGAGCATCGGGCGCCGGCCCGTAGCGTAGAAGACGCAATCGGCTTCCAGCACGCGGCCATCCTTCAATGTGGCCTTGAGGCTGCCGTCGGCCTGCTTGTCGATACGCTCGATGTCGGCGTTGAATTGCAGGTCCAGGCCGCGCTTGGTCAGCTCTTCCTTCAAGTGCGTGCGCACCGAGCCGTCAAAACCGCGCAGGAACAGGTCGCCGCGATACAGCAGTGACGTCTGTGCGCCCAGGCCATGGAAAATCCCGGCGAACTCGACGGCGATATAACCGCCGCCGACCACCAGCACACGCTTGGGCAGCTCTTTGAGGAAGAACGCCTCATTGGAGCCAATGGCGTGCTCGCGGCCCGGGATTTCCGGGATCTGCGGCCAGCCGCCGGTGGCGACCAGAATGTGTTTGGCGGTGAAGCGCTCACCGTTGATTTCTACCTGATGCGGGTCCAGCAACCGCGCATGCCCTTCGTGCAGGGTCACGCCGCTGTTGACCAGCAGGTTGCGGTAGATGCCATTGAGGCGGTTGATCTCGCGATCCTTGTTGGCAATCAGGGTCGCCCAGTCGAAGTTCGCTTCACCCAGGGACCAGCCAAAACCGCTGGCCTGCTCGAAGTCTTCAGCGAAATGCGCGCCGTACACCAACAGTTTCTTCGGCACACAGCCCACATTCACGCAAGTACCGCCCAGGTAGCGGCTTTCAGCCACAGCCACTTTGGCGCCAAAACCTGCGGCAAATCGGGCAGCGCGCACACCGCCGGAACCGGCACCAATTACATAAAGGTCAAAATCGTAGGCCATTTCACTCTCCTCGGCAGGACAACAGCATACCTGCTTACATGGGGCCGAAAAACGAAAAAGCCACCCGAAGGTGGCTTTCCCAGATCAAGCAGGCAACCGTGAATCAGTAAGCCTTGCCAGTCTTGTAGAAGTGCTCGTAGCAGAAGTTGGTTGCTTCGATGTAGCCTTCAGCGCCACCGCAGTCAAAACGACGACCCTTGAACTTGTAGGCAATCACGCAACCGTCTTTTGCCTGCTTCAACAGGGCGTCGGTGATCTGGATCTCACCACCCTTGCCTGGCTCGGTCTCTTCGATCAGCTTGAAGATGTCCGGGGTCAGGATGTAACGGCCGATGATCGCCAGGTTCGACGGAGCATCTTCCGGCGCCGGTTTTTCAACCATGTCGCGCACGCGGATCAGGCCATCACCGATATCGTCGCCGGCGATCACGCCGTACTTGTTGGTTTCCTGAGGGTCGACCTCTTGAACCGCAACGATGGTGCAACGGTACTTCTGGTACAGCTTGACCATCTGGGTCAGGACGCCGTCGCCTTCCAGGTTTACACACAGGTCATCGGCCAGTACCACGGCGAACGGTTCGTCACCGATCAGCGGGCGACCGGTCAGGATCGCGTGACCCAGGCCTTTCATTTGGGTCTGACGGGTGTAGGAGAACGAGCACTCGTCGAGCAGTTTACGGATGCCAACCAGGTATTTTTCCTTGTCGGTGCCCTTGATCTGGTTTTCCAGCTCGTAGCTGATGTCGAAGTGGTCTTCCAGGGCGCGTTTGCCACGGCCGGTCACGATCGAGATTTCGGTCAGACCGGCATCCAGTGCTTCTTCAACGCCGTACTGGATCAGTGGCTTGTTCACCACCGGCAGCATCTCTTTGGGCATGGCCTTGGTCGCTGGCAGGAAGCGAGTGCCGTAACCGGCTGCTGGGAACAAGCATTTCTTGATCATATAAGTCCTTACAAAGGGCTGTGCGTACGAAATTCGGCGCAGTCTAATCAGGCCGCAGTCACCTTACAATGGGTCCTGCTGGCGTTGCGATGTCAACATAGAGAAAAAATGTCGGCGTAAGTTCCGCCAGCATTCAATCAAGTACCTTCGCCGCTGTTAAAAATCGTCGGCTTGCGCCCGTCATTCAAAGGGCTGCAACCTTTTTAGCACGCTTTATGGCGATCGGCACTGACCTGCAACAACTTGCGCCGCCCCGCGCCGTTTGGCGTTATCATTACGCCCTTGAACCAGACAACGGGATTGATAGATGTCAGAACCAAAAGGCGTGAACGGCTACCTGATCACCAAGCGAGCGGATGGCTGGCATTTGATCAACTTCCACGGCGACAGCGTTGCCGGCGCATTCGCGAGCGAAGCCCAAGCCATCGCTGTGGCCGAAGTGTTTGTGGATGAAGCGGGTCACGCGTCGAGCAAACGTCCCAAGACCAAGTAATACGCACAGTAAACGCCAATCAAGCCTCGTTTAACGGGGCTTTTTTGTGTTTGTCTGTACCTTGATGGCGGTTCGCTATAATCTCGCCTGAAACGCCCCACGACAGTGTCAGCGCTTCCCTTCAACACCCTAATGACGACTCCTACATGAACAAGATTCTGGCACTGATTGCGGTACTGGCGCTTATGGGTGGCTGCACCACCACCTCCGACACCGTCCTGAAAAACGGCGAACAAGGGCTGGCCATCGATTGCTCGGGCGAGGCGAACTCCTGGGCCAGTTGCTACGAAAAGGCTGATGCGTCCTGCGCAGGCACCGGTTACCGGATTGTCGGCACCGAAGGCACGCCGGCCCTGAAAGAAAGCGACAAGACCCTGGGCAAGGATGTCGGCAACTACAAGACCCGCAGCGTGACCGTAGTCTGCAAATAATTACATGTGAATTTCTGCGAATTTGATGCCCAGGCCGCGAATGGTCTCGATCAAGTCGTCCAGGCGAGAGAAGGATTCGACTTCATCCTGGTCATCCACCAGGAAATAGCTGCGACCGCCGCTCTTCTTGAAGAACACGATCCACTCGCCCGTATCTGCAGGATTTTGAATCACATGGGTCGCAGAAATATGCCCCCCCGCATGCTGCTCTCTGATTTGCTCACGCTTCATGACTGAGTTTCCGAAATAACAATGCCGCTATTAAGCGGCATTTTTTGTGGGTTATCGCCAATTTTTCGAAGGTGGGTGGCTTACAGGCTCAGCCGGAGATGCAAGCCTCGCCAGCGGCCTTCACGTCGCCTGGGCGAATAGGCACATTGGACATGCTCTCGTAGAGCTTGATGCTGCTACCGCTGGAGCGTTCTTCAATTTCGAAAATGGCAGACGGATCAGCAGAAAATTTCTGCGGCACGATCACTTGAACACCATCCTTATGAGGCTCGATCTGCGACGGCCGGCGGGTTTTGGACAGTTTCTGAACCACACACGCCGCGTATTCCTGCGGCTTTTTGCCAGAGATCACTGCCAACGTCGGTGGGGTCTGCTTGATATCCGCCACCGAAGCACATCCACCCAACGCCAAGGCCAGAACCAACACACTCCACTTCATAAAAAACCTCCGATAAAGACCCTACGACAGCGGGGAAGGTATTTTTCTCCCGCCCACGTTGGATTTATCCCTGATAACTCGGTAAATAACTGTTTTAAATTGTCGAAGTCGTCGACGACGGTCCGATAATAAACGTGCTGGGGCTGATAAACTCCATCTTAACCTACGTATCGTTCTGATTTTTCAGAAAAAGCCCTTCTGGAGACACCCAATGAAATTCATCCACCAGCGCGAACACCTTAATGAAGGAGACATTGTCGTCATTGAATGCTCGCAAACCTGCAACATCCGCCTGATGAGCGACGCGAACTTTCGCAGCTTCAAGAACGGTGGCCGTCATACCTACCACGGCGGCGCGTTTGACAAGTTCCCGGCAAAAATCACCGCACCAAGCACCGGCTTCTGGAACATTACCCTGGACGTCGTGACCCGCCGCGCCATCAGCGTGACCAAAAAACCGACCTTGTCCCACAAGATCCGTATCGTACGCCGCACCAATTCGAAACTGAGCTGACAGGAATCCCCGTGACTACCACTAAATATGTGATCAAGTACAAACTCAACGGTGAACGCCGCTTCGAATTCGCCCAACTGCAGGCAGGCAGCATCGAGGAGGCCAAGGAAGCCCTGGCAAAAATCCACGATGCCAGCGACGCAATCACCGACATCAATGTGAGCAAGGCCCTGTAATTCGAGCGCAAGCATCGGAGTGTCACGACGCTGACGACTTTCTAGACTGGCAGCCTTTACTCGCTGCCACAGGAACTCGTCGATGCCTCCTACGCCCCTGCAAGAACGCCTGGCCCAGCTGGACTGGGCCGCGATCGAGCGAGACCTCGATCAACAGGGCAATGCGCTGATTCCGGGCCTGCTGGACCACTGTGAATGCGTAGAGCTCAGCGGCCATTACCCCCGACACGAACTGTTTCGCTCCCACGTACTGATGGCCAGGCACGGCTTCGGCCGGGGCGAGTACAAGTACTTCCGCTATCCGCTGCCTTCGCGGATCAGCGACCTGCGTGAACAGCTGTATGGGTACCTGGCCCCCCAGGCCAATCGCTGGAACGAACAGATGAACTTGCCGATCACCTACCCGGCACACCATGCCGACTTCATTGCCCGTTGCCACGCTGCGGGGCAGCAACGCCCTACCCCGTTATTGCTGCAATACGGCCTAGGTGACTACAACTGCCTGCACCAGGATCTGTATGGGGAACATGTGTTTCCCTTACAAGTTGCCATCCTGTTGTCGCAACCGGGAGAAGACTTCCGTGGCGGCGAGTTGGTGCTGACCGAACAGCGGCCACGCATGCAGTCCCGGGCCCAGGTCGTGCCGCTGAACAAGGGCGACGCTGTGATCTTCGCGGTCAATCAGCGGCCGATGCCCAGCGCGAGGGGCTTTCATCGGGTGACCTTGCGTCATGGGGTCAGTGTTCTGCAAAGTGGTACGCGGCATACTTTGGGAGTGATTTTTCACGATGCGCAGTAAGATCGATCCCGGCCCCACCGCCGATCTGTTCGCCGACGAGGCCTTGCAGCAACCCCCGGGGCGCGAGCAAATCGGTGAACAGTCCTACGTGCTCAAGGGCTATGCCATGCCCTGGGTTGAGCGTTTGCTGCCGGAACTGCGGAGCGTATTGGCTCAATCGCCGTTCCGGCAAATGGTCACGCCGGGCGGCTTCACCATGTCGGCAGCGTTGAGCAGTTGCGGAGAGTTAGGCTGGACAACCGACCCCACAGGCTATCGCTACTCTGCGATTGACCCCAACAACCAACAACCCTGGCCATCGCTGCCCGAGGCACTACGCCAATTAGCGGTCATGGCGGCCGCAGAGGCGGGTTTCGATGATTTCGAGCCGGATGCCTGCCTGATCAACCGCTATGTGCCAGGCGCCAAAATGTCCCTGCATCAAGACAAGAACGAGCGCCGCTACGCAGCCCCGGTGGTCTCTTTGTCCTTGGGCTTGCCGGCGATCTTCCTGTTCGGCGGCCATGAGCGCAGTGACAAGACGCAAAAAATCTCGCTGTTCCATGGCGATGTGGTGGTGTGGGGCGGCGTGGATCGCCTGCGTTTTCACGGCGTGATGCCGATCAAGCCAGGCACGCATCCAGTGATGGGCCCGCAGCGTATCAACCTGACGTTTCGAACCGCCGGATGAATTTGACCGCAAGCATCGGAGTGATGCGAATGCCTCATGGGACTAACCTGGCATTCTTCAACCAGGAGCCACCACCATGACCGCGCGCCACGCCACCGAACAAGACCCCCGCTGGGCCGCCATCGTCGCCCGCGACGCCAAGGCCGACTTGACCTTTGTCTACGGCGTGAAAACCACTGGCGTGTACTGCCGCCCCAGCAGTTCCGCGCGGCGGCCGCTCCCGCAGAACGTCGAATTCTTCGACACCCCGCAACAGGCCGAAGCCGCAGGCTATCGGCCCAACAAACGCTATTCGGGGGACCAGACCCAGGTGGCGGCGCGCCATGCACAACTGGTAGCAGCCGCCTGCCGGCACATCGAGCAGGCCGAAGCCCTGCCGCCGCTTGAGGCCCTGGCCGCCCTCGCAGGCTTGAGCCCGTTCCATTTTCATCGGGTATTCAAGGCGGTGACCGGCCTTACGCCCAAGCGCTACGCCAGTGCCCATCGCTCGCGCAAGGTACGCGACGGGCTCAAGGACCAGCACTCGGTAACCGATGCGCTGTACGACGCCGGCTTTAATTCCAACAGCCGCTTTTATGAGGCCGCCGACCAATTGCTCGGCATGAAGCCTGGCGATTACAAAGCCGGCGGCACCAACACCGATATTCGTTTTGCCGTCGGCCAATGCTCGTTGGGGGCAATTCTGGTGGCGCAGAGTAATCGCGGTGTGTGCGCGATTTTGCTGGGGGATGACCCGGACAAACTGGTGCGTGACCTGCAGGACCAGTTTCCCCGCGCCAATCTGCTGGGCGCCGATCACGACTTCGAACAATTGATCGCCCAGGTGGTGGGCTTTATCGAGGCGCCGGCCCTGGGCCTGGACTTGCCCCTGGATTTGCGTGGCACCGCGTTTCAGGAACGGGTTTGGCAGGCCTTGCGGGAAATCCCGGTGGGTTGCACCGCCAGCTACGCCGAGATTGCCCAACGTATAGGTGCCCCGACCGCCTACCGCGCGGTGGCCCAGGCGTGTGGCGCCAACAGCCTGGCCGTGGCGATTCCTTGCCATCGGGTAGTGCGCAGCGACGGCAACCTGTCGGGCTATCGCTGGGGCGTTGAGCGCAAACGGCAATTGCTGGAGCGCGAAAGCCCGGCAGAACCCTGAAGACGGTTACAGGAGTTTGCGTTTGCGAAACTCGGCTACCTTATGCCGATTGCCACACAGCGCCATGCTGCACCAGCGGCGCTTGTGCCCTTTGGTACGGTCGTAAAACCACAGTACGCATTCGGGATGTTCGCAGGTGCGGATCAGTCCGAAATCCCCTTCCACCAGCAACATTGCAGCCGCTTCGGCAATCGGCGACAGGAACTGCTCAGCGGTTTGCTGTTTGCGCTGGCGCTCCAGGCGCAACTCGCCAGGCGCCGGCCAAGCCAGTTGAGGGTGGCTGACCGCCTTGCGCAAGAACGCATTCAGCGCGGCAGGATCGCCCTGCTGGCCGGCCTTGCGCTGTTCCAGCAATAGCCGGATGACTTCGCGCAATCCTCGCGCCGCGCCCAGCAATGCGCCCTTCTCGAATACCGGCACCGCGCCCTCATCGCACCAGCCCAGCCGCACCAGCCAGCGCTCGACATCGCTATCGCTCTGCCAGAACTCAAATGGCACGCCGTCGACATTGGCCCGGGTGTTGAGCATGTCCAACACCGGATGGTCGGCCAGAACGTAGGGCTCCAGCGGAGATGGTGTGATGGCTGTCATGGCGGATCCTCTTCAAGTCCGCGCCATCGTAACCGCTGATAGCGCTTTTGGATAGTTACAAAATCCATAAAAAAGTAACCCATTAAATTGATTTGACAGGTTACTTATTCAAGCGCAGCCTTCGAAACCAGTAACCCAACAAATCAATTTATCAAGTTACGCAGAGGACTCCGATCATGTCGATTTCAGCCCCAGTGGTTCGTTACCAGCACGTTGATGCCGATGGCGTGCGCGTGTTCTACCGCGAAGCCGGCGACCCGGCCGCGCCCGTGCTGTTGCTGCTGCACGGCTTCCCCAGCTCGTCCCATATGTACCGCGACCTGATCCCGCTGCTCGCCACTCGCTACCGGGTCATCGCGCCCGACCTGCCGGGCTTTGGCTTCACCGAAGTGCCCGCCGAACGCAATTACCACTACAGCTTCGACAACCTGGCGATCACTGTCGGCCATTTCGTCGACGCCCTGCAGCTCAACCGTTATGCCCTTTACGTGTTCGACTACGGCGCGCCGGTGGGCCTGCGACTGGCCGTGGCGCACCCGGAACGGGTCAGCGCGCTGATCTCGCAAAACGGCAACGCGTATCTCGAAGGCTTGGGCGATGCCTGGGCACCGATCCGCACCTATTGGGCCGAACCGAGCGAGGCCAATCGCGAGGTGATTCGCAACGCCGTCATCAGCCTGGAAGGCACCCGCTATCAGTACCTGCATGGCGTCCCGCAGCCGGAGTTGGTAGCGCCTGAGTCCTATATGCTCGACGTGCTCCTGATGCAGCGCCCCGGCAATGACGAGATCCAGCTGGACCTGTTCCTCGACTACCGCAACAACCTGACGCTGTACCCGGCATTCCAGGCGTTTTTCAAGGCCACGCAAGTACCGGCGCTGGTGATCTGGGGCCAGAACGATCCGTTCTTCATACCGCCGGGCGCCCATGCCTACAAAGGCGATAACGCCAACGCGGTGGTGGAGTTGCTCGACACCGGTCACTTCGCCCTGGAAACCCACGCCGCGCATATTGCCCAGCGAATTCATGAGGTACTGGGCCACGCCATCGACTGATGGCAGCCCACGAAACACTGGATTCGTCCAGTGAATAATACAGACTGGCCTGGTGCTGCCTGGCCCTGCTAAAACAACGGCACAGCATTCCACCGTTGGAGAAGCGCCCCATGAGCACCTGGCCAGACACCCGAATTCTTGACCTGCTGGGCATTGAGTTACCGATCATCCAGGCGCCCATGGCGAATGCCACCAGCACCTCGATGGTGATTGCCGCCAGCCAGGCCGGCGCCCTCGGTTCGATGCCGGCAGCGGCGCTCAGCATCGAGCAGTTACGCGAAGCACTCACCGTCATTCGCCAGGCCAGTTCGCGGCCGCTGAACGTGAATTTCTTCTGCCATCAGCCGCCGGCGCCGGACGCTGAACGCGACCTTCAGTGGAAGCACCTGCTGGAAACCTACTACCGAGAACTGGGCGCTGATTTTGACGCCCCGACGCCCGTGTCCAACCGTGCACCGTTCAACAACGCCGCCTGTGAACTGGTGGAAGAATTCAGCCCGGAAGTGGTGAGTTTTCACTTCGGCCTGCCGGAAAAATCCCTTCTGGGCCGGGTCAAGGCCACCGGGGCGAAAGTGCTGTCGTCGGCTACCACCGTGGAAGAAGCCATCTGGCTGGAGCAGCACGGCTGCTACGCTATCATCGCCATGGGCTCCGAGGCCGGCGGCCATCGCGGGATGTTCCTCAGCGACGACCTTAATAGCCAGATTGGCACGATGGCGCTGGTGCCACAGATCGTTGACGCCGTGAACGTGCCGGTAATCGCGGCCGGTGGCATCGGTGATGCGCGAGGCATTGTCGCCGCCTTCGCCCTCGGCGCGTCGGCGGTACAGATCGGCACCGCCTACCTGTTTACGCCCGAGGCGACTGTGTCGAAGTCACACCACCACGCCTTGCGCAACGCCCAGGCCAGTGAAACCGCATTGACCAACCTGTTCACCGGGCGCCCGGCGCGGGGCATCATCAACCGGGTGATGCGTGAGTTGGGCGCGATCAATCCAACAGCACCGGCGTTTCCGTTATCCGGCGGTGCGTTGATGCCACTCAAGGCCAAGGATGAAGCCGGCTTCAGTAATTTGTGGTCGGGCCAGGCCCTGCGCCTAGGCAAAGACATATCCACGTATGACCTGACGCTGGAACTGGCCGCGCAAACCCTGGAAAAACTCGGCCGACACTGAACCTGAACTCCCGGGACAACTTTGCACTGTACCGGCAGTGGCCAACCGCTATATATTCCCATACATAGCGGTATGTCACTCTGCCTACAACAAGCCGCAAAGCCGGTAATCCCCCAAGGAGCTTCTTGATGATGATTCGCGCCTCACGCCTGGCCCCCACGGCCCTCGCTACCCTGATCGCCGCGTTTGCCTTCTCCTCGGCGCATGCCGATGAAGTACAAGTGGCCGTAGCCGCCAACTTCACCGCACCGATCCAGGCGATTGCCGCCGACTTTGAAAAAGACACCGGCCACAAACTGGTCGCTGCCTACGGCGCCACCGGCCAGTTCTACACCCAGATCAAGAACGGCGCGCCGTTTGAAGTGTTCCTCAGCGCCGACGACACCACCCCGCAGAAACTCGAGGCCGAAGGCGACACCGTCAAGGGCTCGCGCTTCACCTACGCGGTAGGCACCCTGGCGCTGTGGTCGGCCAAGGAAGGCTACGTGGATGCCAAGGGCGAGGTGCTGAAGAAAAATGAATTCAAGCACCTGTCCATCGCCAACCCGAAAGCCGCGCCGTATGGCCTCGCCGCCACCCAGGTATTGGCGAAGGAAGGCTTGACCGAGAAGGTCAAGGACAAGCTCGTTGAAGGCCAGAACATCACCCAGGCGTTTCAGTTCGTGTCCACCGGCAACGCCGAGCTGGGTTTTGTAGCGCTGTCGCAGATCTACAAGGACGGCAAAGTCACCAGCGGTTCGGCCTGGATCGTGCCATCTTCCATGCATGACCCGATCAAGCAAGACGCCGTGATCCTCACCAAAGGCAAGGACAGTGCAGCCGCCAAGGCCCTGGTTGAATACCTCAAAGGTCCGAAAGCCGCCGCGGTGATCAAGTCCTACGGTTACGAGCTGTAAATGCCGCTGTCGAGTGCCGATTTTTCCGCGATCTGGCTGACCCTGCAACTGGCGTCGCTGACCACGGTCATCCTGCTGATCATAGGCACTCCGATCGCCCTGTGGCTGTCGCGCACCCGATCGTGGTGGCGCGGCCCCATCGGCGCGGTGGTGGCCTTACCGTTGGTGTTGCCACCCACGGTGATCGGCTTCTACCTGCTACTGACCATGGGCCCTAACGGCTACTTCGGCCAGTTCACCCAATGGCTGGGCCTGGGCACACTCACCTTCAGTTTTGCCGGGCTGGTGATGGGCTCGGTGATCTATTCCATGCCGTTTGTGGTGCAGCCGTTGCAAAACGCCTTCTCCGCCATCGGCACTCGCCCACTGGAAGTGGCCGCCACCTTGCGGGCCAATCCCTGGGACACCTTCTTCAGCGTGATCCTGCCCCTGGCGCGCCCGGGGTTTATCACGGCGTCGATTCTCGGTTTTGCGCACACCGTCGGCGAGTTCGGCGTGGTGCTGATGATCGGCGGCAATATTCCGAACAAGACCCGGGTGGTCTCGGTGCAAATCTACGACCACGTCGAAGCCATGGAATATGCCCAGGCTCACTGGCTGGCCGGCTCCATGGTGGTGTTTTCTTTCCTGGTGTTGCTGGCGCTCTACTCCAGCCGTAAAACCAAAGCGGGCTGGAGCTGATGTCGATGATCGAGGTGCGTCTGCAACTGAAGTATTCCGGGTTTGCCCTGGACGTCGACTTGCAACTGCCCGGTCGCGGGGTGACGGCGTTGTACGGTCATTCGGGCTCCGGCAAGACCACTTGCCTGCGCTGCATCGCCGGGCTGGAACGAGCCGAAGAGGGCTTCGTGCAAATCAACGATGAAGTCTGGCAAGACAGCCGCAAAGGGCTGTTCGTACCACCGCACAAACGCACCCTGGGCTACGTGTTTCAAGAAGCCAGCCTGTTCCCGCATTTGTCGGTGCTGGCCAATCTGGAGTTCGGACTCAAACGCATCCCGCGCCAACAACGCCGGGTGGACATGGCCCACGCCACCGAGCTGCTGGGCATCGGCCACCTGCTGGACCGTCATCCGCAGCACCTTTCCGGCGGTGAACGCCAGCGCATCGGCATCGCCCGTGCCCTGCTTACCAGCCCGAGCCTGCTGCTGATGGATGAACCGTTGGCGGCGCTGGACAGCAAACGCAAAAGCGAGATCCTGCCGTACCTCGAACGCCTGCACGACGAGCTGGAGATTCCGGTGCTGTACGTCAGCCATGCCCAGGACGAAGTGGCGCGCCTGGCCGATCACATCGTGTTGCTCAGCGACGGCAAGGCCCTGGCCAGCGGCCCCATCGGCGAAACCCTGGCCCGACTCGACCTGCCCATGGCCCTGGGTGACGACGCTGGCGTAGTGATCAATGGCACCGTCAGCGCCTACGACGCGCACTACCAGTTGCTGACCCTGCAACTGCCCGCCAGCCAACTGCAGATGCGCGTGGCCCATGCACCGCTCGCGCTGGGCAAACAGTTGCGCTTCAAGATCCAGGCGCGGGACGTCAGCCTGAACCTGCAGGCCGAGGAACACAGCAGCATCCTCAACCGCCTGCCGGTGACGGTGACCCAGGAAATTCCTGCGGACAACGCAGCTCATGTGCTGGTGAGCCTGGACGCGGCCGGCACACCGCTGCTGGCGCGCATCACCCGTTACTCCCGGGACCAGTTGCAACTGCATCCCGGCCAGACGTTATGGGCGCAGATCAAGGCGGTGGCGGTACTTGCCTGAGTCGCACTTTGCCTGGGCCACAGAAGCTTGGGGGCCTATTGATTAGTAGAGGCAGGCGTACAAGCCTGCGCCTGCGGCATCAGACGTATATCCACCCGTCGGTTGGCTGCTCGTCCGCCTGCCGTGTCATTGCTGGCGATCGGCTGCTTGCCTGCCGCGGCCTGGACGGCAAAACAGCTATCCGGAAGATCGCCCATACGTTGCATCCAGTCGCGTACCGCCGAGGCACGGGCGTAGGAAAGTTGGAGGTTCTGCTGGACGTCGCCGGTTGTGTCCGCATGCCCCACGATCACGATCAGCCAGCCCGGCTGGG
Source organism: Pseudomonas sp. K2I15 (assembly GCF_002204795.1). Lineage (GTDB taxonomy): Bacteria > Pseudomonadota > Gammaproteobacteria > Pseudomonadales > Pseudomonadaceae > Aquipseudomonas. The sequence goes on from NZ_NIXO01000036.1 coordinate 49,139, forward strand.
CCTTGATGTTGACCAACGCATTGATCAGCACCTTGGTCGACTCAGGCTTGAGCTCGGAGCTACCGGCATCGAACAGTGACAGGCTGTCCAGGTGCACAGAATCGGGTACCGACTGTGGCGGCGAAGCGGCCTGGCTCCACCACCAAAACCCAACTCCCAGGGCGATTGAGCTGGCCAATGCAAACAGCCAAAGGGCAATGCTGCGCTTGCGGGTTTTGTTGGCAACCAGTGGAAGTTCCGGCATCGGGTGGGCTGGCAGGACTACCACCGGCATCACGAAAGCCGGTTCGGGCATCCGCGTCAACATTGGCAGCATTTCACCCGAAGCAACGTTACGTTGAACGCGTTGCACCAGGCTGCCTATCTGATGACGCAGCGCCTGCAAGCTGACAAGAGGCACTTGCCCCTGACGATCCAGTTGCGCGGCTAACCGATCCAGTTCAGCGCCCAGCCGCGCCAATTGGGGAAGCGTCTGCTGGGTAATTTCAAGGCTGCGCAACAATGGCTGCCATTGGGCAAACAGCCAGGCGAGAATACCTATACGCATCGAGTCCATCAGCGGCCAGACCGTTGCCCATTCGTTGCACAGCGCCTCAATCAGCGTCACCCCTTGGGCCATGCCTTCCAGGCCGTGGCGTTGGCTGCGCGCCAACGCAAAAGAAGCGGCGGTTTGCAGTTCTGCGCCGTTGTTCTGGAACAACGTCAGGCACAACTGCTCGACCTTGACCCAGTCGACGTCCGGGCATGCCGGATGGCTCAGCTTGGTCAACTCATCACGCAGAACGGTAAATTCACCGAAGCCGCGCGGGTCACCGCCGACTCGGATAAGCATCTCAAATAACGCTGTCATCGAGCTTCCCTTCCGTTACAGATTTACGGCTGCGATAAATAGTTCTGCTGCCTTAAGTGACGCACCAAGACTTTGCCCTCGGGCGCCAGGGTCGTGCCGAAAGTCACCCGCTCGCCGTTTTTCAGTTGCGCGTCCAAGGCATATTCCAAATGACCGGGTTGGGTCTGCGGCAGCAGTTCGACATTGACCGCTTCCAGGCGCGGCTCGTACTTGAGCAAGGTGTCGGCCAGGGTACCCATCAACCTATGCGCCGAGGCGGGCAATCCTTGCAGGGTCAACCCCATGTCAGGCAGGCCATAGTCCGGCAGGTGACTGAGCGATCCCGCCCGGCTGTTGAGGATGCGTTGCAGGTTGTCCAGCACCGACAAGGTGTGCTGGTCCTCTTCCGGGACGCGGTACAGGTCCAGCTCGCCGTCGAAATTCTGCAGGAGCATTTCGTAAAGCGATGGGTTCAACTCGCTCACGGCTTACTCCTTCGCCAACGGTTGCAAGGCCAGCCGATTGTTGTCGAGTTCAACCACCCTGGCCCGATCCGGGTCCAGATCATCGCGGGTCAGGGTCAGGCGCCAGGTGTTCAGTTGAGTATCAGGTGTGCGCAACAACGCCACCACCGTAACGAACCGAGCGTCCTTATCCAGCGGCACATTAAGCTGTGCGCCCTCGCCGGGCTTGATCACCAGTGCGTGCTGGTCCAACAGATCGCGACGCAACAGGTTGTCAGCGTCGCCCAGCACACTGTCATAGGTAGCCTTATCCATGACTTTGTTGTCGCGCAGTTGGTACACACGCACCACCGTAGGCACTGTTAAACCACGCATGTCAATCACGTCGGCGTTCGTCGCGGCCCGCCCGGTAAAGTCCAGGTGCAAGGTCTTCACTTGTTTGTAGAAGATGGCCTTGGCCGTGGACGTGGTGGCGTCGGTAACGGTCTGAGTCAACCCACAACCACCCAGAAGTGCACCGAGCACCGCCACCTTCAATAGATTAAAAACGGTACGTGACATGCTGTGCCTCTCTGAATTTTGGGTTGCTGTGCAGGCCCTGGTATCGGCCCAGATTGATGGTGATTTTTTGGTGTTCCGCAACCTGCCAGGCGTCGCTGCCCAGTCCCAGTACGCCGGTCATCCCCAGCAGTACCGGCGCGCCGCCCAGCACCGGTTTTGGAAGGCTGCATATCGGTAGTGACAGCTGCAATTTCGCGGTGCAACGCCAGCCCAGATAGACCCGCAGCAATACCAGCAAGTCGTTGTGCAGCAGGTTGCCCGGCAACCAGCCCCGTGCCTCAATCAGGTCCTGAGTAAACAGCGCGAGGTGCAACTGACTGTTAACGTCTTGAGCGACGCTGCCTAGCGGCGTCCCCTGAGACAAACTCACCGGGTAGTTCCTCGACAAGCTGGCCGGCTGCACCAGGGTCACTTTTTGTGGCCAGTGCGGCGTCACTCGAACCTGCGTGTTGGGAGCCAGCAGTTTGACCAGCGCAGTGATGCCTTCGGCATTACGGGTGGGTAGGCGCATCACGCTGAGCAGCGCCAGGAAGCGTGATATTGGCGTTGCAATCTGCCTGGCCGTGCCGGGAATCCCCAGACCGATCAGCCCCAGCAGGCATTGTGAAGTTGCGTCACTGCCACCCGCCTCGAACGTCGCCGGGTAGGAGTACTTGCGCCAAATGCGGTAGAACTGCGTGAAGATCCGGTGATTGAAAATATCAAGGAACGCCTCAAGCGCCTCATGACCTTCGCGACGCTGGACGATGTCGTCCAGAAAGGTCGTTGGCATCGGCGAGTCAACGCCGTAAAGCCCCAGCAAACGCGTGCGCACCGTCGCAGGACGTTCAGGATGGTCCTCGCAGGTTTCGATGGCCTTCAATTCCCCCGCGGGAAAGCCCATCCCGGGGTCGGGCCGAAAGCGTACGGGGTCATCCGCCGGGTGCGCGGTGCTCCCCAACGGCGGGTGGCCGGGCAACGTCTGTTCCAGCAACTGGCAGAACCGATAAAGGTTGGCCTCGGCGACCTGTCCGTCCAGCGCTTCGAGTAATCCAGTGGCTTTCAGCCGGGAATACGCTGACTGTGGTTCTCGTTCCATCGCAGGCACTTTCCAGTAGGTTGCAGGATCAGCGTGAGCTGGTTGAACAAATGAATATCGGCGTACAGGCCAAAGAAACGATGGAGCATTTCGCCGAACAGGCTGATGTCGCCCTCCCCTGAAAAGCCATTAGCGTCGAGGGTGATTTCGATATCCACCCCACGCAGCAGGAAGCCTTTCTCGAAGCGCTGAACCAGATGATGGCGAACCTCAACAATCGCCTCCAGGCGACGGCGGTTCAGCTCGCTGCCGGTCCAGTCGTACAGCGCCAGGGTGCCGCGCAATACCTCGGCGCTGTCGAGCATTGGCAGGAAGTTCGAGCCCAAATGGCTGAGCACACGCCAATGAAAACGATCACGGTTGGGCGGGTAGCACGGCAAACTGGGGGCGCACAGGTTGCGTACCCGCAGCCCGGCCTGCGTGGACTGCACCACGGTGTCGAGCAAGGTGCTTTGCAGGGCCTTGCGGGGTAACAGGCCGTTGGTGCCGGTCAAACGCAATGACAGGCTTTCGCTGGTGCTTAACTGATCTTTTTCGAAGCCGTCACCGCCCAGGATCAGCCAGGTGTCATGCAAGCCCTTGGGTGAACGCTTCAAGCGGGTATGGAAATACCGCTCAGGGGCATCGTCACGCAGCATGCCGCCCTTGTGGCGAAAGCTGCTGAATGGCACATAGCCGTGGCGCACGGCGTCCTTTGACGAGGTAACTTGGTCGACCGAATAAATCTCGGTGTGACCGTCCTGCAACCGCATGGGCCGCAACAGATAATCGGTTTGCAACGGCGCCAGAGTCAGGGGGTCAGACTCCAGCGCGAACAGGTTGATTACCGGTACAGCATGCAGGCGAATGTGTTCACTGCTCACACTGAAATCCCGCGGCCATGCCTCACGCAGCACCACGTCCAGTTCGAACCAGGCCGTTCCAGCGGTGAGACTGAGTTGTTCCAGACCGCAGAGGGTCACGAACATGAACTTCTCGCGGAAGGTAAAGTACTCCAGCAGCAACTGATAACCGCTGAACGCACTATCACCCTTGGGCCACAGGCGATCCTCGTCGGCGAATCCCTTGGGTGCAAAATGGCCGTCCAGCGTTTGGCGCTCATCCTGGTCCGGCAGACGCACGTAAATCGCTTGGGTGTTCAGCGTCAGCGCCTGGTGCAAGGCACTGGCCAGCGGTGCGTCGGCATTCAGGTACAGCGGCAAACGGCTCAGGTCAATCTCGCTCCAGTCCGTCAACGCACCGCAGGTAAAGCGCAGGCGCAACAAAGAGCGACCGTCCGGCTCATAGGCCAGTCGCACCGACTCCAGGGCCAGCGGTTGCAACGTCAGATCCTGCGTCGTGGTGTAACGGCAACGGGTCTGTTGCGGGCCGATGGGTTGCGACAGCACCTCGAAGCCCTTACCAATGGACTCGCTGCGCTTCATCTGCGCAAGCTCGGGTACCAACTCCACGACCGACAACGACGGAATGGTGCGCAAATAATGCGGCCAAAGCAGGCTAACCAGCCCCTCGGTCAGCTCCGGCAAGTCATCGTCAAGCTTCTCCCGCAGACGCCCCATCAAGAACGCGAAGCCCTCGAACAGGCGCTCCACATACGGGTCTTGCGCGCCCGGCTTGTCCAAGTTGAGTTGGGCCGCCCGATCCGGGAATGCTTCGGCGAATTCCTTGCCGGCTTCGCGCAGGTAACGCATTTCGGCGTCGAAATAGCGCAGTGTCAAATTGTCCATGCTCACACAAAAATTCCTGATGAAAGAGGGTTAGTCGCAGAGCACCGCAGCGCGTACCGGGTCAATCGCTACCAGTGCTGCCAGCAACGCCTCGGTGCGCCGGGCCAGGGTGGGCTTGTCGGCATCGTTGCGCTGTGCTTTGAGACGTAACAGCTTGAGCAGGCGCGCCTTGACCTCAAAATTCAGGTCCGGCTCCCACACCGCCAGTGCATGGTGCTGCGCGGTAGCGTCCAGCTCTCCCAGCAGATGAACTGCCAGGTCGCTCTTGCCGTATTGTTCGGCCACGCGTGCCATCAACAAGCGCAGCAGCCAGCGCTGGCGGCCGGTCTGCACGTCGGGCCGGGTCGCCAGCCAGGCGAGCGCCATTTCCACGCCATCGCTGTCAGCCTGGGCCAGGGCTTCACTCTCCAGCGACAAGATTTCTGCGTCTGCGGTGGTTAGCGCTGCCTTCGGTGCGGGCAACCATTGCTGCGCACGATTGCCGCTGACGTGCTGGGTAATCCAGTCACGGGTGGTCTCGTCAGCGAACGGTGCGCCATCGTTCCAGTGCAACAACTCCAGGCCCGGCAAGCGCTCAAGGAACATGCCCAAGTCACGCTTGACGATGTCCGCCCAGCTGTCCTGGGGTGCGGGTTGTTTGCTCAACGCCTGGTACAGGTACCACTGCAAATCCAGCCAGAAGTGGTTCACGCCTTCCGCGTACACCCGCTCGACCTGGTCAAGCAATTCGGTCCAGCTTTGTTGCAGGTACAGGCGTTTCAGCTGCGCCCGATAATCAGCACGGGGCGCCGCCAGCCTTGTTTTGCCGCGGACTTCCTCAGGCGGCGCCTGGTGCACCGTGTCCCAGCGCAAACTCTTCATCAGCCGATGCGCCGCCAGCCAGCCTTGGGGCTGCTCGCGTAAATAACCCGCCAGCGCCCTACCGCTGTCCAACAGATCGCGCCCGGACTTAATGGCGGTAGCAGTCGGCGCCGTCGTGTGTGTATTTGAGTCATGACTGGCGCTGTGCTGCGGCACCAGCGCATCCACTCCGCCGGACTGCGTCAATCGAGCGGATAGCGCGCCATACAATGCCCCCAACGCCGGTCGCTGGTCTTTCGGCCAGGCTTCAAGCCCGCTCTCCAGCCAAGCCAGCGCCGCCACCGTGCGTTCGGCTTCACTGCGTACCACTTCGGGGTACAGTGACAGGCTGTCCAACACCTTGCCGCTGGCCAGCCATTCCAGCGCCATCTTGCGACTATTGGGCCGTGCCGGCAGCACTTCGACTGCGTAACGCTCCACTAATGCGGCGAGCAAAGTAAGGCCATCCGCCAACCCCGCCTCACCGTCCTTCTGCAAGCGTGCCCACAGGTAATAGGTGGCCACGCGCAAATCCTTGCAGGTATGGGTCAGCAGCTTTTCTGCCAGTTGGGCTACCCGCTCGGCATCCGCTCCGGACAGTTTGTTGACCTCTTCGCGCATGCGCTGGAAGTCGTCGTCATAGCCTGGGTCTTCGCCTACAGGCGCGGCTGTGCTGATGGGTTGCAGCCACGGTTGCCAGCGGTCGGCCTGGCTGCGAGCCAAAGCCATCGCGTCGCGGTCGCCGAGGCATTGAGTAATCAATGTGTGTAGGCTCATTCAAAGCCCCCGTTCTGCGCCAAGGGAGCGCTTGCAGCACCCTCATTGAGGAATATCTGAGGCGGTAACGTGAAGTTACGCAACTTGAGCAAGGCCAGCGGCCCCGCGCCCAGTTCGGTGCGCAGGCTCCAGGTCAGGTTTAGGCCATCGGGAGCTTTGAGGACCATGCGATAGCGACTGTCGCTATCGTCCAATGGCGTGATTCGGGCTTTTTCCAGCAAGCGGATCAAGCCCCAGGTGCCCTGGTAATCACCAAACAGTCGCTCGCCGGTATGAACGCTGGTCCAACTCAGGCTCACCCCTGGATAGTCGCTGCGGCCGGGCCAATTGAAACGCTGCCAGCTTTCTTTCTGGTTGAAGTAGTGGTGCCGTTCACCGTTGAGGATGAAGGTGGTTTGTACGATGTCCCGGGCGGCCTTGCCCTGGAGTTCGAAGCTCAACCCCATGCCGCCGTCGGTATAGATCACATCGGCCAGATGACTCAGTTGATTGATCGCCGCCAGAAACTGCGGATTGATCCGTAGCCCCTGGCTATGGCGTGGGTCGGCGACCCAGCGGCTGCCTTCCTTGCGCAGCACACCACTCAGTTGGCTGCGTAAAAATTGCTCGATGCGCCCGGAGTCGGCGCGGATCATCTGGCCCAGCATGGGCAGCGAGGAATCGCTGGTGGTTTCAGCAAACGGGTAGCGGCCCGCAAACGCACTCTGCCAGTCACGCACTATCGCGCGTTGCCACTGGCTATTGAGGCCCGCCGCCGAAGGTTGCAAGACTCGCTGCCACGCGTCATTCAATGGCTGCACAAAGAGCGTATGACCTACCCCGCTCCACTCTGCTCCCAGGCTGGCGGCCACCAGGCTGCCGTAGGATTGGGTGTCCGTCAGGTCCACGCTTTTGCCCTGAAACACGGCTTGTGCCAAGGCCTGAGTCATTTCCTGCGGGTCGGGGGCGTTGCTCACTTGCTGCAGTTTCAGGCGTAGCCGGGTGACACGGGTCAGGAACGCCTGAAGACTCAACCGGTCGTTGCCCTCGGGGTCTTGGCCCATGAGGCTCAACAATGGGCCGAAGGTGGCGTCCAGCGGACCACGCGGTGTTTGTGCCAGTGGGTCAATCATTGGCACTTTGTCCTTCGCCACAAGCTTTTGCGCAGACTTCATCAGCGAGTCGGCCAGGGCCTGGTGGCGGGTACCAGCCTGACCCTGATAGGCCAGGGTATTCATCAATGCGATCAGGGGTGACTGACGCACGTCGGTCATGAGCGTCAGTTGGTCGATCACGTCGGGCAGGCTGCCGGCGTGTTGCCAGCGCACGCTGTTGAGAAAATCCAGCCAGGCGTTGGCATAAGCCTGAAAATAGCGCTCGGTGAGGCGCTGCCTGAGCACGTCCGGGGTCAGCTCGGCGGCGATTTCGGTTTGGTTGTCGCTGAGCACCCAGTCGATTTCCTCACGACGGGCTTCGGCGATATCAGCGATGGCCTGGCGTACCTGCCCTTCCCAGGCCTGGCGGGTGAACACGCCCGGCACACTGGCGTTGGTATAAAACAGCGCCAGCGCATCGGTTTCGCCGACCATGTTTTGCACGCTCAGCTCCGGGTATTGATTGGCGGCTGCGTCGAGGACCTGCTGGTACAGATGGGTTTCGGCGTTGCGCTGGCCTAACTGGCTGAGCAGAACCCGCCTGGCCTGGGCAACCAGCCTTGAGTCAGCGTTGATCGCCCAGGCCGGATGCGCCGCCAGATGTTCACCGTAGAACTGCCACAGGTTAGGCGACAGACCGTCGCGCACTGGCTCGGCGTTGGCCAGAGCGTTGGTCAGGAAGGTCGCGTCGGCTTTTTGCGGGCGCGCCATCATCAGGTAAGCCTTCAATTGCTCGTAGGCCTCCTGGGCTCGCGCTGCCCGTTGTTCGCTGCCCGGAGGCAGGCTGATCAACGCGTTGAGTTGGCGTTGCAAATGGGCGGCCACCGGGTCACGGATCAAGCGGTTGTTGGCTTCGACGTAGCGCGGCCACAACACATCAAGCAGCTCCTGATTTTGGTTCAGGCCAAAGCGCTGGTACCAGGGAATGCCGTGTTCGGCGCGGTAATCCAGACGGGCCAGTTCGCGCACCAGCTCGTTCAGCGCCCTCAGTTGCTCGTCGCGACTTCCGGCCTGCTGCAACGCCGCCAATGAAGTGTGTACCTGGGCGATCTGCACGCGGTTACTGGCGAAGGACAGCAGCAGCCCTGCGCCCCACAACACTGCCAGCCCCAGCAGCAACGCATACCCGACACGCGGCGCGCTCCAGCCCAGCCGACGGTGGCTGGCGTTATCGCCGAGTACGCCGTTCCACACCGGAGCCACCGACCAATCATTTTGCCGATCATGCTCTGAACGCTGTACTGGCAGGCTGAACCACAGGCCACGCAGCGGCACACCCTGCGCAAAATCGCCGGCCAGCGGCGCCAGCGTGTGACGCCAGCGGGCAATGCCCTCGTCCCGTAAATCCTGGGACAGGCGCAGCAGGAAATCGTGCTTCATCACCGTGCTGATCTGCGCCAGGCCCTCGCGGCGCAAAGGCTCCAGCAGGCGTGTCAGCGCGGTTTCCAGTGCCGCCGCCGTGAAGCACTCGGGCAGCAGGCAACCCACTGGGCGTGACTTGCGAGTGTCTTGAGGCCACTCACTTTCGCAAACCTGCCAGAGGTACAACGGCAGTTGCCACTTCAGGCCACGGGCAAGGCGCTGTACCTCGCGTACGCCGGCGCTCATTGCAGCGTCATTGGCGGACTGGGTTTTGTTCAGGGCCCAGACCACACCGTCCAGTAAACGCCAACGGCTCAGGCCGCTCCATAGGTTTGGGAATGATTGATCCAACCTGGACTGGGCACTGCCGCCCCATAGCAGGAGGGTGCCTTGGCCTTCGAGCCACTTCTGATCGGCAAGGGTTGGGGCGACGGCAGCGATTTCGGCGGGTTCGCCGATGACCAGGAGAAGGCGGACTTTGTGGCGCCAGAAGAGACCGTATTGGCCGCGCAAATGGGTTCTAACCGAACTCACTACAGCTTGGGCATCAGGGGATTCAGGACGGCCAGCCTGCGTAGGTTGGGGCATATCATCAGCCTCTAGCGAGCGATAAGCCTTCCGCCCCAACTGATAACCCAGCAAATGGTAGCCAGTGACGCATACCAACAGAACCAAAGTCGTAGCAGCGATCACCCACAATCCCGTAGCTTGGTGATCACTGCCGGACCGAAACCCAAACAACTCGGGATACTGCCAGACCAATCCCCCCAGGATCGCACCGGTCAGCAACAGCACGACGGCCAGAACAGTCAACCAAACCACACGTCGAAACTGCATTCTAAATTCCTACTTCGAGAGCGATGGCACAGGCGTCAAGACCGTGCTCCAGAGCCCTGCATCAACACAGCCGCCCCCGCTGATAATGAATTGCGGCCCAGCGCCGCTCTGAATGGTTTGCGTTGCGGCAGCAATCGCCAGCCACGGTGAAGCTTTGCCGGGATGTCCGAGCAAGGTATCCAGGTTGAAAAACCCTTGGTTGTGCTTCGCCGGGAGCGACACTTCGGCCAAGACTTGACTCAGTACTTCGTCCCGTTGCGCATCAATTCCCACCCGCCATGTATGCTCGATTGATTGCGCGTCGAGTGGCGCCCAATCCAATGCCTGACGCGCGGCGTAGAGCAAGGCTTCGGTGGTCGGCTCACGGTCCTGCTCCGGGCGGTGCAGATAGGCCATAGATGGCAAGGCGGTTTGCGTCAGGCGGTTACCAAACAGCAGTCCAACAGCAACTTCAGCCGTTCCTTCTGGCTGCTGTGGCGCAAATTGAACCGCTACCACCAACAATGACGCCTGATCGCCAGTTCGCTGATCGATCCACTGGTCCAGCGCGGCCAGGCCGCTACCTTCGAACGTCACACTAGGCTGACGGATGCCGGACTCATCCCATGCCTGCTGCCATATCTGCTGCCATACGTCCTGCGGCAAAGCGTTATCAACTTCCAACAGTACTGCCAACGACCTATCGTCGGGCGCCTGCTTCAGTCTTGGTACTAGATCGGCAAGCACCTGCGTGAATACCCGTCGTAGCGCCTGCTCGGGGGTTTCATCAGCATCACCCGCTATACAGCTGTGACGCGAAACAGTTTGGCCTGGCCTGGATGGTTGAGCCTTGAGCGCCCTGCCTGCGCCGAGCAGGATACTTAATTGCGTTGTTGTGTCCGGCTCTCGCAAGGCCGTATGGAGACTGACACCCAACACCTGCTGCACGCGCCGGCCACGCCGGACTTTGTAGATCAACTCCTCTTCACGCGCCTGATCCCACCCATCAGCAACCTGCTGTTGACCTAAATACAGCAAAACACGCCCGAAGCTCAGCAAGCACCAACCCAAGAGCGGCGCACCCAAAGCCAGCCCCCAGAAACTCAAAGGGTGTTCGCGTAACGATTGAGTGCCCAACGATAATGTCCCACACGCGCCCAGAAGCAAAAGCAATAGCGGCAGTACACCTAGCCAAAGCCAGCCCCTCGGCCGCGCAGGTCGTGGAGACGGTGCCGGGACTTGATCCAATCTGACCGGCATGACTAACTCGCGCTCACTTGAGGCAACGACGAAATCAAGGTGCAGCCACAAGCGCAACGATGCCCGTAAAACGCAATCGGAATACCGTGGTCGTTAAACGTGGGATGCCCCTCGGCAATCTCTGTTCGACCATGGCCCGGGATTGGGCAATCCACTGGGTCACCCTTGCGAGCAGCACCAATGCCTCTGAAAATCATGACGGTGGAGCCCGATCGAACAGTGCCACCGCCAGTTGTTTTGTCGCCGATACGAATGATGTTTTTCATGTTTTACCCATTTTTCGGAGCTGGTCGTTTACTTAACACATAATGGTTTTTTCCAGCTCTTAATCCTTTTACAGCCAGAGCCCTCTTTGCTTTCGCCATCATTATCGTGCGAGCCTCCACCGCTAACACTTCAGAGACCTTTATAGTTATTGAATGCTTTTACTGATTGGACACACACCAAATTAGTACCCGCAAAAAAACCTACTCCTTAACGACAAGCCCACATTGCAGTTGACGACATAAGCACTACGAATAATTGATGCGCACATCAGTTACGCCCTTAACCCTGCGATACATCTCCAGACATACTTACTGATAGTCACCCAAAATCATGCTCATTTTTTCAATCTCCCACACCATTACTAAGCGGAAATACAAAATCGTTACCCCTGACGAGTTCATCCGCCACCTCTTTTATCGCCTCGCTCTCTAACCCCTTCTCTCCGAAAGGATTATCAACACGTTCAAAAATCATTAAATATTTATTATTCTTACTCACCTATAGAAATGCTTTAGCACCAAGGGTTTCTTGCGGAACACCAAAAGCATAACAGTATTCTCCTCGCCTAAACCCCAAATAAACAGTATAGGTCGCAGCGTCCACCCACCGACTCAGCGGCGCCGCTCTTGAAAAAACAGAATTAAAATCCACACTTGAACCCAGCCCCAACCTAACATTAACGATTTCCTTATCAGAGCTAGCACAAAAAGATGCCGACTTATTTCCCTTCTCTTTCAGATGGCACGAAGCGATCATCACCTCATCAGAGGCAAACACGCTAAATTCAGCACAACTCAAAAAGGTATTCGCGCTTAGAGAAATTAAAAAAGCAGCTCCACTAACTCCAGCAACATTCATACTAGTCCCCTTTAGCCTGTCCACACACAACACTTACTCCTTAAAACCCTGCATCACCATCACAAAATCACCCTATAACAATCGACAACATCTAAATACCTGCATCTATACGTACCCCGTAACCTCAATCAAAACCCATCAATGTAGGGTACAATTTCCCATTACCAATAACACGGACAGTTTTCCGCATTACGCCTTGCGCCCATCAACACTTAACTACGCCCTCCAACAACACAGCCCGACAATGTTAACACCAGACGCTTTTTATGAAACACTACAGAACCCCTCTCATCAAAAGCGCTTAGTTATAATCAATGCGCTCAAACACTTTTAACGGAACCAACCTCTCCTTTCCAGCCCCCCTCATCAAATCAAGGTACTTTTTATAGTACTCCTTTGACTTATTTTTGTCGGACCCCCATAACACGTCTGCTATGTTCAACTTTAGAACCACTCTATCAGGAGAAGCTTTTTCAACCTCCTTTAAAATCTCGTAAGCCCTAACATTTTCACCGGCCTCCCCCAAAGCATAGCCAAAATCATTGTAGGCTGCGGCGGTAGACTTACTGACTGGAAAGTCTTGAAATAGTTGTTGAACACGATCGAAGCTTAGATAGACTTTTATTGCTTCCATATCCCCATTACTCAAACGACTTATAACAATTTTATGCGCTAGAACAAGGGAATCAAACAGCTTGCCGGACTCAATCCCCAATATTTTTTCGCTAGCAATTTTACCCGCAGAGGAGTACCAAACGTAGCTACTGCCCCCGCCCTCTTGGCGCCCTTCGTAACCTGACAAAATTCTGGACAACTCATCTTCCTTTACCAAGAGATCCTGCCCCCTCCTAACATAAACAAAAGTTTCATACTGCGCCCCATTAAGTCCAATCCCGAAATGCTGAACAGACCAACCACAAGTGAATAAAAAATAGCTATCTTTTCCTTTTACCGTGTAAGAATCAATTAGTTCAGCATCTCCACCCTCGGGCTCACACATATCAGGAATACTGTACCGCCGCCCATTTTTATCTGCCAAATAACCTTTTATAGTTCTCCCACGATCACCATCTAATGACACGAACTCGACCATATCCAGATCATAATAGCTTGGACTTAAAGAATAAATTTTACCTTCCGCACAAACAGATACCGAGAACCAAAACAATGCAAATAAAAATACGTCACTCTTCATAAACTCGACTCCAACTCAATCATTCTGCGCAACTCATTAAAAAGGCGAACACGCTCCTTCAAACCGATAGCACCACCATTCACTCTTCTCGAAACGTCTGCAACATGCTCGACAATCTCTGCTTCTGCTCTTACAGCGTACGAACGTGCAATCCAATCGTTCATCCCACTCATACTCCACCACACAAAAGCTGATTCCACCCCATACTTCAAATCACTCACTATTAAATCAGGGCTATCCAAAAAGTCTCTAGGATCAGAAGGATCCTTTTGATTATGTATTCGAGAGTACTCTCGGTAATTGTTTTTCCCAGTCAGCTGTATAATCCCTCGCCCTCGATACTTATATCCTTCTCGGCTCGCTTCATCTCCGTTACCGTTCCTATTAGCATAAACATAGCTCCCTAAATTAATGGGATTATTTGCATACGTGCTTGGCTCACTCCAGAGCTTAGGGCGAAGCCTTGGGAAAGAAATGCACTCATCCCTTGAATCATCGTAGCCAGATTCATTATTTCTACAGCCAAAAATCTTCCTCATACGAACTGGTGTGTAATTTAGATTTTCTTCCCTAACCTTAAACCCGCTTTCGTGCCCAACCTGAGCCAAAAAATGAGAAATACGAAGGGGAGTATTGACTTCATATAGCGCGGCATATTTATTCAGATATGGCAGTATTGCATCGCAATAAGAGTCAGCAATACTAGGCTTCGCCTTTTTCAACATAGCAAACGTTATCAACTGAAGCTTAGAGTCCTCGACAAAGCGGCTAAGCAACCCAACCGGATGCAAGTGATAAACCTGTCCGTGCGCCGGCAACCCCACCCCCGGTGCCACTTCATTCCACCAACTGATCTCTTTGATCCGCTCTTTCTCCGCCAGCCAGTTCAACAGTGGAGTCGAGCCACTATGGCCAATCACTTCATCAAGCGCATCCCACTTATGGGGCTCATAGCGCCACTCGCTTTCATAGTGGATGATCAGTTGCGACAACGACTGAACGTGCGCTGGAAACTTCATCGCATCGTTCAACTCTTCAGCCGTTATGTGTCCATTACGGTCCCGGTCGATGATGTCGTACAAGCGGCTCTTCATCGGCCCCGTATCCGATAAGTCGGCCAAGCGGCCTTGGCGTTCCAGTTGCTCCTCACTAAAACGGCCAACTGCGCGGAAAAAGGAAGCCAAGGTTTGCCGAGGGGAGTCGTAGTTGAAGATGACGTCGTAACCCTCCCACGACCAGGGATTGACCCAAGGCGTAACCCCCACTTCTTCGCGTACCCAGCCCTCAAGCAACTTGCCGTTGGCGCCGTGGAGCAGTCCATCAAGTTGGTACCAGTTGCAGGCTTTTCGTTCGGCCATCGCCGTGATCACTATTTTATTTTCGGCAGATAGCCCATCGATCAGGCTTTTGGGTACCCATAAATCGGCATCACAGGGTGTGCTGACCGCACTCGGTGACGGCGGGTGCTGCGCGCTGAATCTCTCCTGATGCGCGACTACTGCGGTGCCCTTGGCAAGTTTCAGCCAGGTGTTACCAGTGGCGGGCAGTCGCTGTGCCCAGGCGCGGCTGGCTTCGATAAATGGCGCCATGCGGTCGGCGCTGAACACTTCAAGGTGCAGCTTTTTTTCCGGGTGCTCGGAACGGTTGCCTTGATACTCACCTACGTGACCGATTAAATCGCCGGCCTTGATCGCTATGGGTTGGTCGAGAACCACGATGCGGTCAGCCATGGGTTCCCGGTCGCCCTCCAGTGAGCCGAAATGAACGTACTGATTCACCCACTCCAGTTTTCGAAACGTGCCCTCACCGCTTACAACGACTTCGGTGCCATCGGGCAGTTGCATAAGACGCTGGCTGTGGGCGTTCGCTTCGGCGCGGACGTTGAGGGTGAAATTCACCTCGACCCGATATTCATCCCCGGCAATGAGCTCTAAATGTTCAAAGGAAATATAGCCGCGCAATGAACCATCGGCATTTTTCAGAATGTCCGGACCGTTGGTGTTCTTTAGTTTCCGATACTCACCTTCCCCGCTAACCGTCACCTGCGCACCCGGTGGCAAGAGAAGGAGTGCATCGGCTGAGCGTGGTTGGCCGTACACCCTCACACCCCGCTCCCCTGGAAATCTGGTATGTACTTCTCTTGCGGTTGCTTTGACCCGTCGGGTCTCTGAGTCGGACCAAAACGCCGGGCGTGGAACGGAAACGTCATCCCGGTAAACCGCCCAATCCTGCAGGTGCATGTACAGGCTGTAAAAGATCAGGCTGGGTGGTACGTCCGTGCTGCCCTCGATCTTTGGCGCTTCGAGGCGATGGCGTACTAATACAAAATTGCGTGAAAAGGGTTTTTGTACGCACAGTTCATCGACGAAGTAGGTCGTGGTCGGTGAGTGCTCGTCAATGCGATAAGCCACCACTTCGCCGTCGGCCAGGCAATGCACGCTGGATTGTTGTTCCAGGGTGCCAGCGGTGCCACTGTCGAAATGCACCCCGCCGTGCCAAAGACCATTGCGGCCCAATGGGTAGTAACCCGCCGCAGCTTTGGCCAATTGGGTTAATTGCAGCAATGGGTTGCTCTTGTCCTTGAAGGGGTGGCTCCAGTTTTTCACTGGGGGCAGCGTTTGTGCAGGTGCCGCAGACTCGACAGGCGGTGACTGTGGAGTCCGAGGCGGCGATGGCTCCGGCACATAAATTGTTGCCGGCCGGCCTGCGCTGAAGAGGTCAAATAGATTAGAAAATAAGTTGGCCATGGTGTGATTCACTCCTGGTTTGCAAAGGGATCAGCCAGAGAATTCCGTAAGTCCTAGGGACTTGGATTTATGCTCGGTCAATTGAGATGGCTGTGGCATATCCAGGATTTGTTGGGCCGGGCCCAGGAAGTCGAAGTGCGCCGCCTTGATGTTGTGGTCCCCCAAGGTCCCAGACTCGATGCTGCTCTGATCGAGAGTGATGTAGCTCCCACCGGCATTCAGGGTGATTTTCTTTTTAGCGACGATGCAAATTTCATCTTCGGTGCTGATGATCGACAAGCCATGACGGGCCATCAGCTCCAACGTGTCGTTTTGTGCCTGGATCTTTACCGGGCCCTGATTGGCAATCAGCTTGATGCCCAGCTTGCGCACAAACAGGCTTACCCCCTGCCCCACACCGATGAACAAGCGCTTGACCACACTGATATCCGCCTCGGCGCCGGCGTTGATCATCAGGTTATTTTGCGCTGCCAATTGCAGGTGCTCGCCGCTGGTCAAGGCGATGCCTTGGGGAGCGCTGAGCAGCAGCACGGATGACTTGAGTTGCTCCAGGTCTTGTTTGAGCAACCTCAACTGCGCCTGCACATCCGCTGGATCGGCATTGGCCGATTGAGCGTCGGCAGAAATGCGCTCTAACTGATCGCCCGCCTGCTGCAGCCGAGCCAGCGCGTCACTCATTTCAAGCATTTGGCCTTGAGCTTTGGGCTGTACGTCAGCACTGATGAAGATGCCGCTGCCCGCACGAATAGCGGCATGCCCATCGGTGCGCAACTCGGCCCCCTGACCTCGCGGTTTGCGCCCGGCATCCACCAGATGTCCCAGGTTGAGCTGGCTCTTTCCACTGTGCTCAGTACTGAGCTTTACGTGCTCCTGCCCCCGCGTGTCGTCCATGCGCAATTTGTTATTGGCCGGAGTGCGCAGCACGTTGCGTTTGTAGTTGCGCAAGGTCACGTGGTCGACGTGTTGGCTGTCGTGCAAGGCATGAGCGATGTAGGGGCGGTCCGGGTCGCCTTGTTCGAAGGCAATAGCGACTTCGGTGCCGGGAATCAGCGGCAGGTGCAGGCCATGGGTGTCGCCAGCGTACGGGCGGGCCAGGCGCAGCCACATACTTTCCTGGCCGGGTTTCCAGGTGTCGCGGTCGAACAGGAAGTTCACGCGGTAGCGCCCTTCCAGGTCGATTTCGGCGTAAGGGTCGTTGGCCTGCGGGCTGGTGATGCGGGCCGGGACGGTGCCGGCGATTTGCGGTTTGT
>NZ_NIXO01000037.1 GCF_002204795.1 Pseudomonas sp. K2I15
GCTGGATGCGTCGTCAACCAGAACACTGCTGCTAAGCTTATCCACAATTGCTGGGACAAAAATCAGCAATCCGTCCTGGGTCAATTTTCAATCGGCAGGGTGGGTCAGTTTTCAATCAGCGCCAACATACACGGGTAAAAACGCGAATTATGAAGGTCTCGGCGTCAGCATCGGCATTACCGAGACCTCCCCTTCAGAGCTTGGGAGTGTTGGGCAGATTTTATCCAGAGCTGATGTCGCGATGTATAACGCAAAATCTGCGGGCAAGAACTGTTTCAGGTTTGGATAAGTCTCTGGTGGACAGGGATGAGCCTAGTCCGCGGGCTTAGCAAAACAGCGAGTTCGACTGCTTTGCGGTTTCGCGTATCTGGTGAAGACGCTCATGGATCAGCAATTATCAAAGGACCCGATAGATCTCAGAAACCACCTGCATCGTTGCGTCTTCGATCGTTCCTTCATTACGGCATAACACCCAGCCGTGATCTGCAACCGCTCGCTCGAACGCCTGGGTACACGCGACATGTTCTTCCAGCGTATGCATCACCGTACTGCTCAGCCCACGCCGTCGTGCCGCGGCCCTCGCCCATGAAATTTCGGGGGCGGTGACAACCCCGACATGCAGGTCCGGCACTTGAACGTTTCGATCAATGTTCAACTGTAGAATTTCTGCAAACGGGACTATCCGGCGAAACGCCGCATCAGATGGGTACCAGCGATCAATCAGGACGATGCTGCCTGGTGGCTGTTTAGCGAGCACGTTTTCACTAATCCAGGCACGGCTATCAGCAAAGCGCTCACACACCTCCAGCTCCAAATCCCGGGTGGGATTTCTGACGAATTGGTTAACGAGGGTCATTGTTTCACCCCGATAGGGATCGCTTTTTTTCTCGCAAAGCCGAATCACCTTTTTATTGTCTGCCCTCAGGGCTTTCGTAACGGCTTCCAACAGCGTGGTTTTGCCGGTGCCCTTGGGCCCATCCAGCGAAATAAACAACGGACGATTCATCTTTTAACTAATGATTGATGTAGGCATTGATGAACTCTATCTGAATTTGTGGCTGAGGGTTCTCAAAACCCTGGGTTACAGCCGTTTATGAACACCCATCATTGTCCCTATTTAAATGACGTATCTGCCCTTCCTAGGTATGCTCCGCGTTTATTGCCTATCACTGACACCGGGATGCCAGCCCAAGCCTCTGCTGCCCAGGCGCAGCTTATGGAGCCGTATCCTCAAGGACGTTTGAATGATGAGTACCTTTGCGCTGGACATCAGCAACCTGACGCCACTGCCTTACCATCAGCAGGTGGTCGAGTACCTGAAAACCAGTGAGCCTGCCGTGTGGAGCTGGGCCTCGTCCCTGGACGTCCAGCAGGAACATGCCCAGGATGTGCGCGCGCAACTGCTGCGAGACACCTATCGCCTGAGCCCCGAGACTCACCCGCAGGCCTATCAGGCTTGTGAGACGGCGTTGCAATGCTTGCAGATCCACGCACCCGCCACCCTCTACCAGGCCGGCGATGGCGCGATGAATGCGAGCCTTTATTACCTGGCCGGTGAAGTGCATGTGGTGTTTTACGGGCCGATTCTGGAACGGCTCGAGGCCCGGGAGTTACTGGCGCTGCTGGGACACGAGCTGGCCCATTACCGTTTATGGTCGGAGCACGGCGGTGACTATCTCACCGCCGAGCGAATTCTTAATCACGCGATGGCTGACGTGTATACGCCAACCAGTCTGGAACAGACCGCACGGTTATATAGCCTGCATACCGAAATCTACGCCGACCGCGGTGCGGCCCTGGTGGCCAGCGGATCGGAAGCGTCCATCACCTCACTGGTCAAGATTCACACCGGGATTGTCAGTGTCGATGCCGCCAGCTATCTGCAGCAGGCCCGCGAGCTGGATGGCAAGGATGCGCAAGTGTCCCAGGGCGTATCGCATCCGGAGACGTTTCTGCGCTCCCAGGCAGTAGACAGCTGGTGGCGGCAGCTACCGGAGACGGACGCCTGGCTGCACCGCCGGTTGCGCGGGCCGTTGTCGCTCAGTCGCCTGGATGTGACCGACCAGGTCGAATTGACTGCCCTCACCCGTGGCTTTATCGCCAGCTTTATCGGCGCTGCGGTGTTGCAGTCCGAGGTTGTGCTCAATCAGGTGCGTGGTTTCTTTCCCGACTGGAAGGACAATGAAGCGCCGCTGGACCTTGGCACGCTGAATGCCGAGCGTATCGACGCGAGCATCCACGAATACCTGCACTTCATCATGCTCGACCTGAGCCTGGTGGACCGTGACTTGCGTGATGAAGCATTGCTGCATGCCGCGCGCACCGCGAAGAAGCTGGGCAGCGCCGACGACTTTGTCAGCGTGCTCAAGCGCGATATCAAATTACCCAAACGTGAGCTCGACCCGATCGTTCGCGCGCTCAAAGCGGAGGTCGACACATGGACCCAATAACCCAACCCGTCACGTTCACTCAATTGCTGCAGAGCTACGACGGCGCCGCTGTGCCCATCGACGATGTGTTGTTCCTCGCGGTGCCGCTGCTGCGTCAGGTGGCGCAACTGCATGAGCTTGGGCGTGTCGCGCAGCTCAGTTACCTCGACGTGTTGCAAGGCCCGGAGCGTACCCTGCAACTGCGCAACCCCGAGGGCGTGCCGCCGCGACTGGCGCTGGAGGCGATCAAGCGGGTGCAGCCCAACCCGGAGTCGGCGCTGAATATCGTCGGCAACGTCCGCCTGACCCGGGATTCGGAAACTGGCGTGGCGATTACCGACCTGCAAGTGCAGGAAGACCCGCACCAGGCCATCGACCACCCGGTGTTCCTGACGGACTTGCACAGTTGGGAGCATCGTCTGGGGCATCACGATGAAATTACCGATATTTTCCAACTTGGCCAGTTACTGGCGTGCCTGGCCTGCGGGCTGGATTTTGCCGATATCAACGACATCAAGACGTTTGCCCGGCACCGGCGCAACCTGTTCCAGCTCAATGGCCGGCTCAACCCGGTGCTGGCCAACCTGATCGTGGAGATGACCGAACTCAACCGGCATGAGCGCGCCACCGATGTCAGCTCTCTGGCCCGGCGCCTGGAGTCCTGGCGCGAGCAGCCGGCCAGCCTGGATGTCGAGCGTGTGTTGGCCCAGGCCGAAGGCCCGGCCTCGCGGCGCACCGTGGTGCTGGAGCATCTGCGCAACCGGCTGTTCGACCTGTCGCGGCGCAATCGACTGCTGCACTTCCGGCCGACCCAGGCCAACGTCAACCTGACCGTGGCCAGCGTGCCGCTGGTGATGCAGATTGAAAGCATCCGACCCGAAGCGTTGTGCACCTGGCAGCCGACCCTCGGTGGTTTCTCCGAGCAGGTATTGAGTGGCAAGCCCGTTGGCTTGCAGCAATGGCTGCGGTTTGAAGACCAGACCTGGCTGCAGGCGTCCCTGGAACGCATCATTCAGGAAACCCGCCGCGACCGTGCCGAGTTCGGCTTCAGCAACCTGCGCCTGGTGGTGGCCTTCATGCGTTGGCACAACCTCAAGGACACGCCGGAAGAACGCATCGTCACCCCGCTGCTGTGGCTACCGGTGGAACTGAGCCGCAAAAAGGGCGTGCGCGATCAGTTCATGTTGCAGTGCGATGAGACCGAGGCAGAGTTCAACCCGGTGCTGCGTCATCAGTTGCGCCAGCTCTACGATATCCAGTTGCCGGAAACCGTCGACCTGCAAAAGACCTCGCTGGAAGAAATTCACGCCGACATTGCGCGGCAGATCAAACTGACCGAGCCCGGCGTAGAGTTGCGCCTGCAAAGCAAGCCGCAAATCGAACTGATCCACCAGAAGGCGGTGCAGCATCTGCACCACTTCCAGCGCCGCCGCGCCCGCCAGCGCTCGGCCATGCCGTTGGTGAAACCGGATTTCAGCTACGACCGCGAAGACTACCGCCCGCTGGGCCTGCAACTGTTTCAGCAAAAGGTGCTGCCCAGCGGGTTGCCGCTGCGCCTTGCGGTAGGTGGCAAACCTTCGCTGCGCGACCAGCATCCGCAAATGGTGGCCAGCAGCACCGAAAACAGCACCTTCGCCCTGCCCGAGAATCAGGGGCATCGCTACGCCTGGGACATTGACCTGACCCAGGTCACCTTGGCCAACTTCAACTATCGCAAGATGTCGCTGGTGCGCGACTACGCGCAGTTGATCGAAGAACCGGCCCAAAACGAAGCGTTTGACCGGATGTTCTCCATTGAGCCACGGGAGGTCGAAGTTCAGGCGCCGGACCCGATCCCGTTGCCCGAACAATGGAATGTGGTGGCCGGCGACGCTACGCAGAATGCCGCCGTCAGTCTGGCCCGCACCGGGCGCAACTTCATCATTCAGGGGCCGCCGGGCACCGGCAAGTCCCAGACCATCACCAACCTGATCGCCGACTACGCCGGTCGCGGCCTGCGCGTGCTGTTTGTGTGTGAAAAGCGCGCGGCACTGGATGTGGTATTCCATCGCCTGCAACAAAGTGAGCTGGGCGAATTGTGCTGCCTGATTCACGACTCCCAGACCGACAAGAAGGCCTTCGTGGGCAACCTGCGTGAGTGTTATGAGCGTTGGATCACCGGCGATGCTCAATCACCGCAGTTGCAAGCCCGACGCGGCGCCACACTGGCCACCTTGAGCCAACAGTTGGGCCTGATCGAGCGCTTTGAACAGGCCATGGCCGGGGTGCCGGAGACGCTGGCCTGCTCAGTGCGCGAACTGGTGCGGCATCTGATCGAGCTGCCGGCCGTTGCTGCAAAGCTGCCACCGCAAGCCTTGGAACGTTTGCCCGAATGGCGTCACTGGCAGGCACAAAGTGAGCTGACTGGCCGCCTGTATCAGGCGATCAACGAGCGCTTCGGCCTCGACAGTTTTGCACGCCACCCTTTCAGCCACCTGGCTTCAAGCCTCATTACCCACGAGCACGCCTATGGCCAGCTCAAGACATTCCTGGATGAAGCCAGCGGGTTGATGGACAGTGTCGAGCAGCTTTTGGAGTCATCCTCAAGCCTGCTGTCCAGCGACACCAGCCTGGCAGATGCGCACGTACTGACCCAGGCCGCCGAGCGACTGACCAGCGCCAACTTGGCATCGCACCTCGACCTGCTGGAGCCGGGTTCACCGGGTTCCCAGGCGCTGCACGCCGAACAGGCTGCTTTGCAAACGCTGGCCGTGCAGCAACATAACGCCGGTGAAACCACCCGCCATTGGCGCGACAAACTCGCGCCTCAGGACACCCAGGCTGCGCAGGATCTGGTGCAGCGCCTGGAAGGTTCGCTGCTGCGTTGGCTGCAACCGTCCTGGTGGCGCCTGCGTGGCGAGCTGCAACGGCGCTACGACTTCAGCCAGCACGCGGTTCGCCCCAGCTACCGCAGCGTGCTCGATAACCTGGCCGGCGAACACCGTACCACCGCCGAGTTGCAGGCCGAACAGCAGCGCCTGCAAAGTCGCTACGGCATCCAGGATATCGACCTGTTCGTACAAAACCTGCAAGCCCTGCTCCAGCAACTGAGCGCATCAGCGTTGTTGCGCCAGTGGGTCGAAGGCCTGCGCGGCAGCCCGGACGCCCTGCCCGGTGTGCGCCAGGAAGCCAGCCTGCGCCAGCCGGTTGCACGTCTGGCCGAGCTGGTTGCGCAACACTGTGTGTTCGAACCCGCGCCGAGCCTGGGCACGTTGGCCGAATACCTGCGCGACTTGCGTGAAGAACTCGACGAACTGCCCGACACCCTGCCCCTGCTCAACGAGCTGCACCAGGCCGATCCCGTCTGCCTGTTGGCCCTGCAACAGCACGCCCTGGCGCAACGTGCGCTGGATGGGTTGGTTGCCCAGGAAAACCTGACTCGCCTGTATCGCGCCAACCCGCAACTGGCGCGCTTCGACGGCTCGGCCTTGAGCCTGGCAGCCCGTCAGGTCAGCCAGGCTGAAAGCGGCCTTCTCAAGCACAACGCCCATGTGCTCAGCGCCACACTGCACCAGCGCTTCCTGGAGCATGTGAAGCAATCGGCGATGTCGGTTACCCAGATGGACGCCCAGGCCCGTGAGTTCAAGAAAACCTATGCCAAGGGCCGCCGCGAACTGGAGCATGAGCTGGGCAAGACCATGCGCTATCGCTCCATCCGCGAAATGGCGAGTGGCGACAGTGGCCGGGTGATCAACGACCTCAAGCCCATCTGGCTGATGAGCCCGCTGTCAGTGTCCGACACGCTGCCGCTGACCCCGGACCTGTTCGACGTAGTGATTTTCGACGAAGCCAGCCAGATCCCCAGCGAAGAAGCCGTGCCCGCCTTGAGCCGTGCGCAGCAGGTGATTGTGGTGGGTGACGAGATGCAATTGCCACCGACCAACTTTTTCTCCAGCGCAGGCGACCAGGACGATAACGAACTGATTGCCATGGAGGACGGCGAGCAGATTGCAATCAACCTCGATGCCGACAGCCTGCTGAGCCAGGCCGCGCGTAATTTGCCGGCGACCCTGCTGGCCTGGCACTACCGCAGCCGCCATGAAGCGTTGATCAGCTTCTCCAACGCGGCGTTCTACGAAGGGCGACTGATCACCATTCCCGACCGTCGTATCGAGCGCCCTGCCCCGGCCCATGCGGCCCTCGACTCCCTGGATGCCCAGGCAGTGACGCAGGGCGCCGACACGTTGCTCGACAGCCCCATCAGCTTTTTGAAGATGAGCGATGGCGTCTACCTCAGCCGCAGTAACCTGGCCGAAGCACGGTATATCGCCAACCTGGTGCGTGAACTGCTGCAACGCGAGACCGGCCTGAGCCTGGGCATCGTGGCCTTCTCCGAAGCCCAACAAGGTGCCATCGAACAGGCCCTGGAGGAATTGGCTGCCCGTGACTCGGCCTTTGCCACACGCCTTGAGCAAGAGTACGTGCGTGAAGACGCCGGGCAGTTCAATGGCCTGTTCGTCAAGAACCTGGAGAACGTCCAGGGTGATGAGCGCGATGTGATCATCCTGAGCATCTGCTACGCGCCAGGACCGAACGGCAAGATGCTGATGAACTTCGGCCCGATCAACCAGCGCGGCGGGGAAAAACGCCTCAATGTGATCTTCAGCCGCGCACGCAAGCGCATGGCGATCGTCTCCAGCATTGAAGCAGATGCCATCACCAACACCCACAACGACGGTGCGGCTGCGCTGCGCGCGTTCCTGCAGTTCGCCCAGGCCAGCGCCAGTGGGGATGCGCCGCGTTCCCAGGGTATCCTCGCCAACCTCAACCCGGGCGCCAAGCAATCCTTTGCCGTCAGCCTGCCCAAGGACAGCCTGCGCAGTGCCCTCGCCGCCGCGTTGCGCAAGCGCGGGCATACGGTGCAGGAATATGTCGGGCGTTCGCAGTTCCGCTGCGACCTGGCCATCAGTGACGCCAGTGGTGAACACTTCGGCCTCGGCGTACTGCTGGACGGCGATACGGCGAGCGCGGCTGACGTGCGTGAGCGCTATATCTTCCGCCCGACCGTGCTGCGCAGTTTTGGCTGGAAGATCATCGACGTGCCCAGCCATGACTGGCTGCGAGACCCGCAAGACGTGCTGAATCGCATCGAAGCGTTGCTGAGGGGTGAAGAGGCACCCGCGCTGCCAGAGCCGGAACAGCTAGTGGAGCTGGAAACGGTTGAGGTCGAGCCGGCGCCAACCCCTGAAGCGGCGCCCCCGATGCGCGGGTTCACCTTTGGTGAAGGCAACTCCAACAAGTTCTGGCGTATCGGCGTCACGGAGACGGAGGTGGTGGTGAACTTCGGCCGCATCGGCACCAAGGGCCAGACCCTTATCAAGTCCCTCGACAGCCCCGAACGTGCTTTGCGCGAAGCAGAGAAGCTGATCGCGGAGAAACTGCGCAAAGGGTATCAAGAGCAGGTGGGGCTCAATCACACCGGGCCGCTCTGAGTAGATCCGGCATGAATGAGATAAGCGCGTTCAATCAGAACGCGCTGTAGCGATCCCATGACTGATCAGATCTGGAAATGCTTGACCATTGTGTTCAGCTCAGACGCCAGGGTTGCAAGAGACTGTGAAGCGGCCGTCGTTTGGCTGGAACCCTCTGAGGATTGAATCGACAGTTGCTGGATATTCAGCAGGTTCTGATCTACCGCCCGCGCGACATGCGCTTGCTCGTCAGCCGAGGTGGTAATCACCAGGTTACGGTCATTGATTTCGTCATTGGCTGCAACAATGTCCGCCAAGGCTTTTTGCGCAAGCTCGGCCAACTCGAGGGTCTGTTGAGTCATGCTGCTACTGGCGTGCATGGTGTTGACGGCGTTGGCGGTCCCGGTCTGGATGCCTCCGATCATCTGCTCAATTTCTTGGGTGGATTGTGCCGTACGGTGTGCCAGGGCACGCACTTCGTCGGCCACCACCGCAAAACCACGGCCCGCATCCCCCGCACGTGCGGCCTCGATGGCAGCGTTCAGCGCCAAAAGATTGGTTTGTTCGGCAATCGCCCGAATAACATCAAGGACTTTGCCGATACTCTTGGCTTGATCGGCAAGGCCGCCGACTTGCTCGGAACTCAGCTCGACACCCTGTGTCAGCGATCGAATCGAATTTAAAGCCTCAACCATTCGCTGCTGGCCTTTTAAGGCGATGTTTCGCGATTCCTGTGAAAGCTCGGAAGTCGACGCGGCATTCCTCGCCACGTCTTCAATGGCTGTTGTCATCTGCGTGACCGCCGTGGCTGCCTGCT
The DNA here is from genome assembly GCF_002204795.1 of Pseudomonas sp. K2I15. GTDB lineage: Bacteria > Pseudomonadota > Gammaproteobacteria > Pseudomonadales > Pseudomonadaceae > Aquipseudomonas. The sequence goes on from NZ_NIXO01000037.1 coordinate 8,697, forward strand.
CAATCTCCCCATGCTGTTGTTGCAAGTCGCGACTGCCCTCGGCGGTGACAGCATTCAGTTCTTCAGCCGCAGCGGCCAGTTGGTTGGAGGAGCCGGTTATCTGCCGGAGTGTCTGCACAAGGTTATCGCGCATCACCTCCTGCGCCCTGAGCAAGCGTGTGGCCTCGTCGTTACCGGTGGGGTTGATCGGTTGGGTCAGATCGCCCCTGGCAATGGTTTCGGCCACGTGCACCGCTTCGATGATGGGCGCGGTAATGCTTCGGGTCAGCAGCCAGGCAACAATCACTGTTCCCGCACTCACCAGCAGAATCACGATTGCGATACCACCGATGGCATGCTCGTAAGCGTCTACAGACTGTTGGCCAGCCTGTTCGGCGCCCTTATTGGCAAGGTCTATGAGTTGATCGAAGTTCTTTGTCATCTGCTCATAGCTGTCTCGTATGCTGTTGAGAAACTCTACGGCAGCCTTTTTATCGCCCGCCCGCGAGAGCCGGAGCATCTCGATATGGTTCTTCGCATAAACATCAAGACTCTGGTTGAACACAGCGAGACGTGATCTTTCATCCGCCGTACTGAGTAATCCTGCGTACTGCGTCAATTGTTCCTTGACGATTTTCAGGCGACCTGCTGATTTTTCTTCGTAGGTCTGCATTTCTGCGTTGGTTGAAGACAGGATGTGTGCCATCTCACCCAAGCGAAAACGGTCTAGCGATGCATTGGCCAGCGCGAGGATCCTGACCCGCTGCATCCAGTTGTTCTGGATATCAGCCGCCTGGAACTGAACTTCTCGAATCTGCTTCAACGCGAAGAGGCCGAGAAACACACTCAGCAACGCAATAGCGGCAAAAGCGATGAACGCTCTGGCGGCGATTCGTATATTTCTTAAGAACATGGATTTTTTCGCTCAGGTTCGAAAAGCATTTAGCAGCAATCTTGGCAGGTGACATTGGGCGGATCCATCAAGCGGAAAAACCTTAGCCACCTCCGTTACTGTCGGTAGAAAACCGAAAACCTTGAGCACAAAGATTCGACCTGACCTGCATAGGGTTATCCAGCACGAATAGGTCGACAGCCATGCTGGGTGCCCGTCATAGGTTTATTGATATCGGTGGCCTTTCCGGGAGAGCGACTCACACCAACACTCGGCATCGGAACTGTTGTGATTTCAGTGGGCACTTTTATCGTGACGGTAAGACGACGTCTACTGCCTTTTACTAACCCATCGCGGAATCTCCAGCCCCAGGCTTTCGCGCAATGTCGTCCCTTCATATGCCGTGCGATACACACCACGCGCCTGCAACAACGGGATAACCTCCTGGGTAAACCGTTTGAACTGCTCCGGATGCCCGATGTAGATGTTGAACCCATCCACCGCCCGCGCTTCAAACCAGTCGACCATCTTCCGCGCGACCGTATCCGCCGACCCAACAAACGCCCCCGGCCGCAGTTGCCGCCCAAACTCCACGGCCTGGCGCAATGTAAAACCGTTGTCCCGAGCCTGATCGGCAATGCGTTTGGCCGCCGTAAAAAAGCTGCTGCGTGCAGCCTCCAGGCTTTCCTGCGGAAACGGCGCATCAAGGTCGTACTGGCTGAAATCATGCCAACCAAAATTGCGCCCAAATTCCTTCAGCGCCAGCTCAACGCTATGGTCGGCCTGATGGTAGTACTGCTCGATTTCACGCGCCTGTTCATCGGTGTCGCCCACGTAAATTTCGGCACCGGGCATCACCAGCAATTGCTCCGGGCCGCGGCCATGTTGTACCGCCCTGCCCTTTATATCCCGGTAAAACGCCTGGCCCTGCTCGATGCTGGCCGCATGGGTGAAGATCACATCGGCCGTGGCGGCGCCCAGGTCGCGGCCTTGTTCCGAGTCGCCGGCCTGGAATATCACCGGCTGGCCTTGGGGTGAACGCTGGATATTCAGCGGGCCGACCACGGAAAAGTGCTCGCCCTTGTGGTTCAGATTGTGCAGTTTGCTCGGGTCGAGGAACTGGCCCGTGGCCCTGTCGCGCACGAACGCATCTTCCTCGTAGGAGTTCCACAGCCCCTGCACCACCTGGACGTGTTCGGCGGCCCGGCCGTAGCGCGTGTCATAGTCATAGTGTTCGTCGCGGCTGTAGTTGCCCGCGGTGCCGGCATCTCCGCTGGTCACTACGTTCCAGCCGGCGCGGCCTTTGCTGATCAGGTCCAGTGAGGCCAGGCGCCGTGCGACGTTATAGGGCGAGTTATAAGAGGTCGTCAGCGTGCCAACCAAGCCTAAATGGCGGGTGCTCACGGCAAGTGCCGATAACAGCGTGAGCGGCTCCAGGCGATTCAGGTAGTGGGATGGAGAGCCGGGTGTGATGAACTGGCTGTCGACGATGAACATCAAGTCGAACAGTGCCGCTTCGGCCTGGCGTGCAATGTCGATGTACCAGTCGACGTTGACGCTGGCATCGGCCGGCAATTGAGGATCAAGCCAGAGGTTATGGCGGCCGGGCCCGCCACAGCCCATGGTCAGGGCGCCAAGTTTGAGCTGTCTTTTGGTCATGTCTAACGTATTCCTTGAAGCGTTGATCAGGGCTGGGTTTTGGCAATGGCTGGCTGCAACGATGCCGAGAAGGAGTCGTCGAACAGCTTGGCTGCCGGGTAAGACTTGACCAGGCCCTGGCTTGCGAAAAAGTCCACGGTCTTTTGCGCTTCCACAGGCGATTGGGCCGTCACAGGCTCGACCGTCGTGCGTGCCCGGGCAAACCAGGCGCGGGCGATGTCAGCATCTGCCCGGGTGCGTTTGGCCCAGGCATCCGCATAAGCGTCAGCGTTGGCCGGGCTTTGGCGAGTCCAGTCACGGGCTTTTTTCAGGCGCTGTAGAAAGTCGCTGATTTGTGCGCGCTTGGTATCGACTGCCTGGGTGCTGGCGGCGATGAAGCTCTGGGCCGGGATCAACCCGTCAGCGGTCGCCAGAACCCGTGCACCCTGGCGTTCCTGTTGTGTGACGTAGGGTTCCCAGGTGGCGATGACGTCAACTGAGCCACCTTCCAACGCGTGGGAGGCATCCAGTGCGCTGAGGTAGCGCAATTGCAGTGAGTCTTTTGGCACACCCGCTCTATCCAGCGCGGTCAGCAGCAACTGCTGGCTCCAGGAGCCTTTCCAAATGGCCGCGCGCTTGCCTTTCAGGTCCGCAAGGCTGTGGATCGACGAATCCTTTTTCACCAGGATGGCCACGCCATCAAGGTTTTGCTGGCTGATGCCAATCACCTTGATCGGCGCGCCCAGTGCGCCCAGGAACAGCACGGGCGCATCTCCGAGCAAGCCGATGTCCAGGCTGTTAGTGTTGAGCGCTTCGGCGACCGGTGACCCGGCGGTGAATTGCTTCCATTCAAGGGTATAGGGCAGATCATCAAGCACCCCCGCCGCCTCCATCACGGCCTGGGTGTTGTAACTTTGGTCTCCGACCACCAGCGTTTGCGCGTTCGCGGTCAGGCACAGCAATGCGGCGGTTAACCCGGCCGCCAGTTTTGTCAGGTAACGCACGTTCGTCTCCAGATGCCTTCTCGGGCATTTCAAGTCGATCCGCGCGTGCGGTCTCGGTACTGTGTAGGAATGGATGAGCCGATTACAGCTCCATAAGGCATGCCGAAGCTTTATCGCGATGAAATCCGATCGCTTATACGATGAGGCTATGACGACGACGTGTAAAATACTTATTATGCATAACGTAATTCAATAATAATGCGCCACGTGCATTATCAGGACTGGCCGGCTTGCAAGCTTTCAGGCAATTGATGCTCGAAAAAATCCACCGCCGGGTAACAGTACGTTCGAACAAGCCAATGGTCAGTCTGATCGCCAATAAGCGGACAGTCTTGACCTGGATCAGAAACACCCGGCAACCGAGGGGTAAACAGGAAGGACTGCTTCATCTCAGTGGAGCTTGCTGTTTACGAGGACTCTCGCCATGACCGTCGTTCCCCATCACGCTTCAAACAGTGCTACCCCTGTGCCGGATGTGAAAACCGATCACTGGATCGACCCCTTGAAAGACGGTAGCCATGTGCTGATCCGGCCGCTGGAGGCCAAGGATCGCGAGCGCGAGTTCGCCTTCATCAAAAACCTTTCTCCAGAGTCGCGGCATTTTCGCTTTCTCGGCACCATCACAGAGCCTGGTATCGCCCTGATGAACCAATTGATGGACGTCAACAGCCAGTACCAGATGGCCTATGTCGCGCTTTTCATGGACGGTGGGCATTTGATCGAGGTCGGCGTCGCGCGTTATGCCTCGGCTGAAGGCGACACCCAATGCGAGTCGGCGGTGGTGGTTGCCGATCAATGGCAACGCAAAGGCCTGGGCAAGCGGTTGATGCAACACTTGATCGATGCGGCACGCCTCAACGGCTTTGAATCCATGATGTCGATGGACTCGGCGGTGAACTCTCATATGCGCCGGTTGGCGCAAGACCTCGGCTTCGAGAGCCATCACGACCCGCTGGACGCGACGCAGGTCGTGTATCGGTTGGCGCTGAACTGAACCTCAGTGTTGAGGGGCAACGGGCTGTTGGGCAATCTCAGGATTGCAGCACTTTCTCTGGTTTTATCGCCAGCACGCTGCACGGCGCCTGATGCAAGAGCTGTTCGGCGGTGGTGCCTAATAGCTTTTTAACCCCCTTGTGCTGCACGGTTCCCATCACGATGACGTCGGTGTGATGCAAGGTGGCGAACTCACAAATACTCATCAGCGGCACGCCCTCAATGAAGTGGCGACATTCAGGGGGCACGCCGTGGCGTTCGCTCATCGCGGCAAATGCCTCGTGCTGAGCCACGCCCAGCGCTTCATAGATACCGGTGGCCAACGGCAGCGCGCCATAACCCATGTCCTGGGCATACACGGACGTCCAGTCATACACGTGTACCAATTCCAGCCGGGCATCACACTGTTCGGCCAGTTTCACCGCAGCGTCTATGATCTGGTCGTTAAACACCATGTCCTGCTCTTCACTGCGCAGCAGATCGACGATGGCCAGCACATTGCGTGGCTGTGGGTTGAGGGCGTTGGTCACCAGATGAACCGGCGCGGGGCAATTGCGCAGCAGTTGCCAGTCCAGTGGTGTGAAGAAGATGCGTTTCAACACGGACTCTTCTTCGGCGTCCTTGATGATCAAGGCCAGCTGCATTTCGTTGACGAAGTGCAGGATTTCCTCGTAGGGATGCTGAACCCATACCACTTCACAGGTGGCGTTAACCCCGTGTTTGCTGGCCAGTTCCACTTGCTTCTCAAGCCAGCGGCGATGGGTTTGCAGGTACCCCTCCCGCGCCAGGCTTATTTGTTCAGGGGCGAACAGACCCGCCACCGCCAACGCCTGCACATAATCAAACGCAACGATGTGCAACGGTAGTTGCATGGCTTTGGCCAGCGCATTGGCCCGGTCGAACGAGGGTGTGCGGGTCATGGCTGGAGGGGCTATCAACAGTAAACGCTGTGTCTGTGACATGGGACACCTCAGATCAGTTGTTTTGTTACTGTGACTTGATGGTTTGCCCGCGCTGGCAAAACGTTTTAAGCAAGGTTAAATCCATGATTTCAACGCTACGCCCTTCGAACGTCATCAAACTCAACTCCCGCAGACGCGCAATCGCTCGGCAAATCGTTTCGGACCGCACACCAATAGCCGACGCAATGTCTTCACGTGACATACGCAACAGAAAACGGTGCGCCGAGTAGCCGCGGTGTGCAAAGCGCTTTGAAAGCCCAAGCATGAAGATCGCCAAGCGCTCTTCTGCGCTGTAATGCCACAGTGTGAACAGCCGGGTCTGGCCATGGGTAATCTCTCGGCTGAGCATCCTGCTCAAGTTCAAGCGCAAGACGGGCACATCGCGAGCAAGACTTTCCAGGCGCCGATACGAAATGACATAAACCTCACTGTCTTCCAGCGCCACCGCCGAGCATAGATAAGGCTCACCGGTAATTGCCTCCAGCCCGATGGCTTCTGCGGACATGGTAAATCCGGTTACCAGGCTGAACCCTTGTTCGCTGACGAGTACGGTTTTAAAACTGCCATACCGTACAAAATATAAATACTGCGAATGTACGCCCGCGTGATAAAGCTCTGCGCCTTTGCCAATACGTACGGTGTGGGTGATGAGTTCATCGAAACGTTCAGACTCCGACTCGGAGCACTCTGAAGACAAAAACACCTCTTGAATGGCGCCATGGTCAACGGTTTTAGTCGAGGAATAGGACCGCAAGGAAAAGGGTGTCGCCACTCGTGTTTGTTCGGTATTGATCTGCATCATGCACACTCCGGCAGCGTTAACTGGGGCATCACCCGAAGGCGGGCGTCAGGTCGAGTTCGTAAATGATTTCGTCATCGCCAGTCGCCGGATACCGGCTATGAAATCCGAGGCTTCGCGCTAGCCGATGCATGCCAAAGTTATTATTCTGATGCACCGACATCATTGTTTTGAAGCCGTTACGTTGCGCCGCCACGATAAGGTGTCCCATCAACAACGTACCCATGCCATGGCGTTGCCAGCGGTCCGCGACTACCACCGCACAATCACACTGCCGGGCGTCGGCACTGGTGGTGTAACGACTGATACCGACTTCGCACAACTGGCCGTTTTCATGAACCATCGCGATGTACGCCGTGCGGTTGCAGTAGTCCACGTCCATCATCTGGTCCATGAGCGACACATCCACTTGCCCCATCGCCCCGAAAAAACGCGTGCGAAACGACTCGGCAGACAGTTGCTTGATAAAGTCGAACTCAAGATGGCGGTCTTGTGGGTGCAACGGGCGAATCAGCACATGGGTATCGTTGCTCAAGGCCTCGATCCAATGCTCACTGGGCGGCTCGTCGGCGAGCGCCGCGAGAATTTCAGCTACTACGTAATCAGTCATCATAATGCCGTCCTGGCGGACCTCCACTCAGCTGTACAACCGACGGAACACCGTCGGCAGCAAATCCGGCAAATCTTCTGCCAATAACCCGGGACCAAATTCGGCCGCCGCCGCCCCGTGCAGCCAGACACCTGCGGCGGCTGCCGTAAAGGCCGTCATGCCTTGGGCGAGCAGGCCCAGGATGATCCCGGCCAGCACGTCGCCGGAGCCTGCGGTGGCCAACGTCGGGGGCGCATTGGCGTTGATAATTGCCCGGCCATCCGGCGCGGCAATCACGGTGTCACTGCCCTTGAGCACCACGACCGCCGAGCAACGCAGGGCTGCGGCCCGGGTGCGGGTCAGCTTGTCGCCGGCGGGGTCAAATACCCTGCGGAACTCGCCCTCATGGGGTGTCAATACACAAGGGCCCTGCACCGCACGGTCCAATGCGCCAGGGTCATCCTGGAAAGCGGTAATTGCATCAGCATCAATGACCGTTGGGCGCCCGGTTGCAAGCATCGCCAAGGCGTGGCCAAACGTGCCGTTACCCACACCAGCCCCCGGCCCGATCAACCAGGCGGAAAAGCGGCTGGCATTGAGCAAATGGCCAAAATCCTCGGGCGTGACCCAAGGCCGTACCATGATGCTGCTCAACGTTGCGGCGTAAATGGGCAGCGCCATTTCAGGCACCGCAAGGGTCGTGAGGCCTGCCCCGGCCCGTGCTGCACCTCTGGCCGCCATGCGCGCGGCACCGGTCATGGGGTAGCCACCAAATACCAATGCATGGCCACGGCTGTGTTTATCGGTGCCGGCATGGGCTCTTGGCAGGCTCGCCAGCCACAAGGCTGGGTGATTCTCGAAGGCCACGGGCGTGATGGTGTCGAGGACCGATTTGGGCGTGCCGATATCGGCAACAACGACTTCGCCACACAGGTCTCGACCCGGTAACAGCAGATGGCCTGGTTTCTTGCGAAAGAACGTTACGGTCAGCACGGCGGTGACGGCGCCCAGCGCTTCACCGGTATCGCCCATGACGCCACTGGGTGTATCGATCGCGACGATCGGCGCGCAGCCGTGCCCGGCAGCAGCCAGGGTGTCCAGCGCCTGCCCTTCCAGCGGACGGCTGAGGCCCGCACCGAATAGCGCATCTATGATTAATTCGGCCCCTTCAAGCACCTTTGGGCTCAACGCTTCGACTTCCCCCTCCCAGCGCTGTGCATGTTGCCTGGCCTCATCTTGCAGGCTGAAACGGCTACCCAGCATCGCCACTCTCACCGGCCAGCCGGCTTGCGCCAACAAGTGCGCGGCGACAAACCCGTCACCGCCGTTGTTGCCAGGCCCGCACAAAACCAACAGCGGCCTGGGTGTCCAGCGGCTCTCGATTTCGCGTGCTACTGCTGCCCCGGCGTTGGCCATCAACTCGAAAGACGAGACGCCGGCAACGACCGAAAGCCGGTCGGCCTCCGCCATCTGTCGCACCGTTAACAAGGCGCTCTGGTGACTGCTCAGCTCAGACTCGGAATTCAACCTGCTCATGGGTTTTCGCTCTCTTAAACAGCACCGAAATCTATGACCACCCGCGATGGAACGTCGCCGTGTTCGAGGCGCTCGAAAATCTGGTTGATCGCTGACAGCGGCTGCAATTCAATGTCGGCCTTGACCTTGCCTTGGGCGGCGAAGTCCAGCGCTTCGGCCATGTCTTGACGGTTGCCGACAAATGAGCCGCGAACGGTGATGCAGTTGGCAACCACGTCGAACAATGGCAGCGGGAACTCACCGGGCGGCAAGCCCACCAGCACACAGGTACCGTGCTTGCGCGTCATGCCCACGCCCTGGCGGAAGGCGCCCAGGGACGGCGCGGTGATCAGCACACCATGGGCGCCGCCGCCGGTGGCCTTGATGGCTGCCTCAATCGGGTCGCCCTGTTTGGCGTTCACCACCGCGTCGGCCCCAAGGCGTGTGGCATGGGCCAGCTTGCCGTCGTCGATGTCCACTGCGCAGACCCGCAACCCCATGGCCTTGGCGTATTGCACCGCCAGATGACCGAGGCCGCCGACGCCGGACACCACCAGCCATTGCCCTGGACGGGTTGCGGTTTCCTTGATGCCCTTGTAGGTGGTGACGCCCGCGCAGATGATTGGCGCCGCCTCGCAAGCCGATAGTCCTTCAGGGATGTGGGCGACGTAATTCGGGTCGGCCAGAATGTATTCGGCAAACCCGCCGTTCTGGGTATACCCACCAAACTGCGCCTGGGCACAGACCGTCTCCCACGCACTGAGGCAGTATTCACAATGCCCACACGCCGAATACAACCAGGGCACCCCTACCCGCTCGCCTTCGCGGACACTGGTGACGCCCTGTCCCAGCGCCGTCACGATGCCAATCCCCTCGTGCCCGGGGATGAACGGCAACCCGGGCTTAAGTGGCCAATCGCCCTTCGCGGCATGCAGGTCGGTGTGACAGACCCCGCAGGCCTCAGTGCGAACCAGGATCTGCCCCGGCCCCGGGGTCGGAATGTCGCAACGCTTGAGCACCAGCGGTTGGCCGAATTGTTCAACGACGGCGGCCTGCATTTGGTGTGTCATGGGTATTTCCTTATTGGGTGATCTCGCAAGCGCGCCATGTGGCGCGCCCCTGGGCCGGTGTCCTGTCCCTCACACCGGTGCGTCGGTGCTTAAGTAACGCACCAGTTTCTTGTTGACGAAGGCCTGGATGCCCATATCGCCCAACTCACGGCCGTAACCGGAGTTTTTGATCCCGCCGAAGGGCAGTTCGGCATCTGACCAACTGATGTTGTTGATAAACATCATGCCGGTGTCGATCTGGCTGGCCACCCGTAGGCCACGCGCTACATCCTGGGTGAACACAGAGCCGCCCAGGCCGAAGTCCGAGTCGTTGGCCAACGCGATCGCCTCTTCTTCGTTCTTGACCCGGAAAAACAGCGCCACAGGGCCAAAAAATTCGCCCCTGAACGCCGGGTTATCCGGTGCAATGTTGGTCAGGATGGTCGGGGTCATGTAAGAACCCGGGCGTTGAATGCGCTCACCACCAAGCAGTACCTGCGCGCCGGAAAAAACGGCGTCGTCTACCTGCACCAGTAACTGCTGCAGCGCCGACTCTGACGACAAGGGGCCCAGCATCGTGCTCTCGTGCATCGGGTCGCCTGGCTCAAGCTCGGCCAGTGCCGCCCTGAAGCGCTCGATAAACGCATCCGCGACGTCCTCCACCACGATAAAGCGCTTGGCGGCGCAACAGGTTTGTCCACAGTTGTACATACGGCCCCACACCGCCCAACTGAGGGTGAGGTCCATGTCGGCGTCTTCCAGAACAATGAAGGCGTCGCTGCCTCCCAGTTCCATGGACGACGGCTTGAGGTTGGCCCCGGCCCTTGCTGCGAGGCTGCGGCCCGCAGGTACGCTCCCGGTCAGGGCGACGCCCTTGACTCTGGCGTCATCCACGACACTGTCCGACTGCTCGTGGGATATCAGCAGGTTCGTATACAGGCCCGCAGGGGCCCCCGCCTCAATCAACAAGGCTTCGAAAGCAATCGCACACTGCGGCACACAACCGGCGTGTTTAACCACCAGTACGTTACCCGCCATCAAGTGTGGCCCTGCGACACGGGCCAATTGGTAATAAGGAAAGTTCCAGGGCTCAACGCAGAAGATCACCCCGATCGGGCTGCTTTCCATATGCGCTTCGCCCTCTTTGGGATGGAGCTTGTGGCGGGCCAAAAAACGCTCGGCATTTTTCGCGTAATAGTCAAGGATGTCTGCGCTGAAACTCACCTCGCCACGGGCCTCACTGATGCGTTTTCCCATCTCCAGGGTTGCCAGCCGAGCGAAGTCGTCCACCCTGGAACGCATTAGCTCGCCAGCCTTGCCGATAATGGCGGCACGTGCCGCATAAGACGTGTGCTTCCAGCTCTGAAAGCAACGCTGCGCAGTCGCCAGTTTTTCCTCCAGCACCCCATCGCTGATTTGCTCGAAGCTTTCCAGTAACTGGCCGTCGCTGGGGTTTACGCTTGTATAAGCCATGATGAATGCCTTTCCCGTGAGGTGACGCACGCCGATGGATTTCGGCTAAGAGCCCCTCAAGGGCTAAGCCCTAGGGGAGTGCTCTGGTTGGGCTTGATAAGTACAACGCGACCATTGAACCGCCCGGACCGGGCGAAGATCAGTGCGCGACAATTATGTTGTTCTGTACATTCTGGACGCCGGCTGTCCCCCAGGCAGAATGTCTCGCCAGGTCGCGCTCGGCCCAACTGTCGACAGTCCCGGAGAGCGTCACGTTGGCGCCTTGGACTTCCACGTTGATTTTGTGCGAGTCAATAATGGCCCGACGGTTGAGCGCCTCGATGATGTCTGACTTCACATCCTTGGCCGATACTGTTGACTTGATGACGATGTTGTTAGTGATGCCCTTGACGCCCATCAGGTTGCGAACGGCGTCCAGTGCCGCCCGGCGCTGGTATTCCCATTCCACGTCGCCGCCCAGGGTTACCCAGCCGCCCTCGACCTGGATCTTGATGGAGTCCTTGAGCAGATACGTTGTCCACTCCAGGGCGCTGTCGGCAGAACGGGCGATATCGGCATCGGTGCGCTGGGTCAGGCTTGGTAATTTCACGTCTATTTCTACTGCCAGCGCGCGAACCCCCGAGACTTTTTTGGCAGCTTCTTCGGCAGCCCATTTTTCAACGAAGCTGTCGACGTGCCCGGCCAGGGTCACGACGCCATCCTGAACCTCGACCCCGATTTGCTCAGCATTGATTGACGGCTCCCAGCGCAACTCTGCAAGCACGTCATTTTTCAATTGCCTGTCCATTTTCATGTCATTGCTCCCGACCAGGTGATTGCAGGTCATTACGCCGAGACAGTCGGCGCGACAAAGACACCGCAGAGCCATTCACGTTAGGCGCCTGAATGTCTGGTGAGTAGCCTCGGAAACTACCTACACTCTGGGCCCGAGCCATCGCGTAACAGGCCAACACCAATGACCAAATTCATGCGTCGTCATGCAGAAACCCACAACAGCAGCCGAATCGGCTGGCTCAGGGCTGCGGTGCTGGGCGCAAACGATGGAATTGTGTCAACCGCAAGCCTGCTGATCGGCGTGGCGGCCGCCAGCGCTACGCACAACTCGCTGATTGTCACTGGCGTCGCAGGGCTTGTGGCGGGCGCCATGTCGATGGCGGCAGGTGAGTATGTTTCGGTGCACTCCCAGGCCGACACCGAACACGCCGACCTGCTAAAAGAGAAAAGAGAGCTTGCGACCAAGCCTGAGGCTGAACACCGGGAGCTGGCGCAGATTTATGTCAGGCGTGGCCTTGATCCGGAGCTGGCCAGGCAGGTGGCAGTTCAGTTGATGGCCCACGATGCCTTGGGGGCGCACGCACGGGACGAACTGGGTATCTCCAGGGAGCTAAGCGCCAAACCCCTCTCTGCAGCGTTTTCCTCGGCGACGAGTTTCATCGTTGGGGCCGCGTTGCCGGTCGGGGTTACCTTGGTAGTGGCGCTAGAGCACGTGATTCTCTGGATATCGATCATGTCACTGGTGTTTTTGGCGGCCCTGGGGGCTGTCGCCGCAAAGGCCGGAGGCGCGCCGTTGTTGGCGGGCGCCTGGCGTGTGACGTTTTGGGGGGCGTTGGCGATGGTCATTACTGCGGTGGTGGGCCGAGTATTCGGTGCAGTGGTTTAGCACAACATATATCAGCCTGGGGATTCAGGAGTGGGAACAAATCAGTGTCAGGAATTGATTCTCGACACTGACGCCTGCCGGCGCCCGGTCATCTGAAAGGAACAGCTCGCCGTTATAGTAGGCGAAAGACACCGAGTTTTCGGTTACCCGCTGGTGTGCAAAGCCACACACCGCCAAGTCACGGCCATCGGCGTTCACTGCGGTGGCGTAGACCGGGTCGAACACCCACCCTCCTCCTTCAAACCCAGCCAATGCCTTGGTCTTGGCAGCGCGCTCTTCCTTGGCGGCAACCGGCACCTTGATACGGGGTTGGTTCAGGCTTTCGATCGAGTCCGGTGTCGTGACGGCCGTTTCTGGCGGGGTTTGGCTGCAGCCGGCCAGGCATACGCAGGCGAGTCCGAGCCTGGCGATGACGTTCAAGGGCAAAATACTGACCGGGTTAATTGGCACGTCCGGCCTTCTTGAGCATCAGTTGCGCCCGCTGATTGGCTTCGTCTGCCGATTTTTTTGCCGCAAGCGCGGCCTGCAGTGCCTGGTCGGCCTTTATGGCTGACTCATCCGCGTGCACTCTTGCTGCGGTTGCCATGTCTTCGGCGCCGCTGATCCTTGCGTCCACTTCCTGGCGCCGCTGGCTGCAACCGGCGGTCAAAACCAGGCTCACGATCAATGGTGTGATCAGGATGAGTCTTCTCATGGTGTCGCTCCTTTTAAACTGAATAGTCGGTGCCGGTGCTGCATGGGACACGTTATCCGTTTCCTGGATACCGCAGCAGGCTCGGAAACTACCTAGAAGGCTTTTGCACGCAAGAGGTTCGACCACAACCATCGGTCGGACGCTTATGCGGCGCCTTTTCTATGCAAAGGAACGTGCGGCTCAGCAATGGCGGGATAACGTTCAGGTGGCCTGGCGTGAATGCAACGTGCAATGTCTTTAAGCCGCACACGCCGCAAACGTGGACGTTGCGTAGCCACTAAAGGAGTGTAGGATCCAAAGACGTGTTCCTTCGGAACGCATTGCTGCGGTAGATCGCTATGCCTGTTCGCCTTCCACTCGACGCTGGAACGGCCACGCCCAAGGTGATTACCCCATCGTCTTTAGCCGATGCTGCAACGCCGGGCCCAAAACAGCGGTTGACGCCTTCCCCGCCGACTGAATCCATTGATCAAATGCGTGCGCTGAACAAAGAACTGACGGAGATGAACGATCAGCTTCGTGGCTCCCTCGAGCAGCAGCGGGCGGCGTCATTGGTGTCTCTGAATGTGCTGTACAGCATTAACATCGCTGCGATTCTGCTGGATGCCAATCTAAATATCCGTTTGTTCACCCCGGCCAGTCAGTCGCTGTTCAACATTCTTCCCCAGGACATTGGACGACCACTGGCGGACCTGCGCCCGATGGCCACTGATATCAACCTGCTGGATGATGCAAAAACCGTCTTGCGTGAGATGACCTCGCTGGAGCGAGACGTCGAATCAAGCAGTGGCGTGAGCTTTACCCGGCGGATTTCACCCTATAACAAACAAGATGATTTTGTTGAAGGGGTGGTGATTACCTTTACGGATAGCTGCGACAAAAAACAGGCCACCCAGGAGATCAAAAGCCTGACACACAAAGCGGAACTGGCAACTGCCACCAAGTCACGTTTTCTCGCCTCCGCCAGCCATGACTTACGCCAGCCGTTACAAACACTCAAGTTGTTGCAAGGGCTGTTGCTCAGCATTCTGAAAGATGAGCAGCCGCGAAAACTGACGGCCAGGATTGGCGAAACCGTGGGCGCCATGTCCGGAATGCTCAATGCGCTTCTGGATATCAACCACATTGAGACCGGCGCAATACTGGCAAACCCTGTCAGTTTCAGAATGAGTGACCTGCTGGATAGACTTGCCGATGAGTTTAGCTACAAGGCCGGTGCCAAAGGTTTGAAACTCAAGGTCGTGCCTTGTCAGCTGTTAGTTGAAAGTGATCCACGCTTATTGGAACAGATGTTGCGCAATTTACTTTCCAACGCACTGAAGTACACGCGAGAAGGCCGCATCCTCATGGGGTGCCGCCGCCACGGTGCGTGGTTGAGTATTGAAGTCTGGGATACGGGTGTCGGCATTGGCCCCCCGGCGCTGGAATCAATCCTCGATGAGGCGGTGCCGGTCGACAGCCCAAGCCTGATGCATGGCGCGGGCTTGCCGATTGTTAAGCGCTTGTGTGCGGTGTTGGGGCATCGGTTTCGTGCGCAATCGAGTCTCGCAAAAGGCTCGGCATTCGCCATTGATGTCGCCTTGTCTCGTAAGGCCATCGCTGTACCAGGCGCCGTGCCAGAAACCGTTCCACAGGAGCAAGGCCGCGTACCGGGCAGTGAAATGATCCTGGTGGTCGAGGACGACGTGGAATTGCTCGAGTTGCTGGGCGCCCTGCTCAAGTCTGAAGGTTACCAAGTCGCCATGGCGAGCGACGCGGCGACGGCGCTGGATAGTGTCATCCATGGTGGCGTGCAACCCGATCTGATCCTGGCAGACTTCAATCTGCCAGGACCGATCAATGGCTTACAAATGATCGTGCAGTTGCGCAAGAAAATGCGCCGCACTATTCCCGCGATGGTGCTGACGGGGGATATTTCGCGTCAAACCTCCCATGACGTGGCGTTTGAACACTGCACCCAGCTCAACAAACCCGCGAAACTCAAAGAGGTGATTTTTGTCATTCGGTCTCTGCTTGCACAGCAACACCAGGCGCTGGCTGAAGGCAGGCAACTCAAGGAAACCGAGCCACGCGAAACAAAGACATCCATCATCTTCGTCGTGGATCGCGATGATCTTTTTCGCGATACGATCCGCGGCGTCCTTGAGTCCAGTGACTATCTCGTCCAGGACTACGCGACATGCGAGGCGTTTTTAGCGGACTACTCGCCGGGCCTGCGCGCGTGCTTGCTCGTCGATGCTCACGCACCAGGCATGGAGGGGCTTGAGCTCCTGCACCGATTGAGGCGCACCGGCGACGACCTGCCCGCCGTAATGATCAGCGGTAGCAGCCAGGTTTCGGTCGCGGTGGATGCCATGAAGGCGGGTGCGTCAGATTTTATTGAAAAACCATTTGGCCGTAGCGACGTCCTTCACAGTGTTGCGCGCGCCCTGGAGCATGCACTCGACGCGAATAAAAAACTGGCTTGGCGCCAGGAAGCGACCCATTGCATCGAGAGCCTGACTCTGCGACAGCGACAAATCATGGACATGGTGCTGGCCGGTCACCCGAGTAAAAACATTGCGGCTGAACTGGGAATCAGCCAGCGCACGGTTGAAAATCACCGCGCCTCGATCATGAACCGTACGCGTTCCAAATCCATTCCCGCACTGGCGCGTATTGCACTTGCGGCAAACCCGCAGACCTTGGCGAAGACGGCGCATAAAAACTAAGGTGAACTTAACGAGCGCGCAGAGCATGTTGCGCGGCGTTTAAGCAAGATAGCCCCAAACCTCACTCAACCCCGCCCGTTAAAGATTCCCTCTATTGGCGGTTACTCCGTTCTTGAATTAACGTTCAACCCACCTGACCCGCGTGACTTCAACCCAGTCCACCCGCGCCCTCGATGGGCCGGCCTGATGCACCGCCACTCATTGCTCAACCAAACAGTTAACCAACTGATTAATCAGAGTAAATATGAAAGAGCAGCCTCGGCAGCTTGCATCGGCACCGCAACAAGTGGCGCACAGCCGCGCCCTTTTTCTACAACCACACCTTCTGGCTCCGTTGAGCCTGCTGTGCATTGCCCTCGCCGGCTGCACCGTCGGGCCCGATTTCGCGCGCCCCGATGTGCCGGCGAACGCCGATTATTCACGTGAAAAACTCACCGCAACCGCCAAGGCTGATATAGACGCCGGTGGCGCGGCACAGCGGCTGATCGCCGGGATGGATATTCCCGGGCAATGGTGGACGTTGTTCCGGTCACCGGCATTGAACGCCTTGGTGGAAGAAGCATTACGCGCCAACCCGGATGTCACCGCCGCTCAAGCGGCATTGCGCCAGGCCAATGAGTTGGTCTATGCCGACCAGGCGTCGCTGTTCCCCTCCGTCAGCGGTAATGTGCAAAAAGCCCGGGAGAAAGTATCGGGGGTCACGTCGGGCATTCCGGAGTCGCCGATTCTCACGGTCAGTTCCGCGTCGCTGAGCGTGTCCTATGCGCCAGACGTGTTCGGCGGCACGCGCCGGCAAATCGAATCCACCTCGGCGCAAGCCGAGTACGAACGCTTCCAGCTGGAGGCGACGTACCTTACGTTGACCTCCAATGTGGTCAATACCGCGGTCAGCCTCGCGTCGATACGCGATCAAGTCGCCGCCACCGAAGAAATCATCCGGATCCAGAGCGGCCAGCTCGACCTCTTGCAGGCGCAGCGCCGGCTGGGCGCCATCGGCGACACCGACGTGCTCACGCAGCAGACCGCATTGGCGCAAACCCGTGCCAGCTTGCCGCCCCTGCAAAAGCAACTGGCGCAGACCCGCAACCAATTGATGGCCTACCTCGGCCGGTTTCCCAACCAGGACCGGGACGAGCGCTTCAACCTGGCCTCGCTGCACCTGCCGGAAGAACTGCCCCTCAGCCTGCCCTCGGCCATCGTCGGCCAGCGGCCGGATGTGCGTTCAGCGCAGGCGCAACTACACCAAGCCAGCGCCAATATTGGTGTGGCCGTCGCCAACCAGTTGCCGCAGTTCAGCATTACCGGCTCGGTGGGTTCTACGGTGGCCAGCGGGACCAAGTTGTTTTCGGCGGGCAGCGGCGTCTGGAGCCTTGCCGGGTCGATCACCCAGCCGATCTTTGACGCCGGCGCACTCGAACATCGTAAACGTGCGGCTGTGGCGGCCTACGACGAGTCGGCGGCCCGCTACCGTGGCACGGTGATTGGTGCGTTCCAGGATGTGGCCAACGCGCTGCGGGCGCTGGAGGCTGATGCCGATGCGCTCAACCAGCAGGTGGTGGCTGAGCGCTCCGCGCAGGCCAACCTGGACCTGGTGCAGGCGCAGTTCAAGCTCGGCGCCGTAGCGTACATCAACCTGCTCACGGCCCAACAAACTTATCAGAACACCGTGCTTGCCCGCGTCAAGGCGCAGGCCTCCCGCTACAGCGATACCACGGCGCTCTTCCAGGCATTGGGTGGCGGCTGGTGGAACCGCACGGACGTGGACCCTGCCACGAAGGGCCGCCCGGATCGTTTCGGCCTGCCGTCGTGGCACGAGATCATGCCGGCCAACAACAAGGCAGCGCCTGCCGATTCGGCACGGTTCGACTGAACTGAAATCTTGAAACAGCGAGAATACCCATGGCTGACGTCATTACTGCCTCTCCCCTGTCCCCCGAGCCCGGCGCCCCGCGCAAGCGTCGACTATGGCGGCCGATGCTCATCATGGTGGTGGTGGTACTGGTGATTGTCGCGATCATCGCCGGGGTGAAGTTCGTGCAGATTTCGGCGCTGATCGCCCAGTCCAAAATGCCCTTGCCTGCCTCCGTGGTCACGGCCATGAAGGTGCCGTTCAGCGATTGGCAACCCAATGTCACTGCCGTGGGCTCCATGAAAGCGGTCAGAGGGGTGGATGTGACTACAGAAGTGGGCGGCATCGTGCGCACCATCGGCTTCACGCCGGGGCAAGCCGTGGCGGCCCAGGCGCTGCTGGTGCAGTTGAATGCCGACTCTGACATCGCGCAATTGCATTCCCTCGAGGCCACTGCCGACCTGGCGGTGATCGTCCTCAAACGTGACAAGGCCCAGCTCGCCGTCAACGCCATCTCCCAGGCCCAAGTGGACACCGACACCGCCGACCTGAAAGCCAAACTCGCCGCCGCCGAGCAACAGCGGGCGCTGGTGGCGAAAAAAACCATTCGCGCACCGTTTGCCGGGCGTATCGGGATTACCAGCGTCAACCCCGGCCAATACCTCAACCCCGGCGACAAGATCGCCACGCTGCAAACCTTCGATCCCATCTACATCGACTTCACGGTGCCGCAGGCCCAGCTGGAGGCCATCGCCATCGGCCAAGGGGTTTCGGTGACGGCCGACGGCCTGTCCAATCAAGCCTTCACGGGCAAGATCAGCACCATCGACACCCAGTTCGACTCAACCACACGCAACGTCACTGTGGAAGCGACCGTCGACAACCCGAAACAAAGCCTGGTGCCCGGGATGTTTGCTCGCGCCGTGGTCACCTCCGGAGCCACCCAGCGCTACCTCACGGTTCCGCAGACGTCGGTCACCTACAACCCTTACGGCACAACAGTGTTCATCGCCACATCGGCCAAGAACGACAAGGGTGAGGACGTACTCACCGCGCAACAAACCTTCATCAAGACCGGGCCGACCCGGGGCGATCAGGTGGCGATCCTATCCGGCGTGAAAGAAGGCGACCTGCTGATCACCAGCGGCCAGATGAAGCTTAAAAATGGCTCGCCGGTGAAGGTCGATAACAGCAGCGCGCCGCTGAACGACCCTGCACCGACTCCCCAAGAACACTAAAGGTGTCCCATGAAGCTTACCGATACCTTTATTCAGCGACCGGTCTGGGCCATCGTGGTCTCGCTGTTCATCCTGATCCTGGGGCTGCGCTCGATCTTCGAGTTGCCGGTGAACCAATGGCCACGCACCGAAAATACCGTGGTCACCATCACCACCGCTTACTACGGCGCGGACGCGTCCACGGTTGCGGGCTTCATCACCCAGCCGCTTGAATCGGCCATTGCCCAGGCCCAGGGCATCGACTACTTGTCCTCTACGAGCATCACCGGTGTCTCAACCATTACCGCCACGCTGCGGCTGAACTACGAGGCCAGCAAGGCACTCACCGAGATCAATACCCAGGTCAACTCGGTCAAGAACCAACTGCCGGCACAGTCCCAGGAGCCGGTGCTGACGGTGGCGGTCGGGCAGACCACTGACGCGATGTACCTGGGGTTCTACAGCGACACCCTGGCCACCAACAACATCACCGATTACCTGGTGCGGGTGGTCAAGCCCAAGCTGGATTCGATCCAGGGCGTGCAAACTGCAGAGATTCTTGGCGGGCGCCAGTTCGCCTTGCGCGCCTGGATGGACCCCAACAAACTCGCGGCGCATAACGTGACGGCGCAGGACGTGTCCACCGCCCTGGCCAACAACAACTACCTGTCTGCCGTCGGCTCCACCCGCGGGCAAACGGTAACGGTCGACCTGACGGCCGGGACCGACTTGCACACGGTGGACGAATTCAAGCGGCTGGTAATCAAGCAGAAAGGCGATGCGCTGGTGTACCTGGAGGACGTGGCCACGGTCACCCTGGGTGCCGAAAGCTACGACAGCAGCGTGGCGTTTTCCGGCAAGCGTTCGGTGTTCATCGGCATCAAGGCGGCGCCGAATGCGAACATCCTGACGGTGGCCGACAGCGTGCGCCAGGCCTTCCCCGAGCTGCAATCCCAGTTACCCACCGGGGTGCGCGGCGAGATCGTGTATGACTCCACGGAGTTCATCAACACCTCGATTTATGAGGTGGTGAAAACCCTGGTAGAGGCGATGATCATTGTCTCGGTGGTGATCTACCTGTTCCTCGGCTCGTTCCGCGCGGTGATTGTGCCATTGGTGGCGATACCGCTGTCGCTGGTCGGGACCTTCTTCATCATGTACCTGCTGGGTTACTCGATTAACCTGCTGACCCTGCTCGCCCTGGTATTGGCGATCGGCCTGGTGGTGGACGATGCGATTATCGTGGTGGAAAACGTCGACCGGCATATCAAGGAGGAAGGCAAAGGCGTGCTGGAGGCGGCGCTGGTCGCGGCGCGGGAACTGGGTGGGCCGATCATCGCGATGACCGTGGTATTGATTGCCGCCTACGTCCCCATCGGGCTGCGCAGCGGCCTTACCGGTGCACTGTTCAAGGAATTCTGTTTCTCGCTGGCGGGTGCCGTGACCGTATCGGCTGTGGTGGCGCTGACGCTCTCGCCGATGATGACTTCCCGGCTGTTCAAATCCGGGCAGGAAGAAGGTCGTTTTGCGCGCAAGCTCGATCAATACTTTGACTGGTTGCGGGGCCGTTACCACCGCGTACTTTCCGGCGGCCTGAACGTATGGCCGGTGCTGGTGACGTTTGGCTTTGTGCTGTTTTTGCTGGTGGCCGCCAGTGGCATGACCGCCAAAAGCGAACTGTCGCCCACCGAAGACCAGGGGTTGGTGTTCATGCAGATCAAAGGCCCGCCGACCGCCTCGCCTCAGCAGATGGAGCGGATTGCCGACCAGGCTTTCCAGATCGCCAACAAAGAGCCTGAATACGCGCAGATGTTCCAGCTGACCGGGCTGCCCATCCTCAATCAAGGCCTGGGCGGCGTGCTGCTCAAAACCTGGGGCGACCGCACGCGCTCCCAAGCGCAACTGATATTGGACCTGCAGCAAAAATGGAATCAGGTACCGGGCGCCACCATCGCGGCGTTCCCGCTGCCGTCGCTGCCGGGTGTCCAGGGGTTGCCGGTGCAGTTTGTGATCACCACCACCGACTCGGTAGAGAACCTCAACGAAGTCGCGCAAGCGGTGGTGGCCGAGGCACAGAAACAACAGCTGTTCTATTTCTCCGACATGGACCTGAAACTCGACAAGCCACAAGCCAAGCTGGTGGTCGACCGGGAAAAAATTGCCGCACTGGGCATGACCCAGGCCGATGTCGGAGCGGCGCTGTCTGCCGCTCTGGGCGGCAACTACGTGAACTACTTCTCCACCGCCGGGCGCTCGTACAAAGTCATTCCCCAGGTGTTGCAGGTTGACCGTCTGAACCCCGATCAGATTCTCGATTACTACATTCGCACACCCGCAGGTGCGATGATTCAGGCGCGCACCGTGGCGCATATCGAAACCTCGACGCAGCCGGAATCGATCAACCACTTCCAGCAACTCAACTCGGCGACCCTGTCGGGCGTCAGTGGCGTGGCCCAGGGCGAACTGCTGGCGAAACTGAACACGATCCTGACCAACATTGCGCCCTCGGGCTACACCTCGGACTTTTCCGGCGAGTCGCGTCAGTTCATACAGGAGTCCGGCGGGTTCTTCGGGTTGCTGATGTTCTCGATCCTGATTGTCTACCTGGCCCTGGCCTTCCAGTTCGAGAGCTTTCGCGACCCGGTGGTGATTCTGTTCTCGGTGCCCCCTGCTCTCTTTGGCGCGCTGGCCTTTATCACCATGGGGTTTGCCTCCATCAACGTGTACACCCAGGTGGGCCTGGTGACGCTGTTGGGGTTGATCACCAAGCATGGGATTCTGATCGTGCAGTTTGCCAACGAGTTGCAGCGCGCAGGTCACAGCAAGCGTGAGGCGATTGAGGAAGCTGCCGGCGTGCGTCTGCGGCCTATCCTGATGACCACGGCCGCGATGGTGTTGGGCGTGGTGCCGCTGGTTTGGGCTTCGGGCGCCGGGGCTGCGGGGCGGCATGACATGGGCCTGGTGATCTTCGCCGGGTTGTCGATCGGCACCGTGCTGACGCTGTTTATGGTACCGGCGATGTATATGTTTATTGGCTCCACGCATCATCAGGAAGTTGAGCGGCCGTTCCCTGGCCAAGATGAAGAGGTGCTTTAACCGCCCATGCAACCGGCACCCCAGATCCTGTAGTCAAACTTTTTCAACTCGCCTGATGGCGTCTTGTAGATCATTGAAGCATCGGTGATGCCGCAGGCTGACGGGTTCGAATCGATGCGAATCACTTCGGCAATATCATGCCTGTTGAGTGTCGAGACCGCCGTAGGCTGTTGGTTTAACGCGAAAACATTGGCGCTTAGCAGCGCGCAGCCGAACAAAATGACGCGGGATGGAGTTTTCATAAAAGGTGCTTGGTAGTGGATGGCGAGCCATATTAAGTAGGTATCAGGCGCTTGATCTGTAGGAACTGTCCGAGAGGTAACAAGATTTAACGCTCTTGTTAACACTGGCCGGATTATTTTCCAAAATCCTTAACACCTACTTAATAAACCACTACGCGGCAGCCTCGCTTCAATAGTTCATCGGCGAACTACTCACCACCCGCAGCGCCAACCCTTCATACGCATCCAGCGTGATGGTGAAGTCACCCTCGGGGGTCAAATCGCCTTCTACCCGCTCATTGATGATGTCCACCACCGGCCCGGGCGCAATATTGGGCAGGTGCAGGGTTTCGGTGATGGGCGTGGAGCCAAAGTTAAGCGCGGTGATCTGGGTGCCTTTACCCGCCGGCAGCTCGTGCACCATGATCAACAGCCCCGGGTGCTGCACGTCCGGCACCAGAATCTGGCGACTGGCGGCGATGTCGTAGGCACGGCGCACTGCAAGGATTCTTTGCAACTGCGAGGCAAACGAATCCGGGTCGGTCAACTGGCTGGTCAGGCTGCCATACAACGTTTTGGGGCGCGGCATTTGCCCGGCGGATTGCGGCGCATCCGGGTTCAGGTCCACCAGGTCGTAGGCACCACGGTGAATCCAGCGCGTGTCGCCATCAAGCATCAAATGCGCGACCTCCTCCGCCGGCAACGGCAGCGCGCCTACCAAGTCCCAGCCGGACAGCGCAAACACCCCCGGCTGCATCGCGTTGTACATCACCAGTAGCAGGTGGATCTGGCGTATCTGTTGGATATCCGCCGTGGTAATCGCCTCAAGGTCGCGAATCCCCAGCGCCGCCGTGATGATACTGGTGGTGGTGCAGGAGACCCCATTGGTCACGAACTTCAGGTTATACGGCGCGTGTTCACCGGCCAGGCGCTCATACATCTGCTCGCGGATATGCTCGCGCAGGATGCCGCCAGGGAACGTCTGCCCTTGGTACAGGTAGGTGTCATGGGCGTGCAGCGTCCAGAAATGCACCAGTTCAAGGGTCAGTTCGTCATGGTTCTGCAAGGCGTGGATCAGCGAGCCGGGGTCGATGCCAAGGGTATGCATCTCCCGCAGCATCAGGCGCAGGAATTCCGTGTCGCCCATCAATAACGCATGCTGGTACGCCGGCCGGGTGATGAAGTCGTAGGACAGGTCGGCACCGCCGTGGGACATGGCGGCGATATCGTCCACCGTCAGGTTCAGTTCCTGGAAGCTGAAGCCGCCCGCCTTGCGAATCGCGCCACCGAGTAGCTGATTGCCAGTGATCGACAGCGGATGGCTTTCAGACCAGGCGTTACCTTCGAGTTTTCGCTCTACGCCGAGGAATCCGTTGGCGTCCAGACGCAGGATTTTCGCGCCCATTACGTCAATGGCGTGCAGTGCGTCGCCAATGATCATCTGCTGCGCGGCGAAGGTCGGGTCCAGCCAGTTCAGCGACGGCTGCCCCTCCTTGAAGTAATGCAGGTACACCCAGCGCCGGGGTTTGCCATCCACGCCAATCACCACATCGGTCGCGCTCCAGTCGGTTTCCTTGACTCCAGGCTCGAAGAAAATCACCCGCTGCAACTGGCCGACGATGTAGTGCTTGTCTCTGAGCGCGTCGACCTGCGGCGGGCTGAGGTTCTGTGCATCGCGGCCCTCGCTGATCTCGGGCAGCAATGGCCAGTCTTCCTCGCGGATTTCCACCATGTGGTAGAGCCCGGGGTAGTCTTCGTAGGCCATCTCGGCCAGGCGGAAATCTGCACCTTTGCCGGTGTGGGACGGGATAACATCGTCGATGATCACTGCGTTATGCGCGGCGGCCATGCGGGCCAGCGATTGAAGCTGGGCCTCGGTGCCCAACTGCGGGTCGATGTCGAAGCTGATGCGGTCAAAGTTGCCGTCAATGGTCGGCGTGTGCCTGGTGCCAGTCAGGCCGCCCGAGCGTTTCAGCGGGCCATTGTGAATGCCCTGGATGCCGATTTTCGACAGCGCATGCCACAAGGTTTCATCTCCCAGGGCCTCCAGCACGCTGCCATTTTCCCGGGTAACGATGGACGCCGGGTACGCCGTGAACCACACCGACGCCAGGGCGGAAGCATCACGGGGCCGAGTATGTGCATAAGGCTGTTGCCACAATCTGCCTTGCCCCGAGTAGAGTTTGGCCCGCTGTTTGGCGGCGTGCAGCATCGATTGTTCCACCAGCCAGGTCACATGATTGTTATCAGCATCCGTCATACATCGATCACCTGCGGTCATGAAGTATTCGGTTGTGGCGACTGCATTTGAACTTGCATCGCCGCACCGTTGGTTATTGTATGAGGGCCTGGGCGGCCATTCGTTGCATTGGCCGTCACCCATCATCAAGACTGAGGCCTGCACGTGGACTATTTCGCAGCGTTAACCGCCTTTGTCGAAGCCGCCGAGGGCAATAATTTTTCCCGTGCCGCTGACCGGCTTGGCATCAAGGCTTCCACCGTTTCACGCTACGTGAAGGACCTGGAACTGGACCTGGGCATCGCCCTATTCAACCGCTCGACCCGCACGCTGCACCTGACTGAAGGTGGCCAGACGTTTTTGATGCACGCCCGTCGGGTGCTGGACGAACTGGAACAGGCCAAGGCGGCCACCTCCGCGCTGAATGAGCATCCCCGTGGCTTGCTCAAGCTCAACCTGCCGCCGGCCTTTGCCCGCCACCATGTGCTGCCCACCTTGAATACGTTCCTGGCCCGCTACCCGCAGATCAAGCTGGAGCTGGTGCTGGATGACACCCACGTCAACCTGATTCACGCCGGCGCAGACCTGGCGATACGCATTGGCACCCTGGCGGATTCCACATTGAAGGCACGCAAGATCTGCGATGAAACCTGGCGGTTGGTGGTCAGCCAGGCGTTCTGCCTGGAGCACCCGGCGCCGTCCAACCCAGCGGAACTGGCTGCGCTGCCGGCGATTCTGGGGCGGGATGTCGCGGCTGATATTGCGTTTGCCAACGGGCATGAGGTCTCGCCGTTGGTGCATAAAGACTGTATCCGGATCAACGATCTGGACGCACAGCTGATCGCCGCGCAGCAAGGCCTGGGGTTTGCCTTGCTGCCCGACTGGTTGGTGGCCACGCGCATAGAAGCCGGTGCCCTGATGGTGTGGTTACCTGAGTGGAATATCCGTATCGCAGCCCGCCAATCGGCGGTGTGGTTCGTCTATCCACCCAAACGTATCGTGTCGTCCAAGGTGCGGTGCTTCATCGACTTTATCGTCGAGCAGCTAGGCGAAACACCGCACTGGAAACGCGTCAACTAAACCGGATATCCAGTGAGCGCAGGTAGGTTTGCAACCCTGCGTCCTGGATCGGAATCAGGAAGGCCTCCGTGTCGGACTCGTTGAAGTGGGCATGCCAGTAGCCTGGAGGCGTCACGAACGCCAGGCCCGGCGACCAGTCAACCCGCACCGGATTGCGGATTTGCCCGTCGGCGTCCAGTTCGGTGCCCACCAGCGAGTAGCAACCCTTGGGGCAATCGATGATGAAATCCAGCGCAATCGACTGGTGCCGATGGGGCTTTTGAATCGACCCGGCGGGCAGAATCCCGTACATCGCCCACAGCACATGGGTCACGGTGCGGGTCTGCGGGAAATGGCGGTTGCCCAGCAGGATGCTGATACGGCTGCGGTCCTGGGCGCGGGGATCATCGGCGGCTTCACGCAGTTTTGCGTTGGCCAACTCTGCCGGGTACAGCGTCGGTATGAAGCGATCGGCGCTGCGGGTCACGCCCAGGTAGCGCAACAGCGGCTCGTCATGTACGTAGTACAGGCGAGCATCCTGTGAGGCACGAAAGCTCGCTTGCAGCAGACCCGGCAACGCAATAAAGCAGCCCTTGGACCATTCGATCTGATGCTCGCCCTGGACCACGCTGCCCTCCCCGGCGATCACATAAAAAACCTGTGAGGTGGCATTGGGCTGCAGGTTAAGCGTATCGCCTGCGTTCAGCCGAATGAAGTTCGCGCACAGCCCCGGGCCGGTCGCCGGGCCTTCGCAGCCCAGTGCGTCGCTGAGGTCCAGCGGGACCACTCTGGACGGGCCGCTGTCGTACAGCGAGGCCGGGAAGCTGTGGTAGGGAATCCGGGTAATCAGGTTGGCGCTGATGGGATTGGCGGCTTTGCTGTATTCGAAGTATTCGGCGTCGAGCAGGTGCAGGGGCGGGGTATCGGCTAGGGCTGGCTTGAATTCGCTATTCATTATGATCACCTCAATCTACGGCTGGATTTCGCGATGCCCCGTGGGGCATTGCGGCGGTGAAAGAACTATAGGCACTCAACGGCGGTAGATTAATCCCTTATGCGGCACAGCAGTTATGCGAAAGGGGGCAGGTGCGAACCCCTCCTCCGGCACTGAAAATTTGATTTGATCAACTATAAAAGTGCAACTTTATTTAAAAGTTAAATATATCTACATTTAACGCTCATAAAAAATCCGCCGCAGAAGACTGCGGCGGCAAACCAAAGGATTTTGTCGAAGCAGAGCGGCTAAGACAGTGCCAAAACTACAGCAGCGTGCGCGGTAGCATAGTGAATTTTAATTAATCGAGTTTAACCATCCCTTCACTGGTTCTTTATCGCGAACCGGTTAAAAATCACACATTCCGCAAAGGACTGCGCCGCCCGCCTGGGTGGCCATGGCGAAAAATACAACACGCGAATCAGGCGTGTAACGCTAAACTTAATACATCCTTCCGAAACGTTATAGGCGCCATAAAACTAAGATCGTGCACCTGCGCACGCAACGAGTAGCGATTAATCAACTAGGAAAGTAACAACCATGGTTAAACAGTGGAGGGCTATTAGCGCTGATAATTGGCTTTGGCAAACTCAGTAACGGATCAGGTATGCGCCAAGGGCTTTATTGACGGCACCAGCCTTACGGGTTGCTGCGCAACTATTACATGACTCGTAACCGGGAAAATGGCACGGTGGATAAAGAAAAGGCCTGGGTTTGCCCCAGGCCTTTTTTTCGGGGACGATACCGGCCTTCTGTCTTCCGTCACCCAAGAGATTCCCATGGCCAACCACGACCTCGCCTTCACCCCCGACCTCGACCCGGACTCCATCTCCAGCGACGTGATCGGCTTCAACGGCATCCTCGTCTCCACGCAAATCCCCACTCGCGCCGACGGCAGCCTGGAACTGGGCGATATCACTCTGCAAAGCGAATGCACCCTGCAAGCCCTCAAGGTTGCCCTGGAACGCGCCGGCAGCTCGATTGACCGGGTCATGCACCTGACCATCTACCTGACCGACATGGCCGACCGCGCCGCGTTCAACGAAGTCTACAAACGCTATTTCGCCAAGCCTTGGCCGGTACGTGCAGCCGTGGGCGTTGCGGCCCTGGCTGTGGAAGGCATGCGCGTGGAAGTCACGGCGATGGCGGCCAAAGTGTAAGAGCGAGCTTACTCGCGAAGGTCGTTAACAATGACGCTGGCAGCTTGAAGCTACGTGGCAGCCTCAGCTTTTTCGCAAGTAAGCTCGCTCCTACGGAGAAGCGGTGCTATAGGATAACGCGCAGGTGCCTGTAGGGGATTTCACCGCTACAATGCCCGCCTCAACCGTGACAAGCCTGACTAAAAAAACTATGTCCTTGCCCAAGCATCACCTGGAATTGCTCAGCCCTGCCCGCGATGTCGCCATCGCCCGCGAGGCCATCCTGCATGGCGCCGATGCCGTGTACATCGGCGGCCCGAGTTTCGGCGCGCGCCATAATGCCTGCAACGAGGTGAGCGATATCGCGCAGTTGGTGGCGTTTGCCCGGCGCTACCATGCGCGGGTGTTCACCACCATCAACACGATCCTGCACGACAACGAGCTGGAGCCGGCCCGCAAGCTGATCCACCAGCTCTACGATGCCGGTGTCGACGCGCTGATCGTCCAGGACCTGGGGGTGATGGAGCTGGATATTCCGCCCATCGAGCTGCACGCCAGCACCCAGACCGACATCCGCACCCTGGGCCGGGCCAAGTTCCTCGACCAGGCCGGGTTCTCGCAGTTGGTATTGGCCCGCGAGCTGAACCTGCAAGAGATCCGTGCGATTGCCGATGAAACCGATGCCGCCATCGAGTTTTTCATCCACGGCGCCTTGTGCGTGGCCTTCTCCGGCCAGTGCAACATCTCCCACGCCCAGAATGGCCGCAGCGCCAACCGTGGCGATTGCTCCCAGGCGTGCCGCCTGCCCTACACCTTGAAGGATGACCAGGGCCGTGTGGTTGCCTTTGAAAAGCACCTGCTGTCGATGAAAGACAACAACCAGAGCGCCAACCTGCGCGCCCTGGTAGATGCCGGCGTGCGTTCGTTCAAGATCGAAGGCCGCTACAAGGACATGGGTTATGTGAAGAACATCACCGCCTATTACCGTCAGCGCCTGGACGAGATTCTCGAAGACCGCCCGGACCTGGCTCGCGCCTCCAGCGGCCGCACCGCGCATTTCTTCCTGCCAGACCCGGAAAAGACCTTCCACCGTGGCAGCACCGACTACTTCGTCACCGACCGCAAAGTCGACATCGGCGCCTTCGACACCCCGACCTTTACCGGCCTGCCGGTGGGTGTGGTGGAGAAAGCCGGCAAGCGTGACTTGCAAGTGGTCACCCATGAGCCGCTGTCCAACGGCGACGGCCTCAATGTGCTGATCAAGCGCGAAGTGGTGGGTTTTCGCGCCAACATCGCAGAAGCCAAGGGCGAGTTTGAAGAAGACGGCGAGAAGCGCTACCGCTACCGCGTCGAGCCCAACGAGATGCCGGCCGGCTTGCATCAACTGCGGCCGAATCACCCGTTGAACCGTAACCTGGACCATAACTGGCAGCAGGCGTTGCTCAAGACCTCCGCCGAGCGCCGTATCGGCGTGTCGTGGGTTGCCCGTTTGCAGGAAGATCGCCTGGACCTGACCGTCACCAGCGAGGAAGGCATCAGCGCCAGCGTCGCCCTGCCCGGCCCATTTGGCGTGGCCAACAAGCCGGAACAGGCACTCGAGACCCTGCGCGACCTGCTGGGCCAACTGGGCACCACCCAGTACCACGCCACCGCGATCGAACTGGATGCACCGCAGGCGTTCTTCATTCCGAACTCGCAGCTCAAGGCCTTGCGCCGTGAAGTCATCGAGGCGCTGACCGAGGCGCGTATCCAGGCCCATCCACGGGGTGGCCGCAAGGCCGAAACCACGCCGCCGCCGGTGTACCCGGAATCGCACCTGTCATTCCTGGCCAACGTCTACAACCAAAAGGCTCGCGACTTCTATCACCGCCACGGCGTGCAACTGATCGATGCGGCGTACGAAGCCCACGAAGAAACCGGCGAAGTGCCGGTGATGATCACCAAGCACTGCCTGCGCTTCTCGTTCAACCTGTGCCCCAAACAGGCCAAGGGTGTGACCGGCGTGAAGACCAAGGTGGCGCCGATGCAGTTGATCCACGGCGATGAAGTACTGACGCTGAAGTTCGACTGCAAGCCGTGCGAAATGCACGTGATCGGCAAGATCAAGGGCCATATCCTCGGCTTGCCGCAACCGGGCAGCGTGGTGGGTTATATCAGCCCGGACGACCTGCTCAAGACCATTCCACGCGGTACGCACTGACCGGGAGGCGAGTGTCACGCTACGGCGTAGCGCTCACCACCGCCTTGGTTCGCCACCACCAACCCCGCTGTAACCCGGCTGCGGCGAGCAAAATCGCTGCCACGCCGAGCCATTGCAGCCAGCCCAGGCGATGCCCAAAGGCAATCCAGTCGACAAAGATTGCCGCGATCGGGTAGATAAACGACAGCGCCCCGGTGATTGCCGTGGGCAACTTCTGAATCGCGCCATACAGCAACACGTACATCAAACCGGTGTGCACCGCGCCTAAGGTCAGCAGTGCCGCCCAGGCATCGATCGACGCCGAGAGGCTTTGCCATTGCATCAACGGCGCGAGCAGCAAGGCGCCCGTGGTCACCTGAATCAGCGCCATCAAATGCGGCGGCACGTCCTTCAAACGCTTGATGATCAGCGCCGCAATCGCATACAGGAAGGCCGCGCCCAGCGCCAATGCCACGCCCACCAGGTAGTCATCCCCGGTGTTTTGCTGATCGCCATGGGCGGTGACGATGGCGAGCATCCCGACAAATGCCACGCTCAGCCAGGCGAGCTTTTGCACGGTGATTTTCTCGCCCAGAAACACCGCCGCCAGCATCACCAGCATGAACGGCTGCACGTTATACACCGCCGTACTGATGGAGATTGAAGCCCTCGCGTACGACTCAAACAGCAGCAACCAATTGCCCACAATCGCCACGCCGCTGAGCATCGCCAGCCCCAGCTTTGGGTAACTCAGCAGGTCCAGGCGCAAATAACCCATCAGCCAGCACACCACCAGTAACGTCACCGCACCGATCACGCAGCGCCAGAACACCACTTCGACAACGGGCACCCCCGACACCAGCACGAACCAGCCGATGGTGCCGGATATCAGCATGGCGGCGACCATTTCCCATGATCCGCGACGTATGGATTTGTCCATGATTGAGCTCCTCAAATGAGGCTCAATTATGGCAATCTCGCTAGCAGCGACTCCAGATACTAAATAAGGCGAACCTTGTATTTCGCCTATTCTTATTAGGCAAACCAGGGCAAACACTTTTGGAGCAACCATGATTGACAGCATTGACCAGCAATTGATCGCCGCGCTGATGGATGATTCGCGCCTTTCCCTCAAGGCATTGGCAGGCATCACGGGGCTCTCCTCCCCCAGCGTCGGCGAGCGGCTGCGGCGCCTGGAAGAGCGCGGCGTGTTGAAAAACTACACCGTGGACATCGACCCCAAGCATTTCGGCTATTTGCTGCAAGCCATCGTGCGCATTCGCCCCTTGCCCGGGAAATTGCAGGAAGTGGAACGGCAGATCCAGGCGATCCCCGAGTTCACCGAATGCGACAAGGTGACCGGCGACGACTGCTTCATCGCGCGCCTGCATGTGCGCACCATGGATCAACTCGACACGCTGCTGGACCGGCTCAACGTGTATGCCGAAACCAACACCGCCATCGTCAAGAAAACCCCGGTGAAACGCCGGTTGCCGCCACTCGGCGACTCATGACTTTCAGTCACTTATGCAATGACGGGGTCGGTGGCCTCGCCGCGCAACTGTTGCAGCAGCACTGGGCCGGGCGCCGGGTAGTGGAACTGGAAGGCCAGTGGGTCAGCCCGAACGACATCGCCCGCACCTTGACCGAAGTGCTCAACCGTGGCGTGACTGCGCAGGTGGTGCCGCGCGATACCTGGGAGCCGATGTTTCGTGAGCAAGGTGCGCAGAATCCAATGCCGCGCATGCGCATGATCGATGGGCTTAATGAAGGCTGGATCTGCTTTGAGCATGCCGAGGTGGTCAAGGGTGAGACCACGTTGCTGAGGGTGCTGCGCGAGTTGGCTGCAAAAACCTGACACCGCCATCGTTAACGACCTTCGCGAGCAAGCCCGCTCCCACACTGGACCGCGCCGTGCCTATTCGTGCAAAGCCTTGGCGGCAACCAGCAACCCCTGGAATTTTCGATAACGCGTCTGCAACACGACCCGTTGAGTGCCGTCCGGGAAAAACCGCTTCTTGACCGGCATGCCCGCCTGCAAAAGCGCCGCGCCCTGCCCACCCGCCAGAAACCCCAACTTGGCTGCTCCAATACACGCGCTCAACTCACTGCCGTGTAACGTGAAGATCTCCCGCTCAAGAATATTGGCCAGCAACTGCGCCCAATACTCACTGCGAGCGCCACCGCCAACCAACGCGCAAGCGCCTACCGTAGCCCCGGCCGACTGCACCGCATTCAACGCATCCAGCAGGCCAAACCCAACCCCTTCCATCACCGCATACCCAAGCATCGCAGGCGTGCAGTCATGCCCCAAATTCATAAACCCACCACGCAACAACGGATCATTATGCGGCGTACGCTCACCCGCCAGATACGGCAAAAACAGCGGATTGGAAACCGGTACACCTCGCCCGATCGGCAACGCGACCTGCACCTGATCCAGCAACGCCTGCTCATCAGCAGACCCGGTCAACCGCGTCACCCAACGCAAACAACTGGCCCCGGCCAACATCGCGCCCATGGTGTACCAGCGGTTGGGCAGTGCATGGCAAAAGCTGTGCACGGCGCTCGCCGGATTTCCCGCCGCATGGTCGGTAATCGCAACGATGGCCGCACTGGTACCAAGGGTGATAAATGCGTCACCGGCATTCACCGCGCCGATGCCCACCGCTGCGACCGGGTTATCCCCGCCACCGCCGGCAATCACCAGGCCCTGCGCCAAGCCCAATCGCCCCGCCGCAGCGGCATTCAAATGAGCGCTGGCCGCCCCACCCTCCACCAGCCTTGGCATCTGCGCCAATCGCAAACCCGTTGCCCGCAACATGGGCTCAAACCATTCCCGGCTGGCCACATCCAGCCACAACGTCCCGGCCCCATCGGACACATCACTGACACGCTCGCCACTCAAGCGCAGGCGCAGGTAATCCTTGGGCGACAGTACGCAGCCAATCGCCTCGAATACGATAGGCTCGTGCTGCTGCAGCCACAGCAGTTTCGGCGCGGTAAGGCCGGCCATCGGCAAGCTGCCAGTGACGTCGGCAAACTCGCTGCCCAAGGCCTCAGCCTGTGCCATGGCGCGGGAGTCGTCCCAAAGAATGGCCGGATACAACACCCGATCGTCATCCCCCAACAGCACGGCACCGTGCATTTGCCCGGACAAACCGATACAGCTCACCCGGCCATAAGCCTGCGGCTGATCCGCACGCAACTGGTCCAGGGCACGGAGGCACGCTTGCCACCAATCCTCAGGATCCTGCTCGGACCAGCCGCTGTGCAGACGCGATATCGTCAACCGCGCCCCCGCATGGGCGAGGACGCTGCCATGCTCGTCCATCAAGATCGCCTTGAGTTCCGAGGTACCAAGATCAATGCCAAGGGAAACCGGGTTGTTCATATCAGGGGCAGCCGCATGAATTACGAATCTTCAGGGTGGGCGCGAGCCGCACGCTGTGTTTTTTACGCTTGGGCGACGCCATGCGCTCAAGCAGCAGGTTGACCGCTCGGGCGCCCAGTTCCTGGACCGGCTGCGCGATCAACGTCAGGCGCGGCACAAAGAAATCCGCCCATTCAAAATCATCGAAGCCCACCAAGGCCATTTGCCCGGGTACATCGATGTGCGCATCACGCAAGGCGTGCATTGCACCGAGGGTCATCAGGTTATTGCCCGCCATGATTGCCGTGGGCGGTGTTGCCAACGCCAATAACTGCGCCGTGGCGTGGCGCGCAGGCTCGCTGCTGGAACCACCATTGACCAGCAACTGCGGATCAAATGGTAACCCCGCCGCCTGCAACGCGGCTTGATACCCAGCAACGCGCTCAGCGGAAGTGCCAAGCCCCGCTCGCCCGGAAATAAAACCGATGCGCCGGTGACCATGCTCGATCAAGTGCGCCACCAAGGCCTGGGTGGACAGTGTGTTTTCCACTCCGACCTGATCAAAACGGTCGCTCATCATTCGGTCCACCAGCACCGCCGGCACTTCATTGACCTGCAAGTACTCAAGTGCCGACGAACCGGTAGACGGCGCCAGCAGAATGCCGTCCACCCGCCGATGATGCAGCGTCGTGACCACCTTCAATTCCTGCTCGGGATCGTCATGGGTATCGACAAACAGCATCATGTAGCCGTGCTTGGCGCACTCGGTTTCAATCGCGTGCACCGTTTCACTGAAGTAATGGTTGGACAGTGCCGAGATCGCCACACCAATCGTATTGGTGGTGGACCTGGCCAGGGAGCGCGCCAGCGTATTGGGGATGTAGCCCAACTGCCGGATCGCGCTCTGCACCGCTTGCACCGTGTCCGGGCTGACCTTGCGGGTGCCGTTCAAGACGTGGGAAACCGTCGATGTCGACACCCCAGCAATTCTTGCCACATCCTCCATGGTTGCCACGGTACTCACTCCTGCGCGCTTTTAATGTTTGCTTGACCAACCGCTGTAGGAACCTACGTTTTCGCGGGTGATCAATTTTGGCGCCAGCAGGGTAACCGCTTCGGCGGGTTGTTTGTCATTGAGAATGTCGTTGCCGACGTTAACCGCCGTCTGGGCCATGGCCCATGGGTCCTGGCTGGCGGAGGCCTGGATCATGGTGTCAGTCTTCAGGGCATTCTCGATGTCCGGCGCGCCGTCCACGGAAGTAATGATGATGCCGCTACGCTTGAGCTGCTTGGCGGCCAGGTCGCTGCCGATGGCTTGCGGGTCGTTAATTGCAAACAGGCCGTCGATTTTCTGGAAACGCGTCAGGTAGCCCTGCATCACGTTCAAACCGCCTTCGCGGGAGCCTTTGCCGTCCTGGTCATCAGACAGCACCTTGATATCCGGCGCCGAAGCCAGGGCCGCTTTACAGCCTTTGACGCGATCGGTCACGGCCGTCACTTGCGGGCCGTTCTGGATAATCACGTTGCCCTTGCCCGAGAGCTTGTCGACGATGAACTGGCAGGCGAGCTTGCCGGCTTCGACGTTGTCGGTCTGCACCGTGGCGTTCACGCCCTTGGCGTCGACGTCCACCGCCACCACCACGATCCCCGCGTCACGGGCTTTCTTGATCGCCGAGGCCATGGCCGACGGATCGACGGCGTTGATCAGGATCAGGTCGACCTTGGACGAGATGAAGTTATCGATCTGCGAGAACTGCTTGCTCAGGTCGTAGTCGGCCGACACCGAGGTCACCTTGACCGCCGGGTTCAGCTCCTTGGCCCGGGCCGTGGCGCCGTCGGCCAGGGTCACGAAGTACGGGTTGCCGAGGGAACCCATGCTGATGCCGATGGCTTTCAGTTCACGGGCTTCCACGGCTTGGGACATCAACACGGCAACGCCCAGGGAGGCGACAACAGGAAAAATGCGTTTGAAGTTCATGATGACTCTCTTGTGATTGTTGTTTGAGTGAAATCAGGTCCGCGCACCGGACTGGCGATAACGATCCAGCGCCACCGCGCCAATGATCACGATGCCTTTGATGATGTACTGCCAGATATCCGACACGCCAAGCAGCACCAGGCCGTTGGTCAATACCGCGATGATCAGCGCGCCAATCAGCGTGCCGCCGATGGTGCCGACGCCACCGGTGAAACTGGTGCCGCCGAGGATTACCGCAGCGATCGCATCCAGCTCATAGGATTGCCCCAGTTGCAGGCCATTGGCGGCGAACAGGCGTGAGGCACTCATCACCGCGCCCAGGCCAGCCAGGGCGCCGGACATGGCATAGACG
Source organism: Pseudomonas sp. K2I15 (assembly GCF_002204795.1). Lineage (GTDB taxonomy): Bacteria > Pseudomonadota > Gammaproteobacteria > Pseudomonadales > Pseudomonadaceae > Aquipseudomonas. The sequence goes on from NZ_NIXO01000037.1 coordinate 44,351, forward strand.
AAGAGCAAGACTTTCCACACCTTGATCCCCGACAAGCGCGCCGCTTCCGGGTTGCCACCGACGGAATAGATCTGCACGCCCATCACCGTGCGCCGCAGGATGAACCACGACAGCGCGACAACAGCCACGGCGATAATCACCAGCCATGGCACGCCCAGCACCGAATCGTTGCCGATAAAGGCAAACGGCAGGTCCGGGTTGAACACTGTTTTGTCGTCGGCCAGCAAACGCGCCAAACCGCGCATGGCCGTCAGTGCACCCAGAGTCACAATAAACGGCGGCAGGCGCATAAAGGCGATCAGCCCGCCGTTGACCAGGCCCAGCAACAGGCCGAAGCCAATCCCGGCGGCAATCCCGAACATACCGAATTGCGGCGACATCGAGGCTTGCAGCGCGACCACGGCTGAGGCCGCGAGAATCGCCCCCACCGAAAGGTCGATACCGGCCGTGAGGATCACAAAGGTCATGCCCGCCGCCAGCACCACGTTGACCGACGCCTGCTGGGTGATGATCGACAGGTTCTGCACCGTCATGAAGTTTTCGCTGGCCAGGGCAAAGCCCACCAACAGCAGCACCAGCACCGGCAACATGCCCACCGTGCGCATCAGTTCCCGAATACGCTCAGCCTTGCCGATCGTTGCCACAGTCATGGTGTTGCTCCCGCTTGTAGTTGAATTAGCCATGGGCGACCACCTGCTCGCTGCCGGTGGCGAGGTCGATAATCGCCTCCTGGGAAATATCCAGCCCCGATGCCCCGCCTACCTCGGCCACCAGTTGCCCTTCGCGCATGATCAGCACGCGGTCGCAGGTGCCAATGATTTCCGGCAACTCGCTGGAGATCACCACGATGCCGACTCCGGCTTTGGCCAACTGGTTGATGATGCGGTAGATCTCGGATTTGGAACCGATGTCCACGCCCCGCGTAGGCTCGTCGAGGATCAGCACATGCGGCTTGACCTCCAGCAGCCGCGCCAGCAGCACCTTCTGCTGATTGCCACCGGACAACGCGCCGACATTGACCTTGCCCGACGCCACACGGATCGACAGCGACTTGATCGCGTCGTTAGCCCGTTGCGCACCGTGGCCACGGTCGAGCACGCCGCCGGCATGCGCATCCGGCACACAGGCGCAGACGTTGATGTTGTCGGCCACGCTCATGTCGAGAAACAGGCCCTGGGCCTTGCGGTCTTCGGTGAGGTACACCACGCCGGCACGGATCGCGTCCGCCGGGTTGCGCAGTTGGGTCACGGTCTTGCCGACCACCTCCAGCGTGCCGGAGGTGCGTGGGTCGGCGGCAAAGATCAGCCGCGCCAGCTCGGTACGGCCGGCGCCCACCAGCCCGGCGATGCCCAGCACTTCACCGGCGTGCAGGTCGAAGCTGCAGTTGCGCACGCGCTTGCCGTCGGCCATGTCACGCACGCGCATCACCACTTGGCCCGGGTCGTAGGCGGCATGTTCTTTCTTGTAGAAGCCGGAAAGGTCGCGACCCACCATCATCTTCACCAGCACCTCGGCGGACAGCACGTCCCGCGCCAGTTCGCCGACGTACTCGCCGTCACGCAGCACCGAGACCCGGTCCGACAGCTCGTAGATTTCCGCCATGCGGTGGCTGATATAGATGATCGCCAAACCCTGGCTGCGCAGCTGTTTGATCAGCGCAAACAGGCGGTCGGTCTCGCGGGATGACAGCGGCGTGGTGGGCTCGTCCATCACCAGGATTTTTGCGTGGGCATGCAGGGCGCGGGCGATTTCCACCAGTTGGCGCTCGGCGATGGACAGGCTGGTGACGCGGGTGGTGGGCAGAAACTCCGCGCCGAGCCTTGCCAGCACCTCGGCAACCCCGGCTTCCATGCCCTTGCGGTCGATGGTCCAGCCACGGCGCAGTTCACGGCCCAGGTAGATGTTCTCGGCCACCGTGAGGTTCGGGCACAGGCTTAGTTCCTGGTAGATCACGGCAATGCCGAGGGCTTTTGCGGAGGCGGGATTGTAGCTGGCGACGGGCTGGCCATCGATACGGATAGTGCCGCCGTCGTCGGCCTGGTAGGCACCGGAAAGGATCTTCATCAGCGTCGATTTGCCGGCGCCGTTCTCACCCATCAAGGCGTGGATTTCACCGGGGTAGACTTTCAGGCTGACGTTCTTGAGCACCCGCAGGCCATTGAAGGTCTTGCTGATGCCGTGCATTTCAAGCAAGGGGTCAAGGCTCATGACTGAGCTCCTGGTTTTATTATTTTTGTGTTCAAGCGTTTGCCAATGGCACTCATCGGCAGACCTGATTACTGCCGACTCTAATTCAGTTACATTTGTTTACGCAAGCGCTTGCGTGAGCCGTTTATCGTTTGATTAAACGTTTCACCTAATGAATAAATGCTCATATCGCTGATATAGAGCGGCTAATCGCAAACAAACCGAACCCTCTTTATCTGAATCTATTCATTCAAGGTATTTTTTCGAAAAACGGTATGCTTTTGGCCATAAAAAGACAGGTCGTTTGCTGTTTATCTGCTATCGTCCAAAGACCTCATCTCCTCCTCATCGCGCCTGCGCGATCTTCTGTGAGCATGCTCTGCGGCGCTGCCATTGGCGGTGCCGGGCCTGAAGTTCGCGGAACACCTTTACGATGGATAATTCTTCAGTCGACAGCCCGGTGGAGCCGCAATCCCGGGCTGAGAAAATCGTCGAATTCAAACGCCAGAAAGCCCTGCTCAAGACCGGCGCCCTGCAAGACGCGATCTTCAACAGCGCCTATTTCTCCAGCATCGCTACCGACGAAAAAGGCGTGATCCAGATCTTCAACGTCGGCGCCGAACGCATGCTCAGGTATGCCGCCGCCGATGTGCTGAACCGCGTCACGCCGGCCGATATTTCCGACCCTGCCGAACTGATCACCCGCGCCGCTGCCCTCAGCCTGGAACTGGACACGCCGATCACCCCCGGCTTTGAAGCCCTGGTGTTCAAGGCCTCGCGGGGCATCGAGGACATCTACGAGCTGACCTACATCCGCAAGGACAACAGTCGCCTGTCGGCCATGGTCTCGGTGACGGCCCTGCGCAATAAAAACGACGCGATCATCGGCTACCTGCTGATCGGCACTGACAACACCGCCCGCAAGCAGGAAGAGGCGCAACGCAAAGGCTTTGAGCGTGCCCTGGAAGAAAAGAACCTGGAGCTGGAACACGCCAGCCACATGAAGTCCGAATTCCTCGCCACCATGTCCCACGAATTGCGCACGCCGCTGAATGCAGTGATCGGCTTTTCCGAGGCACTCAAGGACGGCCTGGTGGGTGACATGAGCGATACCCAGCGCGAATACATTGGCGACATCTTCACCAGCGGCCAGCACTTGCTGTCGCTGATCAACGACATTCTCGACCTGTCCAAGGTCGAGGCCGGAATGATGGACCTGGAGCTGGAAGCCGTGGAGTTGGCGGGCCTGTTAACCAACAGTCTGCTGATCGTGCGGGAAAAGGCCGCCCTTCAACGCATCCAGTTGAAGCTCGAAAGCCCGGATGACTTCGGCATCCTGGAACTGGACCTGCGCAAGACCAAGCAGATCATCTACAACCTGCTGGCCAATGCCGTGAAATTCAGCGAGCACGGCAGCTCCGTGACCCTGTCGGTACGCGAGGTGAGTCGTGCCCAAGTGGGGCAGATCCCCGGCGACTGGCCCACCCACGGCTTTGTCCTGCAGCCAAGCGCGCACCAACAGTTTCTGGAATTGAGTGTCAGCGACACCGGCATCGGTATCGCCCGGGACGACATGAGCAAGTTGTTCAAGGCCTTCAGCCAGATCGACAGCAGCCTGGCACGCAAATTCGAAGGCACGGGCCTGGGGCTGGCGATGGTCAAGCAACTGACCGACCTGCACGGCGGCAGCGTCGCCGTGGCCAGCCGCGAAGGTGAAGGGGCGCGTTTTGTGGTGTGGTTGCCGCTGCATCGCGCAGCGGACACGGAGGCCGCATGGCCGAAATCCTGATCGTCGAAGACAACGAGGCCAATATGCGCCTCGCCCGCCTGCTGCTGGTGAACGCCGGCCATAGCGTGTTGTGGGCCGCCGATGCCGAGACCGGCCTGACCCTGGCCCGGGAAAAACAACCGGCGCTGATCCTGATGGACATCCAGTTGCCCGGCATGGACGGCCTGGCGGCCACTTCACTGCTCAAGCAGGACCCGCACACCGCGCACATCCCGGTGATCGCCCTGACCGCCATGGCCATGAAGGAAGACCGCGATAAAACCCTTCGGGCCAGCTGCGACGCCTACATCATCAAGCCCCTGCGCTACAAAGAGCTGTACCAGGTGATCGACACGCTGCTGCAAAAGAACATTACACCTCCAACTTGAGTCCTCTCCATGGCCAGCCAACCCGCAACGCTCTTGATCGTTGATGATGAAATCCAGGTGCGCAAGCTGCTGGAAACCCTGCTGCGCCATGAGGGTTACCAGATCTTGAGCGCCGCCAGTGGTGAAGAAGCCTTGCAACTGGTGGCGCAACAGCCGCCGGACTTGATCCTGCTGGACATCATGATGCCGGGCATGGACGGCTACGAAGTGGCCAACCAGCTCAAGGGCAACCAGGCCACGGCGAACATTCCGATCATCATGCTCTCGGCCTTGAGTGAATCCAGCGCACGGGTGAGCGGCCTGGAAACCGGGGCCGAAGAGTTCCTCAGCAAGCCGGTGGAACGGGTTGAATTGTGGCTACGGGTCCGCAACCTGCTGCGGCTCAAGGCCCACAGCGACCAGTTGAAAAACCACAGCCTGTTGCTTGAGCAGCAACTGCAGCATCACCATCACGAAACCGCCCGCTTGAACGTCCATGACCTGGCCCGCCGGGACCTGGAAAAAGCCCTGCGCCAAGCCGTTGAGCAGGAAGAATTCGTGCTGCATTACCAGCCCAAGGTCGAGCTGGCCAGCGGTCAGGTGTGTGCCCTTGAAGCACTGCTGCGCTGGGACCGGCCCGGCTACGGCGCGGTGTCTCCGGCGGTATTTATTCCGATCCTGGAGAGCCTTGGGTTGATCGTGACACTCGGTCGTTGGGTGATCGACAATGTGTGCCGCCAGATCGCCGCCTGGCAATCCACGGCAGTGGGCGCGGTCGAGGTGTCGGTCAACGTGTCGGGGCATCAATTGATCGAAGGCGACTTGATTGCCGATATCGCGCATTCCCTTGCAAGGGCTGGCGTGGAAGCGCATTGGCTAGAGGTTGAATTGACCGAAGGCTCACTGATGGAAAACACCCAGCACACCATCGCCAGCTTGCAACGCTTGCGGGCGATGGGTGTGAAGATCTCCATCGACGATTTCGGCACTGGCTATTCAAGCCTGGCCTACCTGCGGCGATTTCCGATTGATACGCTGAAAATCGACATCGCGTTTATCCGCGAAGTCACCAGCAACCCCCAGGACGCCGCGATCACCCGCACCATCATCGAACTGGCCCACAGCCTGAAGCTGCGGGTGGTGGCCGAAGGTGTGGAAACCCAGGCACAGCTGGAGTTTCTGCGGGACGCCGGCTGCGATCAGATCCAGGGTTATCTGTTCAGCCGGCCGTTGCCAATGAAGGAGCTGGAGCGCCTGTTGCTGGATAAACGCACCCTCGCCTGAGCCAGTAGGCCTGAGTGCGACAACCCTAAGGATCCAACACCCCACCGCTATAGCTGTCGGACAACCGTGACCCGGTGAACTTGGCCACCACCGACCCCTGGGATACCAGCCGCTCCCGATGCCCCGTCACCATGCGCCCGCTTTGCGCGGCATGCAGCACCACCTCGGAGTCCGGATCTCCGGGCCGCCGAATAATCCGTGCAAACCGCTCCCCTTCCTCAACCTCCTCACCCAAACCCTTTTCAAACACCAGCACCCCGGCACACGGTGCCAGAATGGTCTCCATACAGCCCATGTCCACCACCTGCCCCTGCCAATCGGCAATCACTGGCGCTTCGTCGATCACCCCGCTTGCACAGAGCCAGGCCCAGATTCCGTCGCCATCGTGCTGTGCCAAGGCATCACCCACATCCGCCTGCCCACGCAATTCAATGGTCGCTGCCAATCGCGGGGTTGCGTGATTGATGATGGTTTCTTCAAACGACCCGTCGCCGCCCTCGTCCCACACAATCACCACCTCCACCTGCAACGCCGCCGCCAACGCTCGCCCTTCTGGCCAAAAGCTGCGGTGGATATACAGGTACGGCAGCGCCTCATCATCCGTGTGCAGGTCCAGCACCAACTCCGCATCAGCCGCCAACTGCACAAGACTTTTCTGCCACTGCGCCAGGTTGCTCGCCGGGCGTTCCATCGCCAATGAATGATCAAACGCCCGGTTAAAATTCTGCCCGGTGGCCTCATGAAACCGCCCCAACAGCCGTCCCTGGCGAAACTGCCCGATGCCAAACGGATTAGCCTGAGGCACCACCGTCACGGTGCCCTTGAGCCGCCCCTGCTCCTGGCACGCCTGCAACCGCGGCAACAACTGGTGCAACACCAGCATCCCGGCGATTTCATCGGCGTGCACACCGGCTTGCAGGTGCACCCGTGGGCCGCTGCCATCCCCCTCAAAGCGCCAGGCGCCGATGTGCAGGGTGTTCCCGGAGTCGCCGGGGACTGGCCACGAAAGGTCTTTTGCCATGCCGTTGCTCTCCTCTTGTTGGTGCTGCAGGTATATATTGAACGACCGTTCAACTTTCTATCTTGATCAAGGGTGTGCCTGTGACCGAAGACCGTCGCGACCGGTTGATTGCCGCCACCCTCACCAGCCTCGCCCGGGACGGGCATGCCGGCATTTCCGTGCGGCGCATCGCCGCTGAAGCCGGGGTTTCGGTGGGGTTGCTCAATCACCATTTCGGCAGCATCGACGCACTGATCGCCGAGACCTACCACAAACTCGCCAGTGAACTGACTACCGCCCTCTGGCAGGAAGTCGACCAGGCCCAGGGCCCGGCGGCGCGGCTGGACGCGTTCCTCGCCGGGTCGTTTTCCTCCCGGGTCATGGACCCCAAGTTGCTGGGCGTGTGGGTGGTGTTCTGGAGCCTGATCCGCCACTCCCGGCACGTAAATGACTCCCATGAAAAAAGCTACCGCGCCTACCTCGAACTGATCCGCCAACTGCTCGACGACCTGGCCGAGAGCGAAGGCTTCGTGATCCACGACACGCGCCTGGCGGCCATCGGACTATCGGCGATGCTCGACGGACTCTGGCTTGAGTGGTGCCTCAACCCCGGCACCTTCAGCCCCGCCAACGGGCTGCACATCTGCCGCTGCTGGATACAGGGGCTGCGTCACGGAGCATTCGGCGCCGACCACGTCCTGTGACACGGGGTGCCGGGCGCTGAGCATGGCCAGGGTGCCGCTGATGGCGATCAGTACGGCGCCGAAGATCAGCGACACGTCCATCACCGTGCCCCACACCAGGCTCGACAGCAGGAACGCCCAGATCAGCCCGGTGTATTCGAACGGCGCCAACAGCGTCGCCGTGGCCCGGCGGAAGCTCGCAAACAGCAGGAACTGGCCAATGCCGCCCACCAGCCCGGCACCGAGCATGCCCAGCCATGCGGGCGTCGGCGACGGTGTGTGAGTCCAGGGCAGTGTCACCGCCATGCAAATCACGAACACCACATTGGTGATCAGCATTTGCTCCAACACCGAGGTGTTGTCGTCCACCTGGCGCAACTGGATATAGGTAAATGCCCAGCACAGTGCTGCGGCCAGCGTCAGGCCGATCGGCAGCGGGTCGACCATGCTGCTGGGGCGACAGGCGATCACCACACCGACAAAACCGATGATCAGCGAAACCCACTGGCCGCGGCTGGCGCGCTCCTTGAGGATCAGCGCCGCCAGCAAGGTGACCATGATGGGCGCGGAAAAATACAGGGTGGTCATTTCCGCCAGGGTCAAGTCCTTGGCGGCGGTGTAATACAGCAACCAGGCCAGCAGCGACAGCAGGCCCCGGATGATCAACAGCTTGCGGCTGACCGAGTGCCACGCGCGCTTGAGCAAGCCCAGGCGCCCGGCGATCACACACGCGGCGACCACCACCAGGCTGCGCCAGAACAGGATGGTGAACACTGAATAGTCGGCCACCAGCCATTTGATCCCGGCGTCCTGCAACGCCAGGAACGCATAGGCCAGTGAGCACAGGGCAATCCCTTGCAACGAGCGATCGGTTTTCATCCGGCAGACCTGCGCAACGGCGTGCCACGCCGCTCGGCAATCGCATACAGGGCTTCGATCAGGAAGGTCAGGCACAGGTAAACCCCGGCCACCAATAGCAGCGGCTGGTAGATCTGCAAGGTCTGGGCGCGCACCACGTTGGCGGCGCCGAGCAGGTCGACCACCGCGATGGTCGAGGCCAGCGCCGTGGATTTCAACAGCATTACCGTCTCCCCCGCCAGTGTCGGCAGCAACAGGCGCATGGCCCGTGGCAAGCGCACTCGCAACAGTGCCTGGCGCGGCGTCATGCCAAACGCCGAGGCGGCTTCCATTTCGCCCTTGGGCACTGCCAGCAGGCCGCCGCGAATCACTTCACCGACGTACGCACCTACCGAGAGCACCAGGGCAAACACAATGTACCAGTAACCGTCCCGCAGAAACGGCCACAGGAAACTCCCGCGAATCATCGGGAACTGGGCAAACAGGCTGCCCAGGCCGTAGTAGAAAATGTAGATCTGGATCAGCAACGGCGTGCCCCGCAGCACGCTGGTGTACGCCAGCGCAGAACGGGCCAGCCACTTGCGCCGGGACAGCCGCGCCAAGGCCACCAGCACCGCCAGGGCGAAGCCGAACACTGCCGAGATCACCAGCAGTGACAGCGTCGTCTGCAAGCCCTTGGCGATCAGTCCTGCGTAATAACTTATCCACTCAGGCATGTGCGGCTCACTCGACAACCGGCATCCAGCGACGAATACGTCGCTCCAGGCGCCCGGACAGGTAGTTGGAGGCCAATGTCACCAGGTAATACAAGGCGGCGGCCGTGAGGTAGAACAACAGGTAATGCCGGGTCGAGCCCGCCGCCTGTTTCGCGGTGTACAGCAGTTCGTTGGTGCCCACCACGCTGATCAGCGCGCTGTCCTTGATCAGGTTGATCCACAGGTTGGACATGCCGGCCAAGGCATACGGCGCCATGATCGGCAGGGTCACCCGGCGGAACAGGCCAAAGCCGCTCAAGCCAAAGGCCCGCGCCGCTTCAATCTGGCCATGGGGAATCGCCAGGATCGCCGCGCGGAAAATCTCCGAGGCGTAAGCGCCTTGCACCAGCCCCAATACCAGCACCGCCACCAGTGGGCCGCTGATGTTGAACTGCTCAAACCCCAGCCACAGCATCAGCGCGTTGAGGCCCATGGAGCCTGCGTAATACAGCAGCAGGATCAACAGCAGCTCGGGCACTGCGCGAAATACCGTGGTGTAGCCGCGCATCAGCATGGCAATCGGGCGAGGTGCACTGAGCTTGGCGCAGGCCACCACCAGGCCGATCAGCAGCCCCACCGCAAACGAGCCGGCGGAGATCTGCAGGGTCATCCATAACCCTTTGAGCAGTGCATTGCCCCAGCCTTGCTCGCTGAAGTTGAGTAGATCGAACATCGGCGCTCCCTATTTCTATGACAGGCGATGCCCCTGTGGCGAGGGAGCTTGCTGTGGCGAGGGAGCTTGCTCCCGCTGGACTGCGTAGCAGGCCCATTTTTTGGGGGTGCTTCGCACCCCAGCGGGAGCAAGCTCCCTCGCCACAAGAACTCCCTTTCTACCGGGTTAGTTTGTGTAGGGGCTGTCGCAGACTTTGCTCACATAGGCCGGGGTATCAGCGCGCTTGCAGGGGCTGACCGAGACACCAAACACACTCTGCGAGAGGTCAGCGTAGTCCTTGCTCACCAGCAACTCGCCGATGGCCTTGTCCAGGCGGGCCTTCAGTTCGGTGTCTTCCTTGCGCAGGCCAGCGCCTACACCGCGACCGATAACGGGGTCGTAAGGCACCTCGGCGATTTCGGCCAGGCCCTGGGCTTCAGGGGTTTTGACCATCATGGCGATAGCGATGCCGTCGGCCATCATCAAGTCGGTGCGCCCGGCAATCAGGTCGGCGTTGGCCGATTCCTGGGTGTCGTAGTACTTAAGGTCAGCAATGTTCTCGTAGTACTTCTTCAGGTAGTTGGCGCTGACCGTGGAGATCTGCACGCCGATGATCTTGCCCTTCAGGCCCGCCGGCGAGACCTCGACCGTTGTGCCCTTGGGGCCGGCAATGCCGAGCAGCGAATCGTAATAAGCGCGGCTGAAAGCGATCTGTTTTTCGCGCTCGTCGGTGACCGACATCGAGGAGAAAATCACGTCGATTTTCTTAGCCAGCAACGACGGAATAATCCCATCCCACGCCACTTCCTTGATTTGGCACTCAGCCTTCATCAAGCCGCAGAGCTTGTGAATCAGGTCGACCTCAAACCCTGTCCATTCCCCGTTGCCACCCTTCACCGTGAACGGCGGGTAGGGTTCCGCCGCCACCGCGAACACGATGGGTTTTTCCGCTGCAAGCACCGAACCTGCCGCCAGCATCAATACTGCACTGCTCAACCACTTTGCCAATCGTTTGGATTTCATGATCTTGCCCCGTCTTTTTTTGGAGTTAGCGAGTTTGATGCGCGTTGACGAACTGCCGGCAACGTTCACTGCGTGGGTCGATAAACACTGAGTCCGGCGAGCCGGTTTCCTCGATCAGGCCTTGATGCAAAAACGCGACTTTGGATGACACATCCCGAGCGAACGCCATTTCGTGGGTCACCAGGATCATGGTGCGGCCTTCTTCGGCCAGGGAACGAATCACCCGCAGCACTTCGCCGACCAACTCCGGGTCGAGGGCCGAGGTGGGTTCGTCGAACAACATGACTTTGGGGCGCATGGCCAGGGCGCGGGCGATGGCCACCCGCTGTTGCTGGCCGCCGGAGAGGAACGCCGGGTATTCGTTGCGCTTGGCGGCCAGGCCCACCCGGTCGAGCAAGGCTTCGGCGCGTTCGATGGCTTCGGCACGGCTTTCGCGCAGCACCTGGATCGGCGCTTCGATGAGGTTTTCCAGTACCGTGCGATGGGGCCACAGGTTGAAGTTCTGGAACACCATGCCGAGGGTCGAGCGGATCCGCACCAGCTGTTTGGCATCGGCCACCAGCGGTGCGCCGGGGCGGCCGTAGTTGAGTTTGATGCTTTCGCCGTCGACGTGAATGCTGCCCTGGTCCGGCACTTCGAGCATGTTGATGCAACGCAGCAAGGTGCTTTTGCCCGAGCCACTGGCGCCGATCAGCGAAATCACTTCGCCTTCGTGGGCGGTCAGGGAGATGCCCTTGAGCACTTCGATATTGCCGAAGCGTTTGTGCAGGTCGAGCACCTCGATCATCTTCTTCGCGGCGACCGGCTGCACGCTGATGATTTTCGCTGCGGGCGCTATTCGTGGTTCGCCGGCCAGCTTGTCGACGAAGCCGCTGATACGCTCGCAGGCCTCGGCCAGCCGCGTTTCACCCAGGGTGAACGACAGCCGCACAAAGCCCTGGGCCGGTTCACCGAAGGCGGCGGCATCCAGCACGGAAACCCCCGCTTCGCGGAACAGCCGCCAAGCGAAGTCCAGCGAACTGAGGCCCGTATCCCGCACATCCACCAGCACGAACATGCCTGCTTGCGGGGTTTGCACGTGGATGCCCGGGCAACCGCTCAGGCCTGCTACCACCAGGTCACGGCGACGCCGGTAGGTTTCCCGCATGCCGTGAGTGACTTCATCGTGGGCCAGTACTGCGGCGGTCGCGGCTTCCATCACAAAGCCCGGCAAGCCGTACAGCATGCTCAATACCAGGGTTTCGGCGTGGGCAACCATGGCAGGCTCGGCGATAATCCAGCCGATACGCCAGCCGGTCATGGCGTGGGATTTGGACAGGCTGCCAATCACGATGCAGCGTTCGGCCATGCCCGGCAGCGCAGCCAGGCTATGGTACTCGCCATCGAACACCAGGCTTTCGTAGACCTCGTCCACCACCACCCACAGCTCATGCTCGATCGCCAGGTCGGCAATCACTTGCAGTTCCTGGGGGTTGAGCACAACGCCGGTGGGGTTGTTGGGGTTGGAGAAGAAAATCGCCCGGGTGCGCGGCGTGATGGCGGCGGCCAGTAGCGCCGGATCCAGGCGAAAGCCCGCGTCGGCAGAACACGGCACCCGCACCAGCGTCGCGCCGCTGGCCTTGAGCGTGGCCTCGTAGGTGACGTACATCGGGTCGAGCACGATCACTTCATCACCGGCTTGCAACAGGCACAGCGAGGTGACGAACAAGGCGTTTTGCGCACCGGCCACGGTGATGACGTTTTCAGCGTTGATCGGGCGAGCCAGGGACTGGCTGTAACGGGCGGCAATCGCATCGCGCAGTGCCGGGCGGCCGGCGATTTCGGTGTAGTGGGTGTCACCCTGGCGCAGGGCCTCGACGGCGGCGTCGGTGATGAACGAAGGGGTGGCGAAATCCGGGTCGCCCACACTCAGGATAATGATGTCTTCGCCTTTGCTGCTGGCCTGGAAGGCGGCGTGGTGGATGTCCCAGGCGGCTACGCCCTGCCCTGCAATTCGCTCAACAAAGGGTGAAAACCGCATGCCAGTGCCTCTCGTTCAATCAGAAAAAGCGCAAGCCCGCCTGTTACCAGGCAGGGGGTGCAGCCAACATAATTGAAACTGAACACTCGTTCAACGGCAAATTTCACGGGATGTCGTTAACAGCTAAAACAGGTCGTTGTGGTGGTTTGCCCATCAGGTTGCACTGGTGATCTTGCAGCTCCTCGGCCGACGCCAGGTTCCATTCCTTGAGCGTCAGCCGCGTGGTCAACAGCACAAAATTGCCGTTGGCACCCGGTGCCAGCAGCAAGCTGTAGCTGGCCATGGCGGCGCCCTGGGCCTGCACGTACTCATTCAATATCGCCAGCGGGTCACGCAGGTCGAAGTCCGCCGCCGACAAGGTGCGGGCGCTGTAGGTATGCCCCTGCAGTTTTACCGGCAGGGTTTGCCATTGCTCATTGAGGGTGGTGGCGCGCTCGTTAAGGGTGTTGAAGACGTCGGGGCGCAGGCAGGCGATGTGGATGTGCAGCTGGTTCTGCGAGCGGCCATAACGCGAGTTGATCGCCAGGGAGACATAGCGGTCGGCAATCGGCGTTGCCAGGCCGGTGGACAGCACATCGTGGTGTTTCCAGGCCTGGGCAAAGTAATGCGGCAGCAGGTCACGGGTCAGTGCGATGTCTTCGATGCCGGTGACTTTGTCGGTGGGGATCAGCAAGTCCTGATAAGGGCCGTTGAGGTCCTTGAGCAACGCAAAGCCCTTGTCCGGGTCAACCTGAAGGCATGGGCTCGGGTTGTGGTGCTGGCTCTGGTCGGGCACGCATTGGCGGCTGACGATCTGCCAGAGTACATCCGGGTTGCCCCGCCATTTCCAGGCGCCCGCCAACGCCGCCACACACAGCAAACTACCGATGGTCTTGAATACGGTGCCGCGCTTCATGCCAAAAACCTCAACGCCAAAAGGATGTCATTTGTTGTTTTACAACTGCAAGACATCCCTGTCGCAAAGGTTAACGTTTGGCAGTGTCCATAAATTCCGGCCCTACCGGGTCTTTTATCGTGCTGGCCAGGATACGGTCGATATGTTGCAGGTCTTCGGCCGTCAGTCGCAGCCGGGGTTGCGGCAACTGATTGACATGATTCGGCTGCGAACTCAGGGAACCGAATGGGGCGCAAAGTCCGGTAATCATTGATTGCCGAAGGGACGGAATCGTAACGGCAGTTATGGGTACGAAGGGTCACATCGCAGCGAACGAAATATCGCTGGGATGCCCCTGACAATTACCTTGCGAGCCATCCATTCATGATCTCTGCCAGCCGAGTTAACTCCCAACCTCAAACGCCAGTGAATTCCGACCCGATGATGGCTTCAGCGAGTCAGCCGCTGGTATCGGTACAAAGCGTCCCTCAAGGCATACTTCCTGCGTCTGATAACCCACGCACCCAGGGCGACCGCGAACTGGCGCCGCTGGTGGGCAAGGCGTTGCTCCAGATTAAGGGTGACCCCCGCACTGACGAAGCGCTGATGGTTCACAACATTCCGCCGAATTCGACGTTCGGCCAGTGGTGGTCGCAACTGGGCCGTAGCATGCAGTCCCAGCCAGTGGTTGACTGGATGAGGTCGGTGGGGATCAATCCTGACACGGTAAATATCGCTCCCAACTCCGGTCGAATTGCTTACCAGCTCTTTCCCTACGCGCCTGTCACGCCAGGAGAAGCCGACCCGCTAGACGACCAAGGCTGGTCGCAGGTGGCAGGGCCCGTCCAGGAAGCTGCGCGGGTGGTGGGCGGTGGCAGCGGCAACACCTTCAAGCCGCCGCTATCGGAAAACAGCAGCAGTGCGCCGTTGTGGCTGGTGAACCATTTCTACCGGGAGCAGGAGCATATCCTGCCCGCTCACGCCCACGAACGCGCTGCAGACCTTGCGCGCGACACCGCCTTTCCCGAGCTCGATAAGCCGCGCTACGCGGGTTTGCATCTAATCCGCAGCGAGGACGAACTCAACCGGCAGAAAACCGTACTGGGCAATATCCATAACCAATACAGCCTGGCCGGTGAGTTGAAGTACCTGGCAGCCCAGCAAACAGAGACAGGCTATTGGAGTGGGAGAATCCCCGAGTACCTGAAAAAGACCAGTATCGGGATCCATGCCGACAGCGCATCTGCTAAAGAACAAAGCCCTGGCGACGTTACAACCCTCAGCCTTGAGGCGTTTATCCAGGAAAACGGCTGGGATATCCCCACCACCTCAGAGCAAGTGAGCAACCTCAGCAATGCTCTGATGAGGCCGGAATTGAATGCCCCTGTTTTGGGCAATTACGGCGGTGCACTGGCGTGGCCCGAACCGCTGGACCAGACGAGCCAGTTGCAATTGCGGGGAGACCTGCGTCACGGCAAGTTTGGCGACATTGATGTGAGTAGCTTCAGAAACGTGCTGGAGTACCTGATGCAAGGCACGACGTTCAGCCAATCCGCGCTGCGCCATCCGCAACGCGTACTCGAGACACTCGTCAACTCGCCCAAGGGCCAGGCGTTGGGCCGGGCGATTCAGGCCAAGTTCGAGGCCCGTTCGGTCAAAGGCAGTGTCAACGACTGGCTATTGGCGGCCTTGAGTGTGGACCAGGACGCGTCCGTTGCCCGCATTTCCTGGGGCGGGACTGCTCCTCCCTCGCACGCCTGCGCAAAAGGTCCCTCCGCCGTCGCCGGCGTTGACATGGCGCAAACGTCGCACTGGGGCAAGCCGCCTTCCTATGCCGTCCAGAACCTGATCAATGAGCTGCAAGCCACCGGTAAAGCATCATCCCCCGAGAAGGCCGCGCTCCAGGCTCATGTATTGCTGTCGTCCAGGGCGCCAGAGTTCCTGGTGAAGGAGATACCGCCGGGCGTGCTCTACGGTACTCATAGCTGGGTCAGTTTCACGACAGCAGTGGCGCGCCTGGAAGAACAGGCGCCAGGATCGACAGCGTCCATGACATACAGTGATGTCATGAGCCACGCTGATATCGCGCCGATCTCTGCAAACGAGCGCCAAATCGAATACGCCGCGCAGCAAAAAGCACTGAAGGTGTGGGGGCGTGTCAATGGCATCGTTCCATCCCTAGACGTAAGCGAAGCGCAGATGATGCAAGTGCGTGCGGCCTTTGACGCGCAAATCAACGAGCTGAAAGAGGCCTGCGGCGCGCAAAGTGCGCAGATGCCGGTACGCAATGAAATGGCGCTGGCACACCTGCAAAAAGTTCTGCCGGATATGGATGCCACGAGCCTGCAGGAAAAATGCATCACTCTGGATCCACCCCATAGCCTATTCCCAGGTCCCTATTCGGTGCTGGATCTGTATATGGACAGGAATTTATTTGATCGCCCCCAGATCGAGACACCCGTGCGCTTTCGAGGCAATACCCGCGGACACGCTACCAACAACAAATGGGTTTCTTCATCAAATGCCGTGGACATCAACGATGTATTAGCCAAAACCAAAAACCTGCCAGATATATCGAATGAATTTCAACAAGCATTCAAGACCTACAGCAACACCATAGAGAGGGGTGTTAAAGCGCAAGTTAAATCGATGATTACCAAACTTCCCCTGGAAGACCGGAAGGATCTCGAATACGGCAAAATCACTATTGCCAGGGAGATAAAAGAAACCCCCATTAACAAAAAAAACGCCAACCGGGATCGGGTGAATGAAGGCGTCGTGCTGGTTAAAACCGAGCGCGGGCCCCGGGTCCACACCTACGAAATCAATCTGAAAAACGGCAAAATCTCGAAACGTCCAAACCTGGGAGAACTTAAATCTGATCCCAAATTCAACACGGTTGAAGGTGTTCATCTCAGAGGTTCCCGCAGAGAGTTTGAAGAAATCGTGCCCTCTGGAGATTACACACCGGGAGTGAGCGATGAAAAAACAGATCCGCTGCACGATGTTCCCCTAAGTTTTACCAGCGAGAGGACGTCATACATTGTTGATGCGGTGGTGAAGGACATCGATATGCCTTCAATCAACAAGGCCGCCGCAGGCCTGACTACGTTTGATACCGAAGTGCCCTTCAGCAAAAAGGCCAAGGAGTTTTTCCTCAACCTGATTCCCTTGAGGTCGGCGATCAAGAACTTCCAGGCTGGCAAAATCGCCGAGGGCTTTGGCGACCTGGCGCTGGACGTATTTGGTTTCGTGGTGGGCTTGGGCGCTGCCGTCAAAGGCGCCAAAGTGCTGGCAGCCGGCGCATCAGCGTTTGCCAAGGCGGCACGGGCAGTGAAAATTATCGGTCGCGCGGCACTGGGCAGTCTCAACCCACTCAGCGGTGCCGAGGACATCGCCCGGGGCGTTTTGAAATTGGGCGGCAAAGCGCTGAACTGGGGCGGCAATGGCATCAATCAGCTGCGCGGCGCCCTGCGCCGGGGGGATCTGCCGTCGTTGCTTAAAAAGCCCGGCATTGCCGAGGGCACACTCAAGGCAGCCAATGCTGGCGACGAGATCAGGCAAATCGCAAAACTGGATGACACCACGGGCCAGTGGCATACCCTGGACCTGAAAACAAAACAGCCTTATGGGAAACCACTGGAAAACTTCCAGCCAAAAGCGCTTTCCAGCGATGAATTGAAAGACAACATAACGAGCCTGTATCGCACGATTGATGAAAAAGCAGAGCTCGACATCTGCTACGCAACCGCACTGCGCACCGCCCAGGCGGACAAGAAAATCACCGACCGGACCTTCAAAACCGTTATTGCGCAAGTGTTCAATGGCGGTACGCCGCGCTATAACGAATTGATGAAAATCACACCGCAGACCCTGAAGGATACGTTTAACGCCAGTGATATCACCGAGTCCGGAATCGTTACGTTCGTTAGCAAGAACGGCTACAACGAAGGCAAGATCACCCACGCTGCCTATATCCAAAAAACCAGTAACGGCGATTTATACCTTTATCATTCCAACTCACATGCATTGGATTCGCACTTGGGAGGGTTGCAAGTACAACCGGCAACCGCCGGTAAATCCAATGTCTACAAACTGGGGAGTGAGCAACAGGCCGGACTTCAGGACTTTATGAACTCCGGGCCGGGTTATAGCATCGCCTTCACCCCTAGCAGCACGCTCAATGCCCACGTCACTCATCTGAGCAAGTAAGACGTTATCCCGACGTAGCAGGGCCTGGTAACAATAGTTTGAACCACCCTGCTCGCCTGCGCCTCCAACGCTCAACGCCGCCGTCCTGAGGAAGCTTCGATGACGTTCATTCTATGGATGGCCGTACTGGGCGCGGTGTTGCTCACCCTCGCCCTCACCTCCTCCTACCTGCGCTGGATGCCGGTCACCACCTCGGCGGTGTGCCTGTTGCTGGGCGTGGGCATTGGCCCGTTGGGTGTGGACCTGCTGCACCTGGACATCAAGGCCTCAGCCAGCTGGATGGAACACCTGACGGAAGTCGCGGTGCTGTTCTCGTTGTTTGTCAGCGGGCTGAAACTGCGGCTGCCCCTCAAGCACCGCACCTGGCGCATTGCGTTTGGCATGGCGGGCCCGGTGATGCTGCTGACCATCATTGGCACATGCGCGGTGCTGCATTGGGTGTTTGGCTTGTCGTGGGGCGTTTCGTTGTTGGTGGGTGCGATCCTTGCGCCGACCGATCCGGTGCTGGCGGGCCTGGTGCAGGTCAATAACGCTCAGGACTACGACCCGCTGCGCTTTGGCCTGTCCGGTGAGGCAGGGTTGAACGACGGTACGGCCTTCCCGTTTGTCATCTTTGCGCTGATTTTCATGCAGCACGGCGGGTTCGACGGTGACTGGCTTGGCGGCTGGGTCCTGAAAAACCTGCTGTGGGCCGTGCCTGCCGGGCTGCTGGTCGGCTACTGGATGGGCCGGGGCATCGGCCGGGTGACCCTCAAGATGCGTATCACCAATGAAGACAGCACCCTGTCACCAAACGATTACCTGACGCTGGCCTTGATCGCCCTGGCCTATGTGGTGGCCGAAGCCATCGGCGGCTATGGCTTTCTGTCGGTATTTGCCGCCGGCCTCGGGCTGCGCCAGGCAGAGTTCAAGTCTACTGGCAGCTCACAGACCCCTTCTGAACATTTGGCCCAGCCGGTGGTTGGCCACATGGAAGTGGCGCCGGAAAAAGCGCTGCATGGCGACCTTGGGCAGTTGCACGACACGCAGATTGCCGCCGGGGTGATGATGGGCGACATGCTCGCCTTTGGCGGCTTGGTGGAGCGCTCGATGGAAGTGTTCCTGGTGACGCTGCTGGGCGTGGTGCTGGTCAGCCATTGGGACTGGCGGGCGCTGGCGGTGGGCGCGTTGCTGTTTTGCGTGATTCGCCCGCTCAGTGTGCTGTCGGTGCCCTGGGGCACACTGCTGGACCGCAATCAGCGCGGGCTGATGGGCTGGTTCGGGATTCGCGGGATCGGCAGCATTTACTACCTGTTCTATGCCATCAACCATGGGCTGGTGGGTACCAGCAGCGCGGTGGCGGTGAACCTCACGCTGTCAGTCATTGCCCTGAGCATCGTCGTTCACGGGCTTAGCACGCAGCCGATGCTGGCGTGGTATGAACGACGTGCCCAGGCGCAAAAATGAGGCTTATTGCTGGTTTTCGATGTTGCCGACATCGGCCGCATCATCCAGGTCGTTAAGCGGTACCTCGGCATCATCCATCAATGAACCCGGGTCTTCATTGCCCGGGTCATTGAGTTCGTCGTCGTCTTCTTCGAGCTCATCATCTTCTTCTATTTCAACTGACATGACCGTCTCCTCTAACCGCCTTGGGTATCGATATCGGCATCGGTTTCAGGCTTGGGCTCGCGCTCGGGCTTGAAGTCTGGACTGTAGTCGTTTTCTTCAGCCTTTGGGTCGGTGGCAGGCTTTGGGTCTTTCGGTGCGGCGGCACCTGTACCCGGTGCCGGCTCGCCACCGTCGATGGCGGGGTCATTGCGGCCGCTGACTTGCGGGTCGTCTTTATCGGTTGCGTTCATGGTCACCTCTTCGCAGATCTTGGGAAAACTTGCCCTGCGTAAACGTAAGGTGCTGCACGCCGGGCCAAAGTTCATTCCGATTGCCTAGGAGCCTGGGTTGTCGACCTGGATATAGAACGCGTAGGCGCCCAGGATCACCCAGAACACCATGAACAGCCACGGCGCGCGCATCGAGAACAGCAGCGACTTGCGATAGCCCTTGTGGGACGACTCGGTCTCGCAAAACAGCGGCGACTCATCGTAGGCCAGGCCCATCACCGGTTCGCTGCTCAGCAGTTCGCTTTGCTTGTAGTGCCAGTGATCGATGATGTCGTAGGCCGCCCGAATGCCCGGCCAGGCGTTGAGGGAACTGAGGATGCCCAGCAGCGCCAGGAATACCGGCACCAGCAGGGTGAACAGCTTGCCCCACTCAGGGTTGAGGTTGCCCATGCCGGACACAAAGGCGATCACCAGGAACGACTGAGCCGTGAGGTAGGCGTCGGTGCGGTTGGCCAGGATGCTGGTTTCGTACTGGATCTCGCGCCGGTAGAAGTCGAGGCGGTCCTTGGGCGAACCGAACATCTTCGCGTCGTGCTCGCTGTGGTCTGTCAGGGCCGACTCAGGGGTTTGGGGGGAAATGATTCTGGGCACGATCGGGCTCCGCGCGGGTGTTTGAAGCACGTTAGAAGAACCGGCGTGGTGCAAAGTTCAAGTAATCAACGCACCGTTTTGGGGCGATATGGAGCTATATGTGGCGAGGGAGCTTGCTCCCGCTGGAGTGCGCAGCGCTCCCTGTTTTGGGGCCGCTGCGCAGCCCAGCGGGAGCAAGCT
>NZ_NIXO01000038.1 GCF_002204795.1 Pseudomonas sp. K2I15
TCATGTCCAGAGCGGAGAGGTGAGTGGCAGCATGGGCTCCCACACGTGCTTTAAGCACTCCGGGCATTCAGCTTGCCACTCACCGCTCTCACCCTCAGCTTAATCCCGGATCAAGACACAAGCGGGCCTGCTCGCGAATACGGTGGGTCAGTCACCCATATATTGGCTGGCACTCCGCTTTCGCGAGCAAGCCCGCTCCCACATTTTGATCGGGTTACCACTCCGCTACTCCACCGGGTCACTCACAGGCTTGGCAATAATCGCCTTCAGCTCACTGGTCATCGGGAATTCCAGGTTCAAGCCCTTTGGCGGAATCGGCTGTTCAAACCAGCGCTGGTAAATCCCGTTGATCTCCCCCGAGCTGTAAAGGCCGGCCAGGGTTTCGTTGACCACCGCGAGAAACTGCGGGTCGTCCTTGCGCACCATGCAGCTGTAGATTTCCCGCGACTGCTCTTCCCCGACCACCACCCACTTGTGTGGGTCCCGGGCCTTGGCGCGCTCGCCGTAGAGCAACGCGTCGTCCATGTAGAACGCCACCGCCCGGCCCGACTGCAGCATCTGGAAGGCTTCGCCGTGGTCCTTGGCGCTGATCACCGACATGTTCAATTTGTGGTCGACGTTGTAGCTCTTGAGGAAACGCTCGTTGGTGGTGCCAGCGGTGGTCACCACGTTCTTGCCTTTCAGGTCGGCGAAGCTTTTGATGCCGCTGTCGCTGGCAGTCAGCAATTGGCCCTTCACGTAGATAAACCCGTAGGAAAACGCCACCTGCTTCTGCCGCTCGGCGGTCACGCCGGTAGAGCCACATTCCAGGTCCACAGTACCGTTTTGCACCAGTGCAATACGGGTCTGGGACGTCACCAGGTTGTACTTCACGTTGAGCGTCGGCACGCCGGTTTTCTGCTGGATGCGTTCGACGATCTTGTTCGCAAGGTCTACCGAATAGCCCATGGGTTTGCCGCTGTGATCACCCACGTAGGAGAACGGAACCGAGGCATCGCGGTAGCCGAGGGTGATGCTCTTGGCGTTGGCGATCTTGTTTAGCGTGCCTTCCAAGGGGGCTTCGGTTGCCTGGGTCTGAGCGCTCAATATCAGTGCCAGAAAGAGTATAGGGCTGCTGCGCAGACCAACGGGGGACAAGCCCCCTCGCCACAGTTTTTGCATTGTTGTTCTCCGTTTTTGTTTTAGTTATGGACGGCGCACGGCAATGACGCTGATCTCCACCAGCACATCCGGTCGCGCCAACTGCGCTTGCAACGTGGTACGCGTCGGCGCCTGCCCCGGCGATAGCCAGGCGGACCAGGCTTCATTCATCGGCGCAAATCCCTCCTGGATATTGTTCAGGTAGATGGTCGCATTCAGCAGATGATCCTTGTCGCTGCCGGCCTCAGCCAACAACGCGTCAATTTTGGCCAACACTTCCTCGGTCTGTGTCGTCACATCCCGGCCTTCGCCCGGCACCTGGCCGGACAGGAACACCAAATCCTGAAAAACCACGGCGCCAGACAAGCGGCTATTACTGTTGATACGGGTGATCGTCATCAAGGTATCCTCAAGCGGCGCGGGGCGCGAAGCCCTGCATATCAATGGAAGTGCTGTGCCGGCCGATCAATTCGGCCAGCACCTGGCCGCTGCCGCAGGCCAGGGTAAACCCGAGGGCACCATGACCGAGGTTAAGCCACAGGTTGCTATAGGCGCTGGCGCCAATCAGCGGCACACCCGTAGGCGTAGCCGGGCGCATGCCGGCCCATTCCACCGCGTGCTGGTAATCGCCGGCCAGCGGGAAAGTCTCAAGTGCCTGGCGTTTAATCAGCGCCAGGCGCTTGGGTTCAAGGCGGGTGTCGAAGCCAACGATATCCACCATCGCCGCCACCCGCAGTTGCTCACCGATGCGCGCGTAGACGATCTTGCGGTCGTAGTCGGTGATGCTGATGTTCGGCGCCTGATGCTGCGCGCCAATCGGCACGCTCAGGCTGTAGCCCTTGAGCGGATACAGCGGCAGCGCCATGCCAGGCAAGGCCAGCTCGGGGCTGCGGTGCCCGGCGGCCAGCACCAGGTGCTCCACCGACAGCGCCTCGTCACCCATTTCGATCGAATGCACCCGGCCCGCGTGATGGTGGAGGCCCGTCACCTTGCGCCCCAGCAGGAACGTGCAACGCCCCGACGCCTTAAGGCGCGCCGCCAGTTGCTGGCAGAAGGCGTGACAGTCGCCGACCTCTTCATTGGGTGTGTAGATGCCGCCGGAAAAACTGGCGCTGTCCAGGGTCGGCTCCAGCCGCGCGCAGTCCGCCGCCGAGAGCACTTGCTGCTGCAGGTGATCGGTGACTTTATCCAGTGCGCGCTCGTAGCTGTTAAGGCTGCGAAAGGTCACCAGCTTGCCGTTACGCCGCCAGTGGAAGTCGCCCAACTGGTCTTCTTCACGCCAGCGTTGCAGGGTGTCCTGGCTCAAAGACGCCAAGCGCAGCAGATGGGCCGCATTGCGCTGGTTCACCGAGCCACGGCAGGCGCCCAGAAATGAAGCCATCCAGCGCCACTGCGCCGGGTCCATGCGCGGGCGCAGCTTCAACGGCGAGTCACCGCGCAGCATCCAGCCAATGGCTTGCAGCGGCACGCCTTTATCGGCCAGAGGCGCAACATAGCGGTAGGACAGCTGCCCGCCGTTGGCGAAACTGGTCTCGCTGCCCAGGGTGTCCCGCGCTTCGACCACGGTCACTTGCATGCCGGCACGCACCAGCGCGTAGGCACTCGCCAGGCCGATAACCCCACCACCGATGATGCAAACCTGCTGAGCCATGTGCGTCCCTTAGCCGTGTGTTGTCAGGCTTGAAGGTTAGGGGCAGGTGACATCGGCGGGACAATGAATAAAGATGGGTCACCCATAAACAAAGGTTATGGACTGCCCATGCGCTTGCGTCATATCGAAATCTTCCAGGCCATCCGCCAGACCGGCTCCATCAGCGCCGCCGCCCAACTGCTGCACGTCTCGCAGCCGGCGGTGAGCAAGGTGTTGCAGCACGCCGAGTTGCAGCTGGGGTTCCCGCTGTTCCTGCGCATACGCGGCAAGCTGCAGCCGACGCCGGAAGCCTTGGCGCTGGAGCGCGAAGTCGACAAGGTGACCGAGAGCCTGCAAGGCGTGCGGCGCCTGGCGCAGAACCTGCGCCGCGAGCCGGGCCAGAGCCTGCGTATCGGCGCAACACCGGCGCTGGCCTTATCATTGCTGCCGCCGGCCATCCGCGAGTGGACCCAACGCTACCCGGACATCGCCTGCGAGCTGTCCAGCGCCCACAGCCGCGAGCTGGTGCAAAACCTGCTGATGCGTGAAGTCGATGTGGCGCTGACCCTGCAACCGCCCGATCACCCAGGCCTGAGCGCGCAGGCGTTGGCACACGGCGTATTGGTAGCGCTGGCGCCCAAGGATTACTGGAAGGAAAACGAGCTGGGCAAACCGCTACCGCTGATGGCCCTGGCGGGTGCGCCGTTGATTGGCCTGTCCAGCGCTGACCCATTGTCGGCCAAACTGGACAGCTACCTGGAAGCGGTCGATCCGCCGCCGCGGGTCAGCATCGCGGTGCAGACCTATTCGCTGGCCAGGGCCATGGTCGAGTCGGGCGCCGGGTTGGCCGTCATCGACCCGTTCACCGCCCTCGGCGCGTCACCGGCGACCACCTGCATTCGCCCGCTGGCGCCGCCGCTGCCGATCACCCTGTACGCCCTGACCCGCGCCGACGAACCGCCGCCGCATATGCTGGCGAGCCTGCTGGAGATCTTCGGCAGCCGGGCCCAGGAGCAATTGGACCGGCTATAACACAGTCCCAATGTGGGGCTTGCTCCCACACTTTAGAGTGTGCTGCCAGTCAAAGGACGTACCCCATGATCGCCACAAAATGCAGCAGGCTGCCGCCGATCACAAACAAATGCCAGATCCCGTGGGAGTGCCGCAGGCGGTCCTCCAGGGCAAAGAAAATAATGCCCACGGTGTACAGCACCCCGCCCGACGCCAGCCAGGCAAACCCGGTGGGGCCCAGCGCCGCTATCAGCGGCTTGACCGCCACCAGCACGATCCAACCCATCACGGCGTAGATCACAATCGACAGGATCCGTGCCTCGGAACGTGGCTTGATCTCTTGCAGGATGCCGATCACCGCCAGCCCCCACACAATCCCGAACAACGTCCAGCCCCACGGCCCGCGCAGCGTCACCAGGCAAAACGGCGTGTAGCTGCCGGCGATCAGCAGGTAGATCGAAAAGTGATCAACCTTCTGCATGATCGCTTTCTTGCGCCCGCGCACGCTGTGGTACACGGTCGATGCGCTGTACAGCACCAACAACGTGAAACCGTAGATCGCCACGCTGACAATCTTCCAGGGGCTGCCGTCCATACTGGCCACCACCAACATCCATACCGCGCCAACAAAGGCCGCAACCGCTCCGACCAAGTGGCTCCAGGCGTTGAATCGTTCCCCGTGATACATGTGTCACTCACCTCGAATAACCGTTATCACCTGATTGGGTCATGAGCATTCTGACGTCACTCACGCACTATCAGGTAACAACCTTTCTTCATTTGCCCAAACGGCCCGCGCCGATGGATGATTCGCTTCATCCTGTGGGAGCTGGCTTGCCCGCGATGAGGGGCTGACATTCAACATCTCTTTCGACTGTTACACCGCTATCGCAGGCAAGCCAGCGCCCACATAAAAGCACCCCATCGGTAATCCCCATGCCCGACCTTGAACCCACCCCACCTCATCCCAGTCTGTGGCAGTTGTTTTACAACTTCGCCATGGTCGGCCTGTTTGGCTTCGGCGGCGTAATGCCCTGGGCGCGGCAGATGATGGTCGACCGCAGGCAGTGGGTCAGCGAGCAAGGTTTTAACGAACTGCTGACCACCGGTCAATTCTTCCCCGGGCCGAACATCGCCAACGTCGGCATCATCTATGGCCGGCGCCTGCACGGCTTGCCGGGTGCGGTTGTGACCGTGGTTGGGTTGTATCTGTTCCCCTCGCTGATCACCGTGCTGGCCGGCTTCGCCTATGCCAAATGGTGGAGCCACGACGTGGTGCAGCAGATCTTCGGTGCGGTAATGCCGATTGCCACCGGGCTGATGCTCGGCACCACCCTGCGCCTGCTCAAGGCCATGCCGCGCACATTGGCCAACTACTGCGCGTTTGCCCTGACCTTCGTGTTGATGGCGGTGCTGGTGTTGCCGTTGTGGATGGTCTTGCTGATCTGCATCCCAAGCTCCCTGGCCTTGGGTTTCATGGGCAAGCAGAAGGTGGCCGGCTGATGCAGAGCGTGCTGTTTCACCTGATGATCCAATGCGCGCTGTGGTCGCTGATGGCGATTGGCGGCAACACCGTGGCCCTGAGCGATATCCACCGCTACACCGTCACGGACATGAACTGGATCACCGACGCGCAGTTCGTCGCCTTCTTCGCCCTGTCCCAGGCCTTGCCGGGGCCCAACGGCATGTTCCTGGTGTTTATCGGCCAGCAAGCCGCCGGGTTGCCGGGTGCACTGGTGGCGCTGACCGCCAAGCTGGTGCCCTGCTCGGTACTGACCTACTTCGGCGCCGGCTGGCTGGAAAAACACACCGAAACCCCGTGGGTGCAGCGGGTCAAAGGCAGCCTGTTGCCGATCTCCATCGGGCTGATCCTGGCCGCCAGCTACATCCTGATGAACAGCCTGGAAAACAACGCGACCAGCCTGGTGCTGACCCTGGCCAGCGCCGCCGTGGTGTATTACACGCGGCTAAACGCAATCTGGCTGATCATCCTCGGCGTGGTGTTGGGCCTGTGCAGCGCATGGCTGGGAGTGAACTGGTTTTAGGGGCACAATCGACGGCATTCGAACAAGAGTCACCCTCATGCTGATCGACGAAGAATTCACCCTCAAGAAACTGGAAATCTTCCTGGCGTTCATGCGCACCGGCAACCTGGCGCGGGCGGCGGCTGAATTGCAGACCAGCAACGTCAGCGTGCACCGGGCGATCCACTCCCTGGAAAACGCCCTGCGCTGCCCACTGTTCAAGCACGAGGGGCGCAACCTCACGCCGCTCGAAAGCGCCTATGTGCTGGAAGAGCGCGCGCAAAAGCTGGTGCAGGATGTGGTCGACAGCGTGCGGGTTACCCGCGAAGCCGCCGGCTTTTCCGCCGAGCGCTTCAAGCTGGGTTCGCTGTATTCGTTGACGGTGAAGACCGTGCCGCAGTTGATCATGGGGCTGAAGATTCGCCGCAGCGAACTGAATATCGACCTGATCCTCGGTTCCAATTTCGACCTGCTGTACAAGCTGAAGAACATGGAAGTCGACGCGATCCTGATCTCCCTCGACGAACACGCCAACGATCCGGACTGCGAGCAGATCGCACTGTTCTCCGACGATATCTTCCTCGCCACCCCGGCCGATTCACCCTTCGACCGCGAGCAGGAAATTGACCTGGCGGATGTGCGCGACGCCACCTTCATCACCCTGACCCAAGGCTTCGCTACTCATCAGGACGGCAACCGTGTGTTCAAGCAGGCGGGGTTCGAGCCGAAGGTGGCGATGCAGGTCAACGACATCTTCACCCTGCTGAGCATGGTCAGCTCAGGTGTGGGTTATGCGCTGCTGCCGGGGAGGATTGCGGCGGTGTATGAGAACCGGGTGAAGCTGATTCCCCTGCAACCGCGCTACCGCTTGCAGCAGCACATTGGCGTGGTGTTTCTGAAAGCCAAGGAGCGCGACCCGAATTTGCTCGCGCTGTTGGCGGAGTGCCGGATGTATGCAAACCGCCAGGCCTGACGATGAGCTCCTGTGGCGAGGGAGCTTGCTCCCGTTCGGCTGCGCAGCAGTCGTAAAATCAGCGCCCGAGTTTTTTCAGGAAGAATGCAATGGGACCGCTTCGCGCCCCAACGGGAGCAAGCTCCCTCGCCACAAAAGCAGTCGGGTGCATCACGGGGTTAGCCGACAATCCCACGCACGATGAAGTAGAGCAACGAAGGCCCCAGCAAGCACCCAAGCCCGGTGTGGAAGGTGGCGGTCAATGCGCCATACGGCACCAGTCGACGGTCCGTCGCTGCCAAGCCCGCCGTCACACCGCTCACCGTGCCAGCCAAACCACCAAACACCATCGCCGAGCGCGGGTTATCCAGGCCCATCCAGCGTGCGGCCATGGGCGTACCGACCATCACCAGGATCGCCTTGATCAAGCCGGTCGCAATGGACAGCGCCACCACATCCGAACTCGCACCCAATGCCGCACCCGTCACCGGCCCGACGATATACGTCACCGCGCCCGCACCAATGGTGGTCATGCTGATCGCATCGCGATACCCAAACGCCCAGGCGATACTCGCGCCCACAATAAACGGCAACACCGTGCCCAGCAGCAAGGCAATCGCACCAATCAAACCGGCCTTGCGCGCCTCGGTGGCCTGTACTTCAAACGCCGTGGCCACAATCGCAAAGTCCCGCAGCATCGCGCCGCCCATCAGCCCGATCCCGGAAAACAATGCCACGTCCGCCAGGCCTTTCTGCCCGCCGGTCAGCGTGCCGCCCACCCAGGCCAGCACCAGCCCGATCACAATCGCGATGGCCGAGCCGTGGATGCGTCCGAACGTCAGGCGCTTGGACAGCACCACCGAAATCCACATCACTACGCCAACGAATGCAAAGGCAGTCACCAGGCCATTATTTGCCAGGCCTTTCTCGATGAGGTCCCACATATCAGCGACCTCCCGCTGCAGGTGCAGCCGCGATCAGCGGCTCTTCATCGGGCAGCGGTTCGCCTTTGTGCGTTCGGCTGATCAAGGCAATCGTGCAACCACACACCACCACCGAACCAATCGCCGCCAGCACCGCCACCGGGCCGCCGTGCAGCGCGGTCACCACGTTTTGCTGCGCCGCCATCGCCACCACCACCGGAATGTACATGGCGCCCCAGAAGCCGACGCCCATCTCGCATTCCTTGGTCATGCCGCCGTGCTTGTGCATCCACAGTCGGGCGCAGATCAGCAGGATCATCGCGATCCCCACCCCGCCCACGTTGGATTTAACCCCCAGCAGCACGCCGAGCATGTCTCCCAGAATCACGCCTGCCAACATGCAGATCGCCAGCAACGCCACACCGTAAATAATCATGATGGTTGTCCTCAAAGTGCTTCATCGAAATTGTTGTTTTTGTGCTTCGAAAGCCTTGGGTGGTGCTTTATCGGTGGTGGCTTCCCTCCTCTCGCAGCAAGGCCTGCAAGGTGTCCAGGCGGGCGCCTTCGAAGGCGATGACGGTGCCTTGCTCGAACACCCGGCGCGCGAGGCCCGTGAGCACGGCGCCGGGAGGCAGTTCGATATGCAGGCGCACGCCACGCTCAAAGGCGCTTTGCACAGTGCCGCGCCAATCGACGATGCGGCACATGTTGAAGGCGAGGTCGTCGCGCAGGTGTTCCGTGTTGTGTACCGGCCGGGCGCGGGTGCTGCTCAGGTAGGTGATGGTCGGCGTTTTCAGTGTCACTTGGGCGAATGCTTCGGCCAGTGCCTCGGCAGGTTTCTCCAACAGCGCGCAATGGGACGGCACGCTGACGGCGAGGCGTTTGGCGACGCCGTTGCCACGGACCCGATTGGCGACTGCTTTCATTGCTGCGTCGCTGCCGGCGATAACCGTCTGGTTGTCGGCATTGATATTGGCCAGGTACACCGGGGTTTGCGGGCTGTGGACCTGGGCGAGCAAGCCTTCGACGGTGGACAGGTCCGGGCCGATGAGGGCGGTCATGCCATAGCCGTGGGGATACGCCTGTTGCATCAGGTCTCCGCGCAGGCTGACGAGTTTGAGCGCATCGGCAAAGTCCAGGGAACCGGCGATCACGGCGGCGGGATAGGCACCGATGGACAGCCCCGCTACGTAATCGGGTGTGTGTTCAAGCAAGCGCGCACTGGCCACGCCAGCGATCAACAGACATAGTTGCACGGCGCGGGTGGAGGCCAGCGCTTCGGTGGAATCGAGCTTGCGCACGTCCTCGTTCAAGGCCGCACTGGCTTCGTCCAATACCGCGCGCGGCAACTGCTGGAGCATGCCGGGACGCTGGGCGCCCTGCCCCGGAAACGCCAGGAGGCTGCTCATGCCACGGCCTGCCACGGGTCAATTACCAACTGCGCGCCGCTTGCGTTCTTCAGTAGCACACGGCGTGAACCACCGGCCCACTCCCGCAAGGCGACAGCGCCGAAAGGCGTTTGCAGTTGCAGGTCCACGGCGCACACCGCCGTGTCCAGTATTGCCAGCAGGTCCTCTGCGTCGCCTCGTTCAAGTCGCTCGGGCGCGCGCAGAATCAAATCCAGATCACTCTTTGCGTGCAGCGCTTCGATGCCGCTGGCCAGTTCGAAACCGGCACTGCCGGTGACGCCCCAGTTCTCCTGCGCCAACACCGGGCGCAGTTGAGCGAGCGCCTGCAACGCCGGCAAATCCCGGGGAGAGATAACGCCGCGCAAGTCTTCCGGTGCCACGCGCCGCTGCACGGCCGCCAGCGGCATCACGGCGGCGAAACGCTGCTCGCGCAAACGCCCGCGTACGCCCACCGCCACCTGGCCCGGCTGCGCAATGGCGCGCCGAACCACCACCGGATGCCCGGCGTCCAACACCTCCAGCACCCAGGCCGGAGCGTCAGCGGGCGCATGCGCCGGGGTCATGCCCCAGAGCAAGTCGTGAGCGTTCACCATTGCTCCCGCAGCAGTTGGCGCACGTGGCTGGAAGCCGCGCGGTTGGTGGCGCCCAGGCGGCCGCTCAGGTCACGACCACCTGCTTGCACATCCTTGATCGCGTGCACCAGGCAATCACTGACCCTCGCTACATCTTCGCTGGTTGGCTGCTCAATCTGGCTGACCGACAAGGTTTCCCAGAGCAAGCCGAGGCTGGCATAACTGTCGATGTCATAGGCCATCGGCGGCACGCTGGCGGCCAGGGCTTCCAGCTCTTCGACACTGCGCAGGGTCACCCGCGCCGCCGAGGCCTTGCCCATGGCATGCACCATCACGCCGGGGTCGCGCAGGGCGATCAGGCGGTTGGCCTGGTAACCGTGGGCGAGGAATGCGCCGGACATCGCCTTGCCGACCAGCAGTGCGATCACCGGGTGACCGGCCAAGCGGGCACGGGCGTAGCTGTCGGCGGCGGCGGCCAGGGCTTGATGGATGCCCAAGGCTTCTTCGCGACGACCATAGGCCTGGCTCGGTACATCGACGATGGCAATCAGCGGACGCTTGTCTCCGGCGTTGATCGCCTCATCAACCGCCTTGGCCAAACCCCAGCCTTCCAGCAAACCGACTTCACCGTTGCGGGCGCGGGGGAAGCGGTTTTGCGCATCGGTGACCACCGCGATAAAGCGCACGGGCTGATCACCGAGCACACCGTCGGCAACTTTCAGCGAGTTCGGCAAACCGCTCACCGGCGTTGCATCGCTGCTCAATGCGTTGAACCACTGCAAACCTCTCATGAGCGTTCTCCCTGATACAGATCGCGAACCGTCGCCGGGTCGATTTGCGGTTCGGCGTTCAGTGCAGCCAGGCGTTCCAGATAATGTTCAACCTGACGGCTGCGCTGTTTTTCCGGCAAGCCTTGTTGCAGCAGTTCGGTGACTTGCTGCTGAATCAGCGCAACATCGTCAGCCACATAACGGTCGGCCAAGCCGCTGTTAAAGCGTTGCTCGCCGCCGGTCAGGCTCCAGATGAAGGGCCGGTCGCGGGAGTCGTATTCCTCAAGCCCGGCTTCCTGTTCGATCACCTGCGGGCCGTTCAGGCCAAGGCGAGCCTCACGGGTCACCAGCAGATAACTGCACAGGCCTGCCGCGATGGACATGCCGCCAAAACAACCGACGCTGCCCGCCACCACGCCGATCACCGGCTGGTACTGGCGCAAGTCGACAATCGCCGCGTGAATATCGGCAATCGCGGCCAGGCCCAGGTTGGCTTCCTGTAAGCGCACGCCGCCGGTTTCCAACAGCAGGATGGCGCGAGTCGGGACGCCGTTGCGGTTGTCTTCAGCGGCCAGCTCCAGGGCGCCCGCCATCTTCGCGCCGCCGACTTCACCGAGGCTGCCGCCCTGGAAATTTCCTTCGATGGCGGCGATAACCACCGGCAACCCGGCGATGCTGCCCTTGGCGATAACCACACCGTCATCCGCCTGAGGCACCACGCCCTGGCGACTCAGCCACGGCGACATGACGCGCTGGAACGGGTCGATCAGTTCGCGATAGCTGCCCGCATCGAGCAAGGCCTTGGCCCGCTGCCGGGCGCCGAGTTCGACGAAGCTGTGTTTGCTGCGCAAATCAGTCATGACCGATCTCCTCGAAGCCTTGCTCCAGGCGCAGGCGCACCACGCCAGGTGTGGCGCCGAAGTCATGGATATCGATGTTCAATGCGGGAGGCGTCTGTTCCTGGAAGATCCGTTCAAACAGGTGCTGCCAACGTAGCTGCGCACCATTCACCGAGGTCTGCACCTGAATCGTCAAGGTGCCGGCAGTACCCGGTTCCAGCAGCACTTCCAGGTCGCCGGAGCCGACGCAACCCACCAGTGCGCGGCCTTTGGCGGGCGGCCCGGCGGGGAATTCAAAGGATAAGGTTTCCATCACAGCGCTCCGTCGAGGCGGTCGATAAACAGGCAGGCGGCCAACAGGTCGGCGGCGCCACCGGGGGAGGCATTCAGCGCCAGCAGTTGCTGGTCCAGCTCGTGCAGTTGGCGGCGGCCGGCGAGGCTTGCGCTGCCACCGGCGTCCAACACCGCTTGGGCGCCTTGTTGCATGGCCTGCAAGCCTTCAGGCCCGGCGCGGTAGAGCACGCAGGTGTCGGCCAGGTCCGTCATGATCGCCAGCAAGGCGTCGAGGCGAGCGTTCTGTTCGCCGTGTTGTTGCAGGCGGCTTTTCTTCAACTGTGGCAGGCCGCGTTGCAGCACCGATGGGAAGCCCAATTGCGCTTCTTCACGGGCACCGCGTGCGCCGTAGCGTTGTGCGACTTGGGCACCGTGGCTCAGTGGTTGAGGTGCGTAGCGGTCGTTGAGCAAGGCCATGCGAGCGGCGCGTAACGTCACTGCATTGGCGGTGCTGGATTCGGGTTGCAGCGCGGCGGCGGCGACTAATAAGCCGAGCGCCCAGATCGCGCCGCGATGGGTGTTCACGCCGTTGGTGGTGACGAGCATCGCCTGCTCGCCTTCGCGACCGATCCGCCCGAGGGCTTCACGCAAGGGCAAACCCACTTCGCCAAATTTGATAGCGGCCTCGGCCATTTCCTTGAACGCTGGCCACAGCGACAGCGCCGACGCGTGCATCAAGCCGAGGTGCAAATCGGTATGGGCGCCGTTGCCGCGCCGGTCCACCAGCGCAGGTTTTGGTGACAGGTCGGCTTCATCAATCAAGGCGTCGACGGCCATGTCGGCCAGGCGTTCGGCCAGTGTCAGGTCGTGCAGTTTGAGTGCGTACATTTACCAGCTCCTGAACTTGGCGGGCGGGTTGTACAGGCCACCGGACCACTCCACCAGATCGGCCACGCTCTTGGCGGCCAGCAGCTCGCGGGTGGCGTCGGTGCGGCGGATGCCGAGGTCTTCAGGCAGCGCGATCAAGCCTTCGCGGCGCATGCGCGCGGTGTCCTTGGGGTTGTGGCGCATGCCAATGGCGGTTACGCCTGCGACGGCGGCAATCATCGCCTGGCGTTCTTCCAATGAGCGGGCCTTGTACAGGTAGGCGATACCCTCTTCGGTGAGCAGGTGAGTAACGTCATCGCCGTAGATCATGATCGGCGCCAGCGGCATGCCGCTTTTGCGGGCGACTTCTACCGCGTCGAGGGTTTCGACGAAGGTCGGTTTGCCGCCTTCCTGGAACGTCTCGACCATCTGCACCACGAGCTTTTTACCGCGTTCGAGCAAGGCTTGCGGGGCATCGTCGTGGCGCATATCGAGCCAGGCCGGCGTGCTGTGGCGGCGACCGCGCGGGTCGTGGCCCATGTTCGGCGCCCCACCAAAACCGGCGAGACGGCCACGGGTGACGGTGGAGGAATGACCGTCGCCATCGACTTGCAGGGTGGCGCCGATAAACAGGTCCACCGCGTATTGGCCGGCCAGTTGGCAGAACATTCGGTTGGAACGCAGCGAGCCGTCACGACCGGTAAAGAACACATCCGGCCGGGCCGCGATGTAGTTCTCCATGCCCAGTTCAGTGCCGAAGCAATGCACACTTTCGACCCAGCCGCTTTCGATCGCAGGGATCAAAGTTGGGTGCGGGTTGAGGGTCCAGTTACGGCAAATCTTGCCCTTAAGGCCTAGAGATTCGCCGTAGGTTGGCAGGATCAATTCGATGGCGGCGGTGTTGAAACCGATGCCGTGGTTCAGGGACTGAACGTTGTGTTTTTCGTAGATGCCACGGATCGCCATCATCGCCATCAACACATGCACCGGCTTGATGTGCCGTGGGTCGCGGGTGAACAGCGGTTCGATGTAGAAGGGCTTGTCGGCGACCACCACGAAATCGACCCAACTGGCGGGGATGTCGACGCGAGGCAAGTCGGTGACGTCATCCACCAGTTGGTTGACCTGGACGATGACGATGCCATCGCTGAAAGCGGCCGGTTCGATCAGCGCGGGTGTGTCTTCGGTGCTCGGGCCGGTGTAGATATTGCCCGCGCGGTCGGCCATGAAGCCGGCGGACAGGACCACATTGGGAATCAGGTCCACCACCAGTCGTGCGTAGAGTTCGATATAAGTGTGAATCGCGCCGATTTCCAGCAGACCGTCTTCCAGTAACTGGCTGATGCGCAGGGATTGGGTGCCGGCGAAGGAGAAATCCAGCTTGCGGGCGATGCCCTTTTCAAACAGGTCCAGGTGCTCGGAGCGCCCGACGCTGGGCATGATCATGTGCAGGTCGTGGAGCTTGGCGGGGTCGGTCTTGGCCAGGGAGCGGGAGAGGAAATCGGCCTGCTTTTGGTTATTGCCTTCGAGTACCACGCGGTCGCCGGGGAGGATCAGGGCTTCCAGGGCTTCGACGATGCGGTCGCTGGGGAGCACGGCGCCGTCGGCGAAGGATCGCACTAACGCCAGCCGACGCTGCTTCTCGTCGCGCCGCCGCGTCCAGCGCGAGTCGGGGGAAGTTATTGTTGTCATGGTCGCTCCACGGGATGTGCTGTCGTGGGCTGTACCTTAGGAGGGTATTGGGGGGGCATCAATCAAGCTGGGCGGTGGATCGTTACGATTGGAGTAATGGTTTGCCAATGAACGCTGGTTTGGAACCGATAGAGATCAAATGTGGGAGCTGGCTTGCCTGCGATGGCATCGCTGCGGTGAGCCTGACTCACCGAGTCGCCCGCATCGCAGGCAAGCCAGCTCCCACATTTTGATCGGCTGTGTTCTTAAGAACGTACGCAAGAGTCCCAAAATGGGAACGATCAGTCCCTTTTTGGGACCGATCCCACTTCGTCACATCGCCGCTGGGCTCACCTGCTCCAACGCCTGATCAACCAGTAACTGCCCCAGCTCACTCATCTGCTGAATGGCCAGCACCACGCCGCGCTGGGAACCTTCCAATTCAAAGGCCAGGTTGGAAGTCAGGGCGTTGAGTGAGGCAAAGGTTTCAGAAGCGTTGGCCAGCAGGGCTTCGGTGGATTGAGAGGGGGTGACGGTAAAGAGTGAAGATGAAGCCGAAGTCGGAAAGCAATGATCCATCGCGCGCTCGGCAACGGCCTGGAGTTTGCGGTGTTCGATTTCGGTGTTGTGGGGCGGATTGGGGGTAGGTTTGAACATGATGAAACTCCTAAACAGATGAGTAAGGAGCGCCACCGTTCGCTTGCACGCGAATGAGGGTGGCGACCGTGCGCAGGTGTGCAAGACCGGGCCTGTTTAGGACACCCAGCAGGTCCGAAGACCTCCTGCGCGCAGCCGCCATAAAGCAGCGAGCACAAAAAACGCCCGTTGGATGGCTGGGCGTTTGTACGCCTAAACAGTTTCGTCGGACTTGCACGTCCGTGTCACCGTTTTTTGCGATAACGGACGAAGACTAGGCGCGATCGCAGGGCACAACAAGTTCATGCACAGCGCTGGAGGTTGCAGGAAAAATCCGAAGTCAGTGATAAACAATGTGGCGAGGGAGCTTGCTCCCGCTGGGCTGCGCAGCAGCCCCAATAACTGCGCCGCATTCCTCCAGATAGTGCACGGTTGCAGGTTTTGGGGCCGCTTCGCAGCCCAGCGGGAGCAAGCTCCCTCGCCACAGGGGTCATCATTGGTCTTGGGAAATGGGCCGTTCAGGCCAATCCGGCTTCGACCAACAACGCCTCCAACCCCATCAAATCCGGCACCTTCGCCACGTGTTCCCCCACCTGCACCGCCGCCAATTCCAGCGGGCACAACGGCACGTCCACATAACTCAACTGGCTATCGAGCTTGTACGAACGCGGAATCCCCTGAATCACCAACGCAATAAACTTCAACGTCGGCCGCCCGCCCAGAGTATTCAGCACCACAATCCGCGCCCGTTCCCCCACCACGCCCGACTCGCCACACGCCGCTTCAAAGCTGATCAACGGCAACTGCCGATCCCGCCAGGTAACCTGCCGCAAATACCACGGCGGCGCATCACTGGCCGGTTCGCCGCGCTGGAAGTCGATCAGCTCGGCCACGGCAACGTTGGGCAACAACAGGTGACGGTCGGCCAATGGCAGCAGCAAGCCGGTGAGTTGAGTTGCGCGGTGATCAAGCACGGGACTTGCTCCAGTAAGCGATGCTTTCCAGCAGCACCGACTCTTGATAAGGCTTGCCGAGGTAGTCGTTGACGCCAATCGCCATGGCGCGGTCGCGGTGTTTTTGCCCGGTACGGGAGGTGATCATGATGATGGGCATGCGCATCAGCCGTGGGTCGTCGCGTACCTGGATGGCCACTTCGAAGCCGTCCATGCGCGGCATTTCGATGTCGAGCAGCATCAGGTCCGGGGTGTGTTCTTCCAGCACGGCCATGGCGTCGATGCCGTCCTTGGCGGTGAGGACGTTCATGCCGTTGCGCTCCAGCAGGCGGCTGGTGACTTTGCGCACCGTGACCGAGTCGTCCACCACCAGCACCAGCAGCGGGCGCTTTTTCAGCGGGTCGTTGAGGATCAACGGTGCGTCCGCCGCCTGGGCCGGCAACGCCGGTGGCCGCGCGCGGATATGCGCCAGCAGGTCGATAATCAATACCACGCGACCATCGCCCAAAATGGTTGCGCCAGACAATCCCTTCACCCCGGCAAATTGCGGCCCCAGCCCTTTGACCACGATCTCCCGGGTGCCGGCCATGGCGTCCACTTGCACCGCCACACGCCGCTCGTTGCACTGCACCAGCAGCACCGGCAGTGGCTGGTACTGGCCGAGCAAATTCGGGCGGCCGACGGTGTGCAGCAGGTCGCCAAGGTAGAACAGTTCGTAGCGTCGGCCGGCGTATTCGTAACGCGGCGGGTCCTGCTGATAGTGCCCTTCCAGCTCATGGGGCATGACCCGCACCAGGCCTTCGATGGTGTTCAGCGGGATCGCGTATTGATCGTCCGCACACTGCACCATCAGCGCCTGGTTGACCGACACGGTGAACGGCAGGCGGATGCGAAAATGCACGCCCTCCCCCGGCGTCGAATCGATGACCATCGAACCGCCCAGCTGGCGCACTTCTTCATGCACCACGTCCATGCCGACGCCACGCCCGGAAATCTGGGTGATTTTTTCGGCAGTGGAAAACCCCGGTTGCAGGATGAACTGCAACACGTCGCGGTCGCTGATTTCCAGATTGGGGTCGAGCAAGCCACGCTTGATCGCCTTGCGCCGTACCGCTTCAAGCGGCACACCGGCACCGTCGTCGCGCATGTCGAACACGATGTCGCCGCCTTCATGGGTCAGGTCCAGGCTAATGCGGCCTTTCTCGGGCTTGCCCGCCAGCAATCGCGCGTCCCGGGATTC
Source organism: Pseudomonas sp. K2I15 (assembly GCF_002204795.1). Lineage (GTDB taxonomy): Bacteria > Pseudomonadota > Gammaproteobacteria > Pseudomonadales > Pseudomonadaceae > Aquipseudomonas. The sequence continues at coordinate 16,911 of NZ_NIXO01000038.1, forward strand.
CAGGCCATGGTCGACGGCGTTGCGCAGCATGTGCTCCAGCGGCGCGACCATGCGTTCTAGGACGTTGCGGTCCATCTCGCCTTCGGCGTTGCCGACGACAAATTCCACATCCTTGCCCAGCTCGCCCGCCACCTGCCGCACGATGCGTTTGAGCCGCGGCAGCATGCGTTCGAAGGGCACCATGCGCGTGCGCATCAGGCCTTCCTGCAGCTCGGTGTTGATACGTGCTTGTTGTTGCAGCAGGTTGTGGGCGTCCTGGTTGCGGCGGTCGAGGGTTTCCTTGAGGTCAAGCAAGTCGGAGGCCGATTCGAACAAGGCCCGGGACAGTTGTTGCAGTTGGGAATGGCGGTCCATTTCCAGCGGGTCGAATTCTTCGTAGCCCAGGCGCTCGGCCTCGGCCTGTTGGCGGCTGAGGATGCGGCCCTGGGTTTCGGTGTCGAGCCGGCGCAGTTGGTCGCGCATGCGCTCGATGGTGGTTTCCACTTCATGCAGGGCGATGCTCGCATCGTTGACCTGTTGCTCGATGCGCCCACGGAAGATCGAGGTTTCGCCGGCCAGGTTGACCAGGTCGTCCAGCAAATCGGCCGATATTTTCACCATGTCGGCGGCCGGATCGCTGGCCGGTACCGCCTCGGTTTTGGTCGCAGCCAACGCCACCGGTGCGGCCGTCACTTCAGCCGGATGCACCAGGCTTTTGATCCGCTCGATCAGCAGGTCCACCGAGCCCACCAGCATCCCCGCCGCCACTGCATCGATCATCTGCGCAAGGCGGTCATGGCAACCTTGCAGCAGCGCGAACAGCTCCGGCGAGGGCGCCAGCAAACCTGCCGACAGGCCTTCGTAGAGGAATTCCAGCTCATGGGCCAGGTCGCCGATGGGGCCGATCTCAACCATGCGAGCGCCACCCTTGAGGGTGTGCAGGTCGCGCAGCAGTGTCTCGACTTCCTGGCGACTTTTCGGCTCGGCCTGCCAGCGCAACAGCGCGGCGCCGGAGCTGTCGAGAATGTCGGCGGCCTCTTCGAGGAAGATATCCAGCAGCTCGGGATCTGTGCCCGGTGTCTCGACCTCGGCGGCCGCCGGGGGCGCCGCTTGCCCGGTGCCTTGGCGCAACTCACGCAAGTTGCTGATCAGGTCGGTGGAGTCGCTCAGCGGTTGCTGGTGTTGCAATTGCTCAAGCAGCAGCGCCAGCCGCTCATGGCTGGCCATCAACACGTTGGCCAGCTCGCCGGAATAGCTGTAGCGACGGTCCACCAAACCTTCGTAAAGGTTTTCCAGCTCCAGCGCCAGGTCGCCCACCGCACCGATTTCAGCCATGCGCGCGCCACCCTTTAGGGTGTGCAAATCACGCTGCAACGACGAGAGCGGCGCTGCGTTATCCGGGTCCAGCAACCAGCGCTTGAGGGACTGCCCGGCGCTGTCGAGGATGTCCACCGCTTCCTCAAGGAAGATCTCGACAATCTCGTCATCCACTGCAAAGCCCTGGTCCAACTTCGCCGTGGCGGCGCCCAGTTCGGAGATGCTCAGCGCACGGCTGCCATCGGTTTTGATCAGGCCGGTGGCGGACGGGTCGAGGCCTTCATCCAGCAGTTCGCGCAGGGCTCGTACCCGCGCCGGCGCCGCGCTGATTTCCTGCCCGGCGGCCAGTTGGTCGAGCATGTTGATCAGGGCTTCATGAGCCTGTTCGGCCTCATGGAAGAAGCGCTCGCTGACCGCCAGGCTGCTTTCTTCCACCGCGCCGTAAAGGTCGAGCAAGGCTTCGCACAGTTCGTCCATCGGGTGCAGGTCGGCGAGGTGCGCACCTTCGCCGAGGGTGGTCAGTTCGTCCAGCAGCGCACTCAGTTCCTGGCGCTCGCCGGGGTGCTGTTGCCAGCGGCGCAGCAGGCTTTCGGCGTCCAGCAGGATGTCCATGCCCTGGGCCAGGAAGTTGGCGATCAACTGCGGGTCGCGCTTGATGCGCAGGCCGGTGTTGGGCGCATTCAGCAGGGCTTCAAGCTGGCTGTTCAGCAGGTTTTGCGTACGTTCGATCAACCCCGCCGCGCCGTTGATGGCCGCGTGGGGATCACTGTCCAGCTGGCGCACCCCGCGCTGGAACAGCGCCTCGGCTTCCAGCAGCAATTCGATTTCATCCAGGTCCAGCGGCAGGCGGTGGGCCTTGTATTCGCGGGTCAGGTGGTCCAGTGGTCGCGCCAGTTCGGCGATGGGCAATACACCCGCCATGTAGGCACTGCCCTTGAGGGTGTGCAGCGCGCGTTGCAGCTCATCGCTGACTTGCAGCGGCAGGTGCTCGGTGGCTTGTTGCAGGAAATGGTTGAGACTGTCGAGGTGGCTCTGGGCTTCGTTGCGGAAGATTTCCAGCAACTGCGGGTCCAGCGCCGCCGGGTCTGTGGCCGAGGGTTCGACACCGCTGGCCAAGGCGTGCGCCCGTGCTGCCAGCTCGTCTACGTCGTCGCGCTGGCGCTGGGCATCGGCGGCAAAGTCGGTGATCAGCTCAGGCAGCAAGTCCACCACGTCATCCAGCACCGCTTGCACATCAGGGCCCGGCGCGACGCTGCGTTCCAGTACGCGGTTGAGCAGGTTTTCGACCGCCCAGGCCAGCTCCGCCAACACCAGGGCGCGGACCATGCGACCGCTGCCTTTCAAGGTGTGGAAGGCGCGGCGCATTTCGCTCAGGGTGGCCTTGTCTTCAAGGCTCGCGGTGCCGGCGGGCACGTAGCGGTTCAGCACGTCGAGGACTTCGGCGGTTTCTTCGAGGAATACTTCGCGCAACTCGTCGTCGATAGGTTCCTCACCCGCAGGCGGCGGCAGCAGGCTGCCGGGGCGCTGGAGGGCTGGCGGGTTGAGGCGTGAGGTGGGGCTGGCCAGTGCATCCGCGAGAAACGGGGTTTGTTCCGCTGGCGCGTCATCCTGGGCGAGCAGCGCCTGGCGCCAGGGTTTTTCGGCTGGCAAATAGCCCAGCGCTGCCAGGCCTTCGGCGGCGACTTCCAGCACCCGCTCACCCGGGGCGTCGTGGTCCTGGAGCATGCGTTCCAGGTAGTACTCAAGGCTGGTGAGTACATCGGCAAAATGCTCAAGCTGCGCCTCGGAAGGCGCGGCATCGCTGACCATCAGTTGTTCGTTGACGTAATCATTGCAGCCACGCATCAGGCTCGCCGCGCGGGGCAGCGGAATCATCGCCAGCGCACCGCGCACCTGGGTCAGCAACTCGGGCAACGACTCCAGGCGCTGGCGGTCCCACTGGGCTTCGATGCAGTCGATCACCAGCTCTTTGGCCTGGGTCAGGCACTGACAGGATTCGCGGATCACCAGGTGGTGAATCTGCGTCAGATCGGTGGTGGGCAGGCGGCTTTCTTCGCGGCGCTCCGGCTCGACAGTGCCGACCATCCCGGCCAGCGTGGCTTCGACGTAGAGCAATGCACCCGCGACATCCATCAATACCGCATCGTTGGGCTCGCGTTGCCCTTGAGCCAGGCCGAGCACCACCGCCAGTTGGTCGATGATCACTTTACGCGGCTGACCGAAGCCCAATACGGCCAGGGTGTCGGCGATCTGGCGCAAGGGCGCCAACAATGCATCGAGGTCCGAAGCATGCTGACGGTCGCTGCGCACGAACAGGTCCAGACGCTCCTTGACCCGCACCAGCTCCTCACACAGCGCGCCGAGCACCGAGCCCATGGCGTCGCGGTCCGGGCCGGCCAGGCGGGCGCGTTCGGCGTCCACCACGGCGCTGTCGGGCAGGGCTTCATCAAGGCCATAACGTTCTTTCAAGCTTTGCATCCGTGGAGTCGGTCGGGTGACTTTGGCGACGTAGAACAACAGGCTCTTGAGCAACTCATCCGGGGCTGGGGTGTTGATTCCGTTGATGCCCTGGATCAGCAAACGCTTGAGTTCCTTGTCGCAGGCTTTGAGCAAACTGCGCAACGCCGGGCTGTTGGCGACCACGCCAATGAGCATGCCTTCCACCAGCGCCGAGGTCACCTGCCACAACGGTAACAGCGGCGCACCATGGCACAGGGCTTCGAGGCGGGCGAATACCCGCGCCATGTCTTCCAGGTTGCTGGGGCCGTGGTCTTCACGCAGCAAACCGACCAGCGCCTGTTGCAGCATCTGCCGCCACTGGCGCAGCAGTTCGGGGAAATCCTCCGGCGTGCGTTGGGCCAGCGCCTCTTCGGGCAGCGGCGGGATCACCAGCAGTTGCGGGCTGAACAGGCTGGTTTCCGAGAGCAGGCTGTCGCCGCGCACGCTGCGCAGGTCGTTGAGCAGCGGCAACACCACCAAGGGCAGGTCGCGCCGGGCGCTGTGCACGCGGTCGAGGTATAGCGGCAATTGGCCGAGGCCCTGTTGCAGCAGGCGAATGCCTTCGTCGCGCTGGCTGACGCGCGCGCCTTGCAGGGCCAGGGCCAGCTGTTCCATTTCTTCAGCGAACAGGGCTGCGCCATAGAACTCGACCATCAGCAAGCTGCCATGGACCTGATGGATGCATTCCAGGCATTGGCCGATGGCCTCGCTGCTGCCCTCTTCAACATAGGCGTCCAGCGCCGAACGGGCCTGCTTCAGGGTTTCGGCAATTTCGCCCTTGACCCATTCGAGGGCCACGTAGTCGTGCCGATCAACCATAACCGCTCCCGTCTGAATTCATGAGTTGCTGTGTGAATGACGACTCCCAGGACCATGGAGATCGAATGTGGGAGCTGGCTTGCCTGCGATGGCGGTGCATCAGTTTGCATCTTCGGCACTGACACACCGCTATCGCAGGCAAGCCGGCTCCCACAGGGGTTCGGTGGTGCCTGACAGATAGCATTTCACTCATCCACCCGCTTCGCCGCCGGCAACGTGAAGCCCGACACCGACCGCCGCAACTGACTGGCCATTTTTGCCAGGTTGCCGATGCTCTCGGCCGTGGCCGTGGAGCCCGACGAAGTCTGACTGGTGATCTGCTGAATCACGTTCATCGTCAGGGAAATCTGCCCCGCCGACGACGTCTGCTGCTGCGCCGCGTTGGAAATACTCTGGATCAACGCCGCCAGGGTTTTCGACACGCCTTCGATCTCTTCCAGCGCCACCCCGGCGTCCTGGGCCAACCGCGCACCGCGCACCACTTCGGTGGTGGTTTGCTCCATGGAGATTACGGCTTCGTTGGTGTCCGTCTGGATCGCCCGCACAAGCGTTTCGATCTGCCGGGTGGCGGCAGAAGAACGCTCGGCCAGCCGCTGTACTTCATCGGCCACCACCGCAAAACCACGCCCGGCATCGCCGGCCATGCTCGCCTGGATGGCGGCGTTGAGGGCCAGGATGTTGGTCTGCTCGGCGATGTCGTCGATCAGGCTGACAATGTCGCCAATCTCCTGGGACGATTCCCCCAGGCGCTTGATGCGCTTGGCGGTGTCCTGGATCTGTTCACGAATGTTATCCATGCCGTGGATGGTGTTGTGCACCACCTCGTTACCCTTGTTGGCGATCTCTACCGAGCGCTCGGCCACTGCCGAAGATTCGGCGGCGTTGGCCGACACCTGGTCGATGGACTGGGCCATCTGGTTGATCGCCGTGGAGGCTTCGGCAATCTGCTGCGCCTGATGCTCGGAGGCTTGGGCCAGGTGCATGGCGGTGGCTTGGGTGTCTTGCACCGCGCCAGCCACTTGGCCGGCGGTGAGGTTGATGGTCGCCACCAAGTCGCGCAGTTGATCCACGGAATAGTTGATGGAGTCGGCGATGGTCCCGGTGAAGTCTTCGGTGACCGAGGCGGTGACGGTCAGGTCGCCATCGGCCAAGTCTTCGATTTCATCCAGCAGGCGCATGATCGCGTTCTGGTTTCGCTCGTTCTTCTCGGCGGTTTCCCGCAACTGGCGGTTGGTCTCGCGGACCATCACCAGGCCGATCAGGATGATCGAGGCCAACGCCAGCAAGCCCAGCACGTAGCCGCCGATGGTGTCGAAGGTGCGCCCGTCTGCCAGGTTTTCAAAACCGGTGGCCAGGTGCGAGGCTTCATCCAACAGGGTTTGCGACAGGTTGAAAATATTGCTCGCCGAGGCGCGCACCTGGAACAGCTGCGGCGAAGTCTCGAGGATTTCGTCCACGGAGCCGGAGACGAACTCGAACAGCTCGGCGATTTCCGCCAGGCGCGCCCGCGCATCATGGTCTTCAACCTGGGTGATGCGCAGCCCGGCATTGCCCTGGAGCATGCCGTTCAAAACCTGGCCAAAACGGTTGGCATCGCGGCCAAAGGCATCGGCGGCCTGCACGGCGGTTTCATCGCCCGCCAGCACGGTGTTGACTGCACCGAGAATGCGTTCGGCCAGCAACGATTGGCGCTGGGCCAACGCCACCTGGCTGGCAGGTGCGCCGCGTTGCAGGAGGATATCCACAACCTTTTCCGACTCGACCTGCAACTGCGGCACGGTTTCCGCCAAGGTGGCGGCCACCTGATGCAGCGACAGCACGGTCTGCTCACTGGCCAGGATCGCATCGGCGTTTTTCAGCAGTGCTTCCCAGTCGGTCTGCACGGCGCGCATTTCCGCACGTACCGCGTTGGGCGCAGCAGGCAAACCGGTGGCCGGGTCGCCTTTTTTCAGGTAACCCCAGCGCTGGGCAAAATCGTTGCGCGCATCCCCCAGCAGCTTGAACGCAGCAGCCTTGCCGGCGGCGGCCTCGGTGGCGTTCTTGGCGATACGCTGGGACAACACCCGCAGCTCACCGGCGTGGCCGATATACTGTTTGTCGTAGGTGGACTGGGTGTTGAGGTACGCGAAGTTGGCGAACAGCAGCATGATGAACACGATCAGCGCGATAAACAGCACGATGATCTGCGAGCGGCTGCGGGAAGCTTCCTGGGGTTTGGCGGGGGTGACGGTACTCATGCGGCAACATCCATGAAACCTGGAGCCTGGGCCAGGGCGAAGGGGCTGAAGACCTGCCACAGCTGGTCGCCGTCGAACTGGCCCTGGATAAACGGCGCGCTGGCCTCAGTGCTCGTCGACAATGCGTCTTGTGCAAAATGCTGCATGCCCACCACCTCGTCCACCAACAGGCCTACAAACACGTCCTGATATTCCACCACCAGCACCCGCCGTTGTTTGCGCGCCACCGACAGGTCAAGGCCGAGGAACCCGCCCAGGTCCATCACCGGCAGCAAGCGCCCGCGCAGGTTGGCCACGCCCTTGACCCACGCTTTGACCCCGGGCATCAAGGTGCAACGCGGTTCGTGCAGCACCTCCGCGACTTCGCCCATGGGTGCCACGTACCAGTGCCCGCCGAGCCGAAACCCGATCCCGCTCCAGCTGTGCAGCCGGGTTTCCTGGGACGGCAGGTCGGCGGCCAGCAAGCGGCAGCGGCGGTCGATGTCCAGCAGCAGCTCGAAGGCGGTTTGCGACTCGGTCATGGGAACGTGCCGTCAGCCGGCCAGCACCTTGTTCAGGGTGGCGATCAGGGTTTCTTCGTCCACCGGCTTGGTCAGGTAGTCCTTGGCGCCCTGGCGTTCACCCCAGATCTTGTCGGTTTCTTGATCCTTGGTGGTGATGATGATCACCGGGATGTGCCCGGTTTCAGGGTCTTTGGTCAGCTGTCGGGTGGCCTGGAAGCCATTGAGGCCAGGCATGACGATATCCATCAATACCGCGTCAGGCTTTTCCTGGCGGGCCAGCGCGACGCCATCGCCGCCGTTCTGGGCCTTGAGGACTTCGTGACCATGCTTTTCGAGCATTTCGGTCAATTTGTACATTTCAGTCGGCGAATCGTCGACGATCAGAACACGTGCCATGGTTTTCCCCACTTCTTTAGTAGACGCAAGCCCTCGTGGGGCCCTCGTCAGTGTGCTTGTTCTACTGCGGCGAAGCCCGGTACATAGGCCTTGATCGCGCTCAGCAGTTCTTCCTTGCTGAAAGGCTTGGTCAAAAATTGATCAGAGCCGACGATGCGCCCCTTGGCCTTGTCGAACAGACCATCCTTGGATGACAGCATGATCACCGGGATCGACTTGAACGCCGGGTTGTTCTTCACCAGCGCACAGGTCTGATAGCCATCCAGGCGCGGCATCATGATGTCGACAAAGATAATGTGCGGGTGATGGTCAACAATCTTGGCCAGGGCATCGAAACCGTCGATGGCCGTGATGACGTCGCACCCTACGTTCTTCAACAGTGTTTCGGCGGTGCGGCGAATCGTTTTCGAATCGTCGATCACCATCACTTTCAAGGCGTTGGAATGCTGTTCCATATCTGCTCTACCATCGCCACAGCGAATAGGTTTTCGGTGTGTACTGCCTGATGTTGCACGGGACGCGCGCCAAAAGCCTCGGGATTCAAGGGCTGATGCGCTATGGCAGCCTTTTTAGCACAGTCTCAGAACGCAATCTATCGGCCGACCCGCGCGGTGGTTTTTCCTTGACCCACAACAGCCGCAGCGCCACTCTGACGCCACTTTTATGCGCCCTTATTTGCTAGAGGAAATCCCCCATGAGCGTTCGCGTCGGCATTGTCATGGACCCTATCGCCAGCATCTCCTATAAAAAGGATAGCTCGCTGGCCATGCTGCTGGCCGCCCAGGCCCGCGGCTGGAGCCTGTTCTATATGGAACAGCCGGACCTTTACCAGGGCGACGGTGAAGCGCGGGCGCGGATGCGTCCCCTGCAGGTGTTTGCCAACCCTGAGAAATGGTTTGAGCTGCAAGACGAAATCGACAGCCCCCTGAGCGACCTCGACGTGATCCTGATGCGCAAGGATCCGCCGTTCGACATGGAGTTCGTCTATTCCACCTACCTGCTGGAGCAGGCCGAGCGCGCGGGCGTGCTGATCGTCAACAAGCCCCAGAGCCTGCGCGACTGCAATGAAAAGCTGTTCGCCACCTTGTTCCCGCAATGCACGCCGCCGACCGTGGTCAGCCGCCGCGCCGATGTGCTGCGTGAATTCGCCGCCAAGCACGGCGATGTGATCCTCAAGCCGCTGGACGGCATGGGCGGCACCTCGATCTTCCGTCACCGCGCCGGCGACCCGAACCTGTCGGTGATCCTGGAAACCCTGACCGCACTGGGCACCCAGCAGATCATGGGCCAGGCTTATATTCCCGCAATCAAGGACGGCGACAAGCGCATCCTGATGATCGACGGCGAGCCGGTGCCTTATTGCCTGGCACGCATTCCGGCAGCCGGCGAGACCCGCGGCAACCTGGCCGCCGGTGGCCGGGGTGAAGCCCGCCCGTTGACCGACAAGGATCGCTGGATTGCGGCACAAGTTGGCCCGACCCTGCGCGAAAAAGGCCTGCTGTTCGTAGGGCTGGACGTCATCGGCGAGAACCTCACCGAAATCAACGTCACCAGCCCGACCTGCATTCGCGAGATCGACAATGCATTTGGCACGAACATCGGCGAAATGCTGATGGCGGCGATTGCCGCCAAGCTACAAGCCAAGTGACATAGAACAGCCGGACACAAACCAACATTGCGTTATCATGCGCCACCTGTGAAACGCGCGATGTTGGTTTTCTTGTCATGACGCTCCCGCCCGATCTACCCCCCGAACTCTCCCACAGCGGCGTGCGCCCGGCTGATCGGCTCGGATTTACCCTGTTTCTGGCAGCGTTGATTCACCTGGCGTTGATCCTGGGCCTGGGTTTCACCTTTGCCGAACCCAAGCAGATCACCAAGACCCTGGAAATCACCCTCGCCACCTTCAAAAGCGAAAAGAAGCCCGAGAAGGCTGACTTTCTCGCCCAGGACAACCAGCAAGGCAGCGGCACCCTCGACAAGAAGGCCGTGCCCAAGACCACTGAAGTAGCGCCGTTCCAGGACAACAAGGTCAATAAGGTCACGCCACCGCCTGCGCCCAAGCCAGAGGTGAAACAAGCTGCACCCAAGGCCGCCGTCACCACCATTGCGCCCAAACCTCAAAAAGCCCCGACCCAACGCGAAAAGGCCAAGACCGAACCCGCGCCCACCCCGCCGGCCCCGACATTTGACAGCTCGCAACTCTCCAGTGAAATCTCCAGCCTGGAAGCCGAACTGGCCCACGAACAACAGCTGTACGCCAAGCGCCCACGCATCTACCGCCTCAACGCCGCCTCCACCATGCGCGACAAAGGCGCCTGGTATAAGGACGAGTGGCGCAAGAAGGTCGAGCGCATCGGCAACCTGAACTACCCGGACGAAGCCCGCCGCCAGCAGATCTACGGTAATTTGCGACTGTTGGTGTCGATCAACCGCGATGGCACGTTGTACGAGGTGCAGGTGCTGGAGTCCTCCGGCCAACCGCTGCTGGACCAGGCGGCGCAACGCATCGTGCGCCTGGCGGCACCTTTTGCGCCGTTTACCGGGGACTTGAACGACATCGACCGCCTGGAAATCATTCGCACCTGGCGCTTTGCCAAGGGGGATCGGCTGTCCAGCAACTAACCGACCCTGCTCTCTGTAGGAGCGAGCTTGCTCGCGAAGGTCGTTAACGATAACGCGGGCTTTCTGGTTTACCCCGGCGCTCTCAGGTTTTTCGCGAGCAAGCTCGCTTCTACAGAGAATCAACACGCCAAACCCATTCCTGCGCATCCTCAGCTTGTCAGTTCGCCCCTCCAACGCCACACTAGCGGACATGAAAAATGTCAGCCCGACCTACCTCAAGCACCAATTCCTGATCGCCATGCCCCATATGGCCGACCCGAACTTTGCGCAAACCTTGACCTACATCGTCGAGCACACCGCCAATGGTGCGATGGGGTTGGTGATCAACCGCCCGCAAGACCTGAGCCTGGCCGATATCCTCGAGCAACTGCGCCCGGACATCGACCCGCCCGCCAGCTGCCAGCACGTCCCGATCTACATCGGCGGGCCAGTGCAGACTGACCGGGGTTTTGTGCTGCACCCCACCGGGCCGAAATTCCAGGCGACCGTTGACCTTGAAGGGTTGTCCCTGTCCACGTCCCAGGATGTGTTGTTCGCCATCGCCGACGGCGTGGGGCCTGATCAAAGTGTGATCACCCTGGGCTACGCCGGCTGGGAAGCCGGGCAGCTGGAAGCCGAGCTTGCGAGCAATGCCTGGCTGACCTGCCCGTTTGACGCCGACATCCTGTTCAACACCCCCAGCGAACTGCGCCTGGAAGCGGCCGCCGCCAAACTGCGGATCAACCTCAGCCTGTTGACCAGCCAGGCGGGGCACGCCTGATGGCCTTGCGTTTGATCCTCGGTTTTGACTACGGCACCAAACAGATCGGCGTTGCCGTCGGCCAGGTCATCACTGGCCAGGCCCGCGAGCTGTGCACCTTGAAAGCCCAGAACGGCGTGCCGGACTGGAACCAGGTCGAAGCCCTGATCAAGGAGTGGAAGCCCGATGCCGTAGTGGTCGGCCTGCCCCTGAACATGGATGGCACCCCGAGCGAGATGTGCCTGCGGGCAGAAAAATTCGCCCGCCGCCTGAATGGCCGCTACAACCTGCCCTTCTATACCCACGACGAACGCCTGACCACCTTTGAGGCCAAGGGCGAGCGCCGTGACCGTGGCGGGCAGAAAGGCAGCTACCGCGACAACCCGGTGGATGCCATCGCCGCCGCCCTGCTGTTGCAGGGCTGGCTGGATGAAAACACCGCTTTATTTGAATCCTGACTGACGCGGCTTGCCGCGTCTTCTTACGTTTGAGCCCGGACCTTGCAGGCAACCCCCGCCGCGCAAGGCCTTGAAGGAGCCACCATGAGCCTGCCCAATCCCGCCGACCTGATCAGCCAGATGGCGATCCGCCTCAAGGCGCACCTGCAACACCGTGCCATCAGCGAACCGCGCTTTATCGGCATTCGCACCGGTGGTGTGTGGGTGGCCCAGGCATTGTTGGAAGAACTGGGCAGCAACTCGCCCCTCGGCACCCTGGACGTGTCCTTCTACCGCGATGACTTCAGCCAGAACGGCCTGCACCCACAAGTGCGCCCCTCAGCCCTGCCGTTCGAGATCGAAGGCCAGCACCTGGTGCTGATCGATGACGTACTGATGAGCGGTCGCACCATCCGCGCCGCCATGAACGAACTGTTCGACTACGGTCGCCCGGCCAGCGTAACCCTGGTCTGCCTGCTGGACCTGGACGCCGGCGAATTGCCGATCAGCCCGGATGTGGTTGGCGCAACCCTGTCCCTTGAAGCCCACCAGCGGGTAAAATTGTCCGGTCCCACGCCGCTCGAACTCGAACTGCAAGACCTTGCCCTTTAAACCGCCTTGTAAAGAGTCCCCGCGATGACGCCTCTAGATGCCAAGCGCCCGCTGCAGCTCAATGCTCAGGGCCAGCTGCAACACTTCCTGTCCCTCGACGGCTTGCCCCGCGAACTGCTCACCGAAATCCTCGACACGGCCGACTCGTTCCTCGAAGTCGGCGGCCGGGCGGTGAAAAAAGTCCCGCTGTTGCGCGGCAAGACCATCTGCAACGTGTTCTTCGAGAACTCGACCCGCACCCGCACCACCTTTGAGCTGGCCGCCCAGCGCCTGTCGGCTGACGTGATCACGTTGAACGTGTCCACCTCGTCAGCGAGCAAGGGCGAAACCCTGCTCGACACTTTGCGCAACCTGGAAGCCATGGCCGCCGACATGTTCGTGGTGCGCCACGGCGACTCCGGTGCTGCGCACTTCATTGCCGAGCACGTGTGCCCGAACGTGGCAATCATCAACGGCGGCGACGGCCGCCACGCTCACCCGACCCAGGGCATGCTCGACATGCTGACCATCCGTCGGCACAAGGGCAGCTTTGAAAACCTCTCGGTGGCCATCGTCGGCGACATCCTGCATTCGCGGGTAGCGCGCTCGAACATGCTGGCCCTGAAAGCCCTGGGTTGCCCGGACATCCGCGTGATCGCGCCAAAAACCCTGCTGCCGGTCGGCATCGAGCAATACGGCGTGAAGGTCTACACCAACATGACCGAAGGCCTGAAGGATGTGGACGTGGTGATCATGCTGCGCCTGCAACGCGAGCGCATGGCCGGTGGCCTGCTGCCGAGCGAAGGCGAGTTCTACCGCTTGTTCGGCCTGACCACCGCGCGCCTGGCCGGTGCCAAACCGGATGCCATCGTGATGCACCCGGGCCCGATCAACCGTGGCGTGGAAATTGAGTCGGCGGTGGCCGACGGCCCTCAGTCGGTGATTCTGAACCAGGTTACGTACGGCATCGCCATCCGCATGGCAGTGTTGTCCATGGCCATGAGCGGGCAAACCGCGCAACGTCAATTCGAGCAGGAGAACGCCCAGTGAAGCTCAGCATCCTCGGCGCCCGCGTCATCGATCCGGCCAGCGGCCTGGATCAAGTCACCGATCTGCACCTGGAAGCCGGCAAGATCATTGCCATCGGCGCCGCGCCAAGCGGTTTCAGTGCCAGCGAAACCCTCGACGCCAAAGGTCTGATCGCTGCGCCCGGGCTGGTGGACTTGAATGTCGCCCTGCGCGAGCCGGGTTACAGCCGCAAAGGCAGCATCGCCAGCGAAACCCGCGCCGCTGCTGCCGGTGGCGTGACCAGCCTGTGCTGCCCACCTCACACCAAGCCGGTGCTCGACACCTCGGCCGTGACCGAGCTGATCCTCGACCGCGCCCGCGAAGCCGGCAACTGCAAAGTGTTCCCCATCGGCGCCCTGAGCAAAGGCCTGGACGGCGAACAACTGGCGGAGCTGATCGCTTTGCGCGACGCCGGCTGCGTAGCGTTTGGCAACGGTCTGGAGAGCTTTCGCAGCACCCGCACCCTGTGCCGCGCACTGGAATATGCCGCGACCTTCGACCTGACGGTGATTTTCCACTCCCAAGACCGTGACCTGGCCGAAGGCGGCCTGGCCCACGAAGGCGCCACCGCGAGCTTCCTCGGCCTGCCGGGCATTCCGGAAACCGCCGAGACCGTGGCCCTGGCCCGCGACCTGCTGTTGGTGGAACAAAGCGGCGTACGCGCACACTTCAGCCAGTTGACCAGCGCTCGCGGCGTGGCCCTGATCGCTCAGGCGCAGGCTCGCGGTTTGCCGGTGACGGCAGATGTAGCGCTGTATCAGCTGATTTTGACGGATGAGGCGCTGATCGACTTCTCCAGCCTGTATCACGTGCAGCCGCCACTGCGTACGCGCGCTGACCGTGACGGTTTGCGGGCGGCGGTGAAGTCCGGGGTGGTTTCGGCGATTTCCAGCCATCACCAGCCCCACGAGCGGGATGCCAAGCTGGCGCCATTCGGCGCGACAGAGCCTGGCATCAGCAGTGTCGAGCTGTTGCTGCCGCTGGCGATGACGTTGGTGGAGGATGGCTTGCTGGACCTGCCGACGTTGCTGGCGCGCCTCAGTGCGGGCCCTGCCGAGGCGCTACGCCTGCCGGCGGGCAAGTTGGCGGTGGGTTCGGCGGCGGACCTGGTGCTGTTTGATACGGCCAGCTCCACGATTGCCGGTGAGCACTGGCTGTCCAAGGGCGAGAACTGCCCGTTCATCGGCCATAGTTTGCCGGCGAATGTGCGGTACACGCTGGTGGATGGGCGGATCAGCTACCAGGCTTGACCCTCGCACCTCTAATGTGGGCACGGTCAAATGTGGGAGCTGGCCTGCCTGCGATAGCATCACCTCGGTACATCAGATACACCGAGGTGCCCGCATCGCAGGCAAGCCAGCTCCCACACTTAACCGCGCCCACATTGGTTTAGAGTGCTTAACGACCGCCGTTACGCTCGGCATTGCGGATCGAAATCTGCGTATTCAGCGTCCAGAAGTCATACAGCACGCCAATCAGGAACAAACCACCGGTCAGCAGGTAAACGATCCCGCTGATCCATTTGCCCTGATACATGCGGTGCAAACCGAACACACCCAGGAACGCCAACAGGATCCACGCCACGTTGTACTCAATCGGCCCTGCCGTAAATCGCAGGTCGGCTTCCCGGTCCATGGCCGGAATCAGGAACAAGTCGATCAGCCAGCCAATCCCGAACAACCCGAAGGTGAAAAACCAGATCGTCCCGGTCACCGGCTTGCCGTAATAAAAGCGATGAGCGCCGGTAAAACCGAAAATCCAAAGCAGGTAACCGATCACCTTGCTGTGGGTGTCTTGTTGCGAAACATCCTGTCGATAGGTGTTCATGGAGTACCTCTTTTGCCTCGATAGATAAATTTTTTCATTTTCTTTGTGACTTTTTTACGGGCGCCCGACGCACGGCAAATGGTATCTTCCCTCCCGCAAAGCCTTATGCCACCTGACCTGAGTAGGACAATAGCGGCAATTCGTCGCGTTTTTCCTGAATTTGACCCCAGGGTTCAGTCGACAAACGGCCTTAGAACGACACAAAAAGCTGTTATAAAGTTGCGCGCAAACCAAAAAGAGCCACGCCTAATGCGACCATTTTTCAAGACATGGCTAACCATTTGCCTATTAATGCCACTGGCCGCCCACGCCACCAATCGTGAGCAACGACTTCCCAACGTTAACGGTTTCACCCCTAAAGTTCACGCCACCACCAGCTCCGCCAAATCGGTAAAGCTGACCGTGAAGCGCCCGACTCAACTGAGCAAGGCCCACGGCAAAACAGCTCCAGGGCTGATGGCAGTCAACACCAAGCAAAGCAGCAACGTCCTCAGCCGCGCCGTCAACGTGCTCGGTACTCCTTATCGTTGGGGCGGCAGCAGCCCAAGTAAAGGGTTCGACTGCAGCGGTTTGGTGAAATATGCGTTTAACGACGTAAAAGCCGTGGATTTGCCGCGCACCTCCAACGCCATGGCCGCCGGCCACGGGCAAAAGGTTGAGCGCAAGGATTTGAAACCGGGTGACCTGCTGTTCTTCAAGCTGAAGAGCCGCCAGGTGAACCACGTTGCCATTTACCTGGGCAACGACCGCTTCATCCACGCACCGCGTCGTGGCAAGTCCGTGAGTATCGATACGCTGAAGAAGCCGTTCTGGGACAAGAACTACGTGATTGCCAAGCGTGTCCTGCCTAAAGAACAGAACAATCTGCGGGTTGTGCAACGCTGATACCCGGCTGACTTGGGAGCGGGCTTGTGTGGGAGCGGGCTTGCTCGCGAAGGCGGAGTGTCAGTCGATGCATATTTGACTGAACCACCGCATTCGCGAGCAAGCCCGCTCCCACATTAGCTCTTCATCGCTCACACGATCTCAAATATCCCCAGGCACCCTCGCCTTCTCCCGGGCATGCTCCCGGCTGATCAGCCCCTCGCTGACCAATTCCTTCAAGCTCATGTCCAGCGTCTTCATCCCCAGCGCCCCGCCGGTCTGGATCGCCGAGTACATCTGCGCCACCTTGTCCTCGCGGATCAGGTTACGAATCGCCAATGTGCCAAGCATGATTTCGTGAGCCGCCACTCGTCCGCCGCCGACTTTCTTCACCAACACCTGAGACACCACCGCCTGCAATGACTCCGAGAGCATCGAGCGGACCATGGCCTTTTCCACCGCGGGAAATACATCCACCACTCGGTCCACGGTTTTAGCCGCTGAGGTGGTGTGCAGCGTGCCGAACACCAGGTGCCCGGTTTCTGCCGCAGTCAGCGCGAGCCGGATAGTTTCCAGATCCCGCAGCTCACCCACCAGAATCACATCAGGGTCTTCCCGCAATGCCGAACGCAGGGCGGTCGAAAAGCTGTGTGTGTCGCGATGCACCTGCCGCTGGTTGATCAGGGCATTTTTCGGTAGATGAACAAACTCGATCGGGTCTTCAAGGGTGAGGATGTGCTGGCGACGATGGGTGTTGAGGTAATCGATCATCGCCGCCAGGGTCGTGGACTTGCCGGACCCGGTCGGCCCGGTGACCAATACAAGCCCACGTGGCAAATCGGCGATGCGCCGGAATACTTCGCCCAGCCCCAGGCTTTCCAGGCTCTGCACCGTTGACGGGATGGTACGAAACACCGCACCCATGCCCCGGTGCTGCTGGAACACATTCACCCGAAACCGCGCCACCTCAGGCAACTCGAAGGCAAAATCCGTTTCAAGAGATGTTTCGAAATCCTTTTGCTGGTGATTGTTCAGTAAAGGGCTGAGTAACTCCGCCACTTGCGTGGGTGCCAGCACCGGCCAATCGAGCGGCCAGACTTCGCCATCAACTCGCAACATCGGCGCCAACCCGGCCGACAGATGCAGGTCTGAGGCCCGCAGGCGCACGCTGGCGGCCAGCAGTTCAGTGATATCCATAGGGCTTTCCATTTCCAGTAGAATGCCGCGGACTCCATATCCACGGGCGCAACTTGAATGTCGACCATAGCAGACAACATCAGCCTGGTTTCCGAGCGGATCCGTGCGGCGGCCGAGGCCTCGCAGCGCGACGCAGGCAGCGTGCACCTGCTGGCCGTGAGCAAGACCAAACCGGCACAAGCCGTGCGCGAAGCCTATGCCGCCGGGATGCGTGACTTTGGCGAGAACTATCTGCAGGAAGCCCTGGGCAAACAGGCCGAATTAACCGACCTGCCCTTGAGTTGGCACTTCATCGGCCCCATTCAATCGAACAAGACTCGTGCGATCGCCGAGAACTTCGCTTGGGTGCATTCCGTGGACCGCCTGAAAATCGCACAACGCCTGTCCGAGCAACGCCCGGCTGACCTGCCGCCGCTGAATATCTGCATCCAGGTCAATGTCAGTGGCGAAGCCAGCAAGTCCGGCTGTACACCCGCCGACCTGCCCGCCCTGGCCGAAGCCATCAGCGCCCTGCCGCGCCTGAAGCTGCGCGGTTTGATGGCGATTCCCGAGCCAACCGAAGACCGTGCAGAGCAGGACGCAGCCTTCGCCACCGTGCGCGATCTGCAAGCGAGCCTGAACCTCCCGCTCGACACACTTTCCATGGGCATGAGCCATGACCTTGAGTCGGCCATCGCCCAAGGCGCCACCTGGGTGCGGATCGGTACCGCCCTGTTTGGTGCCCGCGACTACGGCCAGCCGTGACATGGCTGACTTCCATCTGAATAAGGACCTGTCATGAGCAACACGCGTATTGCCTTTATCGGCGCCGGTAACATGGCGGCCAGCCTGATCGGCGGCCTGCGGGCCAAGGGCCTGGAAGTACAACAGATTCGCGCCAGCGACCCGGGCGCCGACACCCGCGCCCGCGTCAGCGCCGAGCACGGTATCGAAACCTTCGCCGACAACGCACAAGCGATTGAAGGCGTTGATGTCGTGGTGCTGGCGGTCAAGCCACAGGCCATGAAAGCCGTGTGCGAAAGCCTGCGCCCGAGCCTCAAGCCGCATCAACTGGTGGTGTCCATCGCCGCCGGCATCACCTGCGCCAGCATGAACGCCTGGCTCGGCGCCCAGCCGATTGTGCGCTGCATGCCCAACACCCCGGCGCTGCTGCGCAAGGGCGTGAGCGGCTTGTACGCCACCAGCGAGGTGACCGCAGCCCAGCGCGACCAGGCACAAGAGTTGTTGTCTGCCGTGGGTATCGCCCTGTGGCTGGAACAAGAGCAGCAACTGGACGCCGTCACTGCAGTGTCCGGCAGCGGCCCGGCCTACTTCTTCTTGCTGATCGAATCCATGACCGCCGCCGGCGTGAAACTGGGTTTGCCACGCGACGTCGCTGAGCAACTGGCCGAACAAACCGCATTGGGCGCCGCACAGATGGCCGTGGCCAGTGATGTCGACGCTGCCGAACTGCGCCGTCGCGTGACCTCGCCGGGCGGCACGACCCAAGCGGCAATCGAATCGTTCCAGGCCGGGGGCTTTGAAGCCCTGGTGGAAAAAGCACTGGGTGCCGCAGCACATCGTTCGGCTGAAATGGCCGAGCAGCTGGGCAAATAGTCGTCCCCAACATAGGAATTAAACATGCTCGGAATCAATGACGCTGCCATCTTCATCATCCAGACCCTGGGCAGCCTGTACCTGCTGATCGTGCTGATGCGTTTTATCCTGCAACTGGTGCGGGCGAACTTCTACAACCCGCTGTGCCAGTTCGTGGTGAAGGCCACGCAACCGCTGCTCAAGCCACTGCGCCGGGTGATCCCGAGTATGTTCGGCCTGGACATGTCGTCGCTGGTGCTGGCGCTGTTGCTGCAGATCCTGCTGTTCGCGGTCATCCTGCTGCTCAACGGCTATCAGGCCACCACGCTGCTGTTGCTGCCGTGGGCCTTGATCGGGATTTTCTCGCTGTTTTTGAAGATCATTTTCTGGTCGATGATCATCAGCGTGATCCTCTCGTGGGTCGCTCCCGGCAGCCGCAGCCCTGGCGCAGAGCTGGTGGCGCAGATCACTGAACCGGTGCTGGCACCGTTCCGTCGCCTGATACCGAACCTGGGTGGCCTGGATATCTCGCCGATCTTCGCGTTTATCGCCATTCAGCTGCTGCAAAGCTGGGTGATTCCGCGTCTGGCCTTCTATGCATTCATGCCCAAAGAACTGTTCGGTCTGATCTGACAACAATGTGGCGAGGGAGCTTGCTCCCGCTGGGCTGCGCAGCAGCCCCAAAAAGGATGACCGCGCTGCACCTGCACAATTGCGGCGGCCGGATTGGGAGCGCTCCGCGCTCCAACGGGAGCAAGCTCCCTCGCCACTAAAAGCCTTAAAAAAAACCTCTGCGGGCCTTTGCTTGCCGCTGGGTGCAGCGGTCTTTAGACTTACGCCTCATTTAAACGAGAGCAGGGTCGATGCCAACTGCCTTCCCCCCCGATTCTGTTGGACTGGTCGTGCCCCAAGTGGCGCACTTCAGCGAACCGCTGGCCCTGGCCTGCGGCCGTTCGCTGCCCGCCTACGACCTGATCTATGAAACCTACGGCCAACTGAACGCCACAGGCAGCAATGCCGTGCTGATCTGCCACGCCCTGTCCGGCCATCACCATGCTGCGGGCTTCCACAGTGTGGACGAGCGCAAGCCCGGCTGGTGGGACAGCTGCATCGGCCCCGGCAAGCCCATCGACACCAATAAGTTCTTTGTGGTCAGCCTGAACAACCTCGGCGGCTGCAACGGCTCTACCGGCCCCAGCAGCCTGAACCCGGAAACCGGCAAGCCGTTTGGCGCCGACTTCCCGGTACTGACCGTGGAAGACTGGGTGCACAGCCAGGCGCGCCTGGCCGACGTACTGGGCATCGCCCAATGGGCCGCCGTGATCGGCGGCAGCCTGGGCGGCATGCAGGCCCTGCAATGGACCATCACCTACCCGGACCGCGTGCGCCATTGCCTGGCCATCGCCTCGGCCCCCAAGCTGTCGGCGCAGAACATCGCCTTCAACGAAGTGGCGCGCCAGGCGATCCTTACCGACCCGGAGTTCCACGGTGGTTCGTTCCAGGAAGCCGGTGTGATCCCCAAGCGCGGGCTGATGCTGGCGCGCATGGTCGGGCACATCACCTACCTGTCGGATGACTCCATGGGCGAGAAATTCGGCCGTGGTCTCAAGAGCGAAAAGCTCAACTACGACTTCCACAGCGTCGAGTTCCAGGTCGAGAGCTACCTGCGTTATCAGGGCGAGGAGTTTTCCGGGCGTTTCGACGCCAACACCTACCTGCTGATGACCAAGGCCCTGGACTACTTCGACCCGGCGGCGAACTTCGACGATGACCTGGCGCGCACCTTTGAGGCGGCCACCGCCAAGTTCTGCGTGATGTCGTTCACCACTGACTGGCGCTTCTCGCCGGCCCGCTCGCGGGAGCTGGTGGATGCGCTGATGGCCGCCAAGAAAGACGTCTGCTACCTGGAGATCGATGCACCGCAGGGCCACGACGCGTTCCTGATCCCGATCCCGCGTTACTTGCAGGCCTTTGGCAACTACATGAACCGAATAGCGCTTATATGAATTGCTTACGCTTTGGGAGAACGCCATGAGAGCCGACCTGGAAATCATCCAAGACTGGATCCCCGCCGGCAGCCGCGTGCTCGACCTCGGTTGCGGCGATGGCGAACTGCTGAGCTGGCTGCGCGACAACAAGCAAGTCACCGGCTACGGCCTGGAAAACGACCCGGACAACATCGCCCAGTGCGTGGCCAAGGGCATCAACGTGATCGAGCAGGACCTGGACAAGGGCCTGGGCAACTTTGCCAGCAACAGCTTCGACATCGTGGTCATGACCCAGGCGCTGCAAGCCGTGCACTACCCGGACCGGATCCTCGACGAAATGTTGCGCGTCGGCCGCCAGTGCATCATCACCTTCCCTAATTTCGGTCACTGGCGCTGCCGCTGGTACCTGGCCAGCAAGGGCCGCATGCCGGTGTCGGATTTCCTGCCGTACACCTGGTACAACACGCCCAACATCCACTTCTGCACCTTCGAAGACTTCGAAGCGCTGTGTGGCGAGCGTGACGCCAAAGTCATCAACCGCCTTGCCGTCGATCAACAGCACCGTCACGGCTGGGCGAGTAAGCTATGGCCTAACCTGTTGGGTGAGATCGGGATCTACCGGGTCAGCAGCCCGGGCCTGACGGACCACCAGATAGCCGTCTAACCATATTCAAGGAGGACGATCATGAGTCGCCTGGCTGTTTTTCTACTCACTGCCTGCCTGGGCGTCAGCGCCATGGCTGCCGACGTTATCGACCCCAATCGCCAGAAAGATTTCGGCGACATCACTGTGCACTACAACACCTTCACCTCCAGCTTCCTGCAACCCGACGTGGCCCAGGCCGTTGAACTGGTGCGCAGCAAGAACAAGGGCGTGATCAATGTGTCGGTGATCAAGGGCGTCACACCCGTGGTGGCCCAGGTGACGGGCACGGTCAAAGACCTGAGCGGCAAGAGTGAGATGCTGACCTTCAAGCAGATCACCGAGAAAGGTGCGATTTACTACCTCGCCCAGTACTCCGTGCCGCAGCAGGAAGTACGAATTTTCACCATCAACGTTGAAACCGGCGGCAAAGCCCACGGTTTCAGTTTCAACCAGGAACTGTTTCCGGCCGAATGATGAACCTCACACAACTCGTACTGGCCAGCCATAACGCCGGCAAGCTCAAAGAACTCCAGGCCATGCTCGGCGACTCGGTGCAACTGCGCTCGATTGGCGAGTTCAGCCAGGTAGAGCCGGAAGAGACCGGCCTGTCGTTTGTCGAGAACGCCATCCTCAAGGCCCGCAATGCCGCGCGCATCTCCGGCCTGCCGGCGCTGGCCGACGACTCGGGGCTGGCCGTGGACTTCCTCGGCGGCGCGCCAGGCATCTACTCGGCGCGTTACGCCGATGGCAAAGGCGACGCGGCCAACAACGCCAAGCTGCTGGATGCCCTCAAGGACGTACCGGACGCGATGCGTGGCGCGCAGTTTGTCTGCGTGCTGGCCCTGGTACGTCACGCCGATGATCCACTGCCGATCCTCTGCGAAGGCCTGTGGCACGGGCGCATCCTGCATGCCGCCAGTGGCGAACATGGTTTTGGCTACGACCCGCTGTTCTGGGTGCCGGAGCGCAATGTCTCCAGTGCCGAACTGAGCCCGGCCGACAAGAACCAGATCAGCCACCGCGCCCGCGCAATGGATTTGCTGCGCCTGCGTCTGGGTTTGAAATGACTCAGAACACCTCCGCGCAGCCACTGATCCTCGGTGGCGCGCAAACCCCTCGGGCGGCCCTGCCTCACCTGCCGCCCCTGGCGCTGTACATCCACATCCCGTGGTGCGTGCGCAAATGCCCTTATTGCGACTTCAACTCCCACACCGCCAGCAAGGTGCTGCCGGAAGAAGAATACGTAGACGCTCTGCTGGCCGACCTCGATCAGGACCTGCATGCGGTGTATGGCCGTGAGCTGAGTTCGATCTTCTTCGGTGGTGGCACCCCAAGCCTGTTCAGCGCCGCTGCACTGGGCCGACTGCTCAAGGGTGTGGAAGCACGCATCCCGTTCGCCAGCGACATCGAGATCACCCTGGAAGCCAACCCCGGGACCTTCGAGCAAGAGAAGTTCGTGGCGTATCGCAAGCTGGGGATCAATCGGCTGTCGATTGGCATCCAGAGTTTCCAGCAGGAAAAGCTCGAAGCACTGGGCCGCATCCACAACGGTGACGAAGCCGTACGTGCTGCCGGCATGGCGCGCCAGGCCGGGTTCGACAACTTCAACCTGGACCTGATGCACGGTTTGCCCGATCAGTCGCTGGACGACGCCCTGGACGACCTGCGCCAGGCCATTGCCCTCAAACCCACGCACCTGTCCTGGTACCAACTGACCCTGGAGCCCAACACCGTGTTCTGGAACCAGCCGCCTGTGCTGCCGGAAGACGACACCCTGTGGGACATCCAGGAAGCAGGCCAGGCATTGCTCGCCGAACACGGTTACGCCCAGTACGAAGTCTCGGCCTACGCCCAACCGGGTAGGCCGGCGCGGCATAACCTGAACTACTGGAGCTTTGGCGACTTTATCGGCATCGGTGCCGGCGCCCACGGCAAGCTCAGCCACCCGGACGGGCGCATCGTGCGCACCTGGAAAACCCGAGCGCCGAAGGACTACCTCAACCCGGCGAAAAACTACCAGGCAGGGTCCAAAGAACTGACCAACGAAGAGTTACCGTTCGAGTTCCTGATGAACGCCCTGCGCCTCACCGATGGTGTGGAAGCCAGGCTGTACGCCGAGCGCACCGGCCTTGAGCTGTCCAGCCTCGATGAAGCCCGCACGGATGCAGAACAAAGTGGCTTAATGCAGGTCGAACCGTCACGCCTGGCGGCCACCGACCGCGGGCAACTCTTTCTCAATGACCTGCTGCAGAAGTTTTTGAGCTGATTGCTCTTAAGGAAATCGAATGGATTTGGTACTCGATCTACTCGCCACCGTGTCCCGCTGGAGCCGTAGCAACCTGTCGGAAATCTCCCTGGCGCTGGTAGGCTGCCTGCTGGTGCTGTTTGGCGCCGACATCAAGGGTTGGGTAGAAGCACGGCTGGGCAGCATCGCAGGTGCGCTGCGCGTACCGCTGATGGCGCTGGTGTGCATGATCGGCAGCGGTGCTGCGCTGATCTATGCCACGCCGTGGATTGTGCGCGGGCTGAGCCAGTTCAATAACTACAGCCTGGCGCCGGTGTTGTTGGTGGTGCTGGTGTTGATCGGGGTTGTGGCGGATCGCCGCTGACCTTAGGCACAGCACAAAACAAATGTGGGAGCGGGCTTGCTCGCGAAAGCGGTGAATCAGTCGATGTTTCCGGTGACTGACACTCCGCATTCGCGAGCAAGCCCGCACACATTTTTTACCGCATTCCAAGCCTGGGGCTTATCAGTCCACTTTCTCGAACTTCAAATCCCAAACCCCATGCCCGAGTCGCTCGCCGCGACGTTCGAACTTGGTGATTGGCCGCTCGGCCGGGCGCGGGACGCATTTGCCGTCTTCGGCCAGGTTGCGGTAGCCAGGGGCTACGTCCATCACTTCCAGCATGTATTCGGCATACGGTTCCCAGTCGGTGGCCATGTGCAGGATGCCGCCCACTTTCAGCTTGCTGCGCACCAGTTCCGCGAAGGACGCCTGGACGATGCGGCGCTTGTGGTGGCGGCTCTTGTGCCATGGGTCCGGGAAGAACAGCATCAGGCGGTCGAGGCTGTTGTCGGCGATGCAGCGGTTGAGCACTTCAATCGCATCACAGTCGTAGACCCGCAGGTTGGTCAGCCCTTGGGTCAGCACGCCATTGAGCAGCGCGCCGACACCCGGACGGTGTACTTCAACCCCGATAAAATCCTGTTCCGGAGAAGCCGCGGCCATTTCCAGCAGGGAATGGCCCATGCCGAAGCCGATCTCCAGGGAGCGTGGCGCCGAACGGCCGAATACCTGGTCGTAATCCACCGGTGCATCCGCCAGCGGCAACACGAACAGCGGCGTGCCCTGCTCCAGGCCCTTTTGCTGGCCTTCGGTCATACGACCGGCGCGCATCACAAAACTCTTGATGCGGCGGTGCTTGGACTCGTCGCCTTCTTCCACGGTGTTCGGCGTTTCGTTTGATTCAGTCATCAATGGCTCTTACTTGATCAGACCACCCAGCGGCGAGGAGGCGCTGGCGTAAAGTTTTTTCGGCATGCGCCCGGCAAGGTACGCCAGGCGGCCCGCGACAATGGCGTGTTGCATGGCTTCAGCCATCATGATCGGCTGCTGCGCATGGGCGATGGCCGAGTTCATCAGCACCGCATCGCAACCCAGCTCCATGGCGATGGTGGCGTCGGAGGCAGTGCCCACGCCCGCATCCACCAGCACGGGGATCTTGGCTTCTTCGAGGATGATCTGCAGGTTGTACGGGTTGCAGATGCCCAGCCCGGAACCGATCAGACCGGCCAGCGGCATCACGGCGATACAGCCGATTTCTGCCAGTTGGCGCGCGATGATCGGGTCATCGCTGGTGTAGACCATCACGTCGAAGCCTTCCTTGACCAGGGTTTCGGCGGCCTTGAGGGTTTCGATCACGTTGGGGAACAGGGTTTTCTGGTCGGCCAGTACTTCCAGCTTCACCAGGTTGTGGCCGTCGAGCAGCTCACGGGCCAGGCGGCAGGTGCGCACGGCTTCGATGGCGTCGTAGCAACCGGCAGTGTTCGGCAAGAAGGTGTAGCGATCCGGCGACAGCACTTCGAGCAGGTTCGGCTCGCCTTCGATCTGGCCGAGGTTGGTGCGGCGCACGGCGAAGGTGACGATCTCGGCGCCCGAGGCTTCGATGGCCAGGCGGGTTTCTTCCATGTCGCGGTACTTGCCGGTGCCGACCAGCAAACGCGACTGGTAGGTACGACCGGCCAGGACGAAGGGCTTGTCGCTACGAACGATGCTCATGGGAAATCCTCGAGTTTGGGTGAGGTTCTGCAGAATGCGGGTTGGCGCCCTTGAGCGGCAGGCGACTAGCCGCCGCCGATGGCGTGGACCACTTCGACCTGGTCACCTTCGGTGAGCGCAGTTTCGGCGTGCTGGCTACGCGGGACGATATCCAGGTTGAGCTCCACTGCGACGCGGCGTCCGGTGAGGTCCAGACGAGTCAGCAGGGCCGCAACGGTTTCACCGTCGGGCAGTTCTAAGGATTCGCCGTTCAACTGAATGCGCATGCCACGGGCCGCCATCGTTTTTAGGGGCCAGCATTCTAGCGTGATCGGCGGTGATGACCCAAGCCCTCCGGTCAGCAACCTGGCGCAAGCTTCAGGCGGCTTGCAGGCGCCACGCAGCGAGACCCAGGAAGAACCAGCCAATCAAGAACGCCAGCCCACCGAACGGGGTGATGATGCCGAGCTTGCTGATGCCGGTCATGGTCAGCACATACAGGCTGCCGGAGAACAGTAGGATGCCGACAGCAAAGGACACGCCTGCCCACGTCACCAGCCGGCCCGGAATGTGCGCAGCCAGCAGCGCCACGCCGAACAGCGCCAAGGTGTGCACCAGTTGGTAGGTCACGCCGGTGTGGAAAATCGCCAGGTAGTCGGCGCTCAGGCGGTTTTTCAGGCCGTGGGCGGCAAACGCGCCAAGGGCCACGCCAGTGAAACCGAAAAAGGCAGCCAGCATCAGAAAGCCACGCAACATGAGGAACTCCAGTCAGACTCAGTGGGCAGGGTCTGTATAATGGCCCGCTCAACGGGTTCGGCCAAGCCATCTCTATGCTGCGTCTCCTCTTCAAGCGTTTTCTCAAAGTCCTCAAGTGGTTTGCCATCGGCAGTGTGTTGCTGGTGCTGCTGTTTCGTGTCGTGCCGCCTCCGGGCACTGCACTGATGGTTGAGCGCAAGGTCGAATCCTGGGTCGACGGCGAGCCGATTGACGTGCAGCGCACGTGGGTGCCGTGGGATCAGATTTCCGACGAACTTAAAGTGGCGGTGATGGCGGGCGAAGATCAGCGCTTCCCGCAGCATTGGGGTTTTGATTTCGGCGCGATCCAGGCGGCGTTGCTGCATAACGAGCGCGGCGGTTCGATTCGCGGCGCCAGCACCTTGAGCCAGCAGGTGTCGAAGAACCTGTTTTTGTGGACCGGCCGCAGCTATTTGCGCAAGGGGCTGGAAGCCTGGTTTACCGGGCTGATCGAGATTTTCTGGCCCAAGCAGCGGATTCTTGAGGTGTACCTCAATAGCGTGGAGTGGGATGAAGGCGTGTTTGGCGCAGAAGCGGCGGCGCGGCATCACTTTGGGGTGAGTGCCAAGGCGCTGACCCGCCAGCAGGCAAGCTACCTGGCGGCTGTGCTGCCTAACCCGCGGGTGTGGAGTGCCAGCCATCCAACGTCATATGTGGCGCGACGGGCCGCGTGGATTCGGCAGCAGATGAGTCAGCTGGGTGGCGACAGTTACCTGAACGAGCTGAACAACTCGCGCAAGGCGCCTTGGGCTGACTGACACCACACAAAACAAATGTGGGAGCGGGCTTGCTCGCGAAAGCGGTGGATCAGTCACCTGATATATGACTGACATACCGCCTTCGCGAGCAAGCCCGCTCCCACATTTCGATCGTGCTGTCTTGGCTACCTGTGTCAGGCGGCGATCGACAGTTTCAGCTTGTTCATCGCACTCTTCTCAAGCTGACGAATCCGCTCAGCCGACACGTTGTACTTCTGCGCCAGGTCGTGCAGCGTGGCTTTTTCTTCTGCCAACCAACGTTGGTAGAGGATGTCACGGCTACGGTCGTCCAGCACTTCCAGCGCTTCGTGCAGGTTGTGGTTGGAGTTGTCGCTCCAGTCGGCATCTTCCAGTTGACGCGCCGGGTCGTACCGGTGGTCTTCCAGGTAGTTGGCCGGCGATTGGAAAGCACTGTCGTCGTCCGCTTCGGCGGCCGGGTCGAAGGCCATGTCATGGCCGGTCAGGCGGCTTTCCATCTCGCGCACTTCACGTGGCTCAACGCCAAGGCTTTCGGCCACGCGATGCACTTCTTCGTTGTTCAGCCACGCCAGGCGTTTCTTCTGGCTGCGCAGGTTGAAGAACAGCTTACGCTGGGCCTTGGTGGTCGCGACCTTCACGATGCGCCAGTTGCGCAGGATGAATTCGTGAATTTCCGCCTTGATCCAGTGCACAGCAAACGACACCAGGCGCACACCCATTTCCGGGTTGAAGCGCTTTACCGCTTTCATCAGGCCAACGTTGCCTTCCTGAATCAGGTCAGCCTGGGCCAAGCCGTAGCCGGAATAGCTACGGGCGATATGTACGACAAAACGCAGGTGGGCGAGCACCATCTGCCGAGCCGCCCCCAAATCCTGCTCATAGTAGAGACTCTCGGCCAGTTCACGCTCCTGCTCGGGCGTCAGCAATGGAATGCTGTTGACCGTGTGCACATAGGCCTCCAGGTTCGCACCCGGGACCAAGGCATAAGCAGGTTGCAAAGAAGTGGTCATACGAAAAAACCTCCGACTCACATAACTCGTGCAGTTCAGCACTGCGAAAATTGACCGGGAACCGTAGGACAAGTTCCCTAAACCACTGATACGGTCAATACAAACGAAACCACATTACCGTGACATTAACTACTTGGGCGCCAGCTCACGTAAATGCCGTGCGACCGCAATCCAAGCACCGATATACCCCAAGAGCACTGCCCCAAGCAACAATGACAGACCATCGGCTGCCGGTACGCCAGCCAGGGCAAAATCACTGCCGTACAAGCCGGCGAGCCCCACAACCGCGTCGTTCAGCCAGTTCAGGCCAAAAGCCAGCACGCCCCAGGACAGAATCCCCGCACCGAAGCCATAAAGCGCGCCCATGTACAGAAATGGACGACGCACATAGCTGTCTGTGCCGCCGACGAGTTTAATCACTTCTATCTCGGTGCGGCGGTTTTCAATATGAAGACGAATGGTATTGCCTATCACCAAAAGTAATGCAGAAACCAGCAACACCGTCAGGCCGAACACAAACCGGTCGCCCAGCTTGAGAATCGCCGCCAAACGCTCTACCCAGACCAGGTCAAGTTGTGCCTGCTGGACCTTCGGCAGCTCTGCAAGTTTTTGTCGCAGGGCTTCCAGGGTCGTCTTGTCGACTTCATTTGGTGTTACCAGCACTACGCCCGGCAGCGGGTTTTGCGGCAATTCCTTGAGCGCCTCGCCCAGGCCGGATTGTTGCTGGAACTCTTCCAGGGCTTGATCGCGGCTGATGTACTCAGCCTCGGCCACACCCGGGAGGCCTTTGATCTCGTCGCGCAGGGCTTCGCCGTCTTTGGCGCTGGCATCCAGGTCCAGGTACAGCGAAATCTGCGCCGCCCGCTGCCACGAGCCGCCAAGGCGCTCGACATTATTAAGCAGCAGCGACAAGCCCATCGGCAGGCTCAAGGCCACAGCCATTACCAAGCAGGTGAAGAAGCTGCCGATTGGCTGCTTGCCCAGGCGGCGCAGGCTGTCCACCAGGCTCGCACGGTGGCTTTCGATCCAGGCATGCACCAGGGTGCCGAAATCCGGGCCGTCGTCTTCGTCGCGTTTTTTCTTCTGTGGTTGCGGATCAGCCGGTTTTGGCGCGACGCGCTCGGAAACCTTCGGGCTGCGTGTAGCACTCATACCCCAGCCTCCCCGTCACCGATCAGGCGGCCGCGTTGCAGGGTGAGCATGCGGTGGCGCATGCGGGCGATCAGTGCCAGGTCGTGACTGGCGATCAGCACGCTGGTGCCCAAGCGGTTGATGTCTTCGAACACACCCATGATTTCTGCGGCCAGGCGCGGGTCGAGGTTACCGGTGGGTTCGTCCGCCAGCAGCAAGGCCGGGCGGTGCACGATAGCGCGGGCGATGCCGACGCGCTGTTGCTGGCCGGTGGACAGGTCGCCCGGGTACAGGTCGGTCTTGTCCGAGAGCGCCACGCGCTCCAGGGCCGAATCCACACGCTTGACGATTTCGGCCTTGGACAGCCCGAGAATCTGCAACGGCAAGGCGATGTTGTTGAACACCGTGCGATCAAACAGCAACTGGTGATTCTGGAACACCACGCCGATCTGCCGGCGCAAAAACGGAATCTGCGCGTTGCTGATGGTGGCCAGGTCCTGGCCCGCCAGCAGCAGTTTGCCGGTGGTTGGACGTTCCATGGCCAGCAGCAGGCGCAACAAGGTACTTTTACCGGCACCCGAATGGCCGGTCACAAACAAGAATTCGCCGCGACGCACCCGGAAACTCAGCTCGTGCAAGCCGACATGCCCGTTGGCGTAGCGTTTACCGACCTGTTCGAAACGAATCATGAACGCTCCCGCTCGGCAAACAACGCCTGTACAAAGGGTTCGGCTTCAAAAGTGCGCAGGTCGTCGATGCCTTCACCGACGCCGATATAACGAATCGGCAACCCGAACTGCTTGGCCAGGGCGAAGATCACGCCGCCCTTGGCCGTGCCGTCGAGCTTAGTCAATGCCAGGCCGGTCAGTTGGACCGTCTGGTGGAATTGTTTGGCCTGGCTGATGGCGTTCTGGCCAGTACCGGCGTCCAGCACCAGCAACACCTCGTGGGGCGCGTCGGCGTCGAGCTTGCCGATCACGCGGCGGACTTTCTTCAGCTCTTCCATCAGGTTGTCTTTGGTGTGCAGGCGACCGGCGGTATCGGCGATCAGCACATCAATGTTGCGCGCCTTGGCAGCCTGCACCGCATCGAAGATCACCGAAGCCGAATCGGCGCCGGTGTGCTGGGCGATCACCGGGATCTTGTTGCGCTCGCCCCAGACCTGCAATTGCTCCACGGCTGCGGCACGGAAGGTGTCACCGGCGGCAAGCATGACTTTCTTGCCTTCCAGTTGCAGCTTTTTGGCCAGCTTGCCGATGGTGGTGGTTTTGCCGGCGCCGTTGACGCCGACCACCAAAATGACAAACGGCTTGTTCTGCGTATTGATCACCAGCGGCTCTTCCACCGGCTTGAGCATATTGGCCAACTCGGCCTGCAGCGACTTGTAGAGCGCATCGGCGTCAGTCAGCTGCTTGCGCGCGACCTTATGGGTAAGACTCTGGATGATCACGGCGGTGGCTTCGACGCCCACGTCGGCAGTCAGCAGACGGGTTTCGATGTCTTCCAGCAATTCGTCATCGATGGTCTTTTTGCCGAGGAACAGGCTGGCCATGCCTTCGCCGATGCTGGCGCTGGTCTTGCTCAGGCCTTGCTTGAGGCGGGCAAAGAAGCCGGTCTTGCTGGTTTCGGTGGGGGCGGCAGGTTCTTCGATGATCGCTGGCGCGGCGACGACGACCGGCACAGGCTCGGCGACAACCGGCGCAGGCACTTCAACCACCGGCGGCGCTTCAACCACAACGGCCACCGGTTCCACGACGGCCGGAATCGGCGGCGTCACGTGCTCGGCTTGCTCGTCTTCAACCAATGCCACAGGCTCTTCCGCCACCGGCAACACCAGCCACGGCTCGGGCTCGGGCGCAGGCTCTGGCTCAACCACCGGCTGCAACACCGGCTCCGCCATCGGCAACACCACCGGGGCCGGCGTTTCGGCAACCGGTTCGGCTTCTACTATGGATTCAGGGATCGGTTCTGCTTGAACCTGCGGCTGTTCGACGACGGTTTCCTGCGGCTTTTTGCGCAGCCATCCGAACAGGCCTTTTTTCTCGCCAGCCGCAGCTGGGGTCTTCTTGTCGTCGTTGGAACCAAACATGGAGACGGCTATCTCAAGGTAGCGACGCGCCAAGGGGCGCGTCGGTAAATAAAATTCGATGCGTAACAGACTGTTTTTTAGCCAGCTCGTTCATGCGCAACATTTTGTAAGGCCTAAATAGGGCCTCAACAAGACAGCCGTAGTGGCCGTCCCTAGGTCGGATCAGTATCCTAGCACCTCCTCGCCCGCCGACGCTAAGACCAAGCGGGCAGCTCAACAGGTTTAAAAACGAATGAATGCTCTAGCCCGCCGCGCCGCAGGCCTGCTGCTCAGCACAGTTTGTCTGCCCCTTTCAGCTTTGGCTGCCGACCCACAACCCACCCACGAATTCACCCTGGACAACGGCCTCAAGGTCGTCGTGCGCGAAGACCATCGCGCCCCGGTGGTGGTTTCCCAGGTCTGGTACAAGGTTGGCTCGAGCTACGAAACCCCGGGCCAGACCGGTTTGTCCCACGCCCTGGAACACATGATGTTCAAGGGCAGCGCCAAGGTCGGCCCAGGCGAAGCCTCGTTGATCCTGCGTGACCTGGGCGCCGAAGAAAACGCTTTCACCAGTGATGACTACACCGCGTACTACCAAGTGCTGGCCCGCGACCGCCTGGGCGTTGCCTTTGAGCTGGAAGCCGACCGCATGGCCAGCCTGCGCTTGCCGGCCGACGAGTTCAGCCGCGAGATCGAGGTGATCAAGGAAGAGCGCCGCATGCGCACCGACGACAACCCGATGTCCAAGGCCTACGAGCGCTTCAAGGCCATGGCGTACCCGGCCAGCGGGTACCACACGCCGACCATCGGCTGGATGGCCGACCTTGAACGCATGAAGGTCGAAGAGCTGCGCCACTGGTACCAATCCTGGTACGTGCCGAACAACGCCACGCTGGTAGTGGTGGGCGACGTGACCCCGGACGAAGTCAAAACCCTGGCCCAGCGTTACTTCGGCCCGATCCCCAAGCGCGACGTGCCACCGGCAAAAATCCCGCTGGAACTGGCCGAGCCCGGCGAACGCCTGCTGACCCTGCGCGTACAGACCAAACTGCCGAGCGTAATCCTTGGTTTCAACGTGCCTAGCCTCGCCACCGCTGAAGACAAACGCTCGGTCAACGCCCTGCGCCTGATCTCGGCCCTGCTGGATGGTGGCTACAGCGCGCGCATTTCGACGCAACTGGAGCGCGGTGAAGAACTGGTGTCCGGCGGCTCGTCGAGCTACGACGCCTACACCCGCGGTGACAGCCTGTTCACCCTGACCGCCACACCGAACCTGCAGAAGAAAAAAACCGTTGCCCAGGCTGAAGCCGGCCTGTGGCGCCTGCTGGACGAGCTGAAGGCCAAGCCACCGAGCGCTGACGAACTGGAGCGGATTCGCGCCCAGGTCATCGCCGGCGTGGTTTACCAGCGCGACTCGATCACCAGCCAGGCCACCGCCATCGGCTCCCTGGAGACGGTCGGCCTGTCCTGGAAACTCATGGACACCGAGCTTGCCGAGCTGCAAAGCGTCACCGCCGAAGACATCCAGAAAGCTGCACGCACCTATTTCACCCGCGAACGTCTCAGCGTCGCCCATGTTTTGCCTGAGGAGACCGCTCATGAGTGAACGCAAAAACAACCGCCTGGTGCTGCCCGGCCTGATCGTGGTCACGTTGGCCGCCGCATGCGTGGTGTATTTCCTGCGCCCGAGCGAATCCGTCGCCAGCCAGGCGCTGGAGCAGGCCAAGTCCGCCAACAAGCTGCAATCTTTGGCCGAGCTGGACGGCAAGGCGCCGACCAACCGCAAGCTCGACGTGCAAACCTGGACCACCGCTGAAGGCGCCAAGGTGCTGTTCGTCGAAGCCCATGAACTGCCGATGTTTGACATGCGCATCCTGTTCGCCGCCGGCAGCAGCCAGGACGGCAACACCCCAGGCCTGGCGCTGTTGACCAATGCGATGCTCAACGAAGGCGTGCCGGGCAAGGATGTCAGCCAGATTGCCGCCGGTTTCGACGGCCTGGGGGCTGATTTCAGCAATGGCGCTTACCGCGACATGGCGCTGGTTTCCCTGCGCAGCCTGAGTGCCAGCGACAAGCGTGATGCGGCCCTGGCGCTGTTTGACGACGTGATCGGCAAACCGACCTTCCCCGCCGACTCCCTGGCGCGGATCAAGAACCAGCTGCTGGCCGGCTTCGAGTACCAGAAACAGAACCCCGGCAAACTGGCGAGCATCGAGCTGTTCAAGCATCTGTACGGTGACCACCCTTACGCCCACCCGAGCGAAGGCAACGCCGAGAGCGTGCCGAAGGTGACCCTCGCGCAATTGAAAGACTTCCACGCCAAGGCCTACGCCGCCGGCAACGCGGTAATTTCTGTAGTCGGCGACCTGACCCGCGCCGAAGCCGAAGCCATGACCGCGAAGGTTTCCGCTTCACTGCCTAAGGGCCCGGCGCTGGCGAAGATCGCCCAACCGGTTGAGCCGAAGGCTGGCACTACGCATATCGAGTTCCCGTCCAAGCAGACAACCCTGCTGCTGGCGCAACTGGGCATCGACCGTGCCGATCCGGATTACGCCGCGCTGTCCCTGGGCAACCAGATCCTCGGCGGCGGAGGCTTCGGCACCCGTTTGATGAGCGAAGTCCGCGAGAAACGCGGCCTGACCTACGGCGTATACTCCGGT
This sequence comes from Pseudomonas sp. K2I15, assembly GCF_002204795.1. GTDB lineage: Bacteria > Pseudomonadota > Gammaproteobacteria > Pseudomonadales > Pseudomonadaceae > Aquipseudomonas. Next base: position 50,881 of record NZ_NIXO01000038.1, read on the forward strand.
TTCTCACCGATGCAGGTGCGCGGCCCGTTCATGATCAACCTGCAAACCCGCGCCGAAATGAGCGCCGGTACGTTGAGGTTGGTGCAGGACGTGCTAGCCGACTACCTCAAGACCGGCCCGACGCAAAAAGAACTCGAAGACGCCAAGCGCGAACTGGCCGGCAGCTTCCCGCTGTCCACCGCCAGCAACGCCGATATCGTCGGGCAATTGGGCGCCATGGGTTTCTATAACCTGCCGCTGAGCTACCTTGAAGATTTCATGAAACAATCCCAGGCGCTGACCGTAGATCAGGTCAAAGCTGCTTTGAACAAACATTTGAGTGCCGACAAGCTGGTCATCGTGACTGCCGGCCCGACGATTGCGCAAAAGCCACTACCGCCCCCCACAGATAAACCCGCCGAGCAACCGCTCGGGGTTCCGGAGCATTAATGGCCCGTCCATCCCGTCCAAAAAAACCTGTCCACAACGTTCACAACGGTGTGGGCCAACTGCGCATCATCGGCGGAGAGTGGGGCAGCCGTAAGCTGAGCTTCCCCGACGTCGTGGGCCTGCGCCCGACGCCAGACCGCGTGCGTGAAACCCTGTTCAACTGGCTCGCGCCGTACATTGCCGGAGCCAAGGTGCTGGACCCGTTCGCGGGTAGCGGCGCGTTGTTCCTGGAATCCCTGTCCCGTGGCGCCGCCTTGGGCCAGGCGCTGGATGCCAGCAATGTGGCGGTTGCCAGCCTCAAGGAACACTTGAGCACCCTGCGTTGCACCACTGGGCAAGTGCAGACCGCTGACGCGCTGCGCTACCTGGAAACCCAGGAAGCGCGTGAGTTTGACGTGGTGTTCCTGGACCCGCCGTTTAACCAGAACCTGTTGCCGACTGTGTGTGCGTTGCTGGAAGAGCGCCAGTGGTTGGCACCGGATGCCTGGATCTATACCGAAAGCGAGACGGCACCTTCTACACTCGGCCTGCCGGGCACCTGGCGCCTGCACCGGGAGCAGAAATCCGGACGGGTGTATTACGCGTTGTGGCAACGTACGACGTCGGGCGCCGCCTAAACACCTGAACTTGCGCAGCCCAATGTGGCGAGGGAGCTTGTTGTGGCGAGGGAGCTTGCTCCCGCTGGGCTGCGCAGCAGCCCCAAAGCAGGCGATGGTGTTTCCTGAGAGATTGAGGGGTTAGCGTTTAGGGCCGCTTCGCGGCCCAGCGGGAGCAAGCTCCCTCGCCACAGCAAGCTCCCTCGCCACAGGTTGCTCATCCGCCCTGCCATCCGCCGCGAGAACCATCGTGTCAAAAACGCCCGACCGCTTCACCCCCGCCTTCGGCCTCGGCAACCCGCACCTGCAAACGCTGTGGGGACCGCTGTGGCGCAAAACCACCCACATCGAACGCCAGCGCGAACGGCTGTGGCTGGCAGACGGCGACTTTCTCGACCTTGACTGGCATGGCCCCCATGACGCGCAAACGCCGCTGGTACTGGTGCTGCACGGCCTGACCGGCTCGTCCAACTCACCTTACGTCGCCGGCCTGCAAAAAGCCTTGGCGGCTCAAGGCTGGGCCAGCGTCGCGCTGAACTGGCGCGGCTGCTCCGGCGAACCCAACCTGCTAGCCCGCAGCTACCACTCCGGCGCCAGTGAAGACCTGGCCGAAACCATCGCTCACCTGCGGGCCAAGCGCCCGTTGGCGCCGCTGTATGCGGTGGGTTATTCGTTGGGCGGCAATGTGCTGCTAAAGCATTTGGGTGAAACCGGCGAAGCCTCCGGCCTGCAAGGCGCGGCAGCCGTATCGGTGCCGTTTCGCCTGGACCAGTGCGCCGATCGCATCGGCCTGGGCTTTTCACGGGTTTACCAGAAGCATTTCATGCGCGAAATGCTGGCCTACATCCGCGTCAAACAAAGCCGGTTTCTAAAGGATGGCCACGAGGCGGGCCTGAAAACCCTGGCCGACCTGGGCTCGCTGGAGAAGATACGCACGTTCTGGGACTTTGACGGCCGCGTCACCGCGCCGCTGCACGGTTTCCTAAGTGCCGAGGACTATTACCACCAGGCCTCCAGCCGCTATTACCTGGGCGCGATTCGCACACCCACCCTGATCATCCAGGCGGCAGACGATCCGTTCGTGTTCGCCCACAGCCTGCCCGAGGCCAGCGAACTGTCGGATTGCACCGAATTCGAATTGCTGGCCAAGGGCGGGCATGTCGGGTTTGTGGATGGTTCTCTGAAACAGCCAACCTACTACCTGGAACGGCGAATCCCAGAGTGGCTGCTGGCACAACGCGGGTAAAAATGTGGGAGCGGGCTTGCTCGCGAAAGCGGTATACCCGTCGACCTATTTGGTGACTGACACATCGCCTTCGCGAGCAAGCCCGCTCCCACAGTTCTGATTGGGTTGAATCAGGTAGACCTCAGTCGCCTGTTGCAACTTCCCGCGCTGGATCAGTGATCCACTCGCTCCACGACCCCGCGTACAACTTGCCCAACGGGTAACCCGCCAGGCACAGGGCGAACAGGTTGTGGCAGGCCGTCACGCCCGAGCCGCAGTAGGCCACCAGATCATCCGGCGAGCGGTCTTGCAGCTTGGCGGCGAAGCGTTGCTTGAGTTGGTCCGCCGGCAGGAAACGACCGTCGCTGCCCAGGTTTTCATTGAACGCCGCACACTGCGCGCCCGGGATGTGCCCGGCGACCGGGTCAATCGGCTCCACGTCACCACGAAAGCGCGGCTGGGCGCGGGCGTCGATCAGGGTCAGGCCTGGCTGGCCAAGGCGTTTTTGCAGGTGCTCGGCGTCCAGTTGCAGGTGGTTGTCCGGCGTACCGTTGAAGGTACCAGGCTCAACCACCGGGCCATCCAAGCTCAGAGGGAACCCCGCCGAATGCCAGGCTTTCAGGCCGCCATCGAGGATGAAAACACCGTCGCGCTTGCCCAACCAGGCCAGTAACCACCAGGCGCGGGCGGCGTAGGCACCGGGGCCGTCGTCATACAGCACGATGTCGCTGTCCGAGTTGACGCCCCAGGCCCGCAGTTGCTGGATAAACGCATCCGCCGCCGGCAGGGGATGGCGACCGGTCACGCCCTTGGTCACCGGCCCGCTGAGGTGACGTTCCAAATCCGCATACTGCGACCCTTCGATATGCCCTTCGGCGTAGCTGCACAGGCCGTAATCCGGGTCTTCCAGGGCAAAGCGGCAATCAAGGATCACCAGCCCGCCGGCCTTCTGGCGCTCGGCCAGTTGCTGGGGGCTGATCAGTTGGGCAAGCGGCATGACTGACTCCTGTGGCTACGTTCGGGTTCGGGAAATATCCTACTTCACTTCTTCCAGCGCCTGGTTCAACGGCACGTAAAACTCTTTGAACAGCGCATCCACCGCGTCCTTGGCCTTGGGGGTGATAAACCCGGCTTCCAGCACCAGCACCTGGTACACACCGCGCTTGATCGCCTCGGCGCTCAGGTGCGTGGACTTTTCATTGGTGGTGCACAGGAAACGCACCCACGAGGTGAGGATGATCCAGGCGTTGAGGGTCAGGGCTTCGGTTTGTACCGGGTCCATGTTCAGGATGCCGGCGTCGACAAAACCCTGGTAGATGGCAGCGCCCTGGATCAGGCAGCGCTGGGAAAAACGCCGGTAGCCAGTGGCCAGCTCCGGGTCGCTCTCCAGCAGGTGTTCGAGGTCACGGTGCAAAAAGCGGTAGCGCCACATGCCGGCGAGTACAGCCTGCAGGTAGAAGCGTTTGTCTTCCACGGTCACCGCGCGGCCCTGGGGCGGGCGCAGGAAGCTGTCCACCAACGCTTCGTACTCACGAAACAGCACGGCGATGATCGCCTGCTTGTTGGGGAAGTGGTAGTACAGGTTGCCCGGGGAAATTTCCATATGGGCAGCGATATGGTTGGTGCTGACACTGCGCTCGCCCTGCTGGTTAAACAGCTCCAGGCTGGTTTGCACAATGCGCTCGCTGGTCTTTACTCGTGGTGCCATGGGAAATCAACTTCTAGACCCGTGATGGCGGCATCTTACGGACTATCCTTGTCCGGATAAATCGGCACGTTCGTGCAATGTTATTTGACAATTTAGAGCAATGACTCTAAAAAATGAAGCATTCCAATAACAATCGGGAACTTCGCCATGTCTGCCAACGTTGCCTACCTGCAAGATTCCCAGGCGCTGGACCAGCTCCAGGCCCTGTTCGACGCTCAACGCCGGGCCTACGCGGCCAACCCGATGCCGCCGGCCGCCCAGCGCCAGCAATGGCTCAAGGCCTTGCGCGACCTGCTGAGCGACGAGCGCCAGGCGCTGATCAACGCCATCAGCAGTGATTTCAGCCACCGCAGCGCCGACGAAACCCTGTTCGCCGAATTGATGCCCAGCCTGCATGGCATTCACTACGCCAGCAAACACCTCAAGGGCTGGATGAAACCTTCCCGTCGAGCTGTGGGCATCGCCTTCCAGCCCGCGTCGGCCAAGGTCATCTATCAACCGCTGGGCGTGGTCGGGGTGATCGTGCCCTGGAACTACCCGTTGTACCTGGCCATTGGTCCGCTGGTGGGCGCGTTGGCAGCCGGCAACCGGGTGATGCTCAAGCTCAGCGAATCCACGCCCGCCACCGGCCAACTGCTCAAGGCGCTGCTGGCGAAGATCTTCCCTGAAGACCTGGTGTGCGTGGTGCTCGGCGAAGCCGAAGTGGGCATGGCGTTCTCCAAGCTGCGCTTCGACCACCTGTTGTTCACCGGCGCCACCAGCATCGGCAAGCACGTGATGCGCGCGGCGGCCGAACACCTGACGCCGGTCACCCTGGAACTGGGCGGCAAATCACCGGCGATTGTTTCCGCCGACGTGCCGCTGAAAGACGCCGCCGAACGCATCGCCTTCGGCAAGGCACTGAATGCCGGGCAAACCTGCGTGGCGCCAGACTACGTGCTGGTGCCGGAAGACCGTGTAGACGGTTTCGTCGAGGCCTACAGCAAGGCAGTTCGCGGGTTTTATCCGACCCTGGCCGACAACCCGGACTACACCGCGATCATCAACGAACGACAACTGGCCCGGCTCAATGGCTACGTGAAAGACGCCACCGACAAGGGCGCCACCCTGATCCCGCTGTACGACCAGGGCCAGGAACGGCGCATGGCCCACAGCCTGCTGCTGAATGTCAGCGATGAAATGACCGTGATGCAGGACGAAATCTTCGGCCCGGTGCTGCCGATCGTGCCGTATCGCGGCCTCGACCAAGCTTTCACCTACATCAATGAGCGCCCTCGCCCGCTGGCGCTGTATTACTTCGGCTACAACAAGGCCGAACAGAACCGCGTACTGCACGAGACCCATTCCGGCGGCGTATGCCTGAACGACACCCTGCTGCACGTAGCCCAGGACGACATGCCCTTCGGTGGCATCGGCCCGTCCGGCATGGGCCACTACCACGGCCATGAAGGTTTCCTGACCTTCAGCAAGGCCAAGGGTGTGCTGATCAAGCAACGCCTGAACGCGGCCAAGCTGATTTACCCGCCCTACGGCAAATCCATCCAGAAGTTGATCCAGAAGCTGTTCGTCCGCTAACAAACCCATCACCGGGATAACAATAAGAATGAACCCTAGCCTGACTGAATCACCCGCGCTGTCACGGCGCGGCGTACTGAAAATCGGCCTGTGTGCCAGCGCCTTCCTGGCCACCGCCGGACTTGGCGCCAGCCTCAGCGGTTGCTCCAGCAGCACCCCGGCCAGCGGCTTTGCGATGTTGCGCAGCAGTGACCTGCCGTTTTTGCGGGCGGTGATCCCGGTGCTGCTGGAAGGCGCCGCCAGCGCCGAAGCAGTCGTAGCCGGAATCGACGACACCCTGAAAAAACTCGATTTCAGCCTGCAACACCTGTCGCCCGAGATGTTCAAGCTGACCCAGCAACTGTTCGACGTATTGGGCATGGCCATTACCCGTGGGCCGCTGACCGGTGTGTGGGGCAGTTGGGAAAACGCCAGCGCCGAGCAAATACGCAACTTCCTGCACCGCTGGGAAAACAGCTACCTGAACCTGCTGCGCATGGGCCAGGGCTCATTGCTCAAGCTGGTAATCATGGCCTGGTATTTCCGCCCAGAGTCCTGGGCGCATTGCGGTTACCCCGGCCCACCAAAAATCTGATTCGCATCCCTATAAAAACAAGAGACGACCCTGATGCCCGTACCTGATTTGTTCCGCGATGGCATGGCCCGCGGCTGGAAAACCCACAATGGCGCCGCCCTCGACCAGGACCTGACCCTGGAAGCCGACGTCGCGATCATCGGCAGCGGCGCAGGCGGCGGCACCACCGCCGAAATCCTCAGCGCCGCCGGCTACAAGGTGCTGCTGATCGAAGAAGGCCCGCTGAAAACCAGCAACGACTTCAAGCTGCTGGAAGACGAGGCCTACGCCAGCCTGTATCAGGAAGGCATCGGCCGCATGAGCAAGGACGGCGCAATCACCATCCTGCAGGGCCGCGCCGTCGGCGGCACCACATTGATCAACTGGACCTCCAGCTTCCGCACCCCGGACCCGACCCTCGCCCACTGGGCAAGCGAGTACGCGGTCAAGGGCCACAGCAGCGCCGAGATGGCGCCCTGGTTCGAAAAAATGGAACAACGCCTGGGCATCGCACCCTGGGCCATGCCGCCGAATGCCAACAATGACGTGATCCGCAAAGGCTGCGAAAAGCTCGGCTACAGCTGGCACGTGATCCCGCGCAACGTGCGCGGCTGTTTCAACCTGGGCTATTGCGGCATGGGCTGCCCGGTCAATGCCAAGCAATCGATGCTGGTGACGACCATCCCGTCCACCCTGGAGAAAGGCGGCGAACTGCTGTACCTGGCCCGCGCCGAACGCCTGAAATTCAGCGGCGACACCATCACCAGCCTCGAATGCGTGGCCATGGACCAATACTGCGTGGCACCCACCGGTCGCAAAATCACGGTGAAAGCCAAACACTACGTGTTGGCCGGTGGTGGCATCAACAGCCCGGCGCTGCTGATGCGCTCGGATGCGCCCGATCCCCATTCACGCCTGGGCAAACGCACCTTCCTGCACCTGGTGAATTTTTCCGCCGGGCTGTTTGATGAGGTGATTAACCCGTTCTACGGGGCGCCGCAGTCGATCTATTCCGATCACTTCCAATGGCAGGACGGCACCACCGGCAAAATGTCCTACAAACTCGAAGTGCCGCCGTTGCATCCGGGCCTGGCCAGCACCTTGCTCGGCGGTTACGGCACGCAGAACGCCCTGGACATGGGCCAACTGCCCAAGACCCACGCCATGCTTGCCCTGTTGCGTGACGGCTTCCACCCCGACAGCCCGGGCGGCAGCGTCGAATTGCGCGGCGATGGCACGCCGGTGCTCGATTATCAGGTTTCGCCCTACGCCTGGGACGGCCTGCGCAGGGCGTTTCACAGCATGGCCGAGATTCAGTTTGCCGGCGGCGCCAAGTCGGTGATGCCGCTGCACGGGGATGCGCGCTACGTGAACACACTGGCCGAAGCCCGCAGCATGATTGACGGTTTGAACCTCGAATTGCACCGCACGCGGCTTGGCAGCGCGCATGTGATGGGCGGTTGCGCCATGGGCGAAGAGCCGAAAAACGCCGTGGCGGACAGCCTTGGCCGCCATCACCAACTGCGCAATCTGTCGATCCACGATGGCTCACTATTCCCCACCAGCATTGGGGCAAACCCGCAGTTATCGGTATACGGATTGACCGCGCAACTGGCGACAGCATTGGCCGAACGTCTGAAAACGGCATGAAAACCCGGGGTATTCGCGGTGTCTATAGTGCTTTCTTCTGAATAAGTCGACTTGGCCCACCGGTAATGCTGCGATACCATCCGGTTCCCCAACGGACTCCGCCAGGACGACGCGATGAACCGAGTGTTGTACCCAGGTACCTTCGACCCAATCACCAAGGGCCATGGCGATCTGGTCGAACGCGCCTCGCGCTTGTTCGACCATGTGATTATCGCGGTCGCTGCCAGCCCCAAGAAAAACCCGCTGTTTCCCCTGGAACAGCGCGTGGAGCTGGCCCGTGAGGTCACCAAGCATCTGCCCAACGTCGAAGTGGTCGGCTTTGCCACGCTGCTGGCGCACTTCGCCAAGGAACAGAACGCCAATGTGTTCCTGCGCGGCCTGCGAGCGGTGTCGGACTTCGAATACGAGTTCCAGCTGGCCAACATGAACCGCCAACTGGCGCCGGACGTGGAAAGCCTGTTTCTTACGCCGTCGGAGCGTTATTCGTTCATTTCCTCAACGCTGGTGCGAGAAATCGCTGCGCTGGGCGGGGACATCACCAAGTTTGTGCACCCTGCTGTGGCGGATGCGCTGACGTTGCGCTTCAAGAAATAATTGTGGCCTGTGGGCTTGTCTGTGGCGAGGGGGCTTATCCCCCGTTGGGCTGCGAAGCGGCCCCAATAAAGACGCCGCATAGCTTCAGGTAAAATCCCGTCGCCTGGGTTGGGGCCGCTGCGCGCCCCAGCGCGGGGCAAGCCCGCTCACCACAACAAGCCCCCTCGCCACAGGGGCGCCAATGCGGCACAATTGCGCGCATTAGTTTTCAGATGCCTTGGCTGACAGCCCTGGCAGGAGTTTCCATGTCCCTGATCATCACCGACGATTGCATCAACTGCGACGTCTGCGAACCCGAGTGCCCGAACGCTGCTATTTCCCAGGGCGAAGAGATCTACGTGATCGACCCCAACCTGTGCACCCAGTGTGTCGGCCACTACGACGAACCCCAGTGCCAGCAGGTCTGCCCGGTGGATTGCATCCCACTGGACGAGGCTCATCCGGAGACGGAAGAGCAGTTGATGGAAAAGTACCGGATTATTACTGGCAAGGCCTAAGGCCTGTGGCGCGTCATCGGGCCCCTTCGCGAGCAAGCCCGCTCCCACATTCGATTGCATTTCAAAGGTGGAACTCAGTCGAATGTGGGAGCGGGCTTGCTCGCGAGGGGGCCATCAGCAGCAACACAAATTGTCAGCTCTGACACTTCGGGCAAAACACGCTTGCCCGCTGCCCCAGCGTCACACTGCGCAACTCGGTCCCACAGACCTTGCACGCCTCGCCACCACGGCCATAGACGAACAATTCCTGCTGGAAATACCCCGGCTGCCCGTCGCCGCCGATAAAGTCCCGCAGTGTGGTGCCGCCGCGCTCGATCGCCGCCGCCAGGATGCGTTTGATCTCGATCGCCAGCTTCAGGTAACGCCCACGGGAAATGCCCTTGGCTTCCCGACGCGGATCAATGCCGGCGGCAAACAGCGCTTCCGTCGCGTAGATATTACCCACGCCCACCACCACCGCGTTGTCCATGATGAACGGCTTCACCGCCATCGACCGCCCACGGGACAGCTGAAACAACCGCTCGCCGTCGAACAGGTCGGTCAACGGCTCCGGCCCCAGGCGAATCAGCAGTTCATGGTTCAGCGGGTCGAGGCTCCAGAGCATCGCGCCAAAGCGTCGCGGGTCGGTGTAGCGCAGAGCCAGGCCCGACTCCAATTCGATGTCGACGTGCTCATGCTTGGCCGCCGGGCTGCCGGCTTCCACCAGGCGCAGGTTGCCCGACATGCCCAAGTGGCTGATCAAGGTGCCGACTTCGGCATTGATCAACAGGTACTTGGCCCGCCGCTCCACCAACACGATGCGCTGCCCGGACAGCCGCACATCCAGGTCTTCCGGGATCGGCCAGCGCAGGCGTCGCTCACGCACCACCACACGGCTGACCCGCTGGCCTTCCAGGTGCGGCGCAATACCGCGCCGGGTGGTTTCGACTTCGGGTAACTCGGGCATGTTTACCTCTTGGATAAAGGGTTAGTGCGCGCCCAGTTCGCGGATCGACAACTTCAAACTCTCGAAGTCGTAGTCCGACAGGCCGATGTGGTCCAGCACCAGCGGGCCGATGGCGTTCCACTCATGGTCATCCACCTGGTTGCCCAGCACGCGGTAGGACGCGCAAATGTGCTCGGCCATTTTCAGGATCGCCAGCAGGTTTTTCAGCTGCGGCTTGTGGTTGGACTCATCGCTGAAAATCGCCAGGGCATTGTGGTGATTGGCGATGGCATCGGTCACATGCTCCGGCAGGCGCCAGGACTTGGCGGTGTAGTAACCCACCACCGCATGGTTGGTGTGGAACGCCTGGTTCTCGGTGTCGACCACGCGGCATTCGGGGCCTGCGCTGGCATAGGCCTCTTCCAGCACACTCATGTAGTTCGGGAAACGCTTGAGCATCAACGGCACGCCACAATCGTGGAACAGCCCCAATGCGTACGCTTCATCGACCGCCTGGCTGCCGGTGCGCTTGGCCAGGGCCAGGCAGGTCATGGCCACGTCCTGGGCGGTGTCCCAGAAACGGTTGAGGGTGACGATGGTGTCGTCGCTCATCTCGCCCTTGATCGACTGGGCGTTGATCAGGTTGATGATCGAGCGGCTGCCCAACAGGTTCACCGCGCGCTGGATCGAGACAATCTTGTTGCTCAGGCCGTAATACGGCGAGTTGACGATCTTCAGCAGCGAGCCGGAGAGGCCCGGGTCCTGGGCGATCAGCCGGGCAATCACTTCCAGGTCCGGATCAGGCATGTACTGCTCCATCTGCAAATCCACCATGATTTGCGGTTGAGGCGGCACGCTGATGCCTTGCAGGCTCTGTTGGATCTGTTCGGCGGATAGCTCTTGGGACATAGGGGGCACACTCTGGACTAGGCAGCGATTCTAACCTTTATAAAGACTCGGCTGACACCTCAAAAACCCGAACTGAAGCCGGATCAAATGTGGGAGCGGGCTTGCTCGCGAAGGCAGTGGGTCAGTCAATACATCCGGCGACTGACATACCGCTTTCGCGAGCAAGCCCGCTCCCACATGTCCGGCGGCGCCGCCAAGTACGACACAACACGGTATACTCCCGCTCTTTTTTCCGGAGCGACGTCATGTCCCTGCCAAGCCTGCGTCTCAAAGCTAACGCCGATCGTCGTTTGCGCAACGGCCACCTGTGGGTCTACAGCAACGAAATCGACGTGGCCGCCACACCTCTTCACGGCTTCCAGGCAGGCGACCAGGCAATCCTGGAAGCAGCCGGCGGCAAGACCCTCGGCATCGTGGCCATGAGCCCGAACAACCTGATCTGCGCCCGCCTGTTGTCGCGTGACATCAAGCTGCCACTGGACAAATCGCTGCTGGTGCACCGCATCAACGTGGCCCTGTCCCTGCGCGACCGCCTGTTCGACAAGCCGTTCTACCGCCTGGTGTACGGCGATTCCGACCTGTTGCCGGGCCTGGTAGTCGACCGTTTCGGCGACATCCTGGTGGTGCAGATCGCTTCGGCGACTATGGAAGCCCATAAGGAAGACGTGATCGCTGCACTGACCCAGGTGCTCAAGCCAAGCGGCATCCTGTTCAAGAACGACTCCGCCGCGCGTGATGCCGAAGGCCTCAACCGCTACGTCGAAACCGTGTTCGGCCTGGTGCCGGAGTGGGTTGCCCTGGAAGAAAACGGCGTGAAGTTCGAAGCGCCGGTCATCCAAGGCCAGAAAACCGGCTGGTTCTACGACCACCGCATGAACCGCGCCCGCCTGGCCCCGTATGCCAAAGGCAAGCGTGTACTTGACCTGTACAGCTACATCGGCGGCTGGGGCGTACAAGCCGCGGCCTTCGGCGCCAGTGAAGTGTTCTGCGTCGACGCCTCCGCCTTCGCCCTCGACGGCGTGGAACGCAACGCGGCGCTGAACGGCGTCGCCGAGAAGATGACCTGCATCGAAGGCGACGTGTTCGAAGCCCTGAAAGAGCTGAAAGCCAGCGAAGAGCGTTTCGACGTGATCGTGGCCGACCCGCCTGCCTTCATCAAGCGCAAGAAAGACATGAAGAACGGCGAAGGCGCCTACCGCCGCCTGAACGAGCAAGCCATGCGCCTGCTCAGCAAGGACGGCATCCTGGTCAGCGCTTCGTGCTCGATGCATTTGCCGGAAGATGACCTGCAAAACATCCTGCTGACCAGCGCCCGTCACCTGGACCGCAATATCCAGATGCTGGAACGCGGCGGCCAGGGCCCGGATCATCCGGTACACCCGGCGATTGCCGAGACTCGGTATATCAAGAGCATTACTTGCCGGTTGTTGCCGAATAGCTAAGTAACATCGCGGACCCAACGTGGGAGCGGGCTTGCTCGCGAATGCGGTGGGCCAGTCAATAGAGATGTTGACTGATCC
>NZ_NIXO01000039.1 GCF_002204795.1 Pseudomonas sp. K2I15
AGAACGGCTGCCAATGGCGACCTCGGTTGAAGATTACGAAGCGCTGTTACCGTGGAACTGCTCGCCGGCATCGCCTAGCTAGGCGCATTACCCATCTTGAAGTCGGTGGGGTTTATGGAGCGCTTACGATGCCTCCAGGCGTATTGTGGAGGAGTCGGTAGCCCAAGAGCCTGGCGTTCTGGCTTTTTACGCATTGGAGCAAAGCGATGTGCCAGGCAGCTTCTTCGTTGTCGAAATTTATCGCGATGATGAGGCGTATAAGGCACATCTTGAGACGGAGTCGTTCAGACACTACAAGGCGGAGGTCGCAGGTATCGTCCAGTCTCTAGAGTTGATCGATCTGGACGTTGTGGCGCTTGCAACGAAGCCATTCCGCCTGGATTCAATCTGACGAGGCGGCCGCTGTCGGCCGCACCGTGTCTTAGCTACCTGGGGATGCGCTTGGCATTTCCCAGGAGCATCTGCGTTAGATGTTCAAGGATGCCATGTCGATGACGAACCGGTATTTTACAGCGCTCCGCGACATCCGATCGTAGGCCTCATTTATCTTTTGAATCGGGATTATTTCGATGTCAGAGACGATCCCTTTCTCGCCGCAGAAATCCAGCATTTGCTGCGTTTCTTTCAGCCCTCCGATAAAGGAGCCGGTTACAGCCTTGCGGCCGCTGACCAGCATGCCCGCGTTGACCGCTGTAGACAGTGGGCCCATGTAGCCCACAAGAACCAATACTCCTTCTAAGGCAAGGATGGATAGGTACGGATTGATGTCGTGATCGTAGGGCACGGTATCGATAATCACATCGAATTGGCCCTTCACCGCGCTCATCTGTTCTGGATCGCTCGACACCACCACATGATCGGCGCCCAATCGAAATGCATCCTCTGATTTGCCCTCAGTTCGAGTGAACAGACTGACATCTGCACCCAATGCCTTTGCCAGCTTCAAGGCCATGTGACCAAGCCCGCCAAGGCCAATAACCGCGACCTTGCTGCCGGCGCCAACATTCCAGTGCAGCAGTGGTGACCATGTAGTGACGCCCGCACACAATAAGGGGGCAGCACCAGCAGGGTCGAGTCCGGCGGGTACGGATAGCACGAACGCTTCCCGGACTACGATGGATTGAGAATAACCACCAAAGGTAACACTGCCGTCGCGTCTGTCTTTACTGTTGTAGGTAAAGGTCGATCCCTCCAGGCAGTTCTGTTCCCATCCGTGTTGACACGGCTGGCATTGCTGGCAAGAGTCAACCATGCAGCCTACGCCGACTAACTGGCCCACTTGGAAGCGTGATACCTGTGCTCCAACTTGCCGCACTCTGCCGATGATCTCGTGTCCTGGGACGATTGGATACGTTGTATAGCCTCCATGGTTACGAGCAAGGTGCAAGTCTGTGTGGCAGACGCCGCAATACAATATGTCGATGACGACATCGTCATCTCGTGTGTCTTGCCTTGTAAATGAAAACGGCTCGAGTGAGGCCGTTGCCGAGTGCGCTGCGAAGCCCAATACTTTCATGCTGATGATCCTGTTAAAGCGCTTGGTGCTCCATCTGTGTGGAAGAGGGTTTCAAGCGCAGTTGAGAGATACTCAATCGTTCTCGGAGGAAAACAGCGATTCCCAGTTTGTAAATGGCCCCAATGGGATTACTTCCCAACCAATCAAACCAGCCAAGGTAAGAGGGAACTCGGCAAGAGACTTCCTGGCTGCCTCAACAGACTCAAACTCGGCGATGATGGCAACTCCTGGCCGGTCTTGACGGAAGTAGATGTCACGGATCGCACCTTCCTTGTAAAGCTCCCAGCTATGACGGACTTCATCCTTCATGTGTGGCTCATACTGAGCAAAGGTGGCGCCAGGCTGAGGGATGTCTAAGCAAAGCAGCTTCATGATATGTCTCCTTAATTGATGGTATGAGCGTCAAACTGGTAAGAATCGAGCCGCAATTTGAGCCACGCGATGCCCAAAGTATTCGGCTGTGCGCAGGTCGCTGTCTGGCGGCGAGAGTTCTGGGGCCTCGTCAGTGTTTGCTTGTGTCATCACGCCTAGCCAACTTCCTAGACGGTTCAGATCGGTGGCTGATCCAGTGCTACTGCTGTTGCCGGGCATCAAGTCGAGCCCGACCCAAATCATTCCGTGCTGTGCTGCGAACAAGGCCATCGACATAAGGGAGTTCAGTTTGTCTCCGTGTTGGGCACCGGAGTTCGTGAAGCCGGCTGCGATCTTGTTGCGCCACTTCTGCTGAGTCCAGGCTGCCTTGGTGGAGTCTTCGAAAAACTGCTTCAGCTTCGCGCTGATAAGACCGTTGTACGTAGGCGAGCCGAAAATAATCGCATCGCTATTTTCAAGGCGCTCCCAATCCGTGAATCCTTCATTGACGCAAATAGCCTTTACATCGGTTCCTGCAACCTCAGACGCACCTTGAGCTACGTACTTAGCAACGCGTTCGGTGTGTCCATAGCCACTGTCATATACGATTGTAATAATCATCTGCCGCCCTTGATTGCACGACGCGCCTGGCTCAGCAACGTGATACCGGCACGCAGCACATTAAATTTAAAAGCATTTCTTGCTCATCTCCTACTTACTATAAAGTAGAATTTTGATACTCATTGGTGGCGGTTGGTCTCATTAGTGGTTCCAAAAATTCTACAGTTTCGAAGTTTTGAGGACGTGCTATGCGGGATATGTTCGATGGTGTGCAACTGTTTGTTGAGGTGGTGGAGTCGGGTGGCTTTGCCAAGGCTGGCGAGCGTTTATCACTCACGCGTTCTGCAGTCGGAAAGTCAATCGCGCGTCTGGAGGAGCGGTTGGGTGTCCAGCTTTTTAAGCGCACGACAAGGACACAATGCATTACTGAAGACGGTCAGCAATATTATGAGCGTTGTCTGCGAGCTGTTGAGGAGCTCCGCGCCGGCGAGATCATGCTGGAGACGGGGCGCCGTGAAGTGGTCGGAAGGTTGCGCGTTTCGCTTCCGGTACTATTTGGTAGGTACTGCGTTGCGCCGATTCTGCTCAGGTTTGCTCGCGAGCATCCTGGCTTGGAGATCGAACTCAGTTTTAGCGATCGTCAGATAGATTTGGTATCTGACGGGTTCGATCTCGCTGTGCGCAGTGGCTCTTTAGGGAATGGGGCCACCCTGCGTGCACGCCGGCTGGTCAGCCAACCCAAGTTATTGTGTGCTTCCCCTTCATACCTTAATCAACATGGGGCGCCGGACTCATTGATAGATCTGTCGAGTCATGAGCTACTGCCTTACTGCCGGAACGGACAGGCCCTTCCTTGGCGGCTGCCCGAGGAAAATGGGGTATTGGTCGAGGTTCCTATTTCTTCCCGAATACGTTTGGATGATCTCGAAATGGTCGCGGATGCTGCTGCCGCTGACATGGGTATTGCGTGGCTTCCGTATTGGCTGATTCGAGCACGTATTCAACGCGGTGAGCTCATCGAGATTTGGGGCGACCGACCTCGGGCGGCGATGGAATGTAATGTTGTGTGGCCTGACGCTCAGCACCTTCCATTAAGATCTCGCCTTGCAATCGATTTGCTGGCACTTGAGCTTCCCAGAAGCTTGGAAAGCCAGCAGCCGATGAGCTAGATGTCACGGCAGTTGGATGACTTGGAGTGCCGGATCAAGCCCGAGCGAAATCTGACCCGATATTTCGCCATGATATTTATTAGTAGTATCTAGCGACACCGGTTGTGATCCGCATAAAAGCTTGGTAAAAATTGTAAGTCGAAAGAGTGCAGGCCGGATGGTAGCCCGGTCATCGTTCCCCAGAACGACAACTCCTCCCTAATGGGTATCCGCGACACCTAGCCCGGCATGCCGGTTGCAAAGGTGTGCCTGCGGATATTCTTCTATTGCAGCGCACCTTCTTACTAATGTAGGACACGCGCTCATGAAACTTGATGGCAATACAATTCTGATCACTGGCGGTGCCACCGGCATCGGCTTCTCCCTCGCCAAACGCTTCGCCGAAAACAATACGGTGATCATTTGCGGCCGTAATGAGGCCATGTTGCAGCGGGCTAAAGATGATGTTTCAACGTTAATCACCTATGCATGCGATGTGGCCGACGTTGACAGTCGCCGTGCGATGGTTAAATGGCTTAAATCCACCCATCCAGACCTCAACGTTGTGATCAACAATGCAGGTGTTCAGAGCCAACGTGACTTCAACAGCGACCCGCATATGGATTCGCTTGATGCAGAGGTCGCCGTTAACTTCACTGCGCCTATCCATCTGATTGCAGAGCTGCTGCCAAGCCTCAAACGGCAACACAAGGCTTACATTCTCAACATTAGCTCGGGTCTTGCTTACTCGCCTATGGCTGACGTACCGGTGTACTGCGCAACCAAGGCGGCTATTCACTCTTTCACGTTGAGCCTGAGGCACCAACTGAAGTCATCTAACATCCGCGTCATTGAAATTGCTCCGCCATTGGTCGATACCGGACTCGGTGGCGGTACTCGCAGTGCCGGCGCAGCCAGCCATATGATGATGTCAGCGGATGATTTCGTCAGTGAAACCTTTGCCCAACTCGGGGCGGGTAAAGATGAGGTTCTGGTCGGGGTTTCGGTAAAAACGCGTCAAATGGGAGACGCTATGTTTGAGCTTATGAATACGCGTAATTAAACTCAGCCTATGAACTGCCTTTTTGGGCAGTTCTTCTTCAACGTGGACTTACTATCCAGTCATGGAAGGTTTGACAGTCAGCTTAGTCAAAGCGCGAGGCTCGGGTTCTTGACACCCAGAATGCGCAAAGCAAACAACCTGCACCGCAGACAGCCATTACAGAACCCAGCGGTAGAGGCGTGCCATTGGCAAAAAACGCCACTGCTGCTGATCCGAGCATGGCACAGCCGTATTGCAATGCACCAATCAATGCAGATGCGGAACCACTGGCGTCTGGAAAGCAATTCAGGGCTCCCGCCACCGAGTTGGCCAACACCATCCCTGTCGCTGCAACGAAGAGCAGGCAAGCGAAGATCATCAACGGCAGCCCACCCCAATTTGCCCAGGTATTAACCAACAGTATCAAGCCGGCACAGGCTGACAGTGATGCCCCTACCAGCATCATCGTTTCTGTGTCGTAGCGCTTCAGGAGCCTCGCGTTTATTTGGGCGGTGACCATCATGCCGATAATCCCTGCTGCAAATAGCAGGCCGTAAAATTGCGGTGAAACGTGGTAATACGTGATGTACGCAAAGGGAGAGGCGGCGATGTATGCGAATGTTCCCGCGTAAAAAAACGCGCCGGCTGCTGTGTAGCCCAAGAAGCGACTGTCACGAAAGAAACTGCCATACCGTTTGATAATTTGCTTGAGCGAGGCAGGGCTGCGTCGCTGATGTGGCAGGGTTTCCGGCAGCTTGAAGAGGCTGATCAATGTCACCATGGCGATGAACACCAGGCTCCAGAAAATGGCTTGCCATGAGCCGAACCTTAAAATTTGCCCACCCACTGTCGGCCCCGCGAGCGGGGCTATGGCCATAATGGTCATGAGCGTGGACATCTTCTGGGCTGCTTTACGGCCTTTATAAAGGTCTCGCACCATCGCACGCGCCAGAACGACATTCGCGCACGCCCCCAGCGCTTGCACGACGCGCCAGAAAATAATATGACTGCCATCCGTGGCCAGTGCGCAACCTGCCGAACCAATGATGAAAAGTATCAGCCCGATAGCAACGGGTAGTTTTCGTCCGAAGCGATCACTGATTGGCCCCCAGAATAGTTGCCCGGTGCTGAACCCGATGAGGTAGCCCGTGACGGTAAACTGCAGAGTACCTCCACTTACGTTTAGTGCCTTCGCCATTTCCGGCATAGCTGGCAGATATAAGTCGGTGGAGATGGAGGCGAACGCCATCAACAGGCTCAGAATCAGCAAGATACGCAGACCGTGATCTTGGTGTGTATCCGACTTTTGTGATTCCAGTTGCTCGGGCTTTTGGGAAGTTAAGTCCAGTTGATTCATGGAGAAAAATTAGAGCTCTCACTCAAGTGCTTTAGTTGGACGTTCAGCCTAATGCAATGGCTGCCAGAGAAAAATATGGCCAATCAGGACGTACCACTGAGCTGTGCTCATGAATCGGCAACATGCTAAGGGAGCAGATCTGTTGAGGTGGCAGTGGGGTATTGCTGAGTTTTGCTCATCGGTTCATAAACCCAACAGCCGGTAGTTGCACGTAGAGACATCCATTAGGTTGGTCGCAACTCTACTCATTCAGCAAGGAGCTACCGATGCGCCCAAGAGCAGCCATGCCAGGAGTCGCCCTGTTGGCCACCGTCGCATTTGATGTCTGTGCTGCTGATGCGCTCTCTGCACAATCCATGACTATCGTGAGAAATGGTGAGCGGGCATCAGTAATCGGAGCGCCCCAAAATTTCGTCGGCCATGCACGCATTGACCCTCTCTTCGCCGTACCGGCGCCGTCGAACGTATCGGCAGGGTATGTGACGTTTGAACCAGGGGCGCGCTCGATGTGGCATACCCATCCGCTGGGGCAGATGTTGGTGGTCACGATGGGCACCGGATGGGTTCAACAAGAGGGAGCCCAGAAACAGGTCATCAAGCCTGGAGACGTGATATGGACGCCGCCTGGCGTCAAGCATTGGCACGGCGCAACGAGTACAACAAGCGTGACCCACATGGCCATTCAAGAAGCGCTTGACGGCAAAAATGTCCAGTGGCTCGAGCCCGTTACCGAAGCCCAGTTCGGTGCTTCATTATGATTATTCGCACATTTTCAGCAGCAAGCCTGGCGATGTGTTTGTCTGCATGCGCCACCCCCGAGGGAGCGCTGACCAAGGAGATTTCGCACATGCCAACTTCAGCGGATATACAAGCCGCATCACCGGTAATGGCTCACAACGTCAACACATTACTGCTCGGTGAGGTCTGGAAACGCCCAGAGTTGTCTCCGCGCGACCGGAGCCTGGCAACGGTCGCCGTCTTGATTGCACGAGGTCAGACAGCGGAGCTGTCGGCTTACCTGGATCTGGCATTGAAGAATGGGGTGACGCCTTTGGAGTTGTCCGAAACCATCAACCATCTCGCGTTTTATTCAGGTTGGGGTAACGCTGCTGGAGCAGCGCCGATTGCCAAAGAGGTGTTTAGCAAGCACAGCATAACCTCTGACCAACTGGCGCCGGTGTCGCCCGTGCTACTGCCTATCGATCAGGTTGCCGAAGACGCACGCGTCGCGGCCGTCGACAAATCTGTTGGCCCGGTTTCGCCTGGGTTAGTGAAATTCACCACCAGTGCGTTATTCAACGATCTGTGGCTGCGGCCGGGCCTTGCGCCCAGAGACCGTAGTCTGATTACTGTTACGACGTTAGTGGCAAACGGTCAGGTTGCGCAGATCGGTTACCACCTCAATCGTGCTATGGACAATGGCCTGACGCAGACCGAGGCTTCCGAGTTGCTTTCGCATCTAGCGTTCTATGCTGGCTGGCCTAACGCCTTCTCAGCCGTGCCGGTATTTAGTGATGTCTTCACGAAGCGGCAGGCGAGCTGAAATCGCTAGGGGAGTGGCCCCATGGGTTCGAGCTCGCGGATAAGGTCAATCAGTAGGCGAATGCCTACGGGAACCTGTCTGAAGCTTGAGTAATAGATGTGAAAACCTGGGTCATGGTGAGTCCAGTCCTCAAGGACTCGCCGCAGGGAGCCTTCCGCGATCTGTCGTTCGACTACCTTCGCAGGCACATACATTAAGCCGGCGCCGCGCATTGCCATCGCTACACCGACCCGGGTCTCATCGATAGTGATGGCGCCCGGCGCGTCTATCTCCATCTGTTGGTCCTCATTCGAGAATTGCCAGTGGTAGATTCGTGCATTCCCCAGGCGCACGCGTAAACAACGATGTTGGTACAGCTCTTCCGGATGTAGTGGGGTACCGAATCGCTCTAGGTAATCAGGCGCTCCAACGACGGCCCATGCCACATCGGGAGAGAGTCGTTGAGCGATCATGTCTTCGGGCACCGTCCCACCGAATCGAATCCCTGCATCATGGCCATCGCCGATAACGTCGACCATACGGTTAGTTACGGTGAGGTCAACCTCGATGTCCGGATAGCGATCAATGAAAACCGGAAGAACGGGGCCGAGCAGTAGTTTTGCTCCGTCGCTCAACACGTTCAGGCGGATACGCCCGGCGGGCTCATCGCGTAGCCGGTTCAGTGTCTCCAGCGCCTGCCCGATATCATTTACGGGAGTGCTGATGAGGCTTTGCAGCTCCTCGCCAGCCGCCGTGAGTGTCACGCTTCGGGTGGTGCGATTGAGCAGTCGAACGCCAAGCCGTGTCTCCAGACCTTTCATGGCATGGCTCAGCGCAGACGCGCTGATGCCCACGTCCAGCCCCGCCTTTCTGAAGCTTTGATGCCGAGCGATGGCAAGGAAATAAACAATATCTGCCAGGTTCGTGCGGCTCAGTTGCATTGATGACTCCGAAGCAAAAGCGGTAAGGTCAGCCCACAGCGGGCAAGTGGTCAATCAACTTGTCGAGCGTAATGGGGTAATCACGAACCCTTATGCCGGTAGCGTTATAAACAGCGTTGGCAATCGCCGCTGCCGCTCCTGAAATACCGAGTTCGCCTACACCTTTAGCCTTCAGCGGAGTCGAATAGGAGTCAACTTCATCCAGGAAAATAACCTCCTGGTGGGGGATGTCGGCATGCACCGGTACTTCGTAGCCAGCCAGATCGTGATTAACAAAATAGCCCAAGCGGTGATCCACAATCATTTCTTCCATAAGTGCTGCACCCGCGCCCATGGTCATTCCCCCGATGATCTGACTACGTGCTGTTTTGGGGTTGAGTATTCTGCCTGCTGCGCACACTGCCAACTGGCGACGAATGCGAATTTCTCCTGTGGCCGCGTTTACACCAACCTCTACGAAGTGAGCGCCAAAGGTTTGTTGGGCATACTGCTTAGCCAAGTCGCCAAACTCCATGACGTCTTCGGCCTGCAAGTCGCCGTCTCTTGTCGCTTGTGCCAATGGTAGGTTTTTCGACCCTTCACGGACGTGGCCATCGATAAATTCGGCTTTTGTCGGATCGAGGCCTAACTTGGTTGCGACCGCTTCTCTAAGTTTCACACAAGCAGCATAGACGCCCGCCGTGGATGAGGCTGCGCCCCATTGGCCGCCTGAACCCGATGACTCCGGAAATCTTGAGTCGCCCAGGTAGACGTTCACCTTGTCCATGTCCACGCCCATCATTTCCGCAGCCGTTTGAGCAATGATTGTGTAAGAACCGGTGCCAATATCGGTCATGTCGGTTTCGACGGTGACCATGCCTTTGCGATCAAGCCGTACGCGAGCAGCTGACTTCGTCGTGGGTGCACCTCGAATCGCGGACGCCATTCCCAGCCCGACCCACCAACCGTCATGCAGTTCTTTAGCCGGTTGGGTACTACGCCGAGCCCAGCCAAAATGATCGGCTCCCGTATGCAGGCATTCGACTAACTGGCGCTGAGAGAACCGGCGATCAGGCTGCTCCGGGTCTACCTGAGTGTCGTTGATGACGCGAAACTTCACAGGATCAATCCCCAGTTTCTCAGCTATTTCGTCCATGGCAATTTCCAGTGCCATCATGCCTGGAGCTTCACCCGGCGCGCGCATGGCGCTACCTTCGGCAAGGTCGAGTTCGGCGAGATACAAGCGTGTCATGCGGTTTGCGCCCGCATACAACGTTCGGGTCGATGCGGTAGCCGCTTCAGTGCGACCACCGCGCAGATTGCCCGACCAGCTCTCGTGGCCGATGGCAGTGAGGGTGCCGTCCGGATTTGCACCGAGCCGGACTCTTTGAATCGTCGCGGGTCTATGGGTCAGGTTGTTAAACATGAGCGGGCGGGGGAGTGCGACTTTCACCGGCCGACCGGCCGCTCTAGCGGCAAGAGCTGCCAATACGGCGTCGCACAGGATGGTGCCTTTTCCCCCAAAACCACCGCCGATGTAGGGCGAGATCAGGTGAATGTGGTCTTTGGATATACCCAGTGTTTTTGCAAGGTCTCTGACACCCCAGTTCATCTGCTGAATGGATGTCCATAGCGTCAGTTTGTCTCCCTGCCACTGAGCGATGGTGGCGTGAGGTTCCATCATCGCGTGGGCATGATCCGGGGTGGTGTAATGGCCGTCGAGTGTGACCGCTGCCTGCTTGAACGCGCCTTCGAAATCCCCGATTACCGTGTGCGGAGGAGGGCCGAACGCACCCGGCGCGGGTGTCTTGGCTGACGCTATCTGTGCTGCGAGGTCGTAGGCCCCAGGCTCTCTTACGTAGTAGACCCGAAGCAGAGCCGAAGCAGCCCTGGCTTGTTCAAACGTCTGTGCGACGACAATGGCTACGGCCTGGTGATAGTGATCGATCTTTGGGCCGGCAAGTGCGCGGTCAACGTAAAATTCGCCCCTGTCCAGTTGACCCGCATTCTCATAGGTGACGATTGTAATCACGCCGCTGGCTTGGCGTGCTTCGCTCGAATCAATTGAGGAAATTCGGCCTTTGCCGATTGCTGAACCGACGACATAGCCGTAGGCGGGGGGACTGACAGCGGCCTGTTGTTCGTAAGCATAGGTCGCCGTGCCGGTTGTTTTCAGTTTGCCTTCAACTCGATCTTTGGGTTGACCAATCACTTTCATTTGATCGATGGGATTGGTGCTCGCAGGCGTATCAAACTTCATGAGGCTTACTCCTGGTCAATCGACCGCAGCCGTGCAATGCCGGTGGTGTTGCTTAGGAAGATGCAGTGGAAAGCGCAAGGCCAATCGTCCGTTCCGCCAGTTTGATCTTGAAGGCGTTCTGCGCGGTAGGATTAGCGGCAGCCAGCAAATGTGTGGCTACGGCCTTCGCGCCATCAGGCAGATAAGCTTCGGCCTCTTCACTTCGCCAAGGCTTGTACGCCACGCCTCCCAGGGCGAGTTGCCCCGTCCGGTCTGGCAGTACGATCGCCGCGACAGAAACCAGCGCAAACGCGTAGGAGGCGCGGTCACGAACCTTGTAGTAGATATGCTCGCCCACTAAAGGTTTAGGCAGCGTCACGGCAGTAATCAGTTCGCCGTTGTTCAGGATGTTCTCGATATGGGGGGTGGTCCCCGGTGCGCTGTAAAGGTCGGCGAGATCAATCGTTCTAACTTGGCCGTCCGAGTTGAGTGTTTCTACCCTTGCGCCCAATGCTCGCATCGCTACAGCCATGTCACTGGGATGGCTGGCAATGCAGGCATCGCTGACCCCGATGATTGCTTGTTGCCGACTGGATCCACCGATTGCAGAGCAGCCGGCACCCGGACGCCGCTTATTGCAAGGCTGATTGGTATCGTAAAAGTAGGCGCACCGGGTGCGTTGCAATAGATTGCCTGCCGTTGTGGCTTTGTTGCGCAATTGCCCTGACGCTCCCGCGAGCAGTGCCTTGGATAGTACGGCGTAGTCTTGACGCACCTGAGGCGCAGCAGCCAAGTCGGTGTTACGCACCATGGCGCCGATCCTTAGCCCGCCGTCCTTGGTCGGGGTGATTTCATCGAGCGCCAGTCCGTTTACATCTATCAGGTGCTGGGGGATTTCTATTTCCAGTTTCATCAAGTCCAGCAAATTGGTGCCGCCGGCGATGAATCGGGCGCCTGGATTTTGGGCTGCTGCGTCAACCGCTTGCTGTAAAGAGGTGACACGCTCGTACGTAAAAGATTTCATGCCTCACCCCCGGCTATCTCTTGAATGGCATCGACGATGTTGGAGTACGCCCCGCAACGGCAGATATTTCCGCTCATGCGCTCGCGGATTTCAGCGGCTGTGACGGTGCTGCTGGCGATCAAGTCGCTACTGACGTGGCTGGGTATGCCGGCCTTTATCTCGTCAAGCATCGCGACTGCCGAGCAAATTTGTCCGGGTGTGCAGTAACCGCATTGGTAGCCGTCATGCTTGATGAACGCTGATTGCATTGGGTGCAGGTTGTCCGGCGTACCGAGCCCTTCAATGGTGGTGATGCTGTCACCTTCGTGCATGACCGCAAGCGTGAGACATGAGTTTATTCGTCGGCCTTCCACGATCACGGTACATGCCCCGCACTGGCCATGGTCACAGCCCTTCTTGCTTCCGGTCAGATGCAGCCTTTCTCGAAGTGCGTCCAGGAGCGTGGTGCGGTTATCGACGTCCAAGGCAACTCGCCGCCCATTGAGGGTGAACGTCACATGACTTCCTGGCGGGCTCTGCGCTGCTGTTTTGATGTTGGCAGTCGCTTGGGCATCATCGGTCTTCGCCAAAACGGCTGTGACGGCGGTACCTGCGGTGCCGATCAGCACTTGTCGTCGCGACAGCTCTATTCCAGCTCCGGGTGCGGTGGGGTTTCCAGGGTTCATCAACGTCTCCATTCGCAGTGTGGGTGGCTGAAGCCGGGTGCTCCTAGAAGATTCCTTTGCGTTGCTCATCTCCCGCGGCGAGTGCGCGGCTTGAAGAAGCAATGTTGGCGGACTGTCCATCATGGGAGCCTATGGCACTGTGTTGTTGCTGATAACTGGCGTTTTCAGAATGAATCCATGAGCGGTGTTCAGCAATCTAAGGAGTTACCCCGTGTGGGCAGGGATCACCCTCCCAAGTTGGACAAGCTCGCTAGCGAGGTTGCATGTACTCATAACAGTTATCTGATTTACTCATGAGTGCTCATCGAATGTGGGCTGTAGCATGACTTCGCTAATAACCCTGAGAGAACTAAGAATGCGGATATCAGCTCTGCTGGCCACTGTTGTAATGGGCTGTTTCTGGGTGGGGGCAGTGTTTGCTGCGCCACCAGCAGAGCAAGTCGTGCGTATTGCGCAGCTTGTGATTGATCCGGCGCAACTGGCGGCCTATCAAGCTGCAGTCAAAGAGGAAATGGCCGATTCCGTTCGCCTTGAGCCGGGTGTAATAGCTATCTATTCGGTTGCAGAAAAAGATCATCCGAATCGGCTGCACTTCTTCGAAATCTATGCGGATGAGGCGGCGTATCGAAGCCATATTGCGTCTGCGCATTTCCGAAAGTACGTGAAAACGACGCAGTCGATGATCCTGTCCAGAGTATTAACCGAAACCGAACCGGTTCAACTCAGCACTCAGCGTGGTCGATGACACGATTTTCCGTGAGGGCTAGTCGTTGCCAGGTATGCGTGCTGAACACATTGGTTTTTCAATGGAGGAAAGTGATGAAAAATGTGAAGGTGTTGGCGTTTGCGATGGTGGGTCTGGCGTTTTTCGGGGCAGGCAGCTGCCGGGTAATTGCATCCGAGGCTCCTTCGGCAACGCCCCCGGCCTACTATGTCGCCGAGTTTGAGGTCACTGATCCCGAAGGGATGAAGCCTTACAGCGCAAAGGTAGAGGCAACTTTCAAACCCTATGGAGGGCATTTCATTGTGCGTGGTGGCAAGACCATTTCGCTTGAAGGTGAAGCGCCTAAGCGTCGAACTGTTGTCATTGAGTTTGCGAGTGTCGAAAAAGCCCAGGCTTGGTACAACTCTGCTGAGTACACCGAACTGAGAAAAGTCCGCCAGCGTTCAGCCAAGACAGACGTCTATTTGATTGAGGGCGTATCGGCGCAATAATCAGGGAGTCGACAAATGCTGCGCGAGAATGCGAACGATCTGCTGGTCTTCATTGCAGTAGCGCGGGAAAGAAGTTTCACGAAAGCGGCTTCACAGCTTCGTGTCTCTCAATCTGCGATGAGTCATACCATCAAGGCATTCGAGGAAAGGTTAGGCCTCAGGCTTTTGACCCGCACCACGCGAAGCGTCACATTGACTGATGCCGGGCAGGCGCTTTACGACAGCATGAGCCCGCACTTCGAGGCAATGGAAGCCAATTTTCAGACACTGCTGGGCCTTCGAGATAAACCCGCCGGTACGATACGGATCAGCGCAGCAGATTTCAGCTTTCACACCGTGTTATGGCCAGTGCTGGAAGTATTTTTGGCGAGTTACCCGGACATCAACGTGGAAGTCAACTGTGACTATCGACTGGTCGACATCGTAGCCGAACGTTACGACGCAGGCGTGAGATACGGTGACACTGTGGGGGAAGGGATGATCGCGACAAGAATTGCCCCTGACATGCGGATGGCCGTCGTAGCTACGCCAGACTACTTTAGGTTGCATGTGCCGCCCAGAGAACTCCACGAGCTAGGCTGCCACAACTGCATCAACATGCGATTCCCCACCCACGGTGGAATCTACACTTGGGAGTTCGAAAAAGAAGGTATCACCAAGAATATTCAAGTGAGTGGGCAACTCGTCGTCAATGGAGTTTATCAAACGCTCGATGCTTGCCGGAGCGGGGCTGGGTTGGGATATTTACCAGAAACACTTGTTCAACAGCACATCGACAGTGGTGACTTGATTCGAGTGTTGCAGGATTGGTGCCCGCCGTTCGCCGGGTTTCACCTGTATTACCCCAGTCGCCTTCAATCTTCACCTGCGTTCAGCCTTTTAGTGGAAGCACTACGCTATCCCCGGAGAGTCGAAGCTGGTGAAGATTAAATACCGTTTATGGTCAAGCATCACTTTGCCGTTAAAGCGGAGGTGACTCATCTCTCGATGCAAGTTCAAAGCTATGTGCCGAGTGGCGCGTTTGTACCATTTTAAAGATTTCCAAGTCCGGCCCGCTCGGAGTTCTCCTCATCAATAGCCCACTCGTCCTCAGGCTGGGGGCATCCTTTTCAAACCATCCAAAGCATGCCCTCAGATGTGCCCCCAATGTAGCAATCCACTGGAAGTGAATGGAGCTCCATGGTTGGTGGAAACGCAAAAATGATCAGCTGAACAGCCTGCCAGCCGACGCCTAAAGACTCTCAGGGTCGCCAAAGAACATCTGAATCCGCGACCTTAACCAACGCTCCCCCGGATCATTGTCCTGGGACCCGCGCCACGCCATGTGCAATTCAAACGTGCGCACCGGCAACGGCGGTTCCTCAGCCCGCAAGCCACCCGCAGACGTCAGCGCTTCAGCGGCATAGTCCGGCACGGTTGCGACAATATCGGTGCCCGCCAGCAACGTCCCCAACCCATTGAACTGCGGCACCGCCAGCACCACATGACGCTTGCGGCCGAGCTTCTCCAGTTCTTCATCCAGAAACCCGCTCAAGTCCCCGGCGAACGACACCAATGCATGCGGCCGGGCGCAAAAATCATCCAGGCTCATGGAACCCGGCATGCTGTCGGCTCGCAGCAGCATCGGTTTGCTGCGGCGCAGTACCTTGCGCTTGGCGTTGGCCGGCAAGTCGGTGGTGTAGCTCACACCAATCGAGATTTCCCCGGAGGCCAGCAAGCCCGGCATCAAGATGTAGTTAACGCGGCGCACCACCAGCACGATGCCCGGGGCTTCGGCCCGCAGGCGCTTGAGCAGCAGGGGCAGCAGGGCGAATTCGACGTCGTCGGACAGGCCGATGCGGAATACGGCGGTGCTGGTGGCCGGGTCGAATTCGGAGGCGCGACTGACGGCCGTGGAAATCGAGTCCAGGGCCGGGGAGAGCAGGGCGAAGATCTCTACCGCACGGGCCGAAGGCTCCATGCTGCGCCCGGTACGTACGAACAACGGGTCGTCGAACAAGCCGCGCAGGCGCGACAACGCCGCGCTGATGGCCGGCTGGCCAAGGAACAATTTCTCGGCAGCGCGGGTCACACTGCGTTCATGCATCAAGGTTTCGAATACGATCAACAGGTTGAGGTCGACACGACGCAGGTCGTTACGGTTCATCTTGTGTCCCAGGCGGCGTCAGTAAACTTGACGGGAGCGGCCGTATAAGAACAATGGCCGGCATGAATCTTACGGGGAAAGGCTGGTACTCTGCACCGGCTAATTCAGTTTTCCTACATGGCTTGGTACATTTTCCGTATGTGCGGAATCAATGACAGGCATGTCGACTATTAACGGCGACCGGTGGTCTTGCTCCGAAAGCCCAGATAGAGTTCATGGCAATAGAGGTTACTTTGACGAGGTTTGCGATGTCCCGCACGATCCGTTTTCACAAGTTTGGTCCGGCCGAGGTGCTCAAATGCGAAGAGCATGCAGCCGCTAAGCCCGCACCGGGCGAAGTGCAGGTGCGCGTCGAGGCCATTGGCATTAGCTGGTACGACATTCTGTGGCGCCAGAACCTGGCGTCGTCCCATGCCCGCCTGCCATCAGGCCTGGGCCATGAAATGGCCGGCGTGGTTGTGGCCGTTGGCGAGGGCGTCGACGACCTGGCGGTAGGTGACAAGGTCGCCAGCTTCCCGGCCGAAAGCCCCAATGATTACCCGGTGTACGGTGAACAAATCGTGCTGCCGCGTTCGGCCCTGACCCGTTACCCGGATGTCTTGAGCCCGATTGAAGCCAGCGTTCACTACACGCCACTGCTGATCGCCTACTTTGCGTACATGGACCTGGCACGGGTCAAACCCGGGCAATTCGCCCTGGTGACAGACGCCAGCCACTGTTCCGGCCCCTCGTTTGTGCAACTGGGCAAAGCCCTGGGTGTGCGGGTGATTGCCGCGACCAAAACCAGTGACGAGCGTGAATACCTGCTGTCCCTGGGGGCGGAAAAGGTCATCGTCACCGAAGAACAGGACCTGCTGATGCAAGTCAACAAGTTCACCGACAACCGCGGCGTAGACGTGGTGTTCGACGGCTTGGGTGGCCCGCAGATGTCGCTGCTGGGTGATGTACTGGCGCCACGTGGCAGCCTGGTGCTGTACGGCCTGCAAGGTGGCAACCAGACGCCATTCCCGGCTTGCGCGGCGTTCCAGAAGAATATTCAGTTCTTTGTGCACTGCATCGGCAACTTCACCGGCAAACCGGAACTGGGCATCATCCAGGACCAGGTGGCCTTGCAGCGAGCCCTGCGTGACATCAACCAACTGACGGCCGACAAGGTACTGGTACCGCTGAAAACCACGGTATTCCCGTTCAGCCAGTTCGTTGAAGCGCACCGCTATATGGACGAATGTCCGTGCCGTGAACGTGTTGCCTTGCAGGTTGAAGCTGTTTGATCTGTGGGAATATTCGCAAACGAGTATTCCTGCCCCCGGGCGCATGGGGCAAATGCGCCATTTGACAGGATTTAACCTGCTTACCGCTTGAACCGGGACTTAACCGTTTCAGCCCGGTAAATCACATGCCTCCCCCTGACGCCGCCCTGAATCACAGCGCGGCGTTGTCGTGTCTGGACGTTCCATACCCATGGCGCGCCTCCATCTGAACTGGTTTTAGCCCAAGTTCTGTATCTGTTAATCATTATTCAAGCGCTGATAATTGCCCCGTCACTTTCATCTCAAGGATTGAGCAATGATTGAATATCTGAAATCACCACGTGCATCCGTTAAACCCAATAACGTTTTGCCTGCCTGTTCAGGCGGAAAGCCACTATTAAAGTTGGTTATGTCGGATGCTTCTTTAGTTTGTAAGTTAAAGCAGAGTAGGAAGTTGTCAGATCATTCCTAAGACCGCCAGTTTTAGCTCCGCGCCCCGATGCTTGGCGCTTTCCAGGGGCTGGGAGCCCCGAAGCGACCATTTGCAGTGATGGCCCGGTGCTAATCTCCATTGAATGTCATCTATTGCAACGCCCCTACAGAAACAACAGGTCAGGCAAATACCGTTAACGGTTGCCCGAAACTGATATTTCAACTCAGGTAGTAGAACTATGAGCGCTATTCACGAGCAAGCCATGAACTATGTCTATCAACAAGTATTGCAACGCTTGGTGGGACATTTCTCTCGAACAGAACGCACTTCGCTTCAATTGTTGATTCAGCGAATTGTAGTGGCGGCAGGCGGCATGGAGCAGATCGGTGAATACAAGGTGCTGGTTGCTCACGGCGCAGGCGCCGGCAGCAGCTACGCCTTGACCTTGCTGCGTGCGGCGCAGCTGACGCTCGCAGGCCGGGCGCCGCGCACTTTTCAGTTGCGTGTGGCGACCTTGCGCCATGCCGGCATGACCCAAACGGCACTGGACACGTTGCATCGCGGCTACAGCGCGCTGTTCCTGCATGACGACTCGCGTGTCGAACTGTTGATGGTCGAGAATCAGGAAGTGTTGCCGTTCAACCACCTGCGACCGGCCTCCGGTACAGCGCGCGACACCAGCCGGCGCAACATGCTGATGGTAGGGCACCTGACGTCGGGGGATCTTCGCCAGACGCTGTGCAATGACGCTTACCTGTCCCTCGGCGACTTTTACCAGCGGGTGACCACGTGGAGTGGCGGGGTGCATGCACTGGTCAGCGGTGATTCTTCGCGCAAGCAACGCGAATACCTGGCGTGGTTGAAGAAAGCGGCGCTGTCGGCCGGCGTAGTGATTCCTGCGCGACGGCCGTTGGCGCTCAGCGGCCTGTTCGCGCGCATGGACGAGTGGAGCAATGGTTACTACGGCGACGTGTACGGCGAGCACTACGACGCCGGCGATACGCCCGACAAGATTGACCACCGCCACCTGGCTTACATCGGCATTGCAGACCTGATGGAATCCGCCGAATACCCGTCCGGCCCCTTGTTGCGGCAGTTTCTGGCTTATCAGCCGGACGAGTTTGGCTTTCATTTCAGCCACCCGACCTACGCGAACCCATTGTTGATGGCCCATCTGCGCGGCCTGCAAGCGGAGTGCCTGCGGGAACTGAATTACGAGGAGGGCGCCTTGGGCTTCATGCAGCAGGCCACGCTGTTCATGCGGCGCAAGCAGATTCCCGAACACCGGATTGCCCAGGCAGTCACCCAGGATGGCCGTGCCTTATCGGCCGGCTACGCCCAGGAGCTGTTCGGGCTGGATGAAAATCAACTCAACTGCCTGATGTTTTCGCCGTTTATCCGTCACGGCGAGCGCCTTGAAAGCTATTTGCGCCAATGCCACCCCGGCATGCTGGTGGCGCTCCCCGAGCTGCACAAGGTGCTGCAAGGCAAGCCCGTGGCCGAGATGCTGGTGCAATGGGCAACCGACATCAGCGGGTTGCCGATCAACTTGCTGCAACACCTTTACCGCAAGCGGCCCGCAACTGAGGTTCCGTGCATGGCTGCGGCGCCGCAGCAAGGCTCGCCCGCCACGGCAAGCTACCAACTGGCCGGGGGTTAAGGGCGTGACGGCGGGTGAGCAGCGATGACCCCCAAGGATGACAGGCAAGCCGACTTCGCCTACCAGGCGGTGTATCGCTACATGATCAACCTGATCAACGAGGTTGGCACCGATGCCCGGGTGAAATTGCCGTCATTGCGGCAACTGTCGGAACGCCTGAACGTGTCGATCTCGACCATCCAATACGCGTACTCCTTGCTGGAGAAAGAAGGCCGGATCTACTCGGTGGCCAAGTCGGGTTACTACGCCTGGCCAGTATTGAACAAACCGGCAGGCAGCAGCGGTGGTGACCTGCTGGAGCGACTCTACGCCAGTGCGCGGCGCCCTGGAATGCGGGTGCTCAGCGCCGATGAGCCGGCACTGGGGGCGTCTCTGGACGGGGCACTGTTGCTGCTGGAGCGCGAACTGTTGCGTCATTACCCGCGTCACCTGCAACCATGGTCGCAGCCGTGTGGCGTCTGGGAACTGCGCACGGCCCTCGCGGCGCGCTACACCTCGTCGCCCACCCGCTGCTGGCAGGCGGATGAGGTGTACATCGGCGCCGATCTGCGCGGGGTGCTGGAGATCCTGATTGAGGTGCTGGGGCTCAAGGGCGCCGCCGTCATCGTGGAGTCGCCCTGTGACTGGCTGATTCTGCGGTTATTGCAGGGCGCGGGGGTGAGGGTCATCGAACTGCCGTTCACGGCGCAGGGCGGCCTGGACCTGACGTTGCTGGAGCAATTGCTGCGCAACGAGTCGGTGCAACTGGCGTTGCTGTCGTCAGGCGTCAGCTTGCCGTCAGGCATCGCACTGTCCAGCCATGACCGCATGCAGTTGGTACGCTTGCTGAACCAGCATGGCTGCTGGTTGTTAGAAAATGACAGCCATGGTGACCTGGGCTTCGAGCAGCCGATCACCGCGTTGCGGGAGCTGGCCAACCCCGAGCGGCTGATGGTGTTCTCCACCTTCGAGAAAATGCTCGGGCCGGAAGCGCCCTTTGGCTATTTGCTGTCGCGGCACCTCAGCAGCGAGCTGCAACGCCTGTTCCTGCTGCGTGCGTTCCGGTTGTCGTCTATCCGCCAGCGGGCGATTGCGCGGCTTTATCAAAGCGGGCGGATCGACCAACACCTGCGGGAGTTGCGACCGCAGCTCAAAGAGCAGGCACGGCTAATGAAACTGCGCCTGGACGAGCATTTGATGGATCACGTGAGCTACCGAATGCCTGTCGCTGGCGCCACCTTTTGGCTGCGCTCCGAGGTGCCGGTGGACATGCGCCAGGTGTTCCAGCGCCTGCTCGCCCGGCAGGTGGTGATTGCGCCGGGAGAGTTGTTCAGCATCAGCGGCCTGCACCGCCAGCATCTACGCCTGAGCCATATGGTTGACCAGGCACACAACCTGGAGAGCGCCCTGGGTGAACTGGCCCTGGCATTGAAGCAGGCACAGACAGGCTGAATCCCGAATGAAATTTCGCTGATTGTTGTAGGATTTATAACGTCGCGGAGCAGTCCAACTCCCAGTAAACTGCACTTTTTTCCGAATCCTTCTCTTTCAGAGGTTTATGCATGACTCTCAGTCCTTTTGCGGGCAAGCCGGCACCAGCTCAACTGCTGGTAGACATCCCGCGACTGGTAACGGCCTATTACACCGGCCAGCCTGATGCAGCGATCTCCACCCAACGCGTCGCCTTTGGTACCTCCGGGCACCGCGGCAGCTCGTTCGACCTGAGCTTCAACGAGTGGCACGTGCTTGCCATCAGCCAGGCGATTTGCCTTTACCGTGAAGCCCAAGGCATCAACGGCCCGTTGTTCGTCGGCCTGGACACCCACGCGCTGTCCACGCCTGCCGGCGCCAGCGCCCTGGAAGTACTGGCCGCCAATGGCGTGCACGTGATGCTTGCCGAAGGCGATGAGTACACCCCGACACCGGCGATTTCCCACGCCATTATTTGCTACAACCGTGGCCGCACCAGCGGCCTGGCCGACGGCATCGTGATCACGCCGTCCCACAACCCGCCACAGAGCGGCGGCTACAAGTACAACCCGCCCAACGGCGGCCCGGCCGATACCCACATCACCAAATGGATCGAAGCGAAGGCCAACGAACTGCTGGCCAACAAACTGGCCGGGGTCAAACGCATTACCCACGCCCAGGCCCTGAAGGCTGACACCACCCACCGTCACGACTACCTCAACACCTACGTGGCAGACCTGGTCAACGTCATCGATTTTGATGCGATCCGCAGCGCCGGCCTGCGGCTGGGCGTCGACCCGCTTGGCGGAGCAGGGGTGCGCTACTGGTCGGCGATTGCCGAGCACCACCGCCTTAACCTGGACGTGGTGAACACTGAAGTCGATTCGACCTTCCGTTTCATGAGCGTCGACTGGGACGGCCAGATCCGCATGGACCCGTCCTCCAGCTACGCCATGCAAGGCTTGATCGGCCTCAAGGACCGCTACGACGTGGCCTTCGCCTGCGACCCGGACCACGACCGTCACGGCATCGTAACGCCATCCGGCGGCTTGCTGGCGCCGAACAACTACCTCGCGGTGTCCATCGATTACCTGTTCCAGAACCGTCCTGAGTGGCGCGCCGATGCCGCTGTGGGCAAGACCGTGGTCAGCAGCGGCTTGATCGATCGCGTTGCCAAACGCATTGGCCGTCGCCTGTACGAAGTGCCGGTGGGCTTCAAGTGGTTTGCCGACGGCCTGTTCGACGGCTCCCTGGGTTTTGGCGGCGAAGAAAGTGCCGGCGCCTCGTTCCTGCGCAAGGACGGCAGCGTGTGGAGCACCGACAAGGATGGTTTGATTCCGGCACTGCTGGCGGCGGAGATGACTTCGCGCAAAGGCCAGGACCCGAGCCAGATCTATCGTGGGCTGACTGACGCGCTGGGCGAACCGTTTGCCATTCGTGTGGACGCCAAGGCCACCCCGGCGCAGAAAGCCCTGTTGGGCAAACTGTCGCCGGACCAGGTAACGTCCACGCAGTTGGCGGGGGAAAGCATCCAGCAGATCCTCAGCCACGCGCCGGGTAACGACCAGGCGATTGGCGGGCTGAAAGTCATGACCGAAAACGGCTGGTTCGCCGCACGGCCATCGGGCACCGAGGACATCTACAAGATCTACGCCGAGAGCTTTATCGGCGAGGATCACCTCAAGCAACTGGTAGAAGAGGCGCAGGTGTTGGTGGACGGGGCGATATCCCAGTAACACCACAACCCGAAATGTAGGAGCGGGCTTGCCCGCGAATGCAGTATTTCAGTCAATATAGCTTGCGACTGACACACCGCATTCGCGAGCAAGCCCGCTCCCACATTGGATTGGGTTAAGCCAGGTCGACCAACACGATCTCGCTGTCTTCAATCGCCGTCACCCGCAGCACTTGTTCATCCTCAACCGCAACACCGTCTCGAGCTTGTGCACGCAAGCCATTGACTTCAATCACCCCGGTCGCGGGTACCAGGTACGCCCGACGCCCGCTGTCCAGCCGATACTCGGCACTTTCGCCGGCTTTCAAATTGGCCGCCACCAGGCGCGCATCAGCACGAATACGCAAGCTTTCGTTGTCTCCGGCCTTACCACTGGCCAGCGTCACAAAACCTTCGCGATCACCCTTCGGAAATGGCTTGGCACCCCACGACGGCGGCAAACCTGCTTCGTTGGGAATAATCCAGATCTGGAAGATCTTGGTCGGCGTGGCTTCCAGGTTGTATTCGCTGTGGGCGATCCCGGTGCCCGCGCTCATCACTTGTACGTCGCCAGCCTCGGTACGGCCTTTATTGCCCAGGTTGTCGGCATGGCTGATGGCGCCTTCACGCACATAGGTGATGATTTCCATGTCCCGGTGCGAGTGCTGCGGGAAGCCGGTGCCGGGGGCGATGAGGTCATCGTTCCATACTCGCAGGTTGCCCCAGTGCATACGCTTGGGGTCGTGGTATTCAGCAAAGGAAAAGTGGTGGTGAGCGTCCAGCCAACCGTGATTGGCGCCGCCCAGGGTGTTGAAAGGTCGAAGTTCAAGCATGATCGTCTCCTGTTGATGGTGGCCATGATCCAACAGCGCAAGATCGATAAAAAGCGTAAAAAATGCAGGATTCCTATCGAATGCTTCGATGCCGATGCTCAGGGCTTATCTTCACTTCATCGCCTAACTGCATGAGCACAAAGCAATTGGCTGGAACTGAGGGGCATTTGCGGCGAACATAGGGCTCTTGTCCGAGTTAAAGCATCGCAGGAGTCCGCGTGCCGCAACACACCCCCGATCTGCCTCCCGAACTGCGGCCACTGGCCGAAATGCCCCTGTTGAAACGGCTCGCCGCCCGATTATTCGGTCACGGCCTGACGCGCCTGCGCGCCCAGCACCGTTTCTCGTGGCTGCACGGCCAGGCCGATGGCTTTCGCAGTGGCCACACGGCCGGCGTGGAATATGGCTATCAGGAAGGCAAGGCGGATGGCATCGAAGAAGGCCGCCAGGTCCTGCTGATTCGCGACTTCCGGCCGGATGAACACACCGCGCCGGGCGTTGACGACAGCCTGTTCGATGATTGGCGCCTGCCGCTGACCGCCGAGTTGAAAAAACGCATCAAGTCCGATGTGGCGCGCCTGCTGCCGGCGCATGCCCAGCCGAGTGCAGCCCAATGGAAGATGATTTTCAGTGATACGCCGTCCACTTCCGTAATTGCCGGCGCCGGTGCGGGCAAATCCACCTCGCTGGTGCTGCGTATCCTGCTGTTGACCCATTACCTGGGCTTTGAGCTGAGCTCGATGACCGTGGTGACCTTCACCCGCGAGTCCCGCAAAGACTTCATCAACAAGCTCATGGAGATTCTCGCCTTGTGGGGCCAACCCCTTGGTATGAAAGAAGCCCAAGCGGTGGTGCGCACCTTTCACTCGCGCATTCTACCGATGGTGCGCAGCCTGCCGGGCCTTGAGCGGCTGCAGGCGTTTGAGAACCTCAACGCGCGCACCGAAGCGGGTTTTGATGACGCCGACAGCAATCCCTTCGAACTGCGGATCAACGACGCCCAGCGTCAGCAATTGAATGCCTGCTATCACCCGTTGCACGGCCGTCACGAGCGTTTCCGCGAACTGATTGCCCCGTTGGCGCGCCATGCCTTGCAACTCAAGGAACTGGAGCGGGATCACCCGGACGTGCAGAAGCGCGTGGCGGTGACCGAACTGGCGGCCAAGCGTGATGAAGAGTTGTGTGATGTGATCGAAGACCTGTGGTTTCGCGCGGGCGCCTGGCCGATCAAGGGCATTGAGCCCAACCGCCAGACCTTCGATATCAACGGCGCGCAGTTTCACTGCCATGGCTACATTGCCGAACTGGAAGCCTGGGTGGTGCTGGGCTTTGACCCACGGGAAAACGCCCAGGTCAGCCGTCCCGGCTCGAAGCTGTCGGTACGCGCAGAGTGGGCTGTCAAGCGCACCCTGTTTCAAGCTTTCTGCCGTAAGCCATTGATATGGCTTGAAAGCTACGAATCATCCAAGCGTCTTTTAAGTAGCCTGGCAGGCGATGCAACAGCAGGCCCCGGCTTCGATTACAAGGTCAAGGGCGAGCTGAGTTCAGCGCCGCTGCTGGACAGCTTTGTCGCCGCCGCCGGGTTTATCGAGAACCTGGGGCTGGACGTGCCCACCGCCGTGGGCAAGATGAGCTTCGCCAAGGACGATCCGGACCGTTTTTACTTCGAAGCGCTGAGTATTTTCTGGAAAGCCCTGGAAGACCACCTGCTGGACCAGTCGCCACCGGTCATGACCTATAACCGGATGTTCTCGCTGTTTGGCGAAAACACCCCGGAAAACCTCAAGCTGCTCAGCGACGGGCTGCTGCGGCCGATGTCGCACCTGATGATCGACGAATTCCAGGACGTTTCGCCACAGATCGTCTCGTGGGTGCGTGCCAGCCTGCGGGAAATTCGCAGCCGTGGCCCGGCGATGCACGTGGGCCGTGGCGCCCAGCGTTCTTCGCTGCTATGCGTGGGGGACGACTGGCAGTCGATCTATGGCTGGCGGGGCAGTTCGCCCAAGTACTTCATGGAGTTCAACAAGGAATTCCCGTCACCCACCACCACACGGGTGATGCTGGGCGAGAACTACCGCAGCCATCAGCACGTTATCGATGCGGCGGAACACATCGTGCGGGCCGCCCCGGCCATCAGCGGCAAGAAAGCCAAGGCAAGCGGAACGCCGAAGGCGCTGGTGCCCGTCGCGGTGCGTGATCGGGACGACGCTGCGCTAGGCCAGCAACTGTCAGCGCATTACCAAAAGGGTGATTCGATATTAATGCTGTATCGAAAAAGCAGCGATAAGCTATTGATACAAGAGCATATTCAGTCTGTAGTTAATGTAGATTCTAGCTTGCCGTACGGTGACCGCCGGCTCAAGCAACTGACCTACCACAGCGCCAAGGGCTTGCAGGCGGATGCGGTATTCCTGCTGGGAGATTGCCAGCACTTGACCCGTTCGCCTTACAAGAATCAGGTCTATCGCATGGCGGGCCTGGGCAAGGATGGCGATACCGAACCCTACGACAGCGCACAAAAAGACGAGGTGCTGCGCCTGGCCTATGTGGGGATTACCCGGGCAGTGAGCCATTGCTATTGGTATGTCGAAGCGCAGGACAGCCAAGGGGTGAATGTGCCGAAGGCCTCGGATCGGGTGGCCGGGGACAAGCCGTTTTTTGATGATCAGCGAAAATGAAAAAGGGCCACCCCAGGGTGGCCCTTATTTTTATGCCCGCAGCGACAGTGGCGGCACAAACGACTCCAACTCATCTTCTACGGCTTCGATGATCCGCTCCACGTCGGCGGCGTTCATCACCGTGGCGCAGGGGATGCCGGCAATCGCAATCAGGGTTTCTCCGCTGGCGCGGTCGAACAGGCGGGCGATCATACTGCCGGGAGCATCCATGCTCGCCTCAAAGCCCATGGGATGAAAATGCCAGCGCATCAGCTGGCAGGCGTTGGGGAACGTTACTTTGTTCATGTTGCCCACCTTGTTCATTGAGCGCTTCCTTTAGCTCGCTGCGGGGCGCCATGACCGTCACTGGTCCTGGCCGTGTTGAACACTAAAAATAGCATTCGTTCGCATCCGGCAGGGCAGTTTTTTTGCCCCGTTCGGCGGTTGTTTTCAGGAAGTTTGATGTGGGTCATTTCCTACACGGTATTGGGCGAAAGGCCATTATCCATAACTGTCACATGGCCATTGAACGCGCCACAAAAGTTCGGCAAGCTCGCAGGCTGTCCCAGCCTTAGAGCGCTCCATGCCCGACTTCATCCCGGATGACTCCCAGCAAACCCAAGCCACCGGCGAGTTGGTGCTGCGTCACCATCTGTGCTGGAAACACCGGGACCTGGACGGCGTGATGTCGTACTACCACCCGGACATTCAGTACCACGATTTCTTCCAGAACCGCGTAGTGGGCGCAGCTGATCTGCGCGAGTACCTGCAAGCCAGCATGCCGCGTGGCGCGGATGAGGCGATCGAGCACACCGACCGCATCCGCGCCGACGGCGACACCGCGTTCATCCAGTACCGCATCACCTTGCGCGGCGGCCAGGGCCTGGTGTCGTTTCGCACCAGTGAAGCCATCACGGTGCGTGACGGCCTGATCTGGCGGGTCAACGAATACGCCTCCCTGGTGCACGAACAGTCCGCCAGCCGCAGCGAGACTACGCGCCCGACCGTCAGCCGCCTGGGCCTGTCGCCCCAGCAATTGAGCTACATGGCCAACGACCTGCAGCAGTACTTCCAGCGCCAGCAACCCTACCTGGACCCCGAGCTGGACCTGCAACGGGTAGCGAAGGAGTGCGGGTACAGCCGCAACCAGATCTCCTACCTGTTGAACCAAGTGTTGGGCCAAAGCTTTTACCGCTACGTCAACCAGGCGCGCCTCCAGCATTTGCTGGCGGCACTGGATAAAGCCACGCCGCCGATACGCATCGACGAACTGGCATTTGCCGCCGGCTTCAATTCAACCTCGGCGTTCTACAGCTGTTTCCGCCAGCACACCGGCCAGTCGCCCAAGGCCTACGTCAAACAAATTTCCCTGCGTGCACGCGCGCAAGACAGCCCCTGAGGCCGGCTCTAGGATCACTGCCATCGAAGTGTGGTGGTGGAGCTTGGCATGCCTGCATGGCGCAATATCAGTTTATGGATGGACCAGTTGGACGAGCCGCTGGTGGCGCGCCCGTCCCTGGAGCACGACCTGGACGTCAACGTGGCCATCATCGGCGCCGGCTACACCGGGCTCTGGACCGCGTATTACCTGAAGCGCCAGGCGCCCGAGCTGAAGATCGCAATCATTGAAGCGCAAACCGCCGGGTTCGGTGCCTCCGGCCGTAACGGCGGCTGGCTGATGGGCAACCTGCTGGGTGAAGACCGGCTGCTGGCCGGCTTGTCTCCCGAGCAGCGCCGGGCTTCGTTCGACTTGCTGCACGCGATTCCCGATGAAGTAGCACAGGTGATCGAGCGCGAAGGCATCGACTGCGACTACCGCAAGGCCGGCGTGCTGTATTGCGCCGCGCGCTACCCCGAACAGGAAACCAGCCTGCGGGCCTACCTGGCCAAGCTCCACGCCCAGGGCCTGACTGATGACGATTACCGCTGGCTCGGCCCGCAGCAACTGGCGGAGCAAATCCGCATCGCCAAGCCGTATGGCGGCATCTATGCACCTCACGTCGCCACGATTCACCCGGCCAAGCTGGTGCGCGGCCTGGCGCGCGTGGTCGAGCAGATGGGCGTCACGATCTATGAAAACAGCCCCGTCACCCATTGGCAGTCCGGCAGCTTGCGCACGGCTAACGCCTCGGTGCGCGCCTCATGGGTAGTGCCGGCGGTTGAAGGGTATGCCACCACGCTGCCACCGCTGGGCCGCTATCAGTTGCCGGTGCAGAGCCTGATCGTCGCCACCGAGCCGTTGCCGGCCAGTACCTGGGATGAAATCGGCCTGAACCGTGGCCAGGCATTCGGCGAAAGCAGCCGCCAGGTCACCTATGGCCAGCGCTCCGCAGACAATCGCCTGGTGTTCGGCGCCCGTGGCGGCTATCAGTTTGCCGGCAAGCTGCGGCACAACTTCGACCTTACCGACAGTGAAGTCGAACTGCGTCGTTACCTGTTTGGCGAACTCTTCCCGCAGCTCAAGAAAGTCCGAATCACCCACGCCTGGGGCGGGAACCTCGGCATGTCCCGGCGTTTCAAGCCGCACATGCTCTGTGATCACGCGGCGGGCATCGCCCTGGCCGGTGGTTACGGCGGCGAGGGAGTAGGGGCCAGCAACCTCGGCGGCCGTACCTTGGCCGACTTGATCCTGGGGCTCGACACGCCGCTGGTCCAGCAGCCATGGGTGATCCAGCCGGGCCGCCTGGACGGGCTCAAGGCCTGGGAGCCGGAACCCTGCCGCTGGCTGGGCTACAACGCGATCATTCGCAGTTTTGTCCACGAAGACCAGGTGCTGGCCAACCCCAACAGCGCGCCGTGGCGCCGCAAGCTGGCCAGCGGCGTTGCCGGGTTCATGGAAGGTTTCATGCACTAAGTCGTTTCAATCACCACAGGTATGAACATGAGCATTACCCAGTTCAAAGACACACTCAGCGCCCATTTGCCGGACTCTTCGCCGGTTGCCGTGCCGTTGGGCACACCGGTGGCGGTGGCCTCGACCCTGAGTGTGGAACGCAACGACGGCGTCGAAACCGGTATCTGGGAATGCACGCCCGGGCGCTGGCGCCGGCAGATAGTGGCCCAGGAGTTTTGCCACTTTATCCAGGGACGCTGCACTTTCACCCCCGACAACGGGGAACTGCTCCACATAGAAGCCGGCGACGCACTGATGTTGCCGGCCAACAGCACCGGTATCTGGGACATCCAGGAAACCGTGCGCAAGACCTATGTATTGATCCTCTGATTCTTTGATCTTTGATCGCCTGCCATAAAAACAGCCCTAAAACCGCCAGGAAATCGAACCATGAGACCCATTGCCCTGTTGCCGCTGGTATTCGTCGCCACCCTCAGCCAAGCCGCCGAGACGGTAAAAATCTACAACTGGTCGGACTACATCGCCCCCGACACCACCAAGAATTTTCAAAAAGAAACCGGCATCGCTTTTACCTACGACGTGTATGACAGCAACGAAACCCTCGATGGCAAGTTGATGACCGGCAAATCCGGCTACGACGTGGTGTTCCCCTCCAACCACTTCATGGCCCGGCAGATCCAGGGCGG
Source organism: Pseudomonas sp. K2I15 (assembly GCF_002204795.1). Taxonomy (GTDB): domain Bacteria; phylum Pseudomonadota; class Gammaproteobacteria; order Pseudomonadales; family Pseudomonadaceae; genus Aquipseudomonas. The sequence continues at coordinate 29,243 of NZ_NIXO01000039.1, forward strand.
GGCGCTGAAGAAACTCGACAAGAGCCAGTTGCCCAACTGGAAGAACCTCAACCCGGTGCTGCTCAAGGCCCTGGAAAACAACGACCCGGGCAACGCCCACGGTTTCCCGTACCTGTGGGGCAGCACCGGCATCGGCTACAACATCGACAAGGTCAAGGCGGTACTCGGGGACAACGCCCCGGTGGATTCCTGGGACCTGATCTTCAAGCCCGAGAACATGAAAAAGCTGCAGAAGTGTGGCGTGGCGATCCTCGACAACGGCCCGGAACTGCTGCCAGCGGCGCTCAACTACCTGGGCCTGCCACACCACAGCAAGAAGCCTGAAGACTACAAAAAGGCCGAGGACCTGCTGATGAAAGTACGGCCGTACGTGGCGTACTTCCACTCCTCGAAATACACCGCAGACTTGGCCAATGGCGACATCTGCGTGGCCGTCGGCTTCTCCGGCGACATCCTCCAGGCCGAAAGCCGCGCCAAGGAAGCCAAGAACGGGGTGAACATCGGCTACAACATTCCCAAGGAAGGCGCGGCCATCTGGTTCGACATGGTTGCCATGCCCGCCGATGCCCCGGATGAAAAAGCCGGCTACGCGTTCATGAACTACCTGCTGCGCCCGGAAGTGATGGCCAGCATCACCAACTACGTGCACTACGCCAACGGTAATGAGGCAGCCGATAGCCTGGTGGACCCGGCGATCAAGAGCGACACCAAGGTGTACCCAAGCCCCGAGATGATGGGCAAGTTGTTTGCACTGGAGGCGATGCCGCTGAACATCGACCGGATTCGTACGCGGGTGTGGAACACCATTCGTACCGGTCGCTGATGAGCACATGTGGGAGCGGGCTTGCTCGCTCCCACACTTGACCTCAGTGAGCTTGAGCGTTGTCTAAGGGTTCTCCAGATCATGCCCCAACGACTGGATAAACAACGAAAACAGCTCTGGCTGCGACGAGATATCCAGCTTGGCGTACAAATGCCGACGATGAACCTTGACCGTATCCGGTGAGATCTTCAGCCGCTCGGCCATCGCCTTTGAAGAAAACCCTCGCAACACCAACCGCGCAATTTCCAGTTCGCGCTCCGACAACACCCCGCACCCAAAATGGCTCAACGCATCGCGAATCTGGCTGGCCATCTCGGCAGGTGCCGCTACCCGTTGGGTGCTTTGCTGCCAATGCTGCTGCATCAACGGCAACACCCAGGCCGCCAACGTGGTCATCAACCCGGTTTCCTCACCGGTAAATAACCGCTGCATCCCCAACGACAGCGACAATGTTCCTGCGCCCGGCAGTTGCAGGATGAACTGCACCTCGTCTTCCAACACATTGTCGTGAAAGTAGTTGAGGAAGTACTCACTCTGGCGAAAGTGATCCGGCGCCACTTCTTCAAGCCGGTACACACCGCTCGCATAACCCTCGCGACACGCCTGGAAAAACGGGTCCAGCAAGTACAACCCATTGAGATAAACCAGCATCGACGCCGGCTTGCTGCTCGGTTGCGCGTCGTATTCCTCCTGTGCCTGGGGCGGGCCATCGGTGGGGTAGACGATCGCCAGGGCATTGTCGAAAGGCAGGCACTGGTGCAACAACAGCACCAGTTGCTTCCAGAAACGCTCAGTGCCGATCTGCGCTACGGTGCGGCCCAGCCCCGCGTGCATGCCGACTTCCCTGAACAGGCTCATGTGCAGCTCCACGCAAAGGATAATTGCCCAAGGGTTCGACTTTTGCCCAGTGCCGTCAAGGGGAGTACTCCAATAGGGGAATTGGCCGCCCTACACAGAGTGTTTAAGTTTGCCGTCAGTCAGTGGGGAGCATACCCCGCGCCGCTTCACCTTTTCGTTTCTGCCTCAAACCAAGAACAATCAAGAGGATAACGATATGAGTGCTCCTTCCACGCCTGACGGCGTGCTGAAACCCACCCTGAGTGTGTTCGACGTGGTGGCCATCACCGTTTCGGCGGTCACCCCGGCCAGTTCGGTGTTCGTGATCGCACCGTTTGCCATCCAGCAGGCCGGCAGCGGGGTGTTCCTGGCGTTTGTGATGGCCGCATTGCTCGCGCTGATGTTCGCCTTTTGCTACGCCGAACTGGGCCGCGCCCACAACAGCGCAGGCGGCGAGTACGTGTACGCCAAGCGGGTGTTCGGCGGCATGGCCGGTTACGCGACGTTCCTCACGGTATTGGTGATGTTGCTGTTTATCCCGCCGGTGCTGGCCACCGGGGCGGCGACTTACCTGAATAACGCCCTCGGTACTAAGTTCGACTCACAAACGGTAGCCCTGGTAATCGTGGTGTGCAGCTACGCCCTGGGCATCCTCAATATCAAGCTGAATGCCTGGATTACCGGCACCTGCCTGCTGTTGGAAGTCGCCGCGTTGCTGGTGATCGTGTTTATCGGCTTCGGCAACCCGGTGCAGCCGGTCAGCGTGCTGTTGCAACCGCAAATCGTCGAAAATGGCGTGCTGCACCTGGCACCCTGGGCACTGGTGATTGGTGCGGTGGGCATTGGCTTGTTCTCGTTCAATGGCTACGGCCCCGCAGTGTTGCTGGCCGAAGACATGAAGTGCGGCGGCAAGGGCGTGCACAAGGCGGTGTTGTGGTCCCTGGGGCTGGTGGTCGTCATCGAACTGGTGCCGATCACCGCGCTGCTGATCGGCGCGCCATCCCTCAGCGCGATGATCAGCAGCCCCGACCCGATTGGCTACCTGCTGACCAGCCATGGCAATGAAACCCTGTCGCGGCTGGTCAGTGCCGGGATCTTCCTGTCGGTGTTCAACGCCATCGTCGCGATCGTCATCCAGATTGGCCGGGTGGTGTTCAGCAGCGGCCGCGATGCGTTGTGGACGCCGACCATCAACAAACTCTTCACCCGTATTCACCCACGTTGGGATTCGCCGTGGTTGGCTACGCTGTTCCTGGCGATCCCTTCGGCGTTGCTCAGCTTCAGCTCCAACCTGGCGGACCTCACGTCCTTCAGCGTGCTGCTGATCATGCTGGTGTACCTGATCGTGGCGTTAAGCGCGTTGATGAGCCGGGTGTTGCTGCGTGACCGCGAGCATCCGTATCGCATGCCGTTGTGGCCAGTACCGGCATTGCTGGCGGTGCTGGGCGCCGGCTACCTGTTGGTGACCCTGGCGATGGCGTCTTCGGTTCGGGACATCATGATTATCATCGGCCTGTTGGCGTTGTCGGTGATCTTGTATTGCATCAGTGGCCGGTCGAGTCCGGCGTTTCAGAAATTGTAAGGAGTGGTTATGCGCGCACGTCAATTGGGCATCACGTTGGGACTGGGCACGCCCGGTGAGTTGAATGCCATCACCGACGTTCCAGGGGTACGGGTCGGCCACAGCACGATCAAGACCCGTATCGACGGCAAACAGGTGCGTACCGGCGTCACGGCGATCCAGCCCCGGGCCGGTGCCGCGCGGTATCAGCCGTGTTTTGCCGGCTACCACGTGCTCAACGGCAATGGCGACGCCACGGGCCTTGAGTGGATCAGCGAATCGGGCTTGCTGACCACGCCGCTGGCGATCACCAACACCCACAGCATCGGGATTGTGCGCGATACGCTGATCGCCTTGGAGCGCGAAAGCCTGGCGGACCCTGCGGTGTACTGGTGCATGCCGGTGGTGATGGAAACCTACGACGGGTTGCTCAACGATATCTGGGGCCAGCACGTCGGCCCGGAGCATGTGCGCGAGGCGCTGGCCAACGCTGAAGCCGGGCCCGTGGCGGAGGGCGCCGTGGGCGGCGGTACCGGGATGATTTGCCATGAGTTCAAAGGCGGCATTGGCACGTCGTCGCGGCGATTAAACGCGGAGCAGGGCGGCTGGACCGTGGGCGTGCTGGTGCAGGCCAACCACGGCAAGCGCCAGGAATTGCGCGTGGATGGGTATCCGGTAGGCCGGCAATTGATGGACATCCCGTCACCGTTTGCCGATCGCGGCACGCCCGGCATGGGTTCGATCGTGGTGATCATCGCCACCGATGCGCCGTTGCTGCCTCACCAATGCCAGCGCCTGGCACAGCGGGCGTCCATCGGCATTGCGCGTACGGGCGGTGGTACCGAGGACTCCAGCGGGGACCTGTTCCTGGCGTTCGCCACCGGCAACCAGGATTTGCCGGTGGCCGACTACGGGCGCAAGGGCCTGCCACTGAGCACGCCGCTGCAAATGGTCAATAACGACCACATTTCACCGTTGTTCAGCGCGGCGGCGGAGGCGGTAGAGGAAGCGATCATTAATGCCATAGTGGCCGGGGAAGACATGACCACCGACGACGGTGTGCGGGTGCCGGGGCTGGATTCACAAACGCTCCTGCAGGCATTGCGCCAAACAGGCTGGCGCGCCCAATAAATACTTTAGTTCTTGTCCCGGTAATACGGGACAAGTCGTTAAATGATGGCTATTCAGCACTAGTCATGACACGGTGACACTTTCTTAGTGCCCCTCAATCAATACTTTGGATCCATTCTTAATAAAACCAGTTTAGCGGTATTTAATATTTAAATAGTTGTCTTTTTATAAGTCGCTACTAGCCAGCGTTTGCAGGAATTGTTCGTCGCGCCAAGTTTTACCTTGCAAAAATAGCGCTGGACGAATGATTTCAGGTTGTGTCAGTTTTCTTTCGCCTTCAAAAGGGGCGAGTGATAGGACTTACTCGCCAGAGTGGGTTCTATCGGACAAAAACTGTTCCACTTGCAAACAAGGAAGTACGTTTATGTCAAAAGTAAAAGACAAAGCTATTGTATCGGCGGCTCAAGCAAGTACTGCCTATACGCAAATCGATAGCTTTAGCCATCAATATGACCGCGGCGGCAACCTCACGGTCAATGGCAAACCCTCCTACACCGTTGACCAGGCCGCCACCCAGCTGCTGCGTGACGGCGCTGCCTACCGGGATGTCGACGGCAACGGCAAGATCGACCTGACCTACACCTTCCTGACCTCGGCCTCCTCGAGCACCATGAACAAACATGGCATCTCCGGGTTCAGCCAGTTCAACGCCCAGCAGAAAGCACAGGCCGCACTGGCCATGCAATCCTGGTCGGACGTGGCCAACGTCACCTTCACCGAGAAGGCTTCCGGCGGCGACGCCCACATGACCTTCGGCAACTACAGCGGTGGCCAGGACGGCGCTGCGGCATTCGCTTACCTGCCAGGCACCGGCGCCGGCTATGACGGCACCTCGTGGTACCTGACCAACAGCAGCTACACGCCGAACAAGACCCCGGACCTGAACAACTACGGCCGGCAGACCCTGACCCACGAGATCGGCCACACCCTGGGCCTGGCTCACCCTGGCGACTACAACGCCGGGAATGGCAACCCGACCTACAACGACGCGACCTATGGACAGGACACGCGCGGCTACAGCGTCATGAGTTACTGGAGCGAGAGCAACACCAACCAGAACTTCAGCAAAGGCGGGGTGGAAGCCTATGCGTCCGGCCCGCTGATCGACGACATCGCCGCGATCCAGAAGCTCTACGGCGCCAACTACAACACCCGCGCCGGCGACACCACCTACGGCTTCAACTCCAACACCGGGCGTGATTTCCTCAGCGCCACCTCATCGGCCGACAAGCTGGTGTTCTCGGTGTGGGACGGTGGCGGCAACGATACCCTGGACTTCTCCGGTTTTACCCAAAACCAGAAGATCAACCTCAATGAAGCCTCGTTCTCCGACGTTGGCGGCCTGGTGGGCAACGTTTCCATCGCCAAGGGCGTGACCGTCGAAAACGCTTTCGGCGGCTCGGGCAACGACCTGCTGATCGGTAACGCCGCCGCCAACATCCTCAAGGGCGGTGCCGGCAACGACATCCTCTACGGCGGTGGCGGTGCAGACCAGCTGTGGGGCGGCGCAGGCAACGACACTTTCGTGTTCGGTGCCAGCTCGGACTCCAAGCCGGGTGCGGCCGACAAGATCTTCGACTTCACCTCGGGTTCGGACAAAATCGACCTCACCGGCATCACCAAAGGTGCAGGCCTGACCTTCGTCAATGCCTTCACCGGTCACGCCGGCGATGCCGTACTGAGCTATGCCTCGGGCACCAACCTGGGCACCCTGGCGGTCGACTTCTCCGGGCACGGCGTGGCGGATTTCCTCGTCACCACCGTCGGCCAGGCAGCGGTCAGCGACATCGTGGCCTGATACATGCGTAAAGGCGGGTGGCGCACACGCGCTGCCCTCTGCCCTTGCATCCACCCCATGAACGGGCGAAGGTGATGACGCTATTTCGCAGTACAGTTGCCTGGTGTGTCCAGGCGTTGCTTATGTCGGCAGGAGCCACAGCAATGGCAAGCAGTCTGGTTTTACCTACCTCCGCACAGTTGGCCGGGCATTGGGTGCTGCACCAGCAAGAGCAGGTGTGTGCGCTGGATCTGATTGAACAGGCCAACGCCTTGGGCGGCGATGTTGAATGTGCCCGGCAATGGCTGGGAGAAGTGCCCGTTAGTTGGTCACCCACGCCCGATGGTATTTGGTTGATGAATGCCGAAGGCACCGGTATTACCCATTTGAATCGCCAGAAAGAAGGCGAGTATCAGGGCCGCTCCAAATCGGGCGCCGTGTTGTTATTACAGCGCGCACCTGAATAGTTCGTTATATCGATATAACCCAGGTTTTAATGTTTGCCCGTCCCTTAAAGGGACGCTCGGCAAACTATTGCGCGTCATTCGGCTCAGGGAAGATCAGGCAACATGGCGAAGACCACTCCCGTTGCACCACTATTCAAAGCACTCGGCGATTACAAAAGTATTCTGATCAGTATTGGCTGCTTCACGGCATTGATTAACGTCTTGATGCTGGTGCCGTCGATTTACATGTTGCAAGTCTACGACCGCGTGCTGTCTTCACAGAACGAAACCACCCTGGTGATGTTGACCTTGATGGTGGTGGGGTTCTTCGCGTTTATCGGTGTGCTGGAGGTGATCCGCAGCTTTATCGTGATTCGCATCGGCAGCCAACTGGAGCGGCGCTTCAACCTGCGGGTGTACAAGGCCGCTTTCGAGCGCAACCTGCAGCGCGGCGAAGGCCACGGCGGGCAATCCCTGGGGGACTTGACCCACATCCGCCAATTCATCACCGGGCCCGCGCTGTTCGCGTTTTTTGACGCGCCGTGGTTTCCGATTTATCTGTTTGTGATCTTTCTGTTCAACGTTTGGCTTGGGGTGCTGGCCAGCGCCGGCGCCGTGCTGCTGATCGGGCTGGCGTGCCTTAACGAATACCTGACCAAGAAGCCTCTGGGTGAAGCCAGCGGGTATTCCCAGCAATCCACCCAGTTGGCCACCAGCCACCTGCACAACGCCGAGACCATGCAGGCCATGGGCATGCTCGGTGCACTGCGCAAGCGCTGGTTCAAGGTGCATTCGCGGTTTCTGGGCCTGCAGAACAAGGCCAGCGACACCGGCTCGATTATCAGCTCCCTGAGTAAATCCCTGCGCCTGTGCCTGCAATCGTTGGTGCTGGGCCTGGGCGCATTGCTGGTGATCAAGGGTGACATGACGGCGGGCATGATGATCGCGGGCTCCATCCTGATGGGCCGGGTGTTGAGCCCCATCGACCAGTTGATCGCCGTGTGGAAGCAATGGAGTTCGGCCAAGCTGGCCTATCAGCGGCTGGACAACCTGATGCGCGAGTTCCCGCCGCAGGGCGAGCAGATGGCATTGCCGGCGCCCAAGGGCCAGGTGAGTTTCGAGCAGGTCAGCGCTGGCCCTCCGGGGCGGCGTGTACCGACCTTGCATCAGGTCAGTTTCAACCTGGCCGCCGGTGAAGTGCTGGGTGTGCTGGGCGCGTCCGGTTCCGGCAAGTCGACCCTGGCCCGCGTGCTGGTGGGCGTGTGGCCAACCCTGGCAGGCACCGTGCGCCTGGACGCCGCCGACATCCATCGCTGGGACCGTGACGACCTCGGTCCGCATATCGGCTATTTGCCCCAGGACATCGAACTGTTCAGCGGCAGCATCGCCGACAACATCGCACGCTTTCGCGAAGCCGACCCGGAGCTGGTGGTGCAAGCCGCCCAGCAGGCTGGCGTGCATGAGCTGATCCTGCGTTTGCCCCATGGCTACGACACCGTGCTTGGCGACGAAGGCAGCGGGCTGTCCGGTGGCCAGAAACAACGGGTAGCCCTGGCCCGCGCGCTGTACGGCGGGCCGCGTCTGATCGTGCTCGACGAGCCCAACTCCAACCTCGACACCGTGGGCGAAGCCGCACTGGCCAGCGCGATCATGCAGATGAAAGCCCAGGGCAGCACGGTGGTGCTGGTGACGCACCGTTCTTCGGCGTTGGCCCAGGCCGACAAGCTGCTGGTGCTTAACGAAGGCCGCTTGCAGGCCTTCGGCCCCAGCCAGGACGTGCTGCGGGCACTGTCCGGCCAGCGAGAACAGCCCAACTGTAGGAGCGAGCTTGCTCGCGAAGGTCGTTAACGATGACGTTGGCATCTTGACTTAACGCGGGGACCTCGAGTTTTTCGCGAGCAATAACTGGGCGTCCCCCTCGCTCCTACAGTTATTTATCAAGCCCAAGGATCAGGCGCATGAGCAGCGACAGCAGCATTCAAATCAACCGCGATTACGAACAGACCCACCCCGAACACGATGCACGCTTCTTTGCCCGCATGGGCTGGCTGCTGACGGTGGTCGGTGCCGGCGGGTTTTTCCTGTGGGCCAGCCTGGCACCGCTGGACCAGGGCATTCCGGTGCAGGGCACGGTGGTGGTGTCGGGCAAGCGCAAAGCCGTGCAAACCCTCAGCCCCGGCGTGGTCAGCCGGATCCTGGTGCGTGAAGGCGAAGCGGTGAAACAGGGCCAGCCGCTGTTCCGCCTCGACCAGACGCAAAACCAGGCCGATGTGCATTCCCTGCAAGCCCAGTACCGCATGGCCTGGGCCAGCGTGGCGCGCTGGCAGAGCGAGCGCGATAACCAATCGACGATCACCTTTCCGGCCGAACTGAGCGGTAACCCGGACCCAGCCCTGGCACTGGTGCTGGAAGGCCAGCGCCAACTGTTCAGCAGCCGCCGCGAAGCCTTCGCCCGGGAACAGGCCGGCATTCGCGCGAACATCGAAGGCGCTACCGCGCAACTGAATGGCATGCGCCGCGCCCGCAGTGACCTGACCGCACAGGCGCAATCCCTGCGCGATCAACTGAGCAACCTGCAACCTTTGGCCGACAACGGCTACATCCCGCGCAACCGGCTGATGGAGTACCAGCGGCAACTGTCCCAGGTGCAACAGGACCTGGCGCAGAACACCGGGGAAAGCGGCCGGGTCGAGCAGGGCATCCTCGAATCTCGCCTCAAGCTGCAGCAGCACAGTGAGGAGTATCAGAAGGAAGTCCGCAGCCAACTGGCCGACGCGCAACTGCGCAGCCTGACCCTGGAGCAGCAACTGACCTCTGCCGGTTTCGACCTGCAGCACAGCGAAATCAACGCACCCGCCGATGGCATCGCCGTCAACCTGGGCGTGCACACCGAGGGCGCCGTGGTGCGTGCCGGTGAAACCCTGCTGGAAATCGTGCCCCAGGACACCCGCCTGGAGGTGGAAGGGCATTTGCCGGTGCACCTGGTGGACAAGGTCGGCACCCACTTGCCGGTAGACATTCTCTTCACCGCCTTCAACCAGAGCCGCACGCCAAGGGTGCCAGGGGAGGTGAGCCTGATTTCCGCCGACCAGATGCTCGACGAAAAAACCGGCATGCCTTACTACGTGCTGCGCACCACCGTCAGCAGCAGCGCCCTGGAAAAACTCCATGGCCTGGTGATCAAACCCGGGATGCCCGCCGAGATGTTTATCCGCACCGGCGAGCGCTCCTTGCTCAACTACCTGTTCAAGCCGCTGCTGGACCGCGCCGGCTCGGCGTTGACCGAGGAATGAACATGAAGCCGATGTTCATCGCCCTGTTACTCGCGTGCAGCAGCGCCCAGGCCGCCATGGGCCCGTTCGATGTGTATGAGCAGGCCCTGCGCAACGACCCGGTATTCCTCGGCGCCATCAAGGAGCGTGATGCCGGCCTGGAGAACCGCACCATTGGCCGCGCCGGGCTGCTGCCCAAGCTGTCCTACAACTACAACAAGGGCCGCAACAACTCCCAGGCCACCTTGCCGGACGGGCGCGGCGGCAACTATCACGACGACCGTAACTACAACAGCTACGGCTCCACCTTCACCCTGCAACAGCCATTGTTCGACTACGAAGCCTATGCCAACTACCGCAAGGGCGTGGCCCAGGCGCTGTTTGCCGACGAGAGTTTTCGCGACAAGAGCCAGGCGCTGCTGGTGCGGGTGCTGACCTATTACACCCAGGCGTTGTTTGCCCAGGACCAGATCGACATTGCCCGCGCCAAGAAGAAGGCTTACGAGCAGCAGTTCCAGCAGAACCAGCATTTGTTCCAGCAGGGCGAAGGCACCCGCACCGATATTCTGGAAGCGGAGTCGCGCTACGAGCTGGCCACCGCCGAGGAAATCCAGGCGCTGGACGAACAAGACGCCTCGCTGCGGGAACTGGGCGCGCTGATTGGCGTGCAGAGCGTCAACATCAACGACCTGGCGCCGCTGAACCCGGGGTTTGCCGCGTTCACCCTGACCCCGGCCAACTACGACACCTGGCACGAACTCGCACTGACCAACAACCCGACCCTGGCCTCCCAGCGCCAGTCCCTGGAAGTGGCGCGCTATGAAGTGGAGCGCAACCGTGCCGGGCACTTGCCACGGGTGATGGCCTACGCCAGTTCGCGTCAGCAGGAATCCGACAGCGGCAACACCTACAACCAGCGCTACGACACCAACACCATCGGCGTCGAAATCAGCATGCCGCTGTATGCCGGTGGCGGCGTCTCGGCCTCCACTCGCCAGGCCAGCCGCGCCATGGAGCAAGCCGAGTACGAACTGGAAGGCAAGACCCGCGAGACCCTGATCGAACTGCGTCGCCAGTTCAGCGCCTGCCTGTCGGGGGTGAGCAAGCTGCGGGCCTATCAAAAGGCGCTGACCTCGGCCGAGGCGCTGGTGGTATCGACCAAGCAAAGCATCCTGGGTGGTGAGCGGGTCAACCTCGACGCCCTGAATGCCGAGCAGCAGCTGTACAGCACGCGGCGTGATCTGGCCCAGGCGCGGTACGACTACCTGATGGCCTGGACCAAGTTGCATTACTACGCGGGCAATTTGCGCGACACAGACCTGGCCAAGGTGGATGAGGCGTTTGGGCCTATGAGCCGCTGATGCCTGGATGAGTATTGCTTGTGGCAGGGAGCTTCTGTGGCGAGGGAGCTTGCTCCCGTTGGAGTGCGCAGCGCTCCCATCGATTTGGGGCCGCTACGCAGCCCAGCGGGAGCAAGCTCCCTCGTCACAGGACGTACGGGTATTTCAACAATAAGAAAAAGGACGCTTCATGATCACGGGTTCACCTCGCTTCAAACCCTTCACAGCGGGCTCCTTGCTGCTGCTGTCAGTGGCGGCCCACGGGCAGTACATCGAAACCGGCACGCTGGGTGACCCCGCCAGTTGGCGCTCCGCCGAGTTCCAGAGCGACTGGGGCCTGGACCGCATGAAAGCCAACGAGGCTTACGCGAGCGGCATCACCGGCAGTGGGGTGAAGGTCGGTGCGCTGGATTCGGGTTTCGACCCCAATCATCCCGAAGCCTCAAAGGACCGTTATCACGCGGTTACCGCCAGCGGCACTTACGTCGATGGCAGCCCGTTCACAACTACCGGCGCGCTCAACCCCAACAACGACTCTCACGGCACCCACGTCACCGGCACCATGGGCGCGGCCCGTGATGGCGTGGGCACGCACGGTGTGGCGTACAACGCGCAGGTCTACGTCGGCAACACCAACGGCAATGACAGCTTCCTGTTTGGCCCCACACCGGACCCCAAATACTTCAAGGCGGTGTACAGCGCGCTGGTGGACTCCGGCGTGCGTGCGATCAACAACAGCTGGGGCAGCCAACCCAAGGATGTCAGCTACCAGACGCTAGGCGACCTCCACGCTGCCTATGCCCAGCACTACAACCAGAACACCTGGCTCGACGCGGCCGCCGATGTGGCCAAGGCCGGGGTCATCAATGTGTTCAGTGCCGGCAACAGCGGCTACGCCAACGCCAGCGTGCGGTCGGCCCTGCCGTATTTCCAGCCGGAACTGGAAGGCCACTGGCTGGCGGTGTCGGGCCTGGACAAGGCGAATAACCAGAAATACAACCAATGCGGTATCGCCAAATACTGGTGCATTTCCACGCCGGGAGCGTTGATCAACAGCACCATTCCCGACGGCGGCTACGGAGTGAAATCCGGCACGTCGATGTCGGCGCCCCATGCCACGGGCGCGTTGGCGCTGGTGATGGAACGCTACCCGTACCTGAACAACGAACAGGCCTTGCAGGTGTTGTTGACCACGGCCACTCAGCTCAATGGCTCGGTCACTGATGCACCAACCACGCAGGTCGGCTGGGGCGTGCCGGACCTTGGCCGGGCGATGCACGGTCCCGGGCAATTGCTGGGGCTGATGGATGTCACGATGGCAGCCGGGCAGAGCGATGTGTGGAGTAACGCGATCTCCGACAAGGCGCTTATCCAACGCCAGGCCGAAGACAACGCCGAAACCCTGGCCTGGCAGCAAACCCTGCATGACAAGGGCTGGGAGAACGGAGTGGGTGCCGGAGCGAGTCAGCAGGACCAGACCGATTACGCCGTTGGCACTGCCCGTGCGGCAGCGGCGGCCCAGCGTATCTACGAAGGCAGCCTGACTAAATCCGGCGCAGGCAGCCTGATCCTCACGGGCGAAAACACCTACCGTGGCCCGACCACCGTGAATGGCGGCCGCTTGGCGGTGAACGGTTCGCTGACGTCCGCGGTGACGGTCAATGACAGCGGCACACTCGGTGGCTCCGGTCGCATTGCGGCGTTGCAGGTGAATAACGGCGGCACCGTGGCACCGGGCAATTCCGTGGGCACCTTGCAGGTGGCCGGGGATGTGAACCTCGCTGCCGGTTCCACCTATGCGGTCGAACTTACACCCACCAGCAGCGACCGGATTGTCGCGACCGGCAAGGCAACCCTCGGCGGCGGTACCGTGACCCTGGCCCTGGAAAACAGCCCGACCCTGCTCAGCCAGCAACAGGCCGAGAGCCTGGTGGGGCGCCAGTACAACATCCTGCAAGCGGCGGGCGGAATCCAGGGGCAGTTCGGTGCCGTGCTGCCCAACTACCTGTTCCTGGGCGGCACGCTGGACTATGCCGCCAACGGCGTGCAACTGGACATTGCCCGCAGTGACGCGAGTTTCGCCAGTGCCGGCGCTACCCGTAACCAGCGCTCGGTGGCAGTCGCCGCCGAGCAACTGGGCGCTGGCAACCCCGTGTATGAAAGCATCCTGCGCTCGGACTCGGCCGCCACGGCGCAGTCGGGTTTCCAGCAACTGTCGGGAGAAATCTACCCGGCCATCGGCACGATGCTGATCAATGACAGCCGCCAAGTGCGCGACGCCGTTGGCGAGCGCCTGCGCCATACGCCGGTGGCCGGTGAGAGCAACGTGTGGGTCAAGGCCCTCGGCAGTTGGGGCAAGACCGACAGCGGTAGCGAGACGGCGGGGTACACCAGTTCCCTCGACGGCATGTTGGCCGGTGTCGACGGTGCCTTGGACGAGCAGACCCGCGCCGGGTTGGTGGCCGGGTATAGCGGCAGCTCGCTGAACATGGGCAGCGGTACCCACTCCTCGGCGTCCATCGACAGCTACCACCTCGGCGCCTATGCCGGGCATGAGCTGGGTAACTGGCGCCTGAGTGTGGGCGGTGCCTACAGCTGGCATCGCGGCGACGTGAAACGCGACTTGCAGTACGGCGAGGTCAGCGGCAAGCAGAAGACCAAACTGGACGCGCGCAGCGCCCAGGTGTTTACCGAAGCGGCCTATCGCTTGGGCCTGCCATCGGTGGCACTGGAACCGTTCGCCAACCTGGCTTACGTGCATCTGGACAACGAACGCTTTCACGAGAAAGGCGACGCCGCCGCGCTGGAGCGTGGCAGTGACAGCCGCGATGCGGTGCTGAGCACCCTGGGCGTGCGGGCGTCGAAAACCTTGCCCCTCAATGACCGGCAGCAACTGGACGTTTCCGGCTCGTTGGGCTGGCAGCACAGCCTCAGTGCCGTCAAATCGGAAGAGCACCTGGGGTTTGTCGCCGGTGGCCCCTCGTTCGCGGTGCAAAGCTCGCCGTTGCTGCGCGATGCCGCACTGGTGGGCGTGCAGGCCAGCCTGGCCTTGAGCAAAAACACTCGGGTCAACCTCGACTACACCGGCCAGTTGGCTGGCAGGGAGAAGATCCAGGGCGTGGGGCTGAGCCTGAACTGGCAGTTCTGAGCAAGATTTTGAGGCCGAAAGAGGTCAACTGTGGGAGCGGGCTTGCTCGCGAATGCGATGGATCAGTTAAAGGTGCATCGACTGACACACCGCATTCGCGAGCAAGCCCGCTCCCACACTGATCCGGTTCCAATCGTTAATCTGTGCAGATTTGGCTTTCTCGATAATTCCAACAAAAGAGAGGCAATACCATGGGTGTTTTCGACTATAAAAACCTCGGTTCCGAGGGCTCCAAAGCATTGTTCGCCGATGCCATGGCGATCACCTTGTACTCCTATCACAACCTGGATAACGGCTTTGCGGTGGGTTATCAGCACAACGGTTTTGGCCTGGGCCTGCCGGCAACCCTGGTGGGCGCGCTGCTGGGCAGTACCGATTCCCAGGGGGTGATTCCGGGGATTCCCTGGAACCCCGACTCTGAAAAGGCCGCCCTGGATGCGGTGCACAAGGCGGGCTGGACGCCCATCAGTGCCAGCACCCTGGGCTACAGCGGCAAGGTGGATGCCCGGGGTACGTTCTTCGGCGAAAAGGCCTGCTATACCACTGCTCAGGTCGAGGTGCTGGGCAAGTACGATGGCGATGGCAAACTGCTGGAAATCGGTATCGGTTTTCGCGGGACTTCCGGGCCTCGGGAAACCTTGATCAGCGATTCCATTGGCGATTTGGTCAGTGACCTGTTGGCGGCGTTGGGCCCCAAGGATTATGCGAAAAACTACGCGGGCGAGGCCTTTGGCACGTTGCTCAAGGATGTCGCGGCGTATGCCGGCAGCCAAGGGTTGACGGGCAAGGATGTGGTGGTCAGCGGCCATAGCCTGGGCGGCCTGGCGGTCAACAGCATGGCCGACTTGAGCGGCAATAAATGGTCGGGGTTCTACACCGATTCCAACTATGTGGCCTACGCTTCGCCGACCCAGAGCAGCGGCGACAAGGTGCTGAATATCGGCTACGAAAACGACCCGGTATTTCGCGCGCTGGACGGTTCGTCCTTCAATTTCTCGTCGTTGGGCGTGCACGATAAACCTCATGAGTCGACCACCGACAATATCGTCAGCTTCAACGATCACTATGCGTCGACGCTGTGGAATGTCCTGCCGTTTTCCATCGTCAATGTGCCGACCTGGCTCTCTCATTTGCCCACGGGATATGGCGATGGCCTGACCCGCGTGCTGGATTCGACGTTCTACGACCTGACGAGTCGGGACTCGACGATTATCGTGGCCAATCTGTCGGACCCGGCCCGGGCCAATACCTGGGTGCAGGATCTCAACCGCAATGCCGAGCCTCACAAGGGCAATACGTTCATTATCGGCAGTGACGGTGATGACCTGATTCAGGGTGGCAAGGGCGTGGATTTCATTGAGGGTGGCAAGGGCAATGACACGATCCGCGATAACAGTGGGCATAACACCTTTCTGTTCAGCGGCAGTTTTGGACAGGATCGGGTGATTGGTTATCAGCCGACCGACAGGCTGGTGTTTCGGGAGGTGGAGGGCAGTGCAGACTGGCGTGAACACGCCAAGGTGGTGGGCGGCGATACGGTGCTGAGTTTTGGCGCGGATTCGGTGACGCTGGTGGGGGTTGGATTGGCCGGGGTTTGGGCCGATGGCGTTTCTATAAGCTAACTAGCGCTGCTTTTGTGGCGAGGGAGCTTGCTCCCGCTGGACTGCGCAGCAGGCCCATTTTTGGGGCCGCTATGCGCCCCAGCGGGAGCAAGCTCCCTCGCCACAGGTTTACTCAGCGGCTGGGTGTTGGTTATCGCCAGTAGTGGCCGTGGTTCCAGTACGGCCGATGGGGTTGGCCGTAGCCATAACCGTAGTAATGATCGCGCGGCCAGTAGCCTCGCGGGCCGTAGCCATAACCCCAATGGCCGTAATAGCGCGGGCCGGGAGGTGGAGGTTGCACGATCACCACGCGCGATGGCGCCTGGCGGATGATGAGGGTGTCGGCAAATACCGGCGTACTCGCCAGCGCAGCCCACATCAGGGGAATGAGTAGCAGAGCGCGCACCGCTCGGGACATGAATGCCATGGCCATGGTTCTCCGTCATGCCACCTTCGAAGTTGAAGGTGGTTGATCGGTTAAACGCCAGTGCGGGGAAAATCCTTCGGTAAAACTTTTTTTATTTCTCTTTGATCACGGTAGCGACGTCAGCGGCCTTGACCCGTACACGCTTGCCGGCGATGTCGGTGAATTCGTAGAAGCCATCCGCGGTCTTCGCGTTCGGTACGTCCTTGGTCAAATATTGGGTGCCGTTCTGCAACGTCACCACGGTCTGCGTGGAGCAACCGGCCAATACCAGCAACGTGAACATACCCAGCGCCAGGCCCAAATTCTTCATGCTCATAACCTTACCTTGACCCTTCGAAAAGCCCGCGCCTGAGCGGTCGCGGGTAACAAATATGATGTGATGCACAGCCATCTGATCATTATTACTCAAAAAGTTGCGTGTGCCTTTGATCTATTACCGATTGCAACAGGCAGTCAGGGACGGCACTCTGTATGCATAACCAGTGGTTGATCCAGTGCCAGAAATGTCCAATCCCCTTGAAGACCCGCTCTATTACCTGCATAACTTCCGCCAAGTGCTCGACTGGCTGGGGCAGCGTTATGCCGATTTACTGGCCCCGGACGAAGCGCATTTCATTCAGCAATTTGACAGCTTGCCGCAGGCGTCCCAGGCCTTGTTGGTGCGCATGGTGATGCGCAAGGGCGCGCATTTTCGCGCCGGCAAACTCAACTATGTCGAGATCGGTGCAGTGCAGCAGGCGGTATTGCCTCTTCTGGCGCAGGGCTGGGTGACGGATCAGTGCCTGTTGTCATTTGATGAGCTGTTCAGCCTGCTGCAGAAAGCCGAAATCCTCGCGGCGTTCAAACCCTGGATCGAGCAACCCAAGGCCAAGAAAGCGGACTGGCTGGAGGCGCTGTCGGCGCAGTTTGGCGAACCGCGCTGCTTCCAGCACTGGTGCCCGGACCTTGCCGACCCGCTCTACAGCTTGACCGTGATGGACCTGTGCGACCGCTTGCGGCTGATGTTCTTCGGCAATCTCTACCAGGACTGGTCGGAGTTTGTGCTGGCGGACCTGGGGATTTTCACTTACGAGAAAGTCGAGTTCTGTGCTGAATCCCGAGGTTTGCGCAGCCGTGACGACGTGCACGGTTTCCTGTTTCTGCACCAGTGCCAACAGGCCTTTGAAGCGGGCGAGGCGCTGGATGGGGTGCTGGAACAAATCGCTACACTGCACACCGACAACCCCTGGCTGGAAAAGCGTCGGGCCAAACTGTTGTTTCAAGTGGGCCAGTACTGCGAGCGTAGCGCCGAGTTGGCCCTGGCCGAAATGATCTACCGAGGCTGCACTTATCCCGGCTCACGGGCGCGATTGATCCGTGTGCTGGAGCGTCAGGAAGACGTTGCCCAGGCAATGTTGCTGGCCCGTGAAGCGCAGCTGGCACCCGAGAGCGCCGCCGAGCAGCAGCATTTGCTGCGCGTGATACCCCGGCTGCGGCGCAAACTCGGCGAGCCGGCGATGCCCAAGGTAAAACCCCGCGACATCGTACGCCTGGACCTTGAGCTTCCGGCCCCGGAGCCTTTGATGTCGGTGGAGTATTGCGTGCAGGCGCACCTGAGCGACCACGGTGCGCCGGTGCATTACGTCGAGAACAGCCTGATCAATTCGTTGTTTGGCCTGCTCTGCTGGCCGGCGATTTTCGCGCCGTTGCCGGGGTCGTTTTTCCATCCGTTCCAGCGCGGGCCGGTGGACCTGCACAGCGAGGACTTCCACCAGCGGCGTGCCGAGCTGTTTGCCGAATGCCTGGACCAACTGGGTGACGAGCGCTACAAGCGCACCATCCGCCAGCGGTACGTCGACAAATGGGGCATTCAGTCGCCCTTCGTGTTCTGGAGCGTGCTCAGCGAAGAGTTGCTCGACCAGGCCCTCGACTGCCTGCCCGCCGTGCACCTGCGCCACTGGTTCGAGCGCCTGCTGCTGGATATCCGCGCCAACCGCGCCGGCATGCCCGACCTGATCCAGTTCTGGCCCGAGGAAAAAACCTACCGCATGATCGAAGTCAAAGGCCCCGGTGATCGCCTGCAAGACAACCAGTTGCGCTGGCTGGAGTTCTGCGGCGAGCACCAGATGCCGGTGACCGTGTGTTATGTGCGCTGGGCGGAGCAGGAGGCTTGAGCTACAGCGTCGCGGTGCGTGCGTTGTGTGAATTCACCGCCAAGGTCGGCGACCTCGACCTGCGTTTTACCCCGTCTCCCAGCGCCCAGGAAGGGATAGTCGGGCACCGCACCGTGGCTTCGCGGCGTAGCGCCCATTACCAGAACGAAGTCGCGCTTGAGGGCGAATATCAACAGTTGAAAGTCCGGGGCAGGGCGGATGGCTACGACCCGGACCGCAACCAGTTGGAAGAAGTGAAAACCTATCGCGGCGACCTCGATAAACAACCCGCCAACCACCGGCAATTGCACTGGGCCCAGGTCAAGGTTTACGGCTGGCTGATGTGTCAGAAACTCGGGTTGGCGGAGATTGTTTTAGCGCTGGTGTACTTCGACATTGTTGGCGAACACGAAACCCTCTTGAGCCAACCCTTTCAGGCAGCCGACCTGGAGCACTTCTTCAATCAGCAATGCGCCCTGTTCCTCGGTTGGGCGGAACAGGAAATGCATCAGCGCGAAGCCCGCAACGCGGCAGCGGCCGCCCTGGGCTTTCCGCATGCGGCGTTTCGCCCCGGCCAGCGTTCACTGGCGGAAACGGTTTACAAGGCCGTCAGTACCGGCCGCTGCCTCATGGCCCAGGCACCCACCGGTATCGGCAAGACCGTCGGCACGATTTTCCCGATGCTCAAGGCCCTCGCGCCGCAGCAATTGGACAAGGTGTTCTTCCTGACGGCCAAGACTCCGGGCCGAAAATTGGCCCTGGACGCCGCGCAAGTGCTGTATGACAGCAGCCCGGACTTGCCGCTGCGAGTGCTGGAACTGGTAGCCCGGGACAAGGCCTGTGAGCATCTGGACAAAGCCTGTCATGGCGATTCCTGCCCGCTGGCCAAGGGGTTTTATGACCGCTTGCCGGCTGCCCGCGAAGCCGCGTCCCACGTGCGCCTGCTGGACCAGCGCAACCTGCGGGAAGTCGCCCTGGCCCATCACGTCTGCCCCTATTACCTGAGCCAGGAAATGGCACGCTGGACCGACGTTGTGGTCGCCGACTACAACTACTACTTCGATTTCGGCGCCATGCTGTTCGGCCTGGCCCAGCTCAACCAGTGGCGCGTGGCGGTGCTGGTGGACGAAGCCCATAACCTGGTGGATCGAGGCCGCTCGATGTACAGCGCAGCCCTCGACCAGTACACGCTCAAGACCCTGCGCGAGATCGCGCCCGAGCCGCTTAAAAAGTCCTTGCAGCGCCTGAACCGTGAATGGAACGCCCTGCACAAGGAGCAAGTTGCGCCGTATCAGGCTTATGCGCAAAAGCCCGAAAAACTGCTGCAAGCCCTGAGCTTGTGCACCAGCGCCATGGGCGATTATTTCAACGACCATCCCGAAGCGCTAAATGGTGAGCTGCAAGCCTTCTACTTCGAAGCCTTGCAGTTTGCCAAGGTCGCCGAGCTGTTCAACGAACACTTCATCTTCGACATCAGCAAGCGTGAGCTCAGCGGCAAACGCAGTTCATCGAACCTGTGCCTGCGCAACGTGGTGCCCGCCGAGTTCATTCGCCCGCGACTGACGGCGGCCCGCAGCAGCGTGCTGTTTTCCGCCACCTTGAGCCCACGGCACTACTACGCCGACTTGCTGGGAATGCCGCCCGACACGGCCTGGGTCGACGTGGAGTCACCGTTCAAGGCCGAGCAGTTGCAGGTGCATATCGTCGACCGGATCTCCACCCGATTCGTCCATCGCCAGGCGTCCCTGGAGCCCATCGTCGAACTGATCGCCACGCAGTTTGCCGGGCAACCCGGCAACTACCTGGCGTTTTTCAGCAGCTTCGATTACTTGCAGCAAGTGGCGCAATTGTTGGCAGAACGGCACCCGCACATCCCACTGTGGCAGCAGTCGCGGGGCATGGCCGAGGCCGAGCGCCAGGCGTTTCTCGACCAGTTCACACAGCACAGCCAGGGCATCGGTTTTGCCGTGCTCGGCGGCGCATTCGGCGAAGGCATCGACCTGCCAGGAACCCGGCTGATCGGCGCCTTTATCGCGACCCTGGGCCTGGCGCAGCTGAACCCGGTGAATGAGCAGCTCAAACTGCGCATGGGCGCGATTTTCGGCGCCGGTTACGACTACACCTATTTGTATCCCGGCATCCAGAAGGTGGTGCAGGCGGCGGGCAGGGTGATCCGCAGCCAGCAGGACCGAGGCGTGGTGATGCTGATCGATGACCGTTTTGGCGAGGCACGGGTGAAGCAGCTATTGCCGCGCTGGTGGTCGATCACTGCGGCGGATACACCGCATCCCGTAACTGGCGGGTGAAAAGACCAGACATACCTTCATAGGCAGTATTGGTCAACGCAACCACCGTGAGCTTTTGCTGAGGGTCGACAAACCAGCTATGGCCGTAGGCGCCGCCCCATTGCAAGGTGCCCTGGGATTGCGGCGTGCCGGTCAGTGCGGGCTCATCCAGCACCGCCCAGCCATAACCAAATCCCCAGCCGGGGCCCTGGGCTTGCGCCTTGGCACCGACCTGATCGGTAACCATCAACTGCACGCTGTGTGCAGACAGGATCGGTGCGCCGCCCTGGCGAATGGTTTCCAGGAACCGCGCAATATCACCCGCCGTACCCGCCATGCCCGCGCCGCCGGAAGGGTAGGCGTGAGGGTCGAGAATACGCCGCACATCAAACAGCGCCGTACTGTTGCCTGAGGTAATGGTGGCCTTGTCGACCATGCGTTGCGGCTGCGGTGAGCCATCCTGGTATGCGGCGGACAGGCGCTTGAAATCAGTCACGGAAAACCCGGTATCGCGCAGCCCCAGCGGCTCGGTCACCGATTCGCTGATCAAGCCCGGCAGGCTCTGGCCGGAGGCTTTTTGCAGCACCGCCCCCAGCACATCGGTGGCCATCGAATACTGCCAGCCGCTGCCCGGCGGATAACTCAAGGGCACGCTGGCGATGCGCTTCAGGTTCTCGGCAAAGCTGATCTCGGGTTCGCCCAGGCCATCGGAAACCCCGGCGGTGCGGTACGGTCCGCGGGTACTTTCCAGGAACCCATAGCTGAGGCCCGCGGTGTGGTTAAGCAACTGGCTGACGGTGATCACCGGCGTAGTGCCATCCGCCAGCTTGGGATTGAAGTCGGGCAGCCAGCGGCTGACCGGATCGTCCAGGCGCAAGCGGCCTTGTTCCACCAGGTGCATCGCGGCGGCGCAGACCAGCGGCTTGGTGACCGAGGCCAGGCGAAAGATCGTGTCCTCTGTCATTGGGCGCCCGGCTTCCCGGTCCGCCAGCCCGGCAGCCCGGTGGTAAACCAACTGCCCATCCTGCAGCACCAGCACCACCGTGCCCACCAGGCGTTTGTCGGCGATGGCGCTGTCGACTACCGCGTCCACTCGCTTGGCGAGCAGCGGGTCCTGGCCGTCGGCGCAGGCGAGGGTGGTACAAAGCGAGGCGGCGAAGGCCACAAGGTGTCTGGCTGGAGGCTGCATGGGGCAAGTTCGCTCATTGGCAGTGCAGGACTGCCAAATATGAACACAAGCGCCGCCGACTACAACGAGACATCGCACAGTTGCTGACTCAAGGCCCACAAACGTTCGGCTTGCTCCGGGTCGACGGCCCAGGACCGTACGCCGTTACGCAGGGTGTCGTCCTGCGACGGTTGGGCAACATCGCAATCTTCGCAGTAGAGTCCGCCCATGCCCTCCAGCAGCGGGCTGACCGCGCACCATACCGACGTTGCGGCGCCTTGCTCGGGGTTCTTGTAGTGACTGGCGCCGCAGATATTGCCCTGATCATCCAGGGCACCGACGAACGCCAGGTCGTCCTTGTCCAGATAACGGATCAAGTCAGTGAGGATTTCCCCAGGGTGCACGGAGAATGCGCGCACACCATGAGCTTTACCGCGTTGGTCGAGCGCTACCGCGAACAGCGCGTTGGCAGTTTTTGACTGGCCGTAGGCGAGCCATTTGTCATAGGGGCGGCGTTCAAATTGCGGGTCGTCGAAGTGCACAGGGCTGAGACGATGGCCGAGGGACGACACCGAAACCACCCGTGCCCCATTGGCCCTGCACAACGCGGGCCATAGCCGGGCGGTGAGCTGGAAGTGGCCCAGGTGATTGGTGGCAAACTGGGCTTCGATGCCTTGCGCATCCCGTTGCAGTGGGGTGGCCATGATTCCGGCGCTATTGATCAGCAGGTTCAATACCCGCCCGCTCGCGAGGAAATTCTCGGCAAACCGGTCAATGGAAAGCGGGTCGAGTAAATCCAGGCTGGCGTGTTCAACACCGGCCATTCCCGACAGGTTGCGTTCGGCCTTTTGAGGATCCCGTGCGGGAACGATCACACGCGCACCAGCACCGGTCAGCACGCGCACAGTTTCCAGGCCAATGCCGGAATAGCCGCCGGTGACAATCACCGTCTTGCCACGCAAGTCGCAGCCCGCCAAGGCTTGCAGGGCGGTAGTGCTGGCGTCGAAGCCGCTGGCGATGGGGGTTTGTGTCTTAGTCATGAAAAATCTCCTTATGGGAGGCTCAGGTTCCTCGCTGGAGCCCGGACGCGGAATACCCTAAAGTCCGTGTTTCTGTCGCGATCGTCCGGAGCTTTTATGGATACCCTTTCCGATGTGCTGGCACTGTTAAAAAGCCATCGTTCGACCTTCGCCGGCCTGAAGGCTGGAGGCACCTGGGCCATTAATTTTGCGGCGCCGGATGGCATCAAGTTCAACGCCGTGGTGGAGGGCAGTTGCTGGCTGGAGGTGGAAGGGCTGGTGGTGCCGATTCGGCTGTATGAGGGTGATTGTTTTCTATTGACCCAGGCACGCCCGTGGAGGCTGTCCAGCAATCTGTCCCGTGAAGGCGTTGACGCGCGTGAGGTGTATGCCGATGCGGTGGGCGGCATCGCGACAGTGGGTGACACGGTGGATTTGTTTTTGATCGCCGGGCGTTTCATCTACGGGGATGACGCCCGGCTGTTGCTGGACAGCTTGCCGCCGGTGCTGCGGGTGAGTGCCAACTCCGAACAGGCGGCCGTGTTGCGCTGGTGCCTGGACCGCCTGGCCCGAGAATATGCCAGCCCGTTGCAAGGCGCGGCGCTGATGACCGAGCATTTGGCGCAAATGATGCTGGTGCAAATCCTGCGGCTCTATCAATCTTCCATGGGCGCCAGCACCACCGGTTGGCTGGGAGCGTTGACCGATTCGAGGCTGGCCCCGGTGTTGCGGGAAATTCACGCGGCGCCGGCCCGGCGCTGGACGTTGAGTGAAATGGCCGGCGTGGCGAGTCAGTCCCGTTCTACCTTTGCCCTGCACTTCAAGCAACGGGTGGGGTTGGCGCCTCAGGAATACCTGACCCGCTGGCGCATGCATCTGGCGGTACAGGCCTTGAAAGCCAGCGACAGCAGTGTGTCCACGATCGGCCAGTCCCTGGGTTATCAGTCCGACAGCGCTTTCAGCAATGCTTTCAAGCGCGTGATGGCCTGTTCTCCCCGGGAATACCGCGAGCGAACCCCACACAAGGAACCCAGTGATGAGCGATATCCAACAGCAGAAGGTCAAGGTCAACGGCATTGAATTGAACGTGCACATCGCCGGGCCCGAGAGCGGCCCGCCGGTGTGGCTGCTGCATGGGTTTCCCGAGTGCTGGCACTCCTGGCGCGAACAGATTCCGGCGCTCGTCGGGCAGGGTTATCGGGTGTTTGTGCCGCAAATGCGCGGTTATGGACAATCCAGTGCGCCGCCGGAGGTGGCCGACTATGACCTGCTGACCCTGTGCGCCGATATCCAGGGCGCCATGGACCTGTTCGGGCATCGCAAGGTCGTCATGGTCGGTCATGACTGGGGCGCGGTGGTGGCTTGGCACCTGGCGTTGCTGGAGCCTGAGCGAATTACCAAGCTTGTCACTATGTCGGTGCCTTTCGCCGGACGCTCACGCAGGCCGGTGATCGAGATCATGCGCGAGCTGTACGCCGATCGCTTCAATTACATCCTGTACTTCCAGGCCCCTGGCGTGGCCGAAAAGGAACTGGACGCGGACATCGAGCGGACCTTGCGGCTGTTCATGCAGGACCAGGACGTGTTCCTGCAGAAGAAACCCGCCAGCGCGAAACTGCTGGAGGGTGTTGCACTGCCGGGCAAGCTCCCGGCCTGGTGCAGCCAGCAGGACCTCGACGTGTATGTGCAGACCTTTGCCGGCGACGGCTTTCGCGGCCCACTGAACTGGTACCGCAATTTCGAACGCAACTGGCAGCGCACGGAATTCCTGGCCGGCAAGCAGGTGCTGCAACCGACGCTGTTCCTGATCGGCGACCGCGACCCGGTGGGTGTGTTCGAAGCCCACACCCTCAAGCGCATGCCCGACTCAGTACCGAACCTGCAACAAGCCGTCCTGGCTAACTGCGGCCACTGGATTCAGAACGAGCAGGGGCCCAAGGTCAACGAACTGCTGCTCGGGTTTCTAGGGCGAACGTGAACGTCGCGCCGCGGCCGGGCACATCGATCAGGCGGATCTCCTGACCGTGCAATTGCAGGATCCGGTGCACGATGCGCAAGCCCAGCCCGCCATCGCGACGGGCACCGCCAATGGTGAAGGCGCGCAGGAACAGGCTTTCGCGCAAATCGGCGGCAATCCCCGGCCCGCTGTCGCTGACGGTCACTTCGACAAAACCGGCCTTGGGCGCCAGCGTCACTTCAACTGCGCCCTTGAGCGGCGTGTGACGCAAGGCGTTATCCAGCAGGTTGGTAAGCACCCGTTCGATCAACCCCAGATCCGCCAATACCGTAGGCACTACCGGCGGCAGGCTTGCGGTTAGGGTGATAGCGCGGGCTTCGGCGGTCAGTTCGAACTTCTGGAAGATGTCCTGCACCAGGTCGGGTAACGAAAAACCTTCGATGACCGGCTGCACAAAGCCGTGTTCCAGGCGTACCAGTTCCAACAGTGACTGGGCCAAGCCGCCGACCTTGCGACTCTGGTCCAGGGCAATGCCCAGGTAGCGCCGGCGTTCCTGCGGGGTCAGGCTCGCGTCTTTCAGCGACAGGGTTTCCAGGTAGCCATGCAGTGAGGCCAGTGGCGTGCGCAGGTCATGGGAAATGTTCGCCACCATTTCCCTGCGTTCCTGTTCTTGATGAGTAATGGCGCGCCACTGCTCACCCAGGCGATTCTCCATCTGCACGAAGGCGTGGTCGAGCACCGCGATTTCATCCTGGCTGGCAACCTCGGGTGCCACGGCCTGCGGGACTTTCGGTGCGCCGTTGATATCGAACTGGCCGACCTTTTCGGTCAGCTGCCGCAGGGGCCGGGTGATCCAGGCAAAGGCGGTCAGGCCCGCCAACAAGCACAACAACGCTACCAGGGCGATGGACCACAGGGCGATGTTCAGGGCCATGCCGGTGGCGTCCCGGGCGTCGAACACATCGTGAGCCTCGCCCAACAACACCACATACAAGTAACCGGCCTGCTGGCCGTTGACCCGCAGCGGCGCGGCGCTGAACACCTTGAGGCCGTCTACGCTGCGCGGGTCATCGCCGAGGATCGGTAGCATCGCACCGCTAAGGAAACGGAGAACCGGCTCCAGGTTGACCTGGTCGCGGCGCAGGTGGCCGCTGGGCGCAGCATTACCGACCACGCGGCCGTTAATGTCCAGCAGGTACACCTCGACGCTCGGGTTCACCAGCATCAACTGGCTGAAGAGGTTGCGCACGGCATCCGGCTTGAGGCCGTCAGCGTCCATCAGTTGGGTATCGCGGGCGATGTGCGCGGCCAGGTCGCGGGACAGGCCTTGCACCACTTCCAGTTCGTGCATGTGGTTGGAGCGCACTTGCAGCCAAGCCGAGGTACCGCTGCAAATCAGCAGCAGCAGGGCGAATACCAGGGACAGGCGTTGGGTAAGGGTCAGCCTCATGTCGACTGCTCGGCAAATTTGTAGCCACGGCCCCACACCGTGAGGATGCGCGCCGGGTTGGCCGGGTCGGCCTCGACCTTGGCCCGCAAGCGGTTGATATGGGTGTTGACCGTGTGTTCATAGCCTTCGTGGCTGTAACCCCACACTGCGTTGAGCAGGTCCATGCGCGAAAACACCTTGCCCGGCTGTCGGGCGAAGAAGTACAGCAGGTCGAATTCCCGAGGCGTGAGGTCCAGCCGCTGGCCTTGCAGAGTGGCATCGCGGGTCAGCGGATTGATAAACAACTGGCCCAAGTCGAGGCTACCGGCATCCATCTTCAGGTTGCGTGCCATGGCGTCGACCCGGCGCAGCAGGGCCTTGACCCGCGCCACCAGCTCCGGCATCGAAAACGGCTTGGCCAGGTAATCATCGGCCCCCAGCTCCAGGCCGAGAATACGGTGCAGTTCGCTGGAACGGGCACTGGTGATAATGATCGGTGTGTAGCGCGTCATCGCCCGGGCGCGCCGGCAGATTTCCAGGCCGTCGACACCGGGCAGCATCAGATCAAGGATCAACGCATCCCAGCCGCCTTGCTCCAGCAGGCGCAGGCCTTCGTCACCGTCGGCACTGTGGACCACCTCGAACTGCTCATCGCGCAAGTGCAGGCAGATCAAATCGGCAATATGGGCATCGTCCTCGACCACCAGGACGCGTTTTGGCTGATCCATTGATAAAAACCTGTCTTCGTAATTCGCGCATTGTGCGGCTTTTGCAACAGTGTAGTTATCACGAATTGTTTAACTCTGCGTGAGGATTCCGCGACCACCCCGGGCCTAACCTTACTCATCGCAATGGCGTATGTACGCAACCCCATTGTGGCTAGGGAGCTTGCTCCCGTTGGGTCGCGAAGCGGCCCCAAAAAACTGGGAGCGCTGCGCACTCCAACGGGAGCAAGCTCCCTCGCCACAGGTTACTCGCCAGCCATAAGCATTTGTGTATGTTGAGGAGAAAGTCATGTATACGCGCCGACAAATGCTCCTGGCCGGCGGCGGCCTAGGGCTCGCGGTAATCGCCGGTGGCCTGCTGCAAAAAATCAACGCCGGCCCCGCCCTGATCGCCGAAGCCGAAGCCGCCGAAAACTTCGAAGTCAGCCACACCGACGCGCAATGGCGCACCCTGCTGACCGCCGAGCAATACGCAATCCTGCGCGAGGAGGGCACCGAACGCCCCTACAGCAGCGCCCTCAATAGCGAACACCGCAACGGCACCTTCGCCTGCGCCGGTTGCGCACTGGCGCTGTATTCCTCCACCACCAAATTCGAGAGCCACACCGGCTGGCCCAGTTTCTGGCAGCCCCTGGAAAACGCCGTGGCCAGCCACGTCGACACCTCCTTCGGCGTGGTACGCAAAGAAATCCATTGCAAGCGCTGCGGCGGTCATCAGGGCCATGTGTTCGATGACGGCCCAGCCCCCACTGGCCTGCGCTACTGCATGAACGGCGCAGCCATGACATTCACCGCGGCTTAATTCGATGTCTTCTTATAAGGGAATACCCCATGTGGCTTTTGGTTCTCGCCTATCTGGGCGGCGTGCTGACGATTGTCAGCCCGTGCATCCTGCCGGTTCTGCCTTTTGTCTTCGCTCGCACCGGGCAGCCGTTTTTGCGCAGTGGCTTGCCGCTTTTGCTGGGGATGGCGATGACCTTCGCCCTGGTCGCGTCGCTCGCGGCAGTGGGCGGCGGTTGGGTGGTGCAAGTCAATCAGTACGGTCGCTGGCTCGCGTTGCTGTTTGTTGCGCTATTCGGGCTGACGTTGCTGTTGCCAAGCCTGTCCGAGCGCCTGACCCGGCCACTGGTGGCGGCGGGCAGTCGCCTGTCGGAAGCCGCCGGGGCCGATTCGCGGCCGCGTCCGGGCGCTTCGTTCCTGATCGGCGTGGCCACCGGACTACTGTGGGCACCGTGCGCCGGGCCCATCCTGGGGCTGGTGCTGACGGGCGCCGCACTGCAAGGCGCCAGTATCGGCACTACCTTGCTCTTGCTGGCCTACGCGGCAGGCGCTGCCACCTCCCTGGCCCTGGCGCTGCTGGTCGGCGGTAAAGTCTTTGGCTTCATGAAGCGCTCGCTGGGCGCTGGCGAATGGCTGCGTCGTGGTCTGGGCGCGCTGATGCTGGCCGGTGTGGCGGCGATTGCCCTGGGCCTGGACACCGGGATCCTGGCGCGCTTGTCGACGGCTTCCACGGGTGGCCTGGAACAAAGCCTGGTGGAAAAACTCAGCGCCAAGCCTGAACAGAAGAGCGGGGCGATGATGGCCGGTGGCGCGATGATGGCTGCCAACCACAGCGACGCACTGCCGGTAGAAGGCCAGTTGCCGCCGCTGGACGGCGCCGTGCAATGGCTCAACTCCGAGCCACTGACCGCCGAGGCACTGAAAGGCAAGGTGGTGCTGGTGGATTTCTGGACCTACTCCTGCATCAACTGCTTGCGCACCTTGCCTTACGTCAAGGCCTGGGCCGAGAAGTATCGCGACCAGGGCCTGGTGGTGATCGGTGTACACGCCCCGGAATTCGCCTTCGAGCGCGACGTAAACAACGTCACCAAGGCCATGAAAGACCTGGGCATCACCTACCCGGTGGCCATCGACAACAACTACAAGATCTGGCGCGCCTTCAACAACCAGTACTGGCCGGCGCATTACTTTGCCGATGCCAAGGGCCAGATTCGCTACCACCATTTTGGTGAGGGTGATTACGCCGAGTCCGAGCGTGTTATCCAGCAACTGCTGCGTGAAGCGGGCGCAACCAAAGTCGCAAGCGGCTTGATCGAAGCAGACGCCAAGGGTATCCAGGCCGCACCCGACATGAACGAAGTGCAGTCGCCGGAAACCTATCTGGGCTTCCAGCGCGCCGAGAATTTCGTCTCCACCGGTACCCTGGCCACCGACACAGTCGCCAACTATCCGGCAGCCGGCAATCTCGCGCTGAATAACTGGACCCTGGAAGGCCAATGGAACGTCGGTGGCCAGCAAGCCACCCTGGCGACGGCCAACGGCAAGATCGTCTACCGCTTCCACGCCCGTGACCTGCACCTGGTGCTGGGCCCTGGCGCCGATGGCAAACCGGTGCGCTTCAAGGTCACCCTCGACGGCCAGGCCCCGGGCGATGCCCATGGTACCGACGTTGCGCCGGATGGCAGTGGCACCGTGACCGAACAACGCTTGTACCAGCTTGTACGCCAGCCTGGCGCCGTCAAGGATCGGACGTTCACCATCGAGTTTCTTGATCCGCACGTGGCGGCCTACGCCTTCACCTTCGGTTGATTGGGAGTGCATGTAATGAATGTGTTCAAGTATTTACCGGCCCTGGCGTTCGCCGCCTTCGTCGGCCACAGCTCGGCGTTCTCCTTCGGCCCGGCCGACGACGCCGTGGCCATCGCGCCACCGACCCTGGACCTGCCGGCAGACTCCGGCAACCTGCAAACCGCAGTCTTCGCCGGCGGCTGCTTCTGGGGCGTGCAGGGCGTGTTCCAACACGTGCAAGGGGTGAAAAACGCCGTCTCCGGTTATGACGGCGGAGCAGCCAGCACCGCCCAGTACGACAGCGTCAGCGGCGGCGACACCGGCCATGCCGAATCCGTCTCCGTGACCTACGACCCGAGCAAGGTCAGCTACGGGAAGCTGCTGCAGATCTACTTCTCGGTGGCCCACAACCCCACCGAACTCAACCGCCAGGGCCCGGACAGCGGCACCCAGTATCGTTCGGCGATCTTTGCCCAGAACGCCGAACAACAAAAGGTTGCCCAGGCCTACATCAACCAGCTCGATGCCGCCAAATCCTTCGACAAGCCGATCGTGACCAAAATCGAGATGGGCAAGGCGTTCTACCCGGCGGAGTCCTACCACCAGGACTTCCTGACGGAAAACCCGTCCTACCCGTACATCGTAATCAACGACCTGCCCAAGGTGGCACAGCTGAAAAAACTGTTCCCCGACCAATACCGTGCAGAACCGGTACTGGTAAAAACCCAATAATCCAAACCCAGCGCAAAACCAAATATGGGAGCGGGCTTGCTCGCGAATACGGTGTGTCAGTCACTTAAAACATCGACTGATGGACCGCATTCGCGAGCAAGCCCGCTCCCACATTTTTAGTTAACGGTGCGGCTTAAACCACCTCCAGGTACGAGCTATGAATCGCCTGCGCCAACTCCCGCACGGTATCGATAAACTCCGTCAGCCGGCTATGCAGCCCATCCTCCAGAATCTCATCAATCCCGGTATACCTCAGCCGCGCCTCAAACTCGGCGGCCAAACGCTGGGCGGTACGCCCATAACTCCCCGGCAAGTCCGCCAGGATATGGCTCAACTCTTCAATACACGCATGCAACGAGCGGGGCACATCACTGCGCAACAGCAACAACTCCGACACCGACCGCGCATTCAGCGCATTGGGGTACAGCTCGGTATACGCTTCGAATGACGACAACGCCCGCAACAACGCGCTCCACTGGTAATAGCCGCGTGCCGAAAGGTCGCTGACCTCTTCGGACTCTTCGCCAAACATCTCATACCGCGCATCCAGCAGGCGCAACGTGTTATCCGCCCGTTCGACAAACGTACCCAGCCGAATAAACCGATACGCGTCATTACGCATGATCGTCCCGGAAGTCGCCCCACGAAACAGGTGCGAACGCTGCTTCACCCAGTCACAAAAGTGGCTGATGCCATGCCGTGCCAACCCACCGGCCGCGATGCTGCGCATCTCCAGCCAGGTAGCGTTGAGGTTTTCCCACATGTCGGCGGTGATCCGCCCGCGCACCGCATGGGCATTGCCCCGCGCGGCCCGCAGGCAGTTATAGATACTCGCGGGGTTTTCCTCGTCCAGGGCGAAGAAGTGCAACATGCGCTCGGCGTCCAGCTGCTTGTGGCGTTCGAGGTAACTTTCCAGGGTGCCGCTGCTGAGCAACGACATGGCCAACTCATCCAGCCCGTCACTGCGCCCGGCCTGGGGCATCAGCGACAGTGAATAACTGACTTCCAGCATGCGTGCCAGGTTCTCGGCACGCTCCAGGTAACGGGACATCCAGTACAAATCTGCGGCGGTTCTACTCAGCATACTCAGCCCTCCACCACCCAGGTGTCCTTGGTTCCGCCGCCTTGCGACGAGTTAACGATCAATGAGCCTTCGCGCAGTGCCACGCGGGTCAAGCCACCGGGCACCAGGCGGGTTTCCTTGCCCGAGAGCACGAACGGCCGCAGGTCGATATGCCGCGGCGCGATGCCGTTTTCGACAAAGGTCGGGCAGGTGGACAGGCTCAAGGTTGGTTGGGCGATGTAAGCGTGGGGGCGGGCCTTGATGCGTTGGCGGAAGTCCTCGATCTCGGCAGCGGTGGAAGCGGGGCCCACCAGCATGCCGTAGCCGCCGGAGCCCTGGGTTTCCTTGACCACCAATTCAGGTAGGTGGGCCAGCACGTGGGACAGCTCATCGGGCTTGCGGCACTGGAAGGTCGGCACGTTTTGCAGGATCGGCTCTTCATCCAGGTAGAAACGGATCATTTCCGGCACGTACGGGTAGATCGACTTGTCATCCGCCACGCCGGTGCCGATGGCATTCGCCAGCACCACATTGCCCGCGCAGTAGGCCGCGACCAGGCCGGGCACACCCAGCATCGAGTCGGGGTTGAAGGCTTGCGGGTCGAGGAACGCGTCGTCGATACGGCGGTAGATCACGTCAACGGCTTTAGGGCCATCGGTGGTGCGCATGAACACCTTGAGGTCGTGCACGAACAGGTCGGCGCCTTCCACCAGCTCCACGCCCATTTCCCGGGCCAGGAACGCATGTTCAAAAAACGCGCTGTTAAAGCGCCCCGGCGTCAGCACCACCACGTTGGGGTTGTCCAGGCGGCTGGAGCTTTTCAGGGTCTTGAGCAGCAGGTTGGGGTAGTGGTCCACCGGGGCGATGCGTTGCTTGGCGAACACCTCCGGGAACAGGCGCATCATCATTTTGCGGTCTTCGAGCATGTAGCTCACGCCGCTTGGGGTGCGCAGGTTGTCTTCGAGCACGTAGTAGGTGCCGTCGCCATCGCGTACCAGGTCGACCCCGGAGATGTGCGAATAGATATCGCGGTGCAAGTCCAGGCCGACCATGGCCTTCTGGTAACCCTCGTTGCCGAGAACCTGATCGGCGGGGATGATCCCGGCCTTGATGATGCGTTGGTCGTGGTAGATGTCGGCGAGGAACATGTTCAGCGCATTTACCCGCTGGATACAGCCGCGCTCGATGACGCTCCACTCACTGGCGGGGATGCTGCGGGGGATGATGTCGAAGGGGATCAGGCGCTCGGTGTCTTGCTCGTCGCCATACAGG
The DNA here is from genome assembly GCF_002204795.1 of Pseudomonas sp. K2I15. Lineage (GTDB taxonomy): Bacteria > Pseudomonadota > Gammaproteobacteria > Pseudomonadales > Pseudomonadaceae > Aquipseudomonas. The sequence continues at coordinate 61,956 of NZ_NIXO01000039.1, forward strand.
GTGAAGGTGATCCCGGCGCGGTGAAACAGCAGGTCGGCTTCACGGCGGCGCTGGGCCAGCAGTTCTGGCGGCGTATTGGCCAGCCAGCGGGAGAATTCCTGATAGTGCGCACGGCAAACGCCTTGTGCGTCATTCATTTCATCAAAGAAAGATCGAGCCATTCCAGTACCTTGTCAGTGCCCGGGGAACTACTAAATGGGTGGCACTGCCGCTTTAGAAAACGCATTTTTTTATGAGCCCGTGGCTGATGGTGCCAGCAGGCCTGGTCCTTACTTTCTTTTTGGGTGGGCTCTGGGTCGGGGGGTAACGATTGCTCCTGTATTCAGGCGGGGAAGGTGGGTGATTGAAGGAGTAAAGCAATGCCTGTGCCATCCACCCCTCTGTGGCGAGGGAGCTTGCTCCCGCGCCACAGAGGGGTGGATGGCACAGGCATTGCT
>NZ_NIXO01000040.1 GCF_002204795.1 Pseudomonas sp. K2I15
CTCAGCCATGCATTACGTCCTGCCTCATCGGCGTGAGGAGCGCATTTATCCGCGGGCCATCCGGCTCAAATCACCGAAATATCCGATCAGAAATAAAAAAGCCAGTCAGCTTAACTGACTGGCATTACCCCGACGGGCGCTTTTTTTTGCCTGAAGATTGCTTACTTCAGGGTCACAGTGCCTTTCATCATCGAGATGTGGCCTGGGAACGAGCAGAAGAAGCCGTACTTCTCGTCAGCTTTCAGTTTCGATACGTCGAAGGTCACCGAATCTGTCTCGCCAGCGCCGATGATTTTGGTGTGGGCAATAATGCGAGCATCACCGTCCTTCAAGTAGTTGCTGGCAGCGGCGCCCATACCGTCGCTGGCGATCGGTTGCATATCGGCTTCTTTACTCAGCACCCAGTTATGGCCCATGACGTTTTTCGGCAAGCTGCCGGAGTGGGTCAACTCAACGGTGAACGTTTTGCAGCTCTTGTCGATTTCGATGGCCTTGGTGTTGAAGGACATCTGGTCAGTGGAGTCGACAGTGACCTTGCACTCTGCAGCAAGCAACTGGCCGCTAGCCAGAGTCAGCAGGGAAACAGCAACGAGTTTGGCAAACATGTGAATCTCCAGGGCAGGGTTTAAAAAACGCATAGTGCGACAAGGGTGCCTGAGTCAGGCAGGACTTCATATGATCTGTATCAACAGATTGTATACAACTTTAGGCTATCAGACTCATCGAAACAATCTACCGGCCAAAGTACTGATGCCGGCCTATGATCGGCCCATCACCCTTCCGGAGTCCGCGCCATGCACCTCAATAACCTGTTCCGCAGCCTGCTTGCCGCCTATGCCTGTGGTGCCAGCGGCACGTACGAAACACCTCAACGCGAGGTTTAATCCTTTGAGAGACGCAGGCCAGCCTTTACTCTTTAGCCACAACTGAGTGGAGTCAGGTATGACCTTGAAGTCTGTCTGTGTGTTTTGCGGTGCCAGCAGCGGCACCAACCCGGCCTATCGTGAAGCGGCCGTGGCCCTCGGGCGCGCGCTGGCCGAGCGCAAGCTGACCCTGGTGTACGGTGGTGGCGCCGTGGGCCTGATGGGAATCGTCGCCGATGCGGCGCTGGAAGCCGGCGGTGAAGTGATCGGGATTATTCCCGAAAGCCTGAAAGTCCTGGAAATCGGCCACAAAGGCCTGACCCGCCTGGAAGTGGTCGACGGCATGCACGCCCGCAAGGCACGCATGGCCGAGCTGAGCGACGCATTTATTGCGCTGCCGGGCGGCCTGGGCACCCTCGAAGAACTGTTCGAAGTCTGGACCTGGGGCCAACTCGGTTACCACGGCAAACCGCTGGGTTTGCTCGAAGTGGACGGTTTTTACCGCAAATTGACCGATTTTCTTGATCATATCGTCGGCGAAGGTTTCGTCCGGGCGCCCCATCGTGCCATGCTGCAAATGAGCGAATCGCCGGCTGAGCTGCTTGACGTACTGGATGCCTGGCAACCGCTGGTCCTGCCCAAATGGGTGGACCAAAAACCCGATTAACCCTTGGGACGCGATTAAAGGCAGAATACGCGCCGCTCAACCTCACCTTCGACCCCAGAGGATCGCCCATGGCAAAACCTAATTACTCCTTCGCCAAACGTCAGAGAGACTTGGCCAAAGAGCAGAAGAAAGAGGAAAAGCTGCAGCGCAAGAAAACTGCAGCCGACGAAGAAGCCGGTGCACTGAACCCGGATGCGGAAGGTACAGTGGCTACTGACGACACCGAAGCACCGAAAGATCAGGCGCCAGACGCCTAAGGCCTCTCACTTGTAGCCACTGCCCAGGCAGTGGCTACAGGCCTTGTTTATTCCAGCGGCATCACCGTCACCCGCACTTCCGGGTCATGGCTCCCTCCTCCCAGAATCACCCCCCGCAACGGCGAAACATCGGAAAAATCCCGGCCCCAGGCCAGGGTGATGTGTTCCAGTGCCGGCTGCACATTGTTGGTCGGATCAAAATCCACCCAACCCAACACCGGGCAAAACACCGACACCCACGCGTGGGACGCATCCGCGCCGATCAACCGTGGCTGGCCGGGCGGTGGCTGGGTCAGCAGGTAACCGCTGATATACCGTGCCGCCAGGCCCCGGGAGCGCAGGCACGCGAGCATCAGGTGGGCGAAGTCCTGGCACACGCCGCGCCGGCGCTCCAGCACTTCCACCAGCGGCGTGGCGACCTGGGTGGCTTCGGCATCGAAGGTGAACTCGCTGAAGATCTTCTCCATCAGCGCCTGCACACCCAATAGCAAAGGGCGACCTGCCGGGAAACAGTCTTCAGAGAACTCGACGAAGCTTTTCTTCAAATGCACGTAGGGCGATTCGAACCGGTAGCGGCAGGCCTCGATCACCTCGGCCGACAGCGGTTGGCTGCTGTAGGTAAGACCGTTGCGGGCTTGATCCCAGGCCAGCGACAGGCTGAAATCCAGCACCGGCCGCGCCAGCACTTCCACCGTCAGCCCGGCGTTCACCAGCAGTTCATCATGGGGCCGCTCGAACGCCAGCCGGGTGATCGGGTTACCAAACACGTCCAGCTCATCCCGGCGCGAGGTCGGTTCGGGGCTGATCTCCAGTTGCTGCGAGCTGCAGCGCTGCCAGGCGCAAGGCCGTGGCCACAGATGCGCCAGTTGCTGGGCGAGGGACACCGGGCTGTCGTAATGGTAATGGGTATCGTGGAAAATCTGGTAGCGGGCACTCATCACACAGACACCGTTTGCTGGCTGACATCGTCCACATGGGCAAAATGGCGCAAGGCCAGGCGATCCGAGACTAGCCCGCTTTCATCGGCTACCGCTTGCAGCAGGTCGGCCAGGCCGTCCAGCGCAGCACGCACGCTGGACTCGCCGAACAGCGGGTTCTCCAGGCAACCCAGGTCAAAGCGCGCCAGGCGCTCCACCAACGGCGCCAGCCCGGTTTCCCGGGGCACGCCGAAATCGTCATTCAGGCGACGCAGGGTGCGGCTCACCAGTTTGAGCTGGAACAGCACCGCGTGGGGATTTTGCTCGTCCAGCAGCAACAGGTCCAGCACCGGGATCAATTGCGGCACCGCAAGATAACGCGAGCGGTAAGTGATGCTGCTGTTGCCCAGTTCCAGCAACCATTCCAGCCCGGCCTGATCGAACACCGCCACGCCACGCAGGAAGGCCGCCAGGCTGCTGCTGAGAAATTGCAGGCGCTCGATGCGCCGGCCCATCATCAAGAAGCGCCAGCCTTCGTCGCGGGTCATGTCGTCGAGGGCAAAGCCCGACAGCGCCGCGAGCGACATCACCAGGCGGTTGAGGAAATCGAGCAGTTCGCCGAAGTCCGGCTCTTCGCTTTCCAGCTCCAGGGCTTCGCGCTGCAACTCCACCAGGGCCTGCCAGTTTTCCCGGGACAGCTTGCCACGCACCTGGGACGCCGCCCACTGCAAACGCTGCAAGTTGGCCCGCAGGCTCGACGGCCAGTCATCACCGAGCAACGCCGCCTGGAGCCGCTCAGGCAATTCGCCCTCCTCCGGCAACAGTCGCAGGTTCTCACCCAGCTCAACCGCCGCCTGCAGCGCCAGCGGGTCGTCTCCGTCGACATAGCGGGCGAGGACGATCCGCAGCCAGCGCGCGCTGTTATCACAACGCTCGCAATAGCGGCCAAACCAGAACAGGTTCTCCACCACCCGCGACGGCAGGTACGGATCACGCCGCACCAGGTCGTGGGCGCCGATCGCCCGTTGGGCGCGCCAATGTTCGGCGCCGTGGGCGCGCTCGCCGAGCACCCAGGTGTCCTTGCTCGCGCCGCCACGTTGCATCGACACCACTTCGGCATCGGCCTCGGCGGCCACGCGGGTCAGGCCGCCGGGCAATACCCGGTAACCGTCGGCGCTGGCCACAGCGTAAACGCGCATGCCGATGGCACGATGTTGAAGGTGATCATCGACCGTGTGCCACACCGGCGCCTGGGATAATTGCGCAAGTTCCTGGGCGACGTAGGCGTAAGGCCGGGCCTGCATGCGTTCAGCCAGGGCTTGGCGTTGCTCGTCATTCAAATCGCGGCCAAATACCGGGGTGAAGCTTTGCGACGGGAACGCCGGTTTGATCAGCAGCTCCGGAAGTTTTTCCAGGGCTTCGGCCAGCACCGGCGGCTCACCGCACCACCAGGTGGCGATGGACGGCAGGATCAGCTCTTCGCCAAACAGGAATTGATTGATCTTCGGCAAAAAGCCCAGCAGGCCGGGCGACTCCAGCACGCCGCTGCCCAACGCGTTGGCCACCAGCACGTTGCCCTGGCGTACGGCATCCAGCAGGCCGGGCACGCCGAGGGCCGAGTCGGTGCGCAGCTCCAGCGGGTCGCAGAAATCGTCGTCCAGGCGGCGCATGATCGCGTGCACCCGGCGCAGGCCGCTGAGGGTTTTGAGGTACACCGTGGCGTCGCGCACGGTCAGGTCGCCGCCCTCCACCAGCGGGTAGCCGAGCTGGCGGGCGAGGTATAAATGCTCGAAATAGCTTTCGTTGAAACGGCCCGGGGTCAGCAGCACGATCAGCGGCGGCTGGTCGTCGCTCGGTGCCTGGCGGGCCAGGGTTTCCTGCAAGGTGCGGAAGAAACCGGTGAGGTGCTGCACCTGCAAGTCGCGGTACAGGTCCGGGAATGCACGGGACACGATGGTACGGTTTTCCAGGGCATAACCGGCGCCGGACGGGGCCTGGGTACGGTCGGCGGTCACCCACCAGCGGCCATCCGGCGTGCGGGCCAGGTCCACGGCGTACAGGTGCAGGTACGCGCCGTCTGGCGGCTGGATGCCCTGGCACGGCCACAGGAAATTGTTATGGCCGAACACCAGTTCGGCCGGCAGCAATCCTTCGGCGATCAAGCGTTGCGGGCCGTAGAGGTCTGCCAGTACGGCATTGAGCAGGCGTGCACGCTGGGCGATGCCGGCTGAGAGTTGCTTCCACTCATCGGCCGCCAGCACGTGTGGCAACAGGTCCAGCTCCCACGGGCGATCAGCGCCCTTGGGGTCGGCGTAGACGTTGTAGGTCACGCCGTTTTCCTGGATCTGCCGGGTCAGCAAGGCCTGGCGCTGGGCCAGTTGCGCCGGGGTGCTGCGTTGCAGGTGATCGAGCAGGCGCTGCCAATGGGCGCGAACCGCGCCGCTGTCGTCCAGCAGTTCGTGATAAGTGCCCGCGGTCAGCGGGTAACGGTCGAGCAAGTCGGGCATGGAACGCTCGGCAGGGGCAAGGGAAGTCAAATTAACTCACAAACACTGCGATCCACCTGTGGGAGCAGGCTTATGTGGGTGCGGGCTTGCTCGCGAAAGCGGAGTGTCAGGCACTGAATGTGTTTCTGAGACACCGTATTCGCGAGCAAGCCCGCTCCCACACAAACCCGCTCCCACATTTTGAATCGCGCTTAGTCATTCTTATTGGGGAAGCGCCGCAAATCCAGGGTCATCGGCAATTCATCATTGATCACCACGCTCGGCACCGGCAATTTCCCGGGAGTGTGTCCCAAGCGGAAAAACCGCGCCATCCGCCGGCTTTCAGCTTCATTGGCATTCACCGGCAGGCTGTCGTAATTGCGCCCGCCCGGATGGGCGACATGGTACTGGCAACCACCCAGCGAGCGCTGCATCCACGTGTCCAAAAGATCAAATACCAGCGGCGCATGCACCGGGATGGTTGGCTGCAAGCAGTTGGCCGGTTGCCAGGCGCGATAGCGCACGCCCGCGACAAACTCGCCGACGCGCCCGGTGGGTTGCAGCGGCACCGGAATGCCGTTGCAGGTCAGCAGGTAACGCTGGGGCGGCAGGCCGCTCAACTTGACCTGCAAGCGTTCCAGGGACGAATCCACGTAACGTACCGTGCCGCCCACTGCGCCCTCCTCGCCCAGCACATGCCAGGGCTCCAGGGCCTGGCGCAGTTCCAGTTCGATACCGCTGACGGCATAGTCGCCGACCTTGGGAAAACGGAACTCCAGGTGCGCGGCAAACCATTCGGCCCGCAGCGGATAACCGGCGGCGTTCAGCTCGACGATCACGTCAGCAAAATCCTGCTCGATAAAATGCGGCAACAGGAAGCGGTCGTGCAGCTCCGTGCCCCAGCGCGCCAGCTTCGGCGGTGCATAGGGTTCACGCCAGAAACGCGCGACCAGCGCCCGCAGCAGCAGTTGCTGGGTCAGGCTCATACGCGCATGGGGCGGCATTTCAAAGGCGCGTAATTCCAGCAGGCCCAGGCGCCCAGTGGCCCCGTCCGGCGAGTAGAGTTTGTCGACGCAGAATTCGGCGCGGTGGGTGTTGCCGGTGACGTCGATCAGCAGGTTGCGCAGCAGGCGGTCCACCAGCCATGGCGGGCATTCTTCGCCCACTTCGGGCATCTGGGCGAAGGCGATTTCCAGCTCGTACAACGCATCGTTACGCGCTTCGTCGACCCGTGGCGCCTGGGAAGTCGGGCCGATGAACAGGCCGGAAAACAGGTAGGACAGCGACGGGTGGTTATGCCAGTAGCTGATCAGACTGCGCAGCAGATCGGGACGCCGCAGGAACGGCGAGTCCTTGGGCGTGGCGCCACCGAGCACAAAGTGGTTACCACCGCCGGTGCCGGTGTGGCGGCCGTCGATCATGAATTTTTCAGTGGTAAGACGGGTTTGCCGGGCCTCTTCGTAGAGAAACTCAGTGCGCTCCACCAACTCGTCCCAGGTGGCGGACGGCTGCACGTTAACCTCGATCACACCCGGGTCCGGCGTAACCCGGAAGTTGCTCAGGCGTGGGTCGCTCGGTGGCTCGTAGCCTTCCAGCAGCACCGGGCAGTGCAGTTCTTCGGCGGTGGCTTCGATGGCTGCCACCAGCTCCAGATAATCCTCGACCCGTTCCAGCGGCGGCATGAACAGGTACAGCCGGCCTTCCCGCGCTTCGGCGCATAGGGCGGTGCGGGTCAGCCAGTCAGCAGATTCGTCGATCTTCGGAACACGGTCTGTGCTCGCCGCCGCCTCGCCGTGGCTTTGCAGCTGCGAGGTGGTCGGCAGGTCCGCCAGGTCCTGGTTGGGATCAGTGGGATGCACGAACGGATAGTCCGCTGCCGTCACCCACGGCTGCGAGGCCAGTGGCAGGCGATAACCCAGCGGCGAATCACCCGGCACCAGGCGGCAATGGTTGTCCCGCAGGTACCAGCGCCCGCTCTGCCAGCGGTCATTGGCCGCTGTGCGCGCCAGCGGCAGCACCTGGCCGATGACTTTATCCAGGCCCTGGCTGAAGACTTTGCGCAGGCGGTCGCGCTCAAGCTTGTCTTCCAGGCGCGGGTCTTCGGCGGTGACGTTTTGCGGCAAGGCGCCTTCGCGCCACAGGTAGTAGAAATTGTCTTCGTAGGCCGGGAATACAAAATGCGTAGGCAGTTTCAGGCGCTCGGCGACGCTGGCGAGAAAACGCCCGGCCATCAGGCCATCGGCGCCGTAGCTTTCCTGCTCATCGGCGATCAGCGCGCTGTTGTGCCAGATCGGTACCCCGTCGCGGCGCCAGTAGCAGTTCAGAGACCAGCGCGGCAGTTGCTCGCCCGGGTACCACTTGCCCTGGCCGAAGTGCACCAGGCCCTTGGGCGCGTAGTGCTTGCGCATGCGCTGGAACAGCTCGGCAGACAGCCGGCGTTTATCGGGGCCCAGGGCTGCGGTATTCCATTCGGCACCGTCGGGGTCGTCGATGGAAACGAAGGTCGGTTCACCACCCATGGTCAGGCGTACGTCGTCCTTGAGCAGGTCGCCGTCGATCTGCCGGCCAAGGGCCTGGATCGCCAGCCACTGCTCTTCGGTGTAGGGCTTGGTAACCCTTGGGGCTTCCCAAATCCGTTCTACGGACATCTCGTGGGTAAATTCGCACTCGCACGGTTCCACCAGACCACTGATTGGCGCCGCGGAGGAAGGATCAGGACTACAGGCCAACGGGATATGGCCTTCACCGGCGAACAAGCCGGAGGTGGCGTCGAGGCCGATCCAGCCGGCGCCGGGCAAATACACTTCGCACCAGGCATGCAGGTCGGTGAAATCCACCTCGGTGCCGGACGGGCCATCGAGGGCTTTGACGTCGGCGGTCAGCTGGATCAGATAGCCGGACACAAACCGTGCCGCCAACCCGAGATGACGCAGCAGTTGCACCAGCAACCACGCCGAATCCCGGCACGAGCCGGAGGCGTTTTCGAGGGTGAATTCCGGGGTTTGTACGCCCGGCTCCATGCGGATCAGGTAGCCGATATCGGCGGCCAAGCGCTGATTGAGCCCTACCAGAAAATCCACGGCGGGCAACGGCGTGCGGTCGATACCCGCCAGATACGCGGCGAATCTGGGGGTCAGCGGCAATGTTTCCAGGTACGGCGCCAGCTCGCGCTGCTCATCGGCGGCGTAGCTGAACGGGATTTTTTCGGCGTAGGGCTCAAGGAAAAAGTCGAACGGGTTGAACACCGCCATCTCGGCGACCAGGTCGACCTCAATGCGCAACTCGTCGGTCTTTTCCGGGAACACCAGGCGCGCCAGGTAATTGCCCTGGGGGTCTTGCTGCCAATTGATGAAGTGCTGTTCCGGCAGCACTTTCAGCGCGTAGGACAAAATCCGCGTGCGGCTATGGGCCGCCGGACGCAGACGAACAATCTGTGGGCCGAGTTCGACTGCGCGTTCGTAGCGGTAATGCGTAACGTGGTGCAAAGCGACATGAATCGACACGGCGGCCTCCTGCGAGCCAGGGCATGAAAACAAAGCGCGCAAGACTTATGCCAGAGCAGCGGTCATTGCGCTTTATCGTGGGACCCGGTGCAGTACAGCACCAAAACGGCGCAATGGCTGCCGTCATGGTGCGAGGGTTGCACATATTTGTGGCGGGAGTGTGAGGGTGGGTGGTGAATCTACCCACTCAACGGGCCTAGTGCCGGGCGATTACGGCTTCGCGCAGATGCCGAACTTCGAGCAGCTTCTGGCGCATTTCGCGGTGGCGCTTGCCGTTGAGCAATAGCAGCGCAAGCAAGGGTAAAAGCACGCTCATGCCATAAATGAAGTTATGCGGGCGATACTCGATCGTGGGTGGTTCATTGCTCGATTCCCTTATACAAAATCGACAGGAGTGGTGCCCTGATACCTATCGGGTTCGGCCCTTGGTCTTCAAAGACTGCCGAATGTGGCGAATTCCCACGAGTTTAATGCGCATATCTCGCTGAATAGCGCTGTTGAGTATCAAGAGGCCAAACAGCGGAAAAACCAACGCAAGGCCATAAAGAACGGCGTGCGGCTTGTACTGAATCATGGGAAGCACAAACAGAAAGCAAGCGAAGTAAATACCCACCATTACCCACACCCACGACGGTCGCCCGCGCAAAATCATGAAATTGCTGTGGACCGTTAACAGGATCAGAAATGCCCCGACGAGCATGATCGAAAAGCCCAAACCTCCAGCGAGAGGCGCATCACGAAAATAGGTCGCAAAGGAAAGCGCCGTCGCGAAGCCCAAAGAAAAATAAGCCGCAAATACACCACCGATAAAAGTAAGGAAGTAATGCCTGAAAAAATCACGAAGCGTCATCAGCTCGCTCATTCTCCGACCTCCTCATACAACCCCAATGCGATGGTTTTTACGTTGCCCGTGTAAGCACTCCCAATAAGGCCCGCAGTTGCGCCTAAGGCGTCTTTAATCTGGGTTTTGGTGCTGTGTTTAAGTTGGGTCGGGGTAAAACGCTTGGGCAGTTCGCCCGACAACTGCTTGAGCTTGAGCATCTTCGATGTGAGGCGAGGGTCATTGATGGTCAGCAGTTCTTTTGTGAGCTTCGCTCTTTCTTGTCGATTCAAGCCACGAAGCACTTCGCGCAACGTCTTGCCTGTGGCCGCCTTCGCGACATTGACAAGTTTTATTGTCGTCAGGGCGGAGGCACCCACTCCAGCTAACGATACTGCGTCCAAAACCGTTGAGGTGTTCTGATACCACGCCTCGCTGTCGAGCCAATCATTTCCCTCTGGCCTTGCGACCTCGAGTACCGTTCGAGTAATGCCATTGAAACACTGGAGTGCGCTTGCACCAGCCGCCGCGTATCCGACCACAACGATGACTGAACTCGCGCCGGCGCTGAATGGAACCAAAATGGTTCCGCTGGCAATAGCAGCCCAACTGATGACGGCGCCAAAACAAGAAATGCCGGTATTCACCGCCTCACCAATCAGGCGGGATTCGCGCGGATTACTCACAACATGTTCAGCAAATTGCGTGGGGGCAATGTACTTCTGCGCCTCCCGCAGAATCACGCGCTTGGGCGTAATGCTGCAGAGGGGTTTGAATTCACGCAGGGTCACGATGTTGAAGTCAGCATCGATATACACCACACCCGCCCCCACAATGCCGGGGTCGGCGTCAATGGCCGCAAACAGGCGTGGCAGGTTGATCTGGCTTTCGATGCGCTGGCGCGCCATAAACTGGGAGCGGTTGGAGTCCATGCCGATGCCAAGCAGGGGGCTGCTCATGGGGGGTGTTCTTCCTTGAAATGAGTGGTGACTGAACTGGCGCTTTCGCGAGCAAGCCCGCTCCCACATTCGACCGCATTCTCATGCTGGAACCCGGTCAAGTGTGGGAGCGGGCTTGCTCGCGAAGGTGATTTAATGGGCGCCACCTTAACAAACAGACTACCCACCCGCTAGAAAGCAAAACGCCAGCACGAGGCTGGCGTTTTGCGTTTCAGGCTGCGATCAACGCGGCACTACCGGCTTGCGGGCTGGCTTCTTGCCTTTGCCCTTGGCCGCGTCGGTGCGTTCCTTGGCGGCCTGCTTGTTGCGCACCATGGCCGCAGCCTTGGCTTGCTCACGCTTGTCCCACGGGTTGCTGCCGTCACTGCCACGCGGCGGCAAGCCGGTGTGCTGGGTGAGGATTTTGGTGGTGGTTTCCTTCGCAACCTTGTGGCTGCCAGCCGGCGTCGAGTTCTTGCGACGCGCACTCTGGTAGCTGTCGGTGGCCGGCTGGTGCAACGGGATCAGTTGCTCCTTGCCCGGCCCGATCAGGTCGCCACGGCCCATGCGGGTCAATGCTTCACGCAGCATCGGCCAGCCTTTCGGGTCGTGGTAGCGCAGGAAGGCCTTGTGCAAACGGCGCTGTTCTTCGCTCTTGACGATGGTCACCGCGTCGCTCTTGTAGGTGACCTTGCGCAGCGGGTTCTTGCCCGAGTGGTACATCGCCGTGGCGGTGGCCATGGGCGAGGGGTAGAACGCCTGCACCTGGTCGGCACGGAAGCCGTTGCCCTTGAGCCACAGGGCCAGGTTCATCATGTCTTCATCGGTGGTGCCCGGGTGGGCGGCGATGAAGTAAGGAATCAGGTACTGCTCCTTGCCCGCTTCCTTGGTGTACTTCTCGAACATGCGCTTGAACTTGTCATAGCTGCCAATGCCCGGTTTCATCATCTGGTTGAGCGGACCTTCCTCGGTGTGTTCCGGGGCGATCTTCAGGTAACCACCCACGTGGTGGGTCACCAGCTCTTTAACATATTCCGGCGACTCGACCGCGAGGTCGTAACGCAGGCCGGAAGCGATCAAAATCTTCTTCACACCCGGCAACGCACGGGCGCTGCGGTACAGCTGGATCAACGACGAGTGGTCGGTGTTCAGGTTCGGGCAGATACCCGGGAACACGCAGGACGGCTTGCGGCACGCGGATTCGATTTCCGGGCTCTTGCAGGCAATGCGGTACATGTTCGCGGTCGGGCCGCCGAGGTCGGAGATCACGCCGGTGAAGCCTGGCACCTTGTCGCGGATCTCTTCGATTTCGCGAATGATCGACTCTTCGGAACGGTTCTGGATGATCCGGCCTTCGTGCTCGGTGATCGAGCAGAAGGTGCAGCCGCCGAAGCAGCCACGCATGATATTCACCGAGAAACGGATCATGTCGTAGGCCGGAATCTTTTCCTTGCCGTACGCCGGGTGTGGAACACGTGCGTAAGGCATGCCAAACACGTAGTCCATTTCTTCGGTGGTCATGGGAATGGGCGGCGGGTTGAACCACACGTCCACTTCACCGTGCTTCTGCACCAGCGCGCGGGCGTTGCCCGGGTTGGTTTCCAGGTGGAGCACGCGGTTGGCGTGGGCGTACAGGACGGAGTCGCCACGGACTTTTTCCACGGACGGCAGACGAATGACCGTCTTGTCGCGGGTCATGCGCGGGCTGGCCAGGATTTGTACGACCTTGGCTTCTTCCGGGTCATCCGTCGGGCCCTTTTCCTGCTCGATGGCGCAGGCCTGGGTGTCCTGGGTGTTCACGTACGGGTTGATGATCTTGTCGATCTTGCCCGGACGGTCGATACGGGTGGAGTCCACCTCGTACCAGCCTTCAGGCGTGTCACGGCGAATAAACGCAGTGCCGCGCACGTCGGTGATGTCTTCGATCTTGTGGCCCCACGACAGGCGCTGGGCGACTTCGACAATGGCCCGCTCGGCGTTGCCATACAGCAGGATGTCGGCGCAGGCGTCGATCAGGATCGAGTTACGCACGCGGTCCTGCCAGTAGTCGTAGTGCGCGATGCGGCGCAGGGAAGCTTCGATGCCGCCAAGTACGATCGGCACGTTTTTGTAGGCTTCCTTGCAGCGCTGGCTGTAGACCAGGCTCGCGCGATCCGGACGTTTGCCCGCCATGCCACCCGGGGTGTAGGCGTCATCGGAACGGATTTTCTTGTCGGCGGTATAGCGGTTGATCATCGAGTCCATGTTGCCGGCCGCGACGCCGAAGAACAGGTTCGGCTCGCCGAGCTTCATGAAGTCGTCTTTGGACTGCCAGTTGGGCTGGGCAATGATCCCGACGCGAAAGCCCTGGGACTCCAGCAGCCGGCCGATGATTGCCATGCCGAACGACGGATGGTCGACGTACGCGTCACCGGTGACGATGATGATGTCGCATGAATCCCAGCCAAGCTGATCCATCTCCTCCCTGCTCATCGGCAGGAATGGCGCAGGACCGAAACATTCGGCCCAGTACTTGGGATAGTCAAATAACGGCTTGGCTGTTTGCATGACGGTGACCGGTGTTGAGATGAAAAATCGCGGGCGCGGAATATAGCACAAAATTTGACCAATTCCGACCTTTGCAGTCGGAATTGGCAGGACGACTTTTTACTCGTCGTCGAAGTTGTAGCTACCCGGCGCCAGGTTTTCGAAGCGGGTGTATTTACCGATAAACGCCAGGCGCGTGGTACCGATTGGCCCGTTACGCTGTTTACCGATAATGATTTCAGCGATGCCTTTATGCTCGGTTTCCGGGTGATACACCTCGTCCCGGTAAACGAACATGATCACGTCAGCATCCTGCTCGATCGCTCCGGATTCCCGCAAGTCGGAGTTGATCGGGCGTTTGTTCGGGCGCTGCTCCAGGGATCGGTTGAGCTGCGACAGGGCAACCACCGGGCAGTTGAATTCCTTGGCCAGGGCTTTCAACGAGCGGGAAATCTCGGAAATCTCGTTGGTCCGGCTGTCACCGCTGGAACCCGGGATCTGCATCAGTTGCAGGTAGTCGATCATGATCAGGGCGATGTCGCCGTGCTCACGCACCAGGCGCCGGGTACGTGCGCGCATTTCCGACGGGCTGATGCCCGCCGTGTCATCGATAAACAGCTTGCGGTCGTTAAGCAGGTTGACCGCCGAGGTCAGGCGCGGCCAATCGTCGTCTTCCAGGCGACCGGCACGCACCTTGGTCTGGTCGATGCGGCCCAGGGACGACAACATACGCATGATCAGCGATTCACCTGGCATCTCCAGGGAGTAAACCAGTACGGCCTTGTCACTGCGCAACACGGCGTTTTCCACCAGGTTCATGGCGAAGGTGGTTTTACCCATGGACGGACGGCCGGCGACGATGATCAGGTCAGACGGCTGCAGGCCGCTGGTCATGCCGTCGAGGTCGGTGTAGCCGGTGGACAGGCCGGTGATGGCGTTGTCGGTGTTGAACAAGGTATCGATGCGGTCGATGGCCTTGGTCAGCAGGTCGTTGACGCTCACCGGGCCGCCGGTTTTAGGCCGGGCCTCGGCGATCTGGAAGATTTGCCGTTCGGCTTCGTCGAGAATCTCTTCGGCGGTGCGGCCTTCGGGGTTGAAGGCGCTGTCGGCGATCTCGGTGGCGATGCCGATCAACTGGCGCAACGTGGCCCGCGCACGGACGATCTGTGCATAGGCCTTGATGTTGGCGACCGATGGCGTGTTTTTCGCCAGCTCACCCAGGTAACCCAGGCCGCCCACTTGGGACGTCTGGCCTTCCTTGTCCAATTGCTCGGCCAGGGTCACCACGTCGATCGGTGAGTTCTGGTCGGCCAGCTTGGCAATGGCACGGAAGATCAGGCGGTGGTCATGACGGTAGAAATCGCCGTCCGAGACTTGATCCAGCACGCGCTCCCAGGCGTTGTTGTCCAGCATCAAACCACCGAGCACGGCCTGTTCGGCCTCGATGGAATGTGGCGGCACCTTCAGGGCAGCGGTTTGCAGGTCATATTGCTCAGGAGCGGAGATATCGTTCATGGCCACTTGGAATAGTTGGAAAATCAGGGGCTACAGAAAACAAAAGGCAGAAAAACAAAAGGCACGACCTGTAAACAGGATCGTGCCCGATGTTAACCGCCCGGCACGCTAGGTGCCAGTCAGTTAGGTGCTGCTTAAGCTGCTACCACAACAACGCGTACGGTTGCTTCGACTTCAGCGTGCAGGTGCACGGCTACATCGAATTCGCCAACGTTGCGGATGGTGCCGTTCGGCAGACGAACTTCGCTCTTCTGCACTTCAACGCCGGAGGCGGTCAGTGCATCAGCGATGTCGTGGGTGCCGATCGAACCGAACAGCTTGCCTTCGTCACCGGCGGTGGCAGTGATAGTCACTTCCAGCTCAGCCAGTTGGGCAGCGCGAGTTTCGGCCGAAGCTTTTTTGTCTGCTGCTGCTTTTTCCAGCTCAGCACGACGCTCTTCAAACGCAGCCAGGTTGGCAGCGGTTGCAGCGGTGGCTTTGCCGTATGGCAGCAGGTAGTTACGACCGTAGCCGGCCTTAACGTTCACTTTGTCGCCCAGGTTGCCCAGGTTGGCGACTTTTTCCAGAAGGATCAGTTGCATGTGAAAATCCTCTAACTTTTAACCTTCACCGTTCGCGTTATCGGCGTCTTTCGACGCCAGACGACCGCGAAAATCAATCAGGCCGTCGACAATGGCCAAGACCACGAGTAACGGATAGATCAGCTGCATGAACAGCAACAGCGTCACGTACAACCCCACCAGCCAGAACCTGGCCAGTCGCTTTTGCGCCACCAGCCCATGAATCAGGGACAGCCCGGCAAATACCAGCGGTACGCTGCACAACGGCACCAATAGCGCCAAGCCAAAAGTCGGCCCGACCACCATGAACGCCAGCAGCAACATCGCCGGTCCTGCGGGGATTCTGATACTGCGAAACTCGCGACCAAAACCACCCGGGTTATACAACAACGCCTGCCAGTAACGCCCAAGAATCAGGCTCAGCACGCTGACGATCTGCAACAAGGCCGCAATCAGGCCGGTAAGCATGGGTGCAATCACTGACGCCAAGCGCGCTCGCTCATCTACCGACAACTGCTGGTAGAGATCCCCGAGGGCCAGCGGCAGGATCTTTACGATCTCCTGCGCCAGCGCCTCGATTTGCGGGCGGAAAGCCGCGCCAAGCGCCAGTGAATACACCAACCCCAATGCCACGCTGACCAGCAGCGTACGGACCCAGGACTCACTTGCGCGTAAAACCAACGCAAGGGCCGATGAACCGAGCAGTACCAGAAGTACCCGTGGATCATCGAATTTCAACCACCAGACCAAGGCCGGCAGCATTCCCAGGGCAAGAACGCCAAGGGCGTCCTTCAAACCGCGCCGCAGGAGCACAAGGCAACCTGCAGCAGCACCCAACCAATACAACAACGGCAACGCTGCACATCCAGCCACTACCAGAGTGGCCTGCACACGACCGCGCATGATGAACTCAGCTAAGGCGCGCATGCATTCAATCCCTTACTACTTGTCGACTGCCCGGTCTCAGCGGCCGTGGCTGTCGGTGTAGGCCAGCAGGGCCAGGAAGCGGGCGCGCTTGATAGCGGTGGCCAGCTGACGCTGATAACGAGCTTTGGTACCGGTGATGCGGCTTGGAACAATTTTGCCGGTCTCGGATACGTAGGCTTTCAGAGTGTTGAGATCTTTGTAATCGATCTCCTTCACGTCTTCAGCGGTGAAGCGGCAGAATTTACGACGACGGAAGAAACGTGCCATTTGATAGGCTCCTTAAAAGGTCCGTGGATTACTCGTCAGCGTTATCGCTGTTGTCGCTGTCATCACTATCAGCGCTTTCAGCGCCTTCGTGCTCAGGACGGTCGCGACGCTCACGGCGCTCACTGCGGTTTTCTTCAGCCTTGAGCATCTCGGATTGGCCGGTAACGGCTTCTTCGCGACGGATGACCAGGTTACGGATCACTGCATCGTTGTAGCGGAAGTTGTCTTCCAGCTCGGCCAGGGCCTTGCCAGTGCATTCAACGTTCAGCATCACGTAGTGAGCCTTGTGAACATTGTTGATTGCGTAGGCCAGTTGACGACGGCCCCAATCTTCCAGACGGTGGATTTTGCCGCCGTCTTCTTCGATCAGCTTGGTGTAACGCTCTACCATGCCGCCGACTTGCTCGCTTTGATCCGGGTGGACCAAAAAGATGATTTCGTAATGACGCATGAATGCTCCTTACGGGTTGTAGCCTGCCGCTCAAAAACGGTCAGACAAGGAGTGAATGACACTTATGGATCTCGCCAAACGGAGGCACATGCGTGCCTGCCATGAAGGCAAGGGGCGCAATTGTAGAGAAGGGGGAGAAAGGGTGCAAGGTGATTGGCGATTATTTGAACAATCACCCCCACACCACAAAAACAAATGTGGGAGGGGGCTTGCTCCCGAAAGCGGTATGCCAGGCAGCAAATGCACTGGCTGATACACCGTATTCGGGAGCAAGCCCCCTCCCACATTTTGAGCGGCGCGAAACTTGGCTACTTCTTAGTCTTGGCCTTGACGCCACGCTGGCGCCGGGCTTCGAACAGGCAGACGCCCGTTGCGACGGAAACGTTGAGACTGCTGACGCTACCGGCCATCGGCAGGTGCACCAGGTAGTCGCAATGCTCACGGGTCAGACGACGCATGCCCTTGCCTTCGGCACCCATGATCAGGATGGTCGGCCCGGTGAGGTCCTGGTCATAAATGCTAACCTCGGCCTCCCCTGCCGTGCCCACGACCCACAGGCCGCGCTGCTGGAGCTTCTCCAGGGTGCGCGCCAGGTTGGTCACAGCCACCAACGGAATCACTTCCGCCGCACCGCAGGCGACTTTACGCACGACAGGCGTCAAGGTTGCCGATTTGTCTTTAGGCACGATCACCGCCAGCGCGCCGGCAGCATCGGCCGAACGCAGGCAGGCACCGAGGTTGTGCGGGTCGGTCACGCCGTCGAGCACCAGCAACAGCGGCGCGCCTTCGGTGCGATCAAGCAGCTCGTCGAGCATCGCTTCGCCCCAGACCTGGCTCGGGCTTACGTCCGCTACCACGCCTTGGTGAACGCCTTCGACCCAGACGTCCATTTCGCGACGCTCGGCCTGGCCGATCGCAACTTTATTTTGATTGGCCAGCTCGACCAGCGCTTGAACGCGCGGCTCACTGCGGCCTTCTGCCAACCACACCTGCTTGACGCGTTTCGGGTGGTGACGCAGCAATGCTTCTACGGCGTGAACGCCGTAGATTTTTTCCAGACTCATGACTTGGCCTTAGGTTTGCGCGACCCGCCGCTTTTCGCGGGGGCCGAACCCGCTTTTGGCGGGCCTTTACGGTGTTTACTCGGCTTGCTCGACGGCTTTTCCGCCTCGCGGGACTTTCCCCCAGACGCCGCTTTACCACCGCTTTTGGCTTCGTTGAGCAACTGCTGCTTCAACTCGCGGCTCTTGCGCAGCTCGGCGTTTTTCGCCGCGGCATCGCTTGGGCGGTAGGCTTCGGGGGCCTTGTCCTTGGCAGACGAACGACGAGCCGGCTTGGCTGGCGCAGGCTCGGCGACCGCTGCTTTCGCAGGAGCACCTTTGCCTTTGGCGGCCGGGGCTGCGGTTTCGCTGCCACGCTTTTTACGGCCAGTCGGCTCAACAGGCTTGTCTGGCATGCCGAAGTCGATCTTGCGCTCGTCGAGGTCGACGCGCATGACCTGCACTTCCACAGTGTCGCCCAAACGGAAGCTGCGACCGGTGCGCTCGCCCGCCAGGCGGTGATGCACAGGGTCGAAGTGGTAGTAGTCACCCGGCAAGGCGGTGACGTGCACCAGGCCCTCGACGTAGATATCGGTCAGCTCGACGAACAAGCCAAAGCCGGTCACGGCGGTGATCACACCCGGGAACGACTCGCCCACGCGGTCTTTCATGAACTCGCACTTAAGCCAGTTCACGACGTCGCGGGTCGCTTCGTCGGCACGGCGCTCGCTCATGGAGCACTGCTCGCCCAACTGTTCCAAGGCCGCTTCGTCGTACGGATAGATCCGTGCTTTCGGAATGGTCATGGCACCGGCGCGCTGGACGTGCGGGGTGTTCTGCTTGGAGTGGATCACGCTGCGGATCGCGCGGTGCGTGAGCAAATCCGGGTAACGACGAATCGGCGAGGTGAAGTGGGTATACGCCTCGTAATTCAGGCCGAAGTGGCCCTGATTATCAGCGCTGTACACCGCCTGGCTCAGGGAGCGCAGCATAACGGTCTGGATCACGTGGTAATCCGGACGGTCCTTGATGCTCGCGAGCAGAGCCTGGTAGTCCTTCGGCGTCGGGCCGTCCTTGCCTTTGTGCAGGGACAGGCCAAGCTCACCGAGGAACGCGCGCAGCTTCTCCAGACGCTCCGGCGGCGGGCCGTCGTGCACCCGGTACAACGCGGGAATTTCGTGTTTTTTCAGGAATTCTGCAGTGGCCACGTTGGCCGCCAGCATGCATTCCTCGATCAGCTTGTGAGCGTCATTACGCGTGGTCGGCGTGATCGCGGCGATCTTGCGCTCGGAACCGAAGACAATTCGGGTTTCCTGGGTCTCAAAGTCGATCGCGCCACGTACGTGACGAGCGCCCAACAGCACTTTGTACAGCGCATAGAGCTGCTTGAGGTGCGGCACGACATGACCGTACTCACCGCGCAGGGCTTTGGCTTCGCTGGTTTTCGGCTGTTCCAGGATGGTACTGACCTTGTTGTAGGTCAGGCGCGCCTGGGAGTGGATCACCGCTTCGTAGAACTGGTAGTCGGTCATTTCGCCGGTTTTCGAGATGGTCATCTCGCACACCATGGCCAAACGGTCGACTTTCGGGTTCAGGGAGCACAGGCCGTTGGACAGTTGCTCAGGCAGCATCGGGATTACGCGCTCGGGGAAATACACCGAGTTGCCGCGCACCTGGGCTTCGTTGTCCAGGGCCGAACCGATCTTCACGTAGCTGGACACGTCGGCAATCGCGACGAACAACTTCCAGCCGCCGGAGAACAGGCGCAGCTTGCCTGGCTTGGCTTCGCAGTAGACCGCATCATCGAAGTCGCGAGCATCTTCGCCGTCAATGGTGACGAACGGCAGATGGCGAAGGTCGATGCGTTTCTCTTTGTCTTTCTCTTCAACTTCCGGCTTGAGCTTGGCGGCTTCTTTCAGCACAGCCTCAGGCCAGACGTGAGGGATATCGTAGGTGCGCAGCGCAACATCGATTTCCATGCCCGGCGCCATGTAGTTGCCGACCACTTCGACGATATCGCCCTGTGGCTGGAAGCGCGCAGTTGGCCAGTGGGTGATTTTCACCTCGACGAACTGACCGACCTTGGCGGCGCCATTACGGCCCGGGGTGATCAGCACTTCCTGCTGGACCTTCGGGTTATCCGGCACGACAAAGCCGATGCCGCCTTCTTCGAAGTAGCGGCCAACGATGGACTCGTGGGCACGGGACACCACTTCGACGATCACGCCTTCGCGGCGACCGCGACGGTCGAGGCCGGAAACGCGCGCCAGGGCACGATCGCCATCGAACACCAGGCGCATTTGCGCCGGGCTCATGAACAGGTCGTCGCTGCCGTCGTCCGGGATCAGGAAGCCGAAACCGTCACGGTGGCCGGCAATGCGGCCGAGGATCAGGTCGAGCTTGTCCACCGGCGCGTACGTGCCACGGCGGGTGTAGATCAACTGGGCATCGCGCTCCATGGCGCGCAGGCGACGACGCAGGGCTTCGAGTTGGTCTTCGGTGGTCAGACCGAATTCTTCAACCAGCTGCTCGCGGCTAGCAGGCGAACCCCGATCGGCGAGATGCGCCAGGATCAGTTCGCGGCTAGGAATAGGGTTTTCATATTTTTCCGCTTCACGAGCGGCCTCGGGATCGAGGGACTGCCAATCGGCCATTAGAGAGTTTTCACCTTGTCTATATGCGGGTTAGTTTGGCATACGCGTATTGAAACGGGAAATTTCAGGTGTCAACAAGCCCGTAAAAGCACTTTACACGCCTCGGAATGCACCTTGCGCGACCGCCTGCGAAATTTTCCAGGCTTTTTTGATAACAGGGCTTTACAGCGCAAAAAGCGGTCCGTATAGTGCGCGCCATCGACGACGGCAACGTTGACGATGCTGCCCAGATGGTGAAATTGGTAGACACGCCAGCTTCAGGTGCTGGTGACCGCAAGGTCGTGGAAGTTCGAGTCTTCTTCTGGGCACCAATTCCAAACTCAAGGTTTCGGCCCTGAGTCTCACAAAGACCCGCGAAAGCGGGTTTTTGCGTTTCAGGCCTTTGATTTTTAACGACAAAGTTGATTTATAAAATCAAATCAGGGGTTTACAGATCAAAAAGCCCTCCGTATAGTTCGCCCTATCAACAGCGGCAACGTTGCTGATGCTGCCCAGATGGTGAAATTGGTAGACACGCCAGCTTCAGGTGCTGGTGACCGCAAGGTCGTGGAAGTTCGAGTCTTCTTCTGGGCACCAATTCTAAACTCAAGGTTTCAGCCTTGAGTCTCACAAAAACCCGCGAAAGCGGGTTTTTGCGTTTCTGGTCTTCTAAAAATCTGCCTGATCGGTCAATGAATCTACGCCGCAGCCGCACCTGAGAAACTTTATCGTTTATCCTTCACACGATTTGTTGCATTTCAAGTGAGGAACCCTGCGAATGATGATCCGCAATACCCATCTCAAGACATCCCTTCTGCATGGCCTGACCATCACTCTGCTCGGCCTGACCCTGCTCTCGCCCGCGGCCTATTCTGCCGACAAGGTTGCACTGACCTTGTACAACGGCCAACACAAGGAGGTCGGCGATGAACTTGCCAAGGCCTTCGAAGCCAAGACCGGCATCCACGTCAATGTGCGCAAGGGCAGCAGCAACCAGCTGGCCAGCCAGGTCGTCGAAGAAGGCGACCGCTCCCCTGCCGACGTGATCTACACCGAAGAATCGCCGCCACTGAACAAACTTGGCGAACAAGGCCTGCTGGCAACCATCGACGCCAGTACCCTCGACGTTCTGCCCAAGGAGTATGTGGCCGCCAACGGCGCCTGGATGGGCGTGACTGCACGCACCCGCGTCGTGGCCTTCAATCCGAAACTGGTCGCCGAGAAAGACCTGCCCAAGTCGGTACTGGATTTCGCCAGCCCCGAGTGGCAAGGCAAGGTCGGCTTCGTACCTACCAGCGGTGCGTTCCAGGAACAGGCCGTAGCGATCATCAAACTGCACGGTCGCGAAGCGGCCGAAGAATGGCTGACCGGCCTGCGTGCCTTCGGCAAGGTCTACAGCAACAACATGGTTGCACTCAAAGCGGTAGAAAATGGCGAAGTTGCTACCGTCCTGGTGAACAACTACTACTGGTTTGCCCTGAAGAAAGAAAAAACCAATCTGGATTCGCAACTGCACTATTTCACCAACGGTGATGCCGGCGGCCTGATCACTGTGTCTGCCGCTGCGGCACTGAAATCCAGTAAGCATCCAAAAGAAGCCCAGCAACTGCTGGCCTTCATGGCCAGCGAGGAGGGCCAGCGGGTGATCACCAACACCTCCGCCGAATACCCGCTGCGCAAGGGCATGGAATCCAATCGCGGCCTCAAGCCTTTCAGCGAGCTGCAACCGCCCAAAGTCACCCCTGCCGACCTGGGCAACGCCGAAGAAGCCCTGGAGCTGGAACGTGACGTTGGCTTGAACTGATGAACCCATCGCTCCCCACCCTCGCTTTGCGCGGGGGTTTTACGCCGAGACGTAAACGCCCTTCGATCTGGTTGCTGCTGCCGGTCTTGCTGCTGGTGGGCCTGAGCCTATTGCCACTGGCGTATGTCGGCCTCAAGGCCTGGCAAGCGGGCTGGGCCGAGGCGGTGCATTTGCTGTGGCGGCCTTACGTGTTCGGGCTGCTGCGCAACACCTTGGCGCTGATGGTCGGCGTGACCGTAGCCTGCGGTGTGATTGGCCTGTCGCTGGCCTGGTTGCTGGAACGCAGCAACCTGCCGGGGCGGCGCATCTGGGGAGTGATTCTTTGCCTGCCGTTTGCGGTTCCGGCGTTTGTCAGCAGCTTTACCTGGGTGTCGTTAAGCGCCAACTTTGAAGGGCTGGGCGGGGCGATCCTGGTGATGACCCTGTCCAAATACCCGCTGGTGTTTCTGCCGGTGGCGGCGACCCTGCGCAATCTTGACCCGTCCCTGGAAGAGTCCGCCCGCACGCTGGGGCTGAATCGCTGGAGCGTGTTCTTCCGCACCACCTTGCCGTTGTTGTGGCCGTCGCTATTGGCCGGGGCACTGTTGATAGCCCTGCACATGCTGGTGGAGTTCGGCGCGCTGTCGATCATCGGTTTGCAGACGTTTACCACCGCGATCTATCAGCAATTCGAGCTGGAGTTCAGCAATGCCAATGCAACGATGCTTTCGGCAGTGCTGCTGGTGATGTGCCTGACACTGCTCTGGCTGGAACTGCGGGTGCGCGGCAAGGGCCGGCATGTGCGTACCGGCCAGGGCGCGGCGCGGCATGCCGAGCAGGTTCGACTGGGTAAATGGGCGCCGCTGGGGCAGTTGTATTGCCTGCTCCTGGCGATCATTGGCAGCGGCATTCCACTGGGCATGCTCGGTTACTGGCTGGCAGTAGGCAGTTCAGCGGCGTTTCCGGTAGCCGAGATCGGCGAGGCGCTGCTTTCTTCCTTGGCATTATCCTTGGGCGGCGCAGCGCTGTGCCTGTTGTTTGCAGTGCCGGTGGGCTTGCTGGTGGTGCGCTACAAGGGCCAGCTCGCGTTGTGGGCCGAACGTTTGCCATACCTGCTGCACGCCCTGCCCGGCCTGGTGATTGCGCTGACGCTGGTGTATTTCGCACTGCATTACGTGCCGGCGCTGTATCAGACCTCGGCGTTGTTGCTGATCGCTTATGCGTTGCTGTTTTTGCCACTGGCCCAGGCGCCGATCCGCACGGCGCTGAACAAGGCGGCACCACAGCTGGAAGAGGCCGCGAGAACGCTGGGCGCGTCGTCGTTCAGCGCGTTTTGCCGGGTGACGCTGCCGATTATTTTCCCGGCTTTGGGTGCGGCGTTTGCATTGGTATTCCTGGATGCGATGAAGGAGCTGACGGCGACGTTGCTGCTCAGTCCGACCGGGCTCAATACCCTGGCGACGGCCGTGTGGGCGCATACCTCGAATGTGGAATTCGCGGCAGCGGCGCCCTATGCAGCACTGCTGATTCTGGTGTCGGGGTTGCCGGTGTATCTGCTTACGACGCGGATGTATCTGAGCCGTTGAAATAGCTTTCGCGAGCAAGCCCACTCCCACATTTGTCCGTATTCCAAACGTGGAACTCGGTCGAATGTGGGGCTTGCTCGCGAAAGGGCCCTACCAGGCAACATCAAGCCCGGAACTGCCCCAAGCTCGCCTTCAGTTGCGCCGCCAACCCATCCAGCACCTTGCCACTGGCGGTAGTCTCCACTACCGCCTGAGCCGCCCGCTCAGCCTGGGCATGGATGATCTCCACCCGCCCACGCACCGCATGCGCGCCCTGCGCCTGATGCTCCGCCGCGCGTGTCGCCAGGCCAATCGCTGCATGCACCTGCTCCACCGAGGCCTGCACCGACTGCTGCAGGCGTACGCTGTCGCGCAGCACCAGCAAGCCTTCGCTGGCCTGGCGCCCGGCCTTGCCGATGGTTTCCACCGCCTCACGGGCGCCTTGCTGCAAGGCAACAATATGCGCCTGGATGTCGCCGGTAGAGCTCTGGGTTTTACTGGCCAGGGCGCGCACCTCGTCCGCCACCACCGCAAAACCGCGCCCGGTCTCACCGGCCCGGGCCGCCTCGATCGCCGCGTTGAGCGCCAGCAGGTTGGTTTGCTCGGCAATCCCGTGGATCACGGTCAACACCACCTCAATCTGCTCGCTCTGCTGCGCCAGTCGCTCGATAACCTTGGACCCGGCCTGCACCTGCCCCGCCAACGCCTCGATCAGGCTGCCGACTTCGGCTGACGTACGCGAGTTCTCATCGGTCGCCTGACGAATATCCACCACCTGTCGCAACGCCGCCTGCATCGCATGGCTTTCCGCCTGCGCCTCGTCAGCCATTTGCGACAGCGCCCGCAGGCTTTCGGCAACCTCATCACGCTGCAAGCCAGCGGCCGCATCGGCACCGGCATTGCGCAAGGTCATAGCGCCGATTTCCACGCCGGTACGCTGGGCCACATCGCCCGCTTCACGCACAATCGGCTGCAACTTATCCACAAAGCGATTGACCGCCGAGGCCATGTCACCGATTTCGTCCCGGCTGTTGATCTGCACACGCTTGGTCAGGTCGCCCTCGCCTGCTGCCAGATCGTCCATCGCCGCTATCAGCAGCTTCAGCCGATTGACCACGCGACGCCCGAGCACCACGGCAATCAACAGCAGCACGCCAAAGCCTACAACCGCCAGGCCCATACCGATGCGCCAGCGCAAGGTGCCCGCCGCCTCTTGCACGGTATTGGTGGTATTGGCGGTCATCTGGGTGGCGGTGGCTTGCGCAGACTGCAAGCGCGCACCCATGGCTGCGGCGCTGTCCGCGGCAGCACCTTTGAGGCTGTCGCCCACCAGTTGATCGCTGCTGGCAATCAGCGCGGCAAAGCGTTTATCCAGCGCGGCCAGATCAACGTCCACCGAGGCGGTCGAAACACCCATGATGACCTTGCCGATCTCCACGCCATTGGGGCTGATGGACGCCTCGAGGTAGTAAACCGACGGATCGTTTTTAGCCGCATCCAGCACCTTGTCCAGGGCACGCTCGCCCTGCCCTTTCTCCAGCAACGCCGCGTTAATCGGGTTTTCGCGGTTCAGGTAGCGCGTCAGGTGCTGGCCGGTGGCATCGTCGTAAACCACGAACAGCACATTGGGATTGCGCTGGGCACGGCGGGCGAACTCCGACAGGGTCGGCACGTCGCTGTCCCACATAGCACGGGGCGCCACCGAGGCCAGCAACTGCGCCATATCGTTGGCGGAGTCCTTCAGGTCTTTTTCCAGGGTCGCCCGCAACTGTTTCTGCTCGTCCTGCAGGCGCGTGGAAAGCCCCGCCGTGAGGCGCTGGCGAGTACTGGAAGACAGGCTGTCCAGACTGGAGGTGACTTCCTTGCCGGCCTGGGCCAGTTCAGCGGCGAGTTTTTGGCTGTCGACACCCAGGCGATTGTCCAAATCAGCTTCCAGGGCCGTGACTGTGCTCCGCGTCAGAGCGACAGCTACCAGCACTTGCACCAAAAGAGCGATACCTAGGGTAACGAACACCGGCCGCAACAGACGGCTTTGTAACAATGAGAGAACGGCAGACATCGTGAATCCCTCCACCTGGGGTGCCATTAAATTGATAGCACCACGAAAGAGAGAAACACAGCAAGGGTCGTGCCGTATAGCAAACAGAAACGACAAAGGGCCCCCGAAGGGGCCCTTTGTGTTTTACATCAACAGCTTATTAAGCGAACGGGTGACGCAGAACGATGGTCTCGTTGCGGTCCGGGCCCGTCGAAATAATGTCGATTGGCGCACCGATCAGCTCTTCAACGCGCTTGATGTAAGCACGGGCGTTGGCCGGCAGCTCTTCCAGGGTCTTGGCACCCACGGTCGATTCGGTCCAGCCCGGCACTTCTTCGTACACAGGCTGCAGGCCCACGTAGCTGTCAGCGTCAGTCGGGGCAACGCTCTTGCCTTGCGCATCTTTGTAGCCGATGCAGATGTTGATGGTTTCCAGGCCGTCGAGTACATCCAGCTTGGTCAGGCAGATGCCCGAGATGCTGTTCACATCGATAGCGCGACGCAGGATAACGGCGTCAAACCAGCCACAACGACGTGCACGGCCGGTAGTGGCGCCGAACTCGTGACCTTGTTTGGCCAGGTGCGCACCGACTTCGTCGAACAGTTCAGTCGGGAATGGACCCGAACCTACACGCGTGGTGTACGCCTTGGTGATGCCGAGGATGTAGTCGAGGAACATCGGGCCAACGCCCGAACCGGTCGCAACGCCACCAGCGGTGGTGTTGGAGCTGGTCACGTACGGGTAGGTACCGTGGTCGATGTCCAGCAACGAACCCTGGGCGCCTTCGAACATGATGTCTTTGCCAGCGCGACGCAGGTCGTGCAGCTCGGCAGTCACGTCCAGCATCAGCGGCTTGAGCAGCTCAGCGTATTCCTTGCACTCAGCCAGGGTCTTTTCAAATTCGATGGCAGGCTCTTTGTAGTAACCCACCAACATGAAGTTGTGGTAATCCACCAGTTCACGCAGCTTGTCTTCAAAGCGCGGCATGTTGAGCAGGTCGCCAACACGCAGGCCACGACGAGCAACCTTGTCTTCGTAAGCCGGGCCGATGCCGCGACCGGTAGTACCGATCTTCAGCTCGCCACGGGCCTTTTCACGAGCCTGATCCAGCGCAACGTGGAAGGACAGGATCAGCGGGCAGGACGGGCTGATACGCAGGCGCTCGCGCACGGGTACGCCTTTCTCTTCCAGCTTCGTGATCTCGCGCAGCAGGGCGTCAGGTGCAACCACCACGCCGTTGCCGATCAGGCACTGCACGCCTTCGCGCAGTACACCCGACGGGATCAGGTGCAAGACGGTTTTTTCGCCATCGATGACCAGGGTGTGGCCAGCGTTGTGGCCACCTTGGTAGCGCACTACGGCGGCAGCATGTTCGGTCAGCAGATCAACGATCTTGCCTTTGCCCTCATCACCCCATTGGGTGCCCAGGACTACGACATTCTTACCCATAACACTTGTCCTCATTCGCGCAAACTTGGTGCCGGCAGTGGCCGGCAGGAAAACTCAAGAAGCCAGTGGCGATACTTGCCAAAGCCCGTTCTGCAGAATCAATTGCCGGTCGCAGTCCGCTTCACGGGCGGCGCCCAATGGCTGCCCAGGCAAGGCCTGGACCACACGTTGACCCTCGCTGCGCAACTGGCAAACCTGCTGCCAGAGTGCTGCGTCCGTACTGTCGGGCATCCAGATACCGCCAGACGGCAGTTCGACCTCAGCACGCCCCAGGGTCACCAGGGTTTTCAAATCGGTGGAAAAACCGGTCGCAGGACGGGCGCGACCGAAGTCGGCGCCGATATCGTCATAACGACCGCCCTGGGCGATGGCCTGGCCAACACCCGGGACAAACACCGCGAATACCACACCGGTGTGGTAGTGGTAGCCGCGCAACTCACCCAAATCGAAATACAGCGGCAACTGCGGGAAGCGCGCAGACAACTGCTCGGCAATCGCCAGCACGTCATCCAGGGCCGCCAATACATCAGCCGGCGCATTCGCCAGGCGATCACGGGCGGCGGTCAATACCTCACGGCCGCCACACAGGTCTACCAGCGCACGCAGCATGCCGGCCAAGTCGGCAGGCACGCCCACCGTCAGGGCGATCACTTCATCGATGGCCTTGCGTTGCAGGGCATCGAACAACTGTTGCTCCACTTCACCCGACAAACCGGCCGCACGGGCCAGGCCGCGGTAGATGCCGACATGCCCGAGGTCCATGTGCACATCCGGCACATCGGCCAGTTGCAGCATGGCCAGCATCAGGCTGATGACTTCCACGTCGCTGCTCGGGCTGGCATCGCCGTACAACTCGGCGCCCAGCTGGATCGGGCTACGGGAAGACGACAAGGCTCGCGGCTGTGCATGCAGCACACTGCCGGCGTAGCACAGGCGGCTTGGCCCTTCGCGACGCAGGGTGTGCGCATCAATGCGCGCTACTTGCGGCGTGATGTCGGCACGAAAGCCCATTTGCCGGCCCGATTGCGGGTCGATGACCTTGAAGGTGCGCAGATCCAGGTCCTGGCCCGCGCCGGTCAGCAGGGATTCCAGGTACTCGATATGGGGGGTCACGACAAACTCGTAACCCCAGCTCTGGAACAGATCCAACACCTGGCGGCGCGCGATTTCAATGCGTGCAGCTTCTGGTGGCAGTACTTCTTCGATGCCATCTGGCAGCAGCCAGCGGTCTACCGTTGCCATTACGCCATTCCCCTATGATCCGGGCGGCCAGCCCTCGGGCGAGCCTTGAGTGAAGCAGAAAATACCCGGCCCCTGCATAAACCACGCGCAAGAGCGACGTGACGAACGACCAACAATCGGCCTCGTCGGGCACTTTCCTCGAAAAACCTGTGGCGCCTGCAGAACAAAACCACAATCAAACATGCAGACGCAAAAAAGCCGGGAATTTCCCGGCTGCCGCATCATACACCCGTTTTCTGAAAGGATCACCCCGCCCGGCATTTTAGCCGCCCGACGGAGCGATTCTCAGACTACATGCGGGTTACTTGGACTTTTCCAGGTAGCGGAAGAAATCGCTACTTGGGTCAAGCACCATGACGTCGGTTTTGTTCGCGAAGCTTTCACGGTAGGCACGCAGGCTACGGTAGAACGCGTAGAACTCCTGGTCCTGGCCATACGCCTTGGCGTAGATCGAAGCGGCTTGAGCATCACCATCACCACGGGCCTCTTCAGACTCGCGATAAGCTTCTGCCAACAGTACGCGACGCTGACGGTCGGCATCCGCACGGATCCCTTCTGCCAGTTCGTTACCCTTGGCGCGGTGCTCACGAGCCTCGCGCTCACGCTCGGTGCTCATACGCTCGAACACGCTGCGGTTCACTTCTTTCGGAAGGTCGATAGCCTTGACCCGAACATCGATCACTTCGATGCCCAGCTCTTTTTCCGCCATCGTGTTCAACGAACGCGTGATGTCAGCCATCAGCGCATCACGTTCACCGGATACCACCTCGTGCAGGGTGCGCTTACCAAACTGGTCACGCAGGCCCGATTCCAGACGGCGCGACAAACGCTCGTCAGCAATCTGCTTGAGGCCGGAGGTCGCAGTGTAGAAGCGCTCGGCATCCTTGACGCGCCACTTGGCGTAGGCGTCAACCATCACAGCTTTCTTTTCCAGGGTCAGGAAGCGTTGTGTCGGTGCATCCAGGGTCATCAGGCGGCCGTCGAACTTGCGCACCTGGTTGACGTAGGGGACTTTCACATGCAGGCCCGGCTGGACATCTGCCTGGACCACGCGACCGAATTGCAGCAACACCGCGCGCTCGGTCTGAGACACGATATAGAAGCAGTTCCAGGCAGCGATGACCACGACGACGCCCACAATCAGGGCGGTCAGCGATTTATTGCTCATCAACGACTCTCCCTGGTACGTGTTTGCTGTTGCAGCAAGTCAGCGGCCGCACGGGCACTGGCCTCATTGGACGCGGCCGTCGAACTTCCGGACTGTGCATTGCTGCTGCCACTACGACCACCTTCGATCATCTTGTCCAGCGGCAGGTACAGCAGGTTGTTCTGCCCGCCCTTGCTGCCGGTCACGAGAACCTTGCTGGTGTTGCTGAAGACTTCCTGCATGGTGTCCAGGTACAGACGCTCACGGGTGACTTCCGGTGCCTTGCGGTACTCGGCCACCAGCTTGGTGAAGCGATCAGCCTCACCCTTGGCGCGGGAAACCACTTCGTCGCGGTAACCGTTGGCATCTTCCAGGATGCGCTGGGCCTGACCACGGGCTTCCGGCACGACGCCGTTGGCGTAGGTTTCAGCCTGGTTGCGCGAACGCTGCTCGTCTTCACGGGCACGGATCACGTCATCGAAGGCTTCCTGTACTTCACGCGGTGCCGCTGCGCTCTGTATGTTGACCTGGGTCACGGTGATACCGGTGCGATACGTGTCGAGGAACCGTTGCAGGCGCTCCTTGATCTCGCTGGCCATCAATTCACGGCCTTCGGTCAGCACCTGATCCATTGCAGTGGAACCCACCACGTGACGCAGGGCGCTTTCGGTCGCTTGTTGCAGGCTGATTTCCGGCTGATCAACGTTCAGCACGAAGTCCTGCAGGTTGCTGATCTTGTACTGCACGGTCAGCGGCACTTCGACGATATTCTCGTCTTCGGTCAGCATCTGGCCCTGCTTGGTGTAGGCACGCTCACGCGTGACGTTCTCCATGTACTTTTTATCGATCGGCGGGAAGTAGATGTTCAGGCCGGGGCCGACAGTCTCGTAGTACTTGCCGAAGCGCAGCACCACGGCTTGCTCCTGCTCGTCCACGACATAGACGGCGCTGTACAGCCAGACGGCCGCCAGCACGACAAGGCCGATGCCGAGAAGGCCGTAACCACCGCCCTTGCTCGTACGACCGCCTTCGTCACCACCACGTTTTTTCCCACCACCGAACAACCCATTCAGGCTTTCCTGCAGCTTTCGGAAGGCCTCGTCGAGATCCGGTGGCCCCTTGCGGTCGCCATTATTGCGGCGTTTACCACCCCAAGGATCCTGATTATTCGAGTTGCCACCCGGCTCATTCCAAGCCATAGCGCTCTCCATCTGATAAAGCAAAGACGCACCCACGGCGCGCCGACCAATGCTACAGAATGCCTGTCACAGCGGCACAACCGCTTTCTCAGGCTTTTATTGCAAAGTGTGTTGTTCGATGAACTCTGCCGGCACAACGCCTTCCCGGCTGACCAGCCGATTCAGCTCCGTGCGCGGTATTCGAACGGCCAGCAAGCTGACACCCTCTTCGTCGTGTTCTTCTTTCTGTACCGCGCCCAGCTCGAAAAACTGTGCACGCAGTCGAGCAAAACGCTGAGGCAAGCGCAAGGTGCCGACAAACAAATCGCTGCCCAACAGCTCGGCAATGGCTTGTTCAAGCAATTCCAGGCCACTGCCATCACGCGCCGACAGCCAGACCCGCTGGGGCTTGCCGTTTTCGTCGCGCTGGATTTGTGGCTCAACGCCTTCAAGCAAATCGAGTTTGTTATAGACCTCGAGGATCGGCAAGTCCTGGGCACCAATCTCGCCCAGCACCACCATGACCTGTTCAATCTGCAACATGCGATCCGGTTCGGCCGCATCGATCACGTGCAACAGCAGGTCGGAATTGCTCGACTCTTCGAGCGTAGACCGAAATGCCTCGACCAGCTTGTGGGGCAAGTGACGAATGAAACCTACGGTATCGGCCAGGACAATCGGCCCCAGGTCGTCCAGTTCCAGACGGCGCAAGGTCGGGTCGAGGGTCGCAAACAGTTGGTCGGCCGCGTACACGTCCGATTTCGTCACGTTGTTGAAGAGTGTGGATTTGCCGGCGTTGGTATAGCCCACCAGGGAAACGGTAGGAATATCCGCACGCATACGGCCACGTCGCGACTGTTCGCGCTGGCTGCGCACCTTCTCCAGGCGGCCCTTGATCTGTCGCAGGCGCACCCGCAGCAGACGCCGGTCGGTTTCCAGCTGGGTTTCACCCGGGCCACGCATGCCGATACCGCCACCCTGACGCTCAAGGTGAGTCCAGCCGCGAACCAGGCGGGTGCTCATGTGGTCAAGCTGGGCCAGTTCTACCTGGAGCTTGCCTTCATGGGTACGGGCGCGTTGAGCGAAAATATCGAGAATCAGACCCGTGCGGTCAATTACGCGGCACTCGAAGACACGTTCGAGGTTACGTTCCTGACTGGGCGTGAGGATGTGATTGAAAATCACCAGATCGGCCTTTTCGGCGTGTACCAAGTCGTGCAGCTCTTGGACCTTGCCGCTGCCAATCAGGAATTTGGCGGTTGGCCGATGACGCGGCACGTTAAAAAACGCGACGGTCTCGGCGCCGGCCGAATTTGCCAACTCCTGAAACTCCTGCGGATCTTCGCGCGCCTCAGGGTCCTGTCCATCCAAGTGAACGAGGATCACTCGCTCACCACCACCGTGGCGCTCAAAGAACAAAGGAGACTCCTATCAGGCGTTACCCGGTGCAGGCTCGGCGTCGCCCTGTTCTTCGGTTGCGCTAGGCAGACGAATTGGACGAACCGGCACTACGGTCGAGATAGCGTGCTTGTAAACCATTTGGCTTACGGTGTTTTTCAGCAGGATCACGAACTGGTCGAACGACTCGATCGTACCTTGCAGCTTGATACCGTTGACCAGATAGATGGAAACCCCAACTTTCTCTTTACGTAAAGTATTCAAGTAAGGGTCTTGTAGCGAATGCCCTTTTGACATGTGCCGCACTCCTTTAAGGATCAATAATAAAAAATCGGAAAATAGATAGCTCATGGCCGTCACACCCCCAAGGATAGACGGCAATTGCAAGGACTCAGCTCAATATGGAGACCGTTCCCAAGTATTTCAAGGCGCGTGACAGATTGTCGCAATCCAGACTGTCCAACCAGTGTAAATCAGTCCAACTGCGCAGCCATGTGAACTGGCGTTTCGCCAATTGGCGCGTGGCAATGATGCCGCGCTCCTGCATTTCGGCTGACGTCAGCTTGCCATCCAGATGATCCCAGACTTGGCGGTAGCCTACAGCACGTATCGAAGGCAACCCCGGATGCAGGTCACCTCTTGAACGCAGTGCTACGACCTCGTCCACGAACCCCTGTTCCAACATAATTGTGAATCTTTGTGCAATTCGTTCATGCAGCACCTGGCGATTCGCCGGAGCGATGGCCAGATTCGCCACAGTATAGGGCAATTGTGACTGTCCCGAAGCGCCTGCTTCAGTACTTTGCGCAGTTTGTTTCAGCCTGTGTTCAGTCATGGTCTGGCCACTGACACGCCAGACTTCCAGGGCTCGCGTCAGCCGCTGGGGATCATTGGGATGAATCCGCGCGGCGGAAACTGGATCCACAACGGCCAACTGGTCGTGCAGGGCTTGCCAGCCAAGGCGCGCAGCCTCTTCCTCCAGTTCGGCGCGAACCTGGGCATCGGCGGGCGGCATGTCTGCCAGGCCTTCCTGCAAAGCCTTGTAATAGAGCATCGTGCCGCCCACCAGCAGCGGAATCTTGCCCCGCGCGGTGATATCGGCCATGGCGGCCAGGGCATCGGTTCGAAAATCCGCCGCCGAATAGCTCTCACTGGGATCGATAATGTCGATCAACCGGTGCGGGTACTGGGCCAGCAGCTCTTTGGAGGGCTTGGCGGTGCCGATGTCCATGCCCCGGTAAACCAGGGCAGAGTCGACACTGATCAGCTCACACGGCAAGACTTTGGTCAGCTCGATGGCGAGGTCAGTCTTGCCGGCGGCCGTCGGGCCCATCAGGAAGATTGCGGGGGGCAAGGCACTCATCAACGGCCGCGCAAGAACAGTTTGTCCAGGTCGTCCAGGCCCATTTGGGTCCAGGTCGGACGGCCGTGGTTGCACTGGCCGCTGCGCTCGGTGTTTTCCATGTCCCGCAGCAAACCGTTCATTTCCGGCAGGGCCAGCCGGCGGTTGGCGCGGATGGCGCCGTGGCAGGCCATGGTGCCGAGCAGTTCGTTGATGTGCGCCTGGATGCGGTCGCTGGTGCCGTACTCCATAAGGTCGGCCAGCACGTCGGCCACCAGCCGATTGGCCTCGGCCTGCTTGAGCAAGGCCGGGATCTGCCGGATAGCCAGGGTTTCCGGGCCCAGGCGTTGCAGCTCAAAGCCCAGCTTCTGGAACACGCTGACGTGCTCTTCGGCGCAATCCGCCTCGCGCTGGCTGACCGCCAGGGATTCCGGCACCAGCAGCGGCTGGCCGCTCAGGCCTTCGCTGGCCATGGCGATCTTCAGGCGCTCGTACATGATCCGCTCGTGGGCGGCGTGCATGTCCACCAGCACCAGGCCATGAGCGTTTTCCGCAAGAATATAGATGCCCTTGAGCTGGGCCAGTGCGTAACCCAACGGCGGCACGTCGCCCTGGCCTTCCGGCAAGGCGGCAGCGCCCGACTCGGCACCGGGCAGCGGCGCGAAAAACTCGCGATAGGCCGCCTGGGCCTCAGCCACCGGCACCCCGGATTGCGGGCGCGGCGTGTATTGGTATTGATAACCGGCGCCAGCGCCTGAGCCAGGAGCGGTATAGCTCGGCTGGGCTTGCGGCGATTGCAGCAGGTTGGCCGCCAGGCTCATTTCGCCCTGGGGCCCGAACTCACCGGCTTCCGGCCCCGAAGGGCGGACCATGGCCGTGACAATCGGCGCCGCCAGTTGATCATCCGGGCGTACATCGCCCAAGGCGCGGTGCAAAGTGCCGTAGAGGAAGTCGTGAACCATGCGCCCGTCACGGAAGCGCACTTCGTGCTTGGTCGGGTGCACGTTGACATCGACCACCGACGGGTCGACCTCAAAAAACAGGACAAACGTCGGGTGTCGCCCGTTGAACAACACATCGCGATAGGCCTGGCGCACCGCATGGGCCACCAGTTTGTCGCGCACCGCCCGGCCGTTCACGAAGAAGTACTGCAAGTCAGCCTGGCTGCGGGAAAAGGTCGGCAAACCCACCCAACCCCACAGGCGCAAGCCATTGCGCTCAATCTCGATCGGCAGCGCCTGCTCCAGGAACCCGGCACCGCAGATGGCCGAGACACGTCGGGCACGGGCCGCATCATCATGAGCCTCGTGCAGGCTGAGGATGGTCTTGCCGTTGTGGCGCAGGTGGAAAGCCACATCAAACCGGGCCAGCGCCAGGCGCTTGATGACTTCTTGCAGGTGGTCGAATTCGGTTTTTTCGGCCTTGAGGAATTTACGCCGGGCCGGGGTGTTGAAGAACAGGTCGCGCACTTCCACCGAAGTGCCCACCGGATGCGCAGCCGGCTGGACCCGGGGCGCCATGTCACGGCCTTCGGTTTCTACCTGCCAGGCCTGGTCGGCGTCGCGGGTGCGGGAAGTCAAGGTCAGGCGGGCCACGGAGCTGATGGAAGCCAGGGCCTCACCGCGAAACCCAAGGCTCATCACCCGTTCAAGGTCTTCCAGGTCACGAATTTTGCTGGTGGCATGACGGGCCAGGGCCAGCGGCAGGTCATCGGAGGAAATCCCGCTGCCGTCGTCGCGTACCCGCAGCAGCTTGACGCCGCCCAGTTCAACGTCGACATCAATGCGCTTGGCGCCGGAGTCGATGCTGTTTTCCAGCAACTCCTTGATCACCGACGCCGGCCGCTCAACCACCTCGCCCGCAGCGATCTGGTTAGCCAGGCGCGGGCTTAGCAGTTCAATGCGCGAAGTGTTGCTCAAGACTGTTTCGCTCATTATTGCGCCGCCAGTTCAGTGCCAGGGATGGTCAACACCTGGCCGACTTTCAATTCATCGGTCTTCAGGTTGTTGGCACTGCGCAAGGTCGCCGCGGACACCTGGAAGCGCACCGCCAGCATTGCCAGGGTGTCGCCCGGCTGCACGCGATGGTCGCGCGGACCCTGGGCGATCTTCCCGGAATCACGCAGCCAGGCGATATAAGAGCCCGGCGGCGGGTTCTGCTGGAAGAACTGGCGAACACCGGCGCTGATGGAGCGCGCCAGCGCCTGCTGATGGCTGGCGGAGGCCAGTTTCGAGGCTTCGTTGGAGTTGGAGATAAACCCGGTTTCCACCAGGATCGACGGAATGTCCGGCGACTTGAGCACCATAAAACCGGCCTGTTCCACGCGCTGTTTGTGCAGCGAGGTGACGCGGCCAATATTGCTCAAGACTTTTTGCCCGACATTCAGGCTGGAGGTCAGCGAAGCGGTCATCGACAGGTCGAGCAATACGCCGGCGAGCATCTTGTCCTTATCGTCGAGGGACACGTTGCCGGCCCCGCCGATCAAGTCAGAACGGTTTTCACTGTCGGCCAGCCAGCGGGCCGTCTCGGACGTGGCGCCGCGATCAGACAGGGCAAACACCGAAGCGCCGAAAGCCGCAGCCGAAGGCGCGGCATCGGCGTGGATCGAGACGAACAGGTCAGCGCCCTTCTTGCGGGCGATTTCGGTACGGCCACGCAACGGAATGAAGTAGTCGCCGGTACGAGTCAGTTCGGCGCGATAGCCTTTCATGCCATTGATCTGGCGCTGCAGTTCGCGGGCGATGGCCAGTACCACGTCTTTTTCATGCTGGCCTCGCGAGCCCGAGGCGCCCGGGTCTTCCCCACCGTGACCGGCATCGATGACCACGATGATGTCACGCTTGCCCGCCGGCGCAGGTGGTGGCGGCGGCAATTTGACCTGGGGTTGCGACTGGGTGACCGGCACCGCAGGTATCGTCGCGACGCTTGGGGTTGGCGCAGGCGGCGGGGCGGCATCGGCGGCGTTGTCGAACAGGTCGACCACCAGCCGGTTGCCATATTGGGCGTTGGGTGCCAACACGAAGCTTTTCGGGGTCACGGCCTTTTTCAGGTCGATGACCACCCGCAGATCGGTCGGCGTACGTTGAGCCGAGCGCATGGCGGTAATCGGGGTATTGGCCATGGCGACTTTCAACGGCGCGGCCAGGGTCGCACCGTTGATATCAATCACCAGGCGATCAGGCGCCGTGAGGGTGAAGACGCTGTGCTGAACCGGGCCAGACAGGTCGAATACCAGTCGCGTGTTATCCGGCGCCCGCCACAGGCGAACACTTTTCACCTGTGAGGCCGCCAGTGCATTGAAAGTCATTGCCGCAAGCAACACCCCTACGACAGTAACCAACGCGCGAAAGCGCATACCTAACCCCATCAATTATTTGAATTCCAATGCCAAGGCGGCGCACCACGACTCGCCGTGCGCGCTGTGGGACAACAACTTCAGCTGACGTCCATGCTCATGCGGGGTAATGGTAATG
The DNA here is from genome assembly GCF_002204795.1 of Pseudomonas sp. K2I15. GTDB lineage: Bacteria > Pseudomonadota > Gammaproteobacteria > Pseudomonadales > Pseudomonadaceae > Aquipseudomonas. Next base: position 36,987 of record NZ_NIXO01000040.1, read on the forward strand.
GTCAGGTCCGGCTTTGGCAAAAAGCCTGTGCCTTTATCTGGCCACTCGATCAGGCACAAGGCGTCCTCATCGAAGTAATCACGGATGCCCATGTATTCCAGCTCCTCGGGATCCACCAGGCGATACAGGTCGAAGTGGAAGGCTCGCACGTCGCCAATTTCGTAGGGTTCTACCAAGGTGAACGTAGGGCTTTTCACGGCACCTGCGTGCCCCAACCCGCGAATGATGCCCCGGGACAAGGTGGTTTTCCCGGCGCCCAAATCACCTTCCAGGAAGATCAGGCCCGAGCCTTTCGTCACTTGGGCAATACGGTTGCCGAACGCGACCATGGCATCTTCATCGGCCAGGAAAAGAATTACTTCAGGCACGGCGATTGCTCCTCCAGCAACTGACGAATGGCGGGAATCAGGTCACTGGCGGTCAGCCCGCGACCAAAGGTGCCCTGCCGATCGCCGGCAGTGGCATGCAACCAGACCGCCAGGCAGGCGGCATCGAATGCCGGCATGCCTTGAGCCAGTAAAGCACCGACCAGGCCGGCCAACACGTCGCCCAGGCCGGCTGTCGCCATCGCCGGGTGACCTTGATCACAGCGGGCAACACATCCGTCCGGGCTGGCGATCAAGCTGCCTGCGCCCTTGAGGATCGCTACCGCATTGAATTTCTGACTCAACGCACGGGCCACGTTAAGGCGATCAGCCTGAACTTCGGCTGTCGAAATGCCCATCAAGCGGGCTGCTTCGCCAGGATGCGGAGTGATCACGCAATTGGCCGGCAGGCTGACCTTGCCCGCCGCCAGCAGGTTAAGGGCATCGGCATCCCAGACTTGCGGCTGCCTGGCATTGGCCGCCACCGACAACAGGCTTTTGCCCCAGGAAGCCTCACCCAGGCCCGGGCCGATGACAATCACAGAAATCTTTTCCAGCAAGCCCATCAACTGATTGGCCGAGTGCACGCCCACCGTCATCACTTCCGGCAACCGCGCCAGCGCCGCTGCAACGTGTTCGCTGCGGGTCGCCAGGGAAACCATGCCGGCACCGCCGCGCAAGGCGCTTTCCGTGCTAAGCAAGGCGGCGCCGCCAAAACCCCGGTCGCCGCCGATCAGCAATACATGACCGAACTGGCCTTTATGGGCGTCCGGGGAACGCGCAGCGAGTTGCGGCAATTGGCCGGGCAACAGGTGCTGAACGTCGGGTATTTCGTGTTTTGTCTGCGGCATGCGTCTTCAAGCTCCGATGTCTGGCAGAATTATACGCATCTAACCTGCGGTTTCTCTTGTTCATGCCTGCTATTACCTACGACCTGCCCGCCCTCGCCCAATCGATCAAAGACTGGGGCCGTGAGCTGGGCTTTCAACAAGTGGGCATCAGCGGCCTCGACCTCGCCGAGCATGAACAGCACCTGCAACGCTGGCTCGACGCCGGTTACCACGGCGAAATGGACTACATGGGCGCCCACGGCAGCAAGCGCTCGCACCCCGAAGAACTGGTGCCCGGAACCTTGCGCGTGGTATCCCTGCGCATGGATTACCTGCCCGGCGACACACACATGGCCCAACTGCTGGCCAAACCCGAAAAAGCCTACATCTCCCGTTATGCCTTGGGCCGCGACTACCACAAGCTGATCCGCAAGCGCGTGCAGCAACTGGCCGACCGGATTCAGGCGCAGATCGGCCCGTTCGGCTTTCGCGCCTTTGTCGACAGCGCCCCGGTGCTGGAAAAAGCCATCGCCGAACAGGCCGGGCTGGGCTGGATCGGCAAGAACACGCTGGTACTCAACCGCAAGGCGGGCAGTTACTTTTTCCTGAGCGAGCTGTTTGTCGACCTGCCGCTGCCGGTCGACCCACCGCACACCACCGAACACTGTGGCCGTTGCACCGCCTGCCTGGACATTTGCCCTACCAACGCCTTCGTCGGGCCCTATGTGCTGGACGCCCGACGCTGCATTTCCTACCTCACCATCGAGCTGAAAACCGCGATTCCGGAGGAACTGCGCCCCCTGATCGGCAACCGGGTATTCGGCTGCGATGACTGTCAGATCGTTTGCCCGTGGAATCGTTTCGCCCGGCCTACCGACGAAGGCGATTTCAAGCCACGGCACAATCTGGATAACGCAGAGCTGGCCGAATTATTCATGTGGGACGAGGACAAATTCCTCAGCAGCACCGAAGGCTCGCCCCTGCGCCGCGCCGGTTATGAGCGCTGGCTGCGCAACCTGGCGGTGGGCCTGGGCAATGCGCCGTCAAGCATTCCAGTGCTGGAAGCGTTGAAGGCGCGGCGGGAATACCCGTCGGAGCTGGTGCGCGAACATGTGGAATGGGCGCTGAACCAGCACGCCGAACGTCAGTGCACGTCGTCGTTGTAGACGAACTTGGGCATTTCCCAGTGAAAACGGATCGCCAACAGGCGCAGTAGAAAGCCGCTGAACAGCGTCAGCAAGATTGACTGCTCGCTCGGTAGCTCAAGATAGATGCACAACATGTAGAACCAGGCGGCCAGGAACGACACGCTTGCATACAGCTCACGGCGGAAAATCAGCGGAATGTCGTTGCAGAAGATATCCCGCAGGATGCCGCCGAAAACTCCAGTGATCACCCCGCTGACCGACGCCACGAGCATGCCGTGGCCCATTTCCAGGGCAGTCATGCAGCCGATCAGGGTGAAGGCCACCAGGCCCACGGCGTCCAGCGCGAGGAACAGCGAGCGCAGATGGCGCATCAGCGGGGCGATGAAGATCGTCACCAGGGCTGCGATGGAGGTCAGCACCAGGTATTCCGGGTGTTTGACCCAGGTCAGCGGGTAATGGCCGAGCAACACGTCACGTACCGAACCGCCACCCAGCGCCGTCACGCAGGCGATCAGCACCACACCGAACCAGTCCATGCCGCGCCGCCCGGCGGACAAGGCGCCAGTCATGGCTTCGGCGGTGATGGCGACGAGGTAGAGCATCAGCAGCATGGTGGCGATCCTTGCAAAGAGGCGCGCAGTCTAATCATTTGGTGATGGCACCAAAAGGGGGCGAGCCCTTAAGAGCTTAAAGCTCTTCCTAATGTGGCGAGGGAGCTTGCTCCCGTTAGACTGCGAGCAGTCCCATTTTTTAGGGCCGCTTCGCAGCCCAGCGGGAGCACGCTCCCTCGCCACAACAGCTCCTCACAACGACCCAAGTCAGAACTTGATGAAATGCTTGCGGTAATGCTGCAGTTCGGCAATCGACTCGCGAATATCGTCCAGCGCCAAGTGGGTGCTGCCCTTGTGGAAGCTGTCTTTGACTTCCGGCGCCCAGCGCGCGGCCAGCTCTTTCAGGGTCGACACGTCGAGGTTGCGGTAGTGGAAATAGCTTTCCAGCGCCTTCATGTGGGTATAAAGAAAGCGGCGGTCCTGGCAAATGCTGTTGCCGCAGATCGGCGACTTACCCTTGGGCACCCACTTCTCAAGGAAGGCGATGGTTTCAGCCTCGGCCTCGGCCATGCTCACGCGGCTGTCACGCACACGCTGGGTCAGGCCCGAGTTGCCGTGGGTGCGGGTGTTCCACTCATCCATGGTCGCCAGCACCGCGTCGCTGTGGTGAATGGCGATCACCGGACCTTCGGCCAAGGTGTTGAGGTTGCTGTCGGTGACAATGGTGGCCATCTCGATGATGACGTCAGTGTCAGGGTTCAGACCGGTCATTTCCAGATCGATCCAAATCAGGTTCTGTGGGTTTTGCATGTCGTGGTTCCTTGGCACCTTGGCGTAGCTGCGCAGTTTAGCAGGCAGGGCGTGCTAGACTCGCGACCGTTTTACCTAACCTTTGTATTATCGACACGGAACACCAATGGCCAAACGCCAGCTCAACCGTCGCCAAAACTGGCGCATCGAAAAGATTCAGGGTGAGCGCGCTGCCCGCGCCGCCAAACGTGAATCCTCCGCCGTGGAAGCGCTTGAGGGCGGCGACCTGGGCCCCGAGCAAACGGGGCTGGTGATCGCGCACTTTGGTGTGCAGGTCGAAGTCGAGGCCAAAGAAGGCGATCACGCAGGCGAAGTGTTCCGTTGCCACCTGCGTGCCAACCTGCCTGCGCTGGTGACCGGCGACCAAGTGGTGTGGCGTGCCGGCAACCAGGGCATCGGCGTGATCGTCGCCCAACTGCCGCGCACCACCGAACTGCGTCGCCCCGATAGCCGTGGCCAGCTCAAGCCGGTGGCAGCCAACGTCGACATGATCGTCATTGTCTTCGCGCCACTGCCCGAGCCCCATGCCAACCTGATCGACCGCTACCTGGTAGCGGCCGAGCACGCTGGCATCCGCCCGCTGTTGCTGCTGAACAAGTTCGACCTGATCGACGAGCAGAACGCCCCGGCACTTAATGCATTGCTGGCGGTGTACCGCACCCTTGGCTATCCGGTGCTGGAAGTTTCGGCGCATCACGGCAATGGTATGGAGCAGTTGCAGACCGAACTGGACGGGCGCATCAGCGTGTTCGTCGGCCAGTCGGGCGTGGGCAAGTCATCCTTGGTCAACAGCCTGCTGCCGGAAGTCGAAACCCGTGTTGGGCCGCTCTCGGAGCTGTCCGGCCAAGGCACCCACACCACCACCACGGCGCGGTTGTTCCACTTCCCGGGCGGCGGTGAGTTGATCGACTCCCCGGGTATTCGCGAATTCGGCCTGGGCCACGTGAGCCGTGCCGATGTAGAAGCAGGCTTTATCGAGTTCAACGACTTGATCGGCACCTGCCGCTTCCGCGACTGCAAACATGACCGCGAACCGGGTTGCGCCCTGCTCAAGGCACTGGAAGATGGCCGCGTGCAGCAGCAACGGATGAACAGCTATCGCTCAATCATCGCCAGCTTGCCCGAGACCAGCTATTAACGTGCAGGAGCGAGCTTGCTCGCGAAAAACCTGAGGACGCCGCGTGCATTCAGACGGCACGCGTCATCGTTAACGCCCATCGCGAGCACGCTCGCGCCTACAGGGTGTAGCAGGTACAAAAAGGCCGCGATCATCGCGGCCTTTTTGTATCCGGCTTATGAGCCTGTTGCTGGCTGAGTCGGGTCTTTCACCCCACCATCATCAAACAGGTTCAGCTTCTGGCGCAGCTCATGGGCCGGCAACGGTTCCTGCCCGGGCGGCAGTGCATTCGGGTCGGCCGGCACTTCGCCGGGCGCCCCGGCCCCCGGGGTCGGTACCGGCGGCGCTGCGTGCTGGTCACCTTCAATCGCACGCTGGGCCTTTTTGGTCAGCACGACGATATCGATGCGGCGGTTGATCGGGTTGAACGGATCCTTCGGATCAAACAGCTGCGAAGAAGCAAACCCCACCACTCGCGCCACTTGCGGGTCCGGATAGCTGCCGGCAACCAGTGCGCGACGCGCGGCATTGGCCCGGTTGGCCGAGAGTTCCCAGTTGCCGAAGTCGCCCTGGCCCGCATACGGTTTGGCGTCGGTGTGGCCGCTGATACTGATCTTGTTCGGCACCGCCTTGATGGTGTCGGCCATGGCCAGCAGGATGTCTTCAAAGTACGGCTTCAACCGCGCGCTGCCGGAGTCGAACATCGGCCGGTTGGCGGCGTCCGTGATCTGGATGCGCAAGCCATCTGGCGTGATCTCGAAGGAGATCTGATCCTTGAACTTCAGCAGTTGCGGGTTTTCCTCAACCTTGGTTTGCAGCTCTTGCAGCAACAGCTCCAGGCGTTCCTGTTCGACCTGCTCAGCCATGGCCTCGACGGTATCGCGCTCGATCGGGATCTTTTCCTGGGGCGACTCGGTCTTGACTTCCGGGTTGATGGTGCGCTCGGGCGCCAGTTGCGGCGAACCACCGAGGTCGATCACAAAAGGCGTACCGCTCTCGGAAAACCCGATGGGGTCCTTGAAGTAACCGGCGATGGCGATCTTCTGTTCCGGTGTGGCGGTGGACATCAGCCACAGCACCAGGAAGAACGCCATCATCGCCGTCGCAAAGTCGGCAAAAGCGATTTTCCAGGCGCCGCCATGGTGCCCCGCAGCGAAGCGCTTGACGCGCTTGATGATGATCGGCTGGTTGTTTTCCATGGCTTAGCGACCGCGAACCGCTTGTTCCAGCTCAGCGAAGCTTGGACGGTGCTTCGGGTACAGAACCTTACGCCCGAACTCCACCGCCAGCGATGGCGGCATACCGGAAGCAGAAGCCACCAGGCATGCCTTGATGGCTTCGTACAAATTCACTTCTTCCTTGGCATCGTGGGCCAGGGAAGTGGCCAGCGGGCCGAAGAAACCGTAAGCCGCGAGAATACCGAAGAAGGTACCCACGAGCGCCGCACCTACGTGCATGCCGATGGCAGCCTGATCGCCTTCGCCGAGGGACGCCATGGTGACCACGATCCCGAGAACTGCGGCAACAATACCGAAACCGGGCATGCCGTCGGCGATGCCGGTCACCGCATGGGACGGATGCTCCAGCTCTTCCTTGAGGCTGAACAGTTCCATGTCGAACAAGCCTTCCAACTCATGGGGAGCCATGTTGCCGGATGACATGATGCGCAGGTAGTCGCAAACGTAGGCCGTCATGCGCTCGTCTTTGAGCACCGCCGGGTACTTGGCGAAAATCGGGCTCGCCGCGGCGTCCTCAATGTCGCCTTCAATGGCCATCATGCCTTCGCGGCGGCTCTTGTTGAGGATCTCGTAGATCAGGCTCAACACTTCCAGATAGAAGGTGTGGGAGAAGCGCGAGCTGAACATGCCCAGCGACTTCTTGATCACGTGCATGGTCATGTAGCCAGGGTTGGCTTGCAGGAATGCGCCGAACGCCGCACCGCCGATAATCAGCACTTCGAAGGGCTGGATCAGCGCTGCAATCTTGCCGTGGGACAAGACGTATCCGCCGAGCACGCTCGCGAGGACGACGATGATGCCGATAATTTTAGCCATAGGGGATGGGTACTTGCGCCGTCGGGTTCAGGGTCATATTCGCAAGAGTTAAAAACTCTTGTTCTACTTATCGGCAAATCTGCGCCAGACTATAGCTCGTTAAGGTGAAAAACCAGTTCGGCCCGTCCCGGGCGTGTTGACCGCAAGTGATGATCGCGCCCCAATCATGGCAAATGAAACGACAGTCCCAACTCCAAAACCCACGTCGCTTGCCGCTTGGATAAAGCGTCTGGACGCTGTGCTATTGCCTGTTCCGCAGGCGAACCACGACCGCGTCTGCAAGGCCATCGGCGATAACCGCAGTTCATTGCGCGATATTGCAGAGCTGATGCAGAACAGCCCGGCGCTGGTGCTCAGCGTGATGCGCGAGGCCAATAACCAGGCGCACGGCAGCCTGGCGGAACCGGCAGAAAACCTCGAAGTGGCGATCAATCGCCTCGGCCTCAAACGCACCGAGGAACTGCTGGCACGCTTGCCTTCAGTGCCACTCAACGAAATCCCCGTGGCCCTGCGCCAATTGCAGATGATCAGCCAGCACGCTTCGCAACAGGCCAGCGGCCTGTTCGCCAGCCGCCTGGCGCGGCTGTGGCAAGACATCCACTGGGGCAGCTTGCTGTTCCTCTCGCCGCTGTGGCCGATGGCGATTGCCTATCCCAAGCTGCTGGAAGAATGGGAGCTGCGGGTGATTCACAAGGGCGAATCGGCACGCACCGTCGAACAGGAATTATTCGGCGTGCGCCTGCTGGACCTGTGCCTGGGCTTGACCGAGGCCTGGCGCCTGCCGATCTGGGTGTCCCAAGGTTATACGTTACTGCTGAAGGAACAGCGCTTGCTGGTCAAGGCGCTGCGCATTGCTCGCGAAGAAGAGCCGTTGCGCCAACAGCAACGGCTGGATGCCGACCCGAACCTGCGCCGCTGGCTGAACCAGCCAGCCAATACCGTGTTGCTGGCCAACGGCCTGGCGCTGGCCGCACAAGAGTCTTGGACATGCCCGCACACCCAGCGCTGGCAATACCTGACTGCGCTTTACCTGCAACAGCCGTTGGCCGAAGTGCAGCAACAGTCTCATCAACACGCAGCGATCAGTGCCCGCAGTACCCTGATGCGCGATCTGTGGCACCCGGCGTTGTCGTTGATCTGGCCATGGGACGTACAACGTGTTCACCACGGTTTACTGCCAGCACCGCCACCCACCGCCGAATCCCTGGCGATCTGGCGCAAGCGCTGCACTGAATTGCTGGTGGAACCGAGCCGCTTTGCCAACGCCATGCACCTGACCACCTGCGCCAAGGAAGCCCTCGTGGCCTGCGGCATGCAACGGGTGATGTTGCTGATGGCAGACAAAGCCTTGAGCACCTTGCGCGTGCATCAAGTCGACGGCCTGCCCAAGGACGCCGATAACTTGAGCCTCGACGTCACGCAAAGCACCCTGCTGCAACGCTTGCTGGCCAAAGCCGCCCAAGTGCGCCTGACCACCGACAACCACATCCAGTTCTCGGCATTACTGCCCCCGGAATTGCGCCGCCTGTTCAAGGGCGAACACCTGCTTCTGCGCTCCCTGAGCTGCAATGGCCGAGTGGTGATGCTGATGGTGGCCGACCAGGGCGGCGGGCCGTTCTCGGAAACCACCGTGCAGGCCTTCGGCAAAACCGCCCAATGCATCGAAAAGGCCCTGTACTGCTTTACCAACCGCAGCGCCTGATGCTTGCGCTACAATCGCCCTCCTTTAGCGCCCAACTTTTATGCCCAGGAGACCTCACATGCCTGACTTCTCTGGCTTGCCGCTGGTCATCGAGGCCAGTGACCTGCTCGGTCGCCTCGATGCCGAACATCTGATTCTGGTGGACCTCACCAGCGCCGCGCGTTACGCCGAAGGGCATATCCCCGGCGCACGTTTCGTCGATCCAAAACGCACCCAACTCGGACAACCGCCAGCGCCGGGCCTGCTGCCGGGCAAGGCTGATCTTGAAAAGCTGTTCGGCGAACTGGGCCACACCCCGGATGCCACCTACGTGGTGTACGACGACGAAGGCGGTGGCTGGGCCGGGCGATTCATCTGGCTGCTCGACGTCATCGGCCACAAGAAATACCACTACCTCGACGGCGGCCTGCTGGCGTGGCTGGAAGAAGAACACCCGGTGTCCACCGAGGCCCCAGCCAGCGCCGGCGGCCCGGTCAGCCTGACGCTGCATGAAGAGCCCACCGCTACCCGCGAGTACCTGCAAAGCCGCCTCGGCGCTGCCGACCTCGGCATCTGGGACGCCCGCGGCCCGCTGGAGTACTCCGGGGAGAAAGTCCTCGCCGCCAAGGGTGGACACATCCCGGGCGCCGTGAACTTCGAATGGACCGCCGGCATGGACAAGGCACGCCAACTGCGCATTCGCCGCGACATGCCGCAGATCCTCGAAGACCTTGGCTTGACCAAGGACAAAGAAATCATCACCCACTGCCAGACTCACCACCGTTCTGGCTTCACCTATCTGGTGGCCAAGGCGCTCGGTTATCCGCGAGTCAAAGGTTATGCCGGTTCCTGGGGCGAATGGGGCAACCACCCCGACACCCCCGTTGAGATTTAAGGTTTAAGGACAGTTAATGAAAAAGCAGTTGTTCATCCTCAGCCAGTACTTGCTGCCCCATCACCTGCTCTCGCGGCTGGCCGGCTGCATTGCCGAATGCCGCGTGCGCTGGTTCAAGAATGCGTTCACCACCTGGTTCGCCAAGCGCTATCAAGTGGACATGTCCCAGGCCCTGGTTGAAGACGTGACCGCTTACGAGCACTTCAACGCCTTCTTCACTCGCGCCCTGAAAGACGGCGCACGGCCTCTGGATCAAACGCCAGACGCAGTGTTGAGCCCGGCCGATGGCGCGGTCAGTCAGCTTGGCCCGATTGAACATGGCCGTGTGTTCCAGGCCAAGGGCCACAGCTTCAGCGTGCTGGAATTGCTCGGTGGTGATTCGGCGGTGGCTGCGCCGTTCATGGGCGGTGATTTCGCCACGATCTACCTGTCGCCGAAGGACTACCACCGGGTGCACATGCCACTGGCCGGTACCCTGCGGGAAATGGTCTACATCCCTGGCCGTATCTTCTCGGTGAACCAGACCACCGCCGAAAACGTGCCGGAGCTGTTTGCACGTAACGAGCGGGTTGCCTGCATTTTCGACACCGAACGCGGCCCGATGGCCGTAGTGCTGGTGGGCGCGATGATTGTGGCGTCGATCGAAACGGTATGGGCCGGCTTGGTTACGCCGCCGAAGCGCGAGCTGAAAACCTTCCGCTACGACGAAGCTGCCCGCGGGCCGGTCCACCTGGAAAAAGGCGCGGAGCTGGGACGCTTCAAGCTGGGTTCGACGGCGATCGTGCTGTTTGGGCCGGGCCAGGTGAAATGGTCGGAAGAACTGCTGGCGGGCACGCCGGTGCAGATGGGCCAGGGCATCGCGCTACCGAAGGCCTGACGCCGATCAAGTGTGGGAGCGGGCTTGCTCGCGAAAGCGGTGGATCAGTCAATACATCTGTCGACTGACACACAGCCTTCGCGAGCAAGCCCGCTCCCACACTGACTGTGTTTCTACAGTGATGGCGGGTTAAAGCTGACCGTCGCGGTCGCGCAAGCCCAACAGGTACAACACCCCATCCAGCCCCAAGGTCGAAATCGCCTGCTTGGCCGATTGCTTGACCAGCGGCTTGGCGCGAAACGCCACACCCAACCCGGCAATCGCCAGCATCGGCAAGTCATTCGCCCCGTCGCCGACCGCAATGGTCTGCTCCAGACGCAACCCTTCCTTGTGTGCCAATTCCCGTAGCAAATCAGCTTTACGCTGGGCGTCGACAATCGGCTCCACCGCCACGCCTGTCACCTTGCCATCTACCACTTCCAGCTCATTGGCGAACACATAGTCGATGCCCAGCTTGGCCTGCAATTGCTTGGCGAAGTAGGTAAAACCGCCCGACAGAATCGCGGTTTTGTAGCCCAGGCGCTTGAGTTCGGCGAACAGGGTTTCGGCGCCTTCAGTCAGGCGCAGGGACGCACCGATGGAATCCAGTACGCTCACATCCAGGCCTTTGAGCAGCGCCAGGCGCTCCTTGAAGCTGGCGCGAAAATCCAGCTCACCGGCCATGGCGCGCTCGGTGATTTCCGAGACTTGTTCGCCCACACCAGCAGCCTTGGCCAGCTCGTCGATAACCTCAGCTTCGATCAGCGTCGAGTCCATGTCGAACACTGCCAGCCTGCGGTTACGGCGGAACAGCGAATCTTCCTGGAAGGCGATATCGACGTTCAGCTCCTGGGCCACGCTCAAGAATTCGGCGCGCAGTGCCTGAGGATCTGCCGGCTCACCGCGTACGGAAAACTCAATGCAGCCCTTGCCTTTGTCAGCGGGTGTGTCCAGCGGCATACGACCCGACAGACGGTCAATATGGTCGATATTCAAACCGTACTGCGCCGTGATCGAACTGACACGCTGCAATTGCTCGGCCGTTACCTTGCGGGTCAGCAGCGTCACGATATGGCGTTTTTTGCCCTGGCCGGCGACCCAACTCTGGTAATCCTCTTCGGACACCGGGGTGAAACGCACCTGCTGATCCAGCTTATACGCCGTAAACAGGATGTCCTTGAGCACGGACGAGGCTTGCTCGGTGCTGGGAATTTCCACCAGGATGCCGAACGACAGCGTGTCGTGAATCACCGCCTGGCCGATGTCGAGAATGTTCACACCACCCTGGGCCAGAACACCGGTAATGGCTGCAGTGAGACCCGGACGGTCCTCACCTGTGATGTTAATCAGGACAATTTCGCGCAAAGCGCACCCCCGAGCTGGAAAAAAACCGCATTCTACCCACTTTCAGTGACCATCGGGCACAGCCAGCGCTTTGCCGGTCTTGGGCCTGTCGCTATACTGCGCGTCAACTTCACGGACTAAAGAGCCGAGCTTAAGTGAACCGGCCCACGCCAGTAAAAACCGATAACTTCTTCCTGCTGATCTTCCGGGCACTGCGCCACCGCCGTGTACCGATCGCATTACGCATCGCCAGCCATAACGTGATCCTGGTCGCTCTGGCCCTGGTGATCTACGCCTGCGTGATGGGTTTGCAGTTCAAACAGGCCATGCACGAGCAAGCCGACGCCCTGGGCGCGAGCTTGACCACCCAGACCGCCACCTCGGCGACTGAGTTGTTGGTGTCCAACGACATCCTCAGCCTCAACGTGCTGCTCAACAACCTGACCAAGAACCCGCTGGTGGCCCACGCCGCTATCTATAGCGTGGACAACCGGATCATGGCCGAAGCCGGGCAACGCCCAAAAAACGGCCTGCTGGGTGAAGCCGAAGGCCTGTACCAGAGCAATATCACGTTTCAGGACGTGAAGGCCGGCCAACTGCGTATCAGCCTAGACATGCAACAGTTCCAGCAGCCGATGACCATCAGCCTGCAAAGCATGGGCATCTTGAGCGCGATCTTGCTGGCGCTGTCGTTGGCCTTGAGCCTGCGCCTGGGCCGGCATATCTCCACGCCACTGATGCAACTGCGCATCTGGCTGCGGGATATCGACGAACGCACCCCGGCCACCGACCGCCAGGACGAAATCGGCGACCTCGCCCGCCAACTGCACACCAGCTTCGCGCCGGAGCCAGTGGTGCCCGAGGTTGAACCCGAGCCCGAGTTCGACAACACCGATTACGAAGACGACGAGCCCGAGTTTGAAGTGCGCAACCTGCGTGACCCGAGCTTCGACGAGTCTGCGCCGGTGGCAGGTCTGAAGCCGGCCACCCGGAAGGTGATCAAGGCAGAAGAAGACGAACTGGACGAAGAAGACCCGTTCGCCGATCTTCGCGACAATTCAGCCCCAACCACCACTGTGCCGCAACCGGCTCCGGTACGAAGCACCCAGCCCCAGCACAGCGCCGTATTGGCCGTGCAACTGGGCGCACAGGATCAATTGCGCCGCTTGCCGCGGGCACGCCTGACCGAGTTGCTGGAACGTTATCGTGATTGCCTCGACCAGGCTGCCTCGCTGTATCAGAGCGAGCTGCACACCCTGAACGATGGCAGCACGTTGATGCTGTTCCACAGCGAAGACAGCGGCGAAGACTACCTGACCAACGCCATCTGCTGCGGTGAGCTGCTGCGGGCCCTGGGCCATGCGCTGCAAATCGAAGTGGCCGACAGCGGCATCACCTTGCAGCTGCAATTGGGCCTGACGGTAGGCGACGATCTGTATGGCATGAGCCAGATTGATCTGCTGCTGACCGAGATCGCCCAGGACGCCCTGGCCTTGTCGCAACACAGCCGCAACCTGCTGCTGGTGGAACGCAAGATCAGCGACGACGTGCTGATTCGCCAGCGTGCGCGGATCCGCCCAATCGCCAGCCCTGAAGGTGCATGCTGTGTGGAGCGGTTGATGGAGCCTTACCCGTCGATGCTTGAGCGGCAACTGGCGCGGATGCATGAGACACGGGCGAAGAACTAACCTTGAGCCATAAAAAAGCCCGCCAATGATCACTCATTGGCGGGCTTTTTTATGGCTGTCTGTAGGAGCGAGCTTGCTCCGGGCGGCGTTCCGACGAAGATCGTCAACGACTACGCAGGCTTACTGATAAAACGTGTCGCTCTTGTGTTTTTCGCGAGCAAGCTCGCTCCTACAGAGGGCCTTTTCGTTGGTACGTCAGGTCAGAACCGAAACACTTCCATATCGGTACGGATCGGCACTGCCATCGGCATCTTCGGCTTCTCCGGTGCCGCAACCTTGGGCTGCGCCGGGGCCTGTTTGCGTGGCGCTTCTGCAACCGCTGGCTGATTGGCCAATGGCTTGAGGGCCACCGACAGCTGGTCGGCCAAACGTTGCAACAACACACCCTGGGCCTGGACCTGGGAGGCGGTGCTGCCGGCGTGCTCTTCCTGCAAGTGCACGATGCGGTTATCTCGCACTTGGCCACGGCGGTCGATCAAGCGCCACTGCGCGTCGAGGATAGCGGGCTGCGAAACGCCCGAGTCCAGCCGCGTAATGGTCAGCAACACTTGTACGTCTGGGGTAAAACCCAACGGCGCCGGCGCCAATACCACACGCTGGCTGTCCAGATGGCCCGCCACCTGGCGCAACATCAACTGATTGATATCAGAAGACAGGCTACCGGCCCAGCGGCCATCGGTGGAACCTTGCAGGCTGCCGTCGTTCTGACGCTGCAGCAGGGTTTCGCGTTGCAGGTAGTCGGCCACCACAACCGGGCCAAGCAATACTGCCATGCCGGCACTTTGTGCAGGCTGAGCCGGACTTCCACTGTCTAGCTGATACAGCGACACAGGTTGATGTGTGCTGCAACCCGCCAGGCCCAAAAGGCCAGCGAGCAACAAAAATAAAGGAAGGCGCGGAGCAGTCATCATCCCATCCAGGTGGCTGCCACAAGGCGAACCACAATGTAATACTCAAAAATAACCTATACGCGCTCAGCCACGCCGGCGCTGGAAAGGCCATATCATCCGTGAATATGCGCCATGACTCCAGCGCGAAAGCGTCGATCTACGGGTTAAATCGTAGATCGGGCGCTCTATATCGCGTTAAACGGGCGTTTCCACCAGTAATGCGTCCACTCGCTGGAAGCCGCGCGGCAGTTTGTTACCGCGACGGCCCCGCTCACCCTTGTAGTGTTCAAGGTCGTCAGGGCGCAGTGACAACGTGCGCTTGCCGGCCTGCAGCACCAAGGTGGAGCCTTCCGGGATCACTGCGATGTCGGTCACGTACTCTTCGCGACTGGCCACCCGCTCCCCGGGAATACCAATGATCTTGTTGCCCTTACCTTTGCCCAACTGTGGCAAATCGCTGATTTTGAACACCAGCAAACGCCCTTCAGTGGTCACCGATGCAAGCCAATTGCCTTCACGGTCTTCGACCGGACGCGGCAGGATCACCTTGGCGTTGTTCGGCAGGCTCAACAACGCCTTGCCCGCCTTGTTCTTGGCCTGCAGGTCTTCACCCTTGACCACGAACCCGTAGCCCGCATCGGAGGCGATGACGTACAGCGAATCATCGTCCGGCAGCAGCACGCATTCAAAACTCGCCCCCGGTGGCGGTGTCAGGCGCCCGGTCAACGGCTCGCCCTGCCCCCGCGCCGATGGCAACGTGTGCGCCGGCACCGAATAACTGCGACCGGTGGAGTCGATAAACACCGCGAACTGGTTGGAACGCCCGGCCGCCGAGGTTTTGAAGCCATCGCCAGCCTTGTACGACAGGCCGGTGGCGTCAATATCATGCCCTTTGGCTGAGCGAACCCAACCCTTTTCCGACAGAACGACGGTAATTTTCTCGTTAGGTAGCAACTCGGTTTCGGTCAGGGCCTTGGCTTCGGCGCGCTCGACAATCGGCGAACGGCGATCGTCACCATAGGTTTCGGCGTCTTTGATCAGCTCGGTGCGCACCAGCTTCTTCAGCTTTGCTTCGCTGCCCAACAGGGCCTGGAGCTTGGCTTGTTCCTTGAGCAGCGCGTCCTGTTCGTCACGCAACTTCATCTCCTCCAGTCGCGCCAACTGACGCAGACGGGTGTCGAGGATGTAGTCAGCCTGGATTTCGCTGAGCTCGAAGCGCGCGATCAGCTCCGCCTTCGGGTGCTCGGCAGTACGTATGATGTGGATCACTTCATCCAGGTTGAGGTAGGCAATCAGCAAGCCGTCCAACAGGTGCAGGCGGCGCTCGACCTTGTCGAGGCGGAATTGCAGGCGACGACGTACGGTCTGTACCCGGAACTCCAGCCATTCCACCAGCAATGCCCGCAGGTTCTTCAACTGCGGCTTGCCGTCCAGGCCAATGATGTTGACGTTGACCCGGTAGCTGGATTCCAGCTCGGTGCTGGCGAACAAATGCTGCATCAGTACTTCGTGGTCGACCCGGCTGTTGGTCGGGATGATCACGATGCGGCACGGGTTCTCGTGGTCGGACTCATCACGCAGGTCGGCGACTTGCGGCAGCTTCGACGGCTTGGCCTGCATCAGCGCGGCGATCTGCTCCAGCACCTTGGCACCAGACACCTGGTGCGGCAGCGCGGTGACGATGATGTCGCCGTCTTCGATGTGGTACACGGCGCGCATGCGCACCGAGCCTTTACCGGTCTGGTAGATTTTCAGCAGGTCGGCGCGAGGCGTGATGATTTCCGCTTCGGTCGGGTAGTCCGGGCCCTGGATATGCTCGCAGAGCTGCTCGACCGTAGCCTTCGGCTCGTCCAACAAGCGCACGCACGCAGCGGCCACTTCCCGCAGGTTGTGCGGCGGTACGTCAGTGGCCATGCCCACAGCAATGCCGGTGGTGCCATTGAGCAGGATATTCGGCAAACGTGCGGGCAACACCAGCGGTTCGTCGAGGGTGCCGTCAAAGTTCGGGCCCCAATTGGCCGTGCCCTGGCCCAGTTCGCTGAGCAGCACTTCCGAATAACGCGACAGGCGCGCTTCGGTGTAACGCATGGCAGCGAAGGACTTGGGATCATCCGGCGCACCCCAGTTACCCTGGCCGTCCACCAGCGTGTAGCGGTAGCTGAACGGCTGGGCCATCAGCACCATGGCTTCGTAGCATGCCGAGTCGCCGTGGGGGTGGAACTTGCCGAGCACGTCACCGACGGTGCGCGCCGACTTCTTGTGCTTGGAGTCAGCGTCCAGGCCCAACTCACTCATCGCATAGATAATGCGCCGCTGCACGGGCTTCAGGCCGTCGCCGATATGCGGCAAGGCCCGGTCCATGATCACGTACATGGAGTAGTTGAGGTAGGCATTTTCGGTGAAGTCAGCCAGCGACCGGCGTTCTACGCCGTCTAAGCTGTCTGCAAGGATGTCACTCATGCGGGCCTCATCATTGTTTGGTCTGGCGCAGCAGCAAGGTGCCGCTGCGCTGGGTAAATTCAAGTTGTTTCAATGCACTCATGCCCAGCAATACCTGTTCATCGCCCAGCCCCGGCACTACCAGGGCGCGCACGTCCTGCAGGACGATATCGCCCAGTTGCAGGCGACCAAGCTCAGTCCGAAAGCCTTGGGTTCGACCGTTGGCAGTACTCACGCCAACCGGCATGCCGCGCTTAAGCCCCAGACGGTCGGCCAATTCGGCCGGAACCGCCACGTCGGTGGCCCCGGTGTCGAGCATGAACTCCACAGGCTTGCCGTTGATCTGACCAGTGGCAACAAAATGCCCTTGGCCGTTGCCCAGCAGTTTTACTTCGATATAACCCTCGTGTTGCTCCGAGGTCACCACGGCATTGGGATTTTCCTGACGCGCTTCCCACTGCCCAAAAAACCGTGTCGCCAAGAACAATCCGGCGCCCCATGCCACAAACATCAACACACGGCCGGCGCGCTTGCCGGGTGGCTGGCCGCTCATGGCTTGGCGCTCCAGCCACCCGCAGGGGCGGCGAAACGATAGACCACCGGCCGTTTTTCGCCATCGGCGCGCGGTTTGAAATTATTGTCGATGCCGATCCAGGCCCCGTCAGCGTCCACCACCAGGGCTTCAGCCAAACCGTACGGCTGGGCGTAACGCCGATTCGGCGTCAACGTTTCATCGGCAAACGACCAGCACAACTCCACCTTGGCCGTGACCGCATCCCGGCGACACACCTGAAACGCATTGCGCTCCAGGGTAAACAACTTGCCATTGAACAGCGCCAGGTCGGCAAAGTCCTTGGACACCGCCTTGGCGCCCGGGAACTGTGCCGGCTGCATTTCCTGGCCGGCCTCGCTCAACAACACGCAAGGGCCGTCACAATCCCAAAGGGTTTGCGGGCGCTTGATGGAGATCAGCCCACGCCGCTCACGCTCGGCCGCCAGCCAGATTTGATTGCCTTCAGGGTTCACCGCCAAGCCTTCAAAGAGCGCATTGAAGTGCAGCAGCATCCCACTGGCCCGGGCTTCACGAACCATGCCCGGGGCGATCTTCAGCCACTGCGTATCACCATGCTCCCCAGAGAAAGGCACCCTGAGAACCGCAGCGTGAGCCTCACTGACGATGTAGCGGTTGCCCGCCGCATCGCAGCTGATGCCTTCAAAATCGAGGTCACCACCACGAATCAACGCAGCCGCCTTGGTGCGCGAGCGCAAACCAAAGGGCAAGCCCGATTCCGGCACCGGCGGCACATCAATCCCGTATTTCTCGGCTTTCCACACATCTGCCGAGGTATCAAGCCGATAGATCTGGTCGTCGTCGCGATCGGACACCGTCCACAACTCTTTACCGCACAAGGCCAGGCCCGACAGGTTACCGCCGCGCATGCCTTCCACCGGGTGTTCAGACAACAGCTTCAGCTCAGCCACGGGCGCCGCGACCACCGAGGTGGCCGCCAACCCGCTCAACAACAGAATCGCCAGGGCGAAACTGCTGCGCATCAGCCCAGAACCTCGGCCAGGTTGCCCTTGGACTCCAGCCAGCTCTTACGGTCCGGCGCACGTTTCTTCGCCAGCAACATGTCCATCATTTCCGAGGTGGCAGCAAAATCTTCCAGGGTCAATTGCACCAGGCGCCGGGTGTTCGGGTCCATGGTGGTTTCCCGCAGTTGCGGCGGATTCATCTCACCCAGACCTTTGAATCGGGTGACCTGAGGCTTGCCGCGCTTCTTCTCGGCCACCAGGCGGTCGAGAATGCCATCGCGCTCGGCTTCGTCCAGGGCGTAGAAAATCTCTTTGCCCAAGTCGATGCGGTACAGCGGCGGCATGGCGACGTAAACGTGACCAGCATCCACCAACGGGCGGAAATGCTGGACGAACAGCGCGCAGAGCAGGGTCGCAATGTGCAAGCCGTCGGAGTCGGCGTCGGCGAGGATGCAGATCTTGCCGTAGCGCAGTTGGGCTATGTCGGCCGAACCCGGATCGACCCCGATGGCCACGGCGATGTTGTGCACTTCCTGGCTGGCCAGCACTTCACTGCCGTCGACTTCCCAGGTATTGAGGATCTTGCCGCGCAGGGGCAGGATCGCCTGGAACTCCTTGTCCCGCGCTTGCTTGGCGGAACCGCCGGCGGAATCACCTTCCACCAGGAACAGCTCGGAGCGCATCGGGTCTTGCCCGGCGCAGTCCGCCAGCTTGCCCGGGAGTGCCGGGCCCTGGGTGATGCGCTTGCGCTCGACTTTCTTGCTGGCCTTCAAGCGGCGGCCGGCGTTGTTGATCGCCAGCTCCGCCAGGGCCAGGCCCAATTCAGGGTGTTCGTTGAGCCACAGGCTGAAGGCGTCCTTGACCACGCCGGAAACAAACGCCGCCGCCTCACGGGACGACAGGCGTTCCTTGGTCTGGCCGGAGAATTGCGGCTCCTGCATCTTCATCGACAGGACGAACGCGATCCGCTCCCAGACGTCTTCCGGCGCCAGCTTCACGCCACGCGGCAGCAGGCTGCGGTATTCGCAGAATTCGCGCATGGCATCCAGCAGGCCCTGGCGCAAACCGTTGACGTGGGTACCGCCCTGGGCGGTCGGGATCAGGTTGACGTAGCTTTCCTGAACGCTGTCGCCACCTTCCGGCAGCCACAGCAGGGCCCAATCCACGGCTTCTTTATTACCGGCCAGGCTGCCACAGAACGGCTCGTTGGGCAGGCGCTCAAAGTCGCTGACGGAGTCTTCCAGGTAGGAGCGCAGGCCGTCTTCGTAGTGCCACTCGACCTTTTCACCGGTGCCTTTGTCTTCAAAGCTGACCAGCAGGCCCGGGCACAGCACAGCCTTGGCCTTGAGCACGTGCTTGAGGCGGCTGATGGAGAATTTGGGTGAGTCGAAGTATTTCGGGTCCGGCGCGAAGTACACGCTGGTGCCGGTATTGCGCTTGCCGACGGTGCCGATCACTTCCAGGTCGGTGGCTTTGTAGCCATCGGCGAAGGTCATCTGGTACTCGTTGCCGTCGCGCTTGACCTTGACCCGCACGTGGTTCGACAAGGCGTTGACCACGGAAATACCCACACCGTGCAAGCCACCGGAGAACTGGTAGTTCTTGTTGGAGAACTTGCCGCCGGCGTGCAGCTTGGTGAGGATCAGCTCGACGCCCGACACACCCTCTTCCGGGTGAATGTCCACCGGCATGCCGCGACCGTCGTCGGACACTTCCAGGGAATGGTCGGCGTGAAGGATGACTTGTACCGACTTGGCGTGCCCGGCCAAGGCTTCGTCGACGCTGTTGTCGATGACTTCCTGGGCAAGGTGGTTCGGCCGACTGGTGTCGGTGTACATGCCGGGGCGTTTGCGCACCGGGTCGAGGCCCGAGAGGACTTCGATGGCGTCGGCGTTATAAGAGCTAGCGCTGGGAGTGGCCATGGGGTCTCGTCGTGAGTCGTTCGATTAAAAAGTAACCTGCGGTTTCACAATGCGGTGAAATCGAAGGATTGGTACTGATCGGAGCCTATACCGGCAAAACTCAACAGCGCCGGTAACTGTTGGGCAAAGCCCTGGTAACCATGGTCGCCACCGGCCTGGATGCGCAAGGCGCAGGCCCGGTAATACTGCTGGGCGAGCCGATAATCCAGTGTTTCGTCGCCGGTCTGCAACCACACCTGATAACGCTGGGCGTCCTGGGGCGCCGGCACTTCCAGCTCGGCCAGGGCCGCAACGTGGTCGTGGGTCAATTCCCAGGTCTCATCGGTGTAGAGGTTCTTCTGGGTGCCCAGGTAACCGTCGAACATCCGATGAGGACTGACCGCCGGGTTGACCAATAAGGCGTTGAGGCCATGGCGCTCGGCAAGATGGGTTGCATAGTAGCCGCCGAGGGAGCTGCCTACCAGCAGTGGCCTTCCGAGGTCACGGATAGCGGCCTCCAGCTGGGGGATCGCCTGGCGGGGGTGATGGTGCAGGGCCGGCACGCGCAACTGGTCGGCTAGACCGAGGCTGTCCATCACGGTGATCAACTGGCTGGCCTTGTTGGAGGCCGGTGCGCTGTTGAAACCGTGGATATACAAGATCGATGCGGACATTCCGGGTCCTCTGGGGGGCGGCTCAAAGAGGGGCAGTTTACAGGGAACTTGGGGGCTAGGCTCTAGCGGGGTTTATGGGTACATATCCGTTTTTTGGGTGATGGCTTCGATTGGTTCCGCTCTTACAGCGGCTCACTTTTGAAAAGCGCAAAAGTAAGCAAAACGCTCTTGCCCCACCACTCGGCACCTCGCTTGGGCTCGGTGTGCCCTCAACTCCGGTATTACTGCGCGGGCCGCCGCGACGGGGCGTCCCTGCCCCGTCGCGGCTAAACCGGCGTCCTGCCGGTTTACCCGCTCCGTACTACCTGCGTTCGGCCAGCGTGGTTTAACGGGGCGCCTAAGATCAAGATCAACAGCAGATCAAGAACACAGCGGCCTGCCGGCCGGCTTGAGTGGTGTAGATCAAAAGCAAAATCAAAAGCGAGCGCGGTCCAAATGTGGGAGCGGGCTTGCTCGCGAAGGTCGTTAACGATGACGCGGGCGTCCGGAATGAACGCGGCGCCCTCGGGTTTTTCGCGAGCAAGCCCGCTCCCACATAAAAGCAGCTCTGCTTTCGCTCTGGACCTTGCCCTTGACCTTGCTTCTAACACTCAAGCCGGCCGGTAGGCCGCTGTGCTCTTGCTTTTGATCTTGATCTTGATCTGACTGCCCCATTCAGCCCGAG
>NZ_NIXO01000041.1 GCF_002204795.1 Pseudomonas sp. K2I15
GTGTATCAGTCAACATATTCGGTGACTGACACTCTGCATTCGCGAGCAAGCCCGCTCCCACATTTGATCTTCAGTGTGCAGGAAATCACGCTCGGCGTTATTCCGAAAAACTACGATCAAAAAAATACAAATCCCCAGGTCGCAAACTTTCCACTGTTGCCTGCGGCCGTCCGCCGTCACCATTCTTCTTGCGCCCAGTCTCACGCAAAAAGCCGGCCTCGGTCAGCTTCAACAACCGCTGCCGAATACTGGTCTTCAGCACCGGCCGCGCCAACACCAACGAAAAAATCGTAGTCGCCTCCGGCGCGCTGAACTCATTCCCTAAAAACATCAACGGCAAGCTGCTGTACAGCGACTTGGAAAACAGCCTTTCCTGTACCGCCGCCACAATCGCGTTGTGATCAAACGGCAGCTTGACCCCGCCACCCGCCACGGCATCCAGCGAGAACCACTGCTGATGCCCGGCCAGCGTCACCTCTTCAGCCACGATCGCCAGGTAATAGGTGGACGACGACCAACAGCGAGGATCGCGAAACGCATCGCCCACCGTCCCCACTTGCTCGCTCCAGGCCAGCGGCAGTCCGACCTTGTCACTCGCTCGCAACCGCTCCACGGCATCCTGAAGGCTCAGATCTTGCACGCCGCCATTCACCACCACGCCGGGCAAGGCCCAGTGCCCGGCGAAGGGCTCGGCTTCGCGCTGGTTGAGCAATATCTTCAAATCCCCGGAAGCACGGCAATAGAACAGCACGCACAAGTCCACTGTGTGCAGGTAAGCGCTGAGTGTGGGGGCGTGGTCTGGCATGTCGGGTCCTGTTGGCGGCGGTGGGGCACAGTCTAACGGATCAGGCGACTATGTCGTGTACTCGGTCCAGCATAGATAAATAAATGTTTCTTGCTATTAAAGTACATGACGTGTACTTTTGTGTCCAGGCCACAGGAGAACACAAACATGACCTTCTCTAAAAACGCTATCGCCTCATTCGACGTCGACGCCCAGAAGAGCTTCACGCCGCTGTGCCCCAACGAACTGCCCGTCGCCGGCGGTGACGAGATTGGCGCCGAGCTCAATTACATGGCCAGTCTCGCCGGGCGCCGCGTCGGCAGCAAGGACGCCCACACCCCGCACGCACCCTGGGTCGTGCAGCAACACAGCGAGATGCTGCAACCCACCGGGCTGGTGCATGCCGACGTCACCTGGGTTGCCCACTGCGTGCCCGGCACCGAAGGCTTCACCTTGCTGGATGAACTGCCCACGCCCTATGACTACGACTACTTCATCTGGAAGGGCGTCGAGCCCGACCTGCACCCCTACGGCGCCTGCTACCACGACCTCCACGACAAACTCTCCACCGGCGTCATCGAATACCTCAACGCCCAGGGCGTCCGGCGCGTGATCGTCGGCGGCCTGGCATTGGACTACTGCGTCAAGACCACCGCCTTGCAACTGCTCAAGGCCAACTTCGACGTGATCCTGCACCTGCCGGCGTGCCGTGGCATCAGCGAGGAGGGCGGTGGGCAGGCAGTCAACCATCTGCAACAAGTTGGCGTTGTGATTACCCGCAATCGGGAAGAACTGGCCGCGATGGCCGCGCGTTAAGGAGTCCCTCATGGAAAGTGCATACGACTACGACACCCCTGTGATCCAGGGCCTGCTGGACACCGATTACTACACCTTCACCATGATGCAGGCCGTGTTGCACCAGCACCCGAATGTGGATGTGGAATACCAGTTCATCGTCCGCTCCAAAGAGAAGCTCGGGCACCTGATCCCCGAGCTGCGGGTGGAGCTGGAAAAGCTCGCCGGCCTCAACATGCGCGAAGGTGAACTGCGCTTTCTGTTCAACCCGCGTCGCGAATACCTGACCCCGGATTTCGAGCGTTTCCTGGGCCTGTTCCGCTTCAACCTGCGCTATATCCACGTCAGCGAAATCGACGGCCAA
Source organism: Pseudomonas sp. K2I15 (assembly GCF_002204795.1). Lineage (GTDB taxonomy): Bacteria > Pseudomonadota > Gammaproteobacteria > Pseudomonadales > Pseudomonadaceae > Aquipseudomonas. Next base: position 1,944 of record NZ_NIXO01000041.1, read on the forward strand.
CTGAGCATCCGCGTGGTCGGCCCGATGCTGCACTGCATCATGTTCGAACAGCCGGTATTGGCCCTGGTCAGCGAGCTGCGCAACCGCGACAAATACCCCGACGTCACCCTCGAAGACGTCACCCGCAAGCTCTACCAGAAGTTCGACTGGCTGGAGCAAAACCTCACCCGCGACGAGCTGGCCGACCTGCGCGTGTCGGACTTCTCCACCCGCCGCCGGCTGTCGTTCAAGGCCCAGCGCGAAGTGGTGGACATCATGCGCCGCGACTTTCCCGGCCAGTTCATCGGCACCAGCAATGCGCACCTGGCCTACGAATTCGACCTGCCGCTGATCGGCACCATGGCCCACCAATGGCTGATGGTGCACCAGCAACTCGGCCGGCTGCGGGAAAGCCAGAACGCCGCGTTGGAAAACTGGGTGCGCGAATACCGTGGCCGATTGGGCATCGCCCTGACCGACTGCATCAGCACCGACTTTTTCCTCAAGGATTTCGACCTGTACTTCGCCAAGCTGTACGACGGCCTGCGCCAGGACTCCGGCGACCCGATCGTATGGGCCGACAAGGTGCTGGCCCGCTACCAGGAACTGGGCATCGACCCGATGACCAAGGACCTGATGTTCTCCGACGGCCTGAACTTCGAAAAATGCCTGCCGATCTTGCGGCACGTGCGGGGCAAGGCCAAGTTCGGCTTCGGCATGGGCACCAGCCTGGCCTGCGATGTGGACGGTGTGGAGCCGCTGAGCATCGTCATGAAACTGGTGCGGGTGCATGGCGAACCGGTGGTGAAATTCTCCGATGACCCGATCAAGAACGTCTGCGAAGACGCCTCGTTTTTGCAGTACGCGGCGCAGGTGTTCAACGTCAGCAACGTCAATCCACAGTTGGGGGTGTGACATGGATACTCAGGCACGTATTGCCCGGGAACTGAATATCAACCGGCTGCTCGGCAAGGGTGGCGAGGGCGATGAGCTGCAACGGCGTATCGATTTCATCAAGGGCACCTTGCGCCAGTCCGGCTGCCACGCGCTGGTGCTGGGTATCAGCGGCGGCGTTGACTCACTGACTGCCGGGCGCCTGTGCCAATTGGCGGTGGAGCAACTGCGCAGCGAGGACTACGAGGCACTCTTTATCGCCATGCGTCTGCCGTATAAAACCCAGGCAGACGAACGCGATGCCCAGGCCTCCCTGGACTTTATCGCGCCGGACCAGATCGAGACGCTGAACATCGCAGCCTGCGTTGACGGGCTGATGGGCAGCCTGTCTGCCGGGCAGGTGAGCGCTGAACGCATCGACTTTATCAAGGGCAACGTCAAGGCCCGGGCGCGGATGACGGCGCAATACGCCGTGGCGAATTTGCACAACGGCCTGGTGGTGGGCACCGACCACGGCGCTGAGGCGTTGATGGGTTTTTTCACCAAGTTCGGTGATGGTGCCTGCGACCTGGCGCCGCTGTCCGGGTTGACCAAGACCCAGGTGCGCCTGCTCGCCAGCGCCCTCGGCGGGCCACAGCAGTTGGTGGCGAAAGCACCGACTGCAGACCTGGAAGAACTGGCTCCGGGCAAACTGGATGAGCTGGCGTACGGGTGCAGCTACGACGAGATCGACAGCTACCTGATGGGCGAGGCGGTGAGTGAGCGGGTGAAGGCAATCGTCGAGAACGCCTACCTCAAGACCGCTCACAAGCGTGCACTGCCCGGTGTTCCGTAGTATTCAGAACGGCGAAAATAAAACATGGGAGTTTTATTCCCACCCACAAGGAGTGCGTAATGATTGACCCGCAGGTACTGCAACAACTGGCCCCCGGGGGTGTGCTCCGGGCTGCCATCAACTTAGGCAACCCGGTGCTGGCCCAACGCGGCGAGGGCGGCGAGCCCCAGGGCGTGTCGGTGGCGCTGGCCAGGGCCCTGGCCGATGAGCTGGGCGTGCGGCTTGAATTGATCACGTTTGAAGCGGCGGGTAAGGTCTTCACCGCATTGGCTGATGACACCTGGCGCGTGGCATTCCTGGCCATCGAGCCGGTGCGCGAGCAGGAAATCGCCTTCAGTGCGCCCTACGTGATCATCAAGGGCACGTACCTGGTGGCGGTGGAGTCACCGTTAAACAGCGTGGCGCAACTCGATGCTCCCGGCCAACGTATCGCCGTCGGCCAAGGCGCCGCATATGACCTGTACCTGAGCCGCACGGTGCAACACGCCGAACTGGTACGCGCACCGACCTCGGCGGGGGCCGTAGACCTGTTCATCGAACAAGGCTTGAACGCTGCGGCCGGGGTTCGGGATTACCTGCGAACCCGGGTCGATGCGCGCTGGCGCCTGCTGGACGACGACTTCATGAGCATCAGCCAGGCCGTCGCGGTACCGGTGGCGCACACAGCCGCTGCCGCGTTCGTCAAATCCTTTGTCGAACGCCAGAAAGCCAATGGTTTGGTAAAACAAGCTTTATCGCGCAGCGGACAAAGCCCGGAACTGGCGGCGCTTTAGAGACGGCGCATAAAGGATTTGACGATTTGCTGGGTGGCCTGGGTGGTGTCCAGGTCTTCCACGCGAGTGTAGGGGTGCCACTGGCATTCCGTGATTTCACTCAGTGGCCGGGCTTCGTCGATATTCACCACCGACGCCTCGAACACATGGTGCAGCGTGTCGCTGGCCTTCAACTCCTGCAATAACAGCAAACCGTCCACGTTCAGCCCGGTTTCTTCCTCCAACTCCCGTGCGGCTGCGCCTGCTGGCCGCTCGTCGCGCTCGACCTTGCCGCCGGGCAGTGCCCATTTCGATCGGGCTTTACGCACGAACAGGATGTGCCCGTCGTGCTCGCAAATCACCGTGGCCCTTATTTTCATCGTCTGTGCCCCCGCAGCTGGATGACTGTCATAAAAGTGTAATGCAATTGTCATGCTCAGTCTTTACCCGGCGGGGTGGAGAGGGGACCGGAAAACGCCGATACTGCCCCATCGAAAAAAACCCACATGAAGGAGACACCGATGAACACCGTACGCTGGGGCATGATCGGCTGTGGCGATGTCACTGAACTCAAGAGTGGACCTGCCTTCTACAAAGCGCCAGGTTCGGCGCTGGTGGCCGTGATGGGGCGCCGCGAGGAGGCCGTGCGCGATTATGCAGCACGCCACGGCATCGCCCGGTTCTACACCGACGCCCAGATGCTGATCGACGACCCTGAAGTGGACGCGGTCTACATCGCCACGCCGCCCGACAGTCATCTGGAATACAGCTTGATGGTGGCCGCTGCGGGCAAGCATTGCTGCGTCGAGAAACCCATGTCGCTGAATGCCGAGCAAAGCGCGCTGATGCAGCGCACCTTCGAACAGGCCGGGCTGCACCTGTTTGTCTCGTATTACCGGCGTTCCCTGCCGCGCTTCCAGCAGGTACGGGACTGGCTGCAGGACGGGCGCATCGGCGAGTTGCGCCATCTGACCTGGACCTTGTGCAAGCCGCCCTCAGAGGACGATGCGAGCAGCGCCAACTGGCGCACCGACCCGGCGATTGCCGGTGGCGGGTATTTTGCCGACCTGGCCAGCCACGGCTTTGACCTGTTCCAGTACCTGGCCGGGGATATTGTCGATGTGGCCGGGTTTACTGCGCGCCAGGCCGGGCGTTATGCCGCCGAGGATGCCGTCACCGCCTGTTGGACCTTCGCCTCGGGCGCACTGGGCATGGGCTGCTGGAACTTTGTCGCCGACCGGCGCGAAGACCGGGTGGAGCTGATTGGCAGCAAGGGCCGCATCACGTTCTCGGTATTCGATGAGGCACCGTTGCGGCTTGAGGCCGAGACCAGCGAGGAAGTGCTAGTGCCCAATCATGCGCATATCCAGTGGCACCACGTGTTGGGAATGAATGCGCATATTCGCGGCGAGAGCAAACACCCGGCGCTGGCGATCGAGGCGTTGAAGACCGACCGGGTCATGGACCGGGTGCTACAACGTAACCCCAATCTGGCTGTCTAGCGGTGCTTTAATTTTCTCTTTTTAAGGAATGAACGGATGAAATTGAAAGCAGCCTGGATTGTGCTTTGGCTGGCATTGGCGAGTGCCGCGACGGCGGCGCCGCGAGCCCAGGGGCAGGCCGGAGAGTTTGATTTTTACGTGTTGTCGTTGTCTTGGTCGCCGACCTTCTGCCTGACGCACCCGGACGACCAGCAATGCTCGGGCAAGGGTTACGGGTTTGTGCTGCATGGGCTATGGCCGCAATACGCGAAGGGCGGCTGGCCGGCGTCGTGTGCGCCGCAGTCGCGGTTATCAGATGCCGACTTCGCCCGGGGCAAGACCTTGTTCCCGTCGCCCAAGCTGCTCAAGCATGAGTGGGCCAAGCACGGCACTTGCAGTGGCCTTGAGGCGTCAGCCTATCTGGACAAGACCGATGCAGCGCTGGGCGTGGTCAAGATCCCGCAACAGCTTGAGCCCTTCAATGCCCCAGGCAACCTGGGTGCGCGGGACATCGAAGCGCTGTTTCGCGAGAGCAACCCGGCCATGGGCAACCACGGGCTTGCGGTGATCTGCAAGGGCGCGGTGCTGACCGAGGTGCGCGTGTGCCTGACCAAGGACCTGGCATTTGCCGGCTGCCCGCGCAGCGTCAAGAGCCAGTGCCGGGATGGCGACATTCGTATCCCGACCCAGCGCTAAGCGGACTCAGGCAGGCCCATAACCTTTATGGGTCTGCTCGATCTCCTCCACCAAACGGTCAATGCCCGCCAGGCGCGCCCGGTTGTCATGGTCCCAGGGATGAAACCCTGGCTTGAAGTAATGCAACCAGGGCAGCGCCATGCGCGGGAACACGCCCTTGGGCCCGTAGAGAAACTTGAGCATCCGCCAGAAACCCTTCAAATGCCCGCCCGAACGCCGGTCTGCAAACAGCAGGCGCAGGTGAAAATCAAGGATCACCAGCCAGAACATCGCTGTGGTGATGAGCATGGCTCCGGTGCGCAGCAAATAACGCTTGGGCCCGGGCTTGATCACGCTGTTCCACACATCAAACGCCACGGCCTTGTGCTCGGTTTCTTCCAGGGCATGCCAGTACCACATCTGCTGGTAACCTTTGACCGAATCACCGAACCGCGACGGGTCGCTGAGGAGGATTTCCGCGAGCATTGCGGTGTAATGCTCCAGGGCAATGGTCACCGCCAGGTTGAACGAGGCGGGCATGTATTTCTTTTGTGCATCGAGGATCATCTTCAGCCGACGATCCAGGGTATGCGCCGGCAGCCCGGCGGCTTGCAGCAGGTCGTTGTAGGCCACGTGTTCGCGGCTGTGCATGGCCTCCTGGCCGATGAACCCCTGGATTTCTTTCTTCAGTTCCGGGTCTTCGATGTGCTGGCGGTAATGGCGCACGCTGTCCATGAAGAACAGTTCGCCCTGGGGAAACAGCAACGACAGCGCATTGAAAAAGTGCGTAATGAACGGGCCTTGTTCGTGCCAGTTCTTGATGCGTTCGGCCGGCAGGGCAAAACGGAGGTCGCGGCGAATCGGTAGCATGGTCGGTACTCCAGTTCAGAGACGGTGCTCTTCGTTGGTTTCAAGGACGGGTGAGGGCGCGCTGCGTTGTTTGGGCGCCATGCGTTTGCTGGCGAACACCACCAGCGCTTGATAGGCGGCCGGCAGGCAACGGGCGAGCAGGTCCAGGAAGTAGGCGTCGCGGCCAATCAGCACGCGGCGTTTGTTTTTGCGTACGCCGTTCAGGATCACTTTGGCGGCTTGGTCGGCGTCGGTGATGAACAGCTTTTCGAAGTCGGCCCGCGCCTGTTGTTCGCTGTGGATCAAAAAGCCGGTCATGTTGGCGTCGATCCGGCTGCTGCGGCAGATGTCGGTGCGGATCCCTCCGGGGTGCACGCAGGTGGCCGAGACGCCACTTTTTTGCAGGTCCAGCTCCTGGCGCAGGGATTCGGTAAAGCCGCGCACGGCGAACTTGGTGGCGTTGTAGCCACTCATGCCCGGCTGGGCGAACAGGCCGAACACGCTGGAGGTGTTGACCACATGCCCATCGCCGCTGGCCTTGAGGTAAGGCAGGAAGGCTTTGGTGCCATACACCACGCCCCAGAAGTTGATCCCGACGATCCATTCCAGGTCGGTGTAATCCACGCCTTCGACGGTGCTGGAGAGTGCAACGCCGGCGTTGTTGAAGATCAGGTTGATCTGGCCGTGTTCGGCTGCGCAACGTGCGGCCCAGTCTTCCACGGCCTGGCGGTCGGAGACGTCAATTACGTGTGAGGTGACCAGCACGGGAGACAAGACCTGGGTTTTGATCAACGCAACCGTCTGCTCCAGGCCCTGGCTGTTTTTATCCGCCAGCGCCAGGTGGCAGCCCTCACGCGCCAACGCCAGTGCCAGTGCGCGGCCCATGCCTGAAGCTGCGCCGGTGATGGCCGCCACGCGGCCGTTGAATGACTTCATGACAGGCTCCCTTCTGTGGTGGTGTGGGGCGGCGCTGTAGCAGGGCGCGGCGCAGACGGCATCGGCACCAGGCTGGCGACGTAGTCCTTGAGGGCGAAATGCCGGGTCACCTGCTTGAAGCGCCAGGTCGAGCCGGGCCACAGGGTGGTGTTCTTGCCGGTGCGCGGGTCGAGGTACCAGCTCTTGCAACCGCCGGTGGACCAGATGGTGCGCTTGAGTTTTTCCTGCAGCTTGACGTTGTAGGCCAGCTCCACCACCGGCTTGACGTCCACCGTGGCGATGCGATGGCGCTGCATTTGCTGCAGGGCATCGAGGATGTAGGTGACCTGGGCCTCGATCATCAAAATCATCGAGTTATGCCCCAGCCCGGTGTTGGGGCCCACGATCAGGAACAGGTTCGGATAGCCCGGCACCGTGGTGCCCAGGTAGGCATGGGCGCCGTCTTGCCAGGTGTCCATCAGGTCGATGCCGTTGCGCCCGATGATGCAGTCACGGGGCAGGGGATCAGTGGCCTGGAAGCCGGTGCCGAAGATGATGCAATCGGCCGGGTGCTTGATGCCGTCGGCGGTGATTACCCCGTCGGCCTCGATGCGCTGCACGTTGTCGGTCACCACCTCCACGTTGCTGCGCGACAGCGCCGGGTAATAGTCGTTGGAGATCAGCACGCGCTTGCAACCGATGGTGTAGTCCGGCGTGAGGGTCTTGCGCAGGGAAGGGCGGGCCACTTGTTTGTGCAGGTGGCGCACGGCGATTTTCTGCACCATTTTCATCAGGCTCGGGTGCAGCGCAAAGCCCACCACGCGGCCTTCCAGTGCCCAGTAAAACGCACTGCGCATCAGGCGTTGGGTGAACGGCAGGTGCTTGAAGGCCCAGCGCTCAACGGCAGAAATCGGCCGGTCGGGTTTGGGCATGATCCACGGTGGGGTGCGCTGGAACAGGTCCAGGTGGGCCACCTGCGGCGCAATCTGCGGCACGAACTGAATGGCACTGGCGCCGGTGCCGATCACCGCCACGCGTTTACCCTTCAATGAGTATTCGTGGTCCCACTGCTGGGAGTGGAAGCGCTTGCCCTTGAAGCTGTCCAGGCCGGGAATGTCCGGCAGTGCCGGGCGCGACAAGCCGCCCATCCCCGACACCAGCACCCGCGCGCTGACCTGGCGGCCATTGCTGAACGTCAGGTTCCAGCGCTGTTGCGCCTCATCAAACACCGCCTTTTCCAGGCCCATGCCAAACCGCAGGAACGGCGCGAGTTCAAAGCGCCGGGCGCATTGTTCCAGGTAGGCGCGAATCTCCGCCTGGGGCGCGAATTGCCGCGTCCAGTTAGGGTTGGGCGCAAAGGAAAACGAATAGACATGGGATTGCACGTCGCAGGCGCAACCGGGGTAGTGGTTGTCCCGCCAGGTGCCGCCGAGGGAATCCGCCTGTTCGGCAATAAAGAAATCGCTGAAGCCGGCTTCCTTGAGTTTGATCGCCATGCACAGCCCGGCAAACCCGGAGCCGATGATGGCGATGTCGACGGTGTCGTGGGCATTCATAGGCTGTCCCTCGTGGGCCGGTGGCGCCTTACGGGTTGTGACATCGGATGTGCTCCTTGTTTTTGTTTTGGCTTTTTAGATAGAACACCATTGCAAAGGAAAATTGAATTAATTATTTTAAAAAAGATTTTAAATAATCTACCTGAAAATGTCGTCTAGGCTACGACCCAGTTCCTCAAGTGCGACTTATCCGACGGACGAGAGCTTTTACGCACGCAGTTAAGGTCCAGGGTGTGGACGATGGCTGAGGTCTTGACCAATACCGGTCGGGCCGCCAGCAACGCAGGGATGCAGAGGACCGAGCTATGGCTGTCGAGTGGGTTGTCGCTGCGGGTGTGTTTGTAGGGATAAGCGTAGTGTTGTGGGGCTTCAGTGCCCGGATGACACGGCGTATAGAAGCGGCTGTTCCGATCAACGGGCGCTTTCTGGAGATCAACGGCGAGCGCTTTCATTATGTAGACGAGGGCAAGGGCCCGCCGCTGGTGATGATCCACGGGCTGATGGGCAGCAGTCGCAACCTGACGTACGCCTTGTCTGCCCAGTTGCGTGAGCACTTTCGGGTGATCACCCTGGATCGTCCGGGCTCGGGTTATTCCACCCGGCGTTCGGGCACCGCCGCCGACCTGCCAGCCCAGGCCCGGCAGGTCGCGAGCTTTATCAAGACGCTGGACCTGGATAAGCCGCTGGTGCTGGGGCATTCCCTCGGCGGGGCGATTTCCCTGGCGCTGGCGCTGGACCATCCTCACATGGTGTCCGGATTGATCCTGGTGGCGCCGCTCACCCATCCCCAGCGCATGCTGCCCCTGGTGTTTATGTCGTTGGCGATACGTCCGGGATGGTTGCGGCGCTTCATGTCGCACACCCTGACCATGCCCATCGGCCTGCTGACAAAAGGCTCGGTGGTTAAGGGTGTGTTCGCTCCTGACGCCGCCCCGGAAGACTTCTCCACCCGCGGTGGCGGCTTGCTGGGCATGCGGCCCGACAACTTCCATGCGGCCTCCACCGAGATCAACCTGGTCAACGATTTCCTGCCGGATATGGTCAAGCGCTACTCGCAGCTGACCTTGCCGATCGGGCTGATCTACGGGGCGCAGGACAAGGTGCTGGACTTTCGCAAACACGGCCAGGCCTTGGCCAGCCTGGTGCCGGGCCTGAAGCTGCAGTTGGTGGAAGGGCGCGGGCATATGTTGCCGATCACCGCTACCGAGCGTGTCGCGGCCGTGGTCGAGCAGGTGGCCAGGCGTGTCCGGCCACCTGAAAGCGCCACGATTCTGCATCCGCCGTTTGCACTGGCGAGCAAATAATTGTGCGACTGAACTCGCGGTTCGAGCCCGTCAATGCTTGCCCTAGACACCTGACCAAACGGCTGAAAAAGAGACTGCCCGGTCACGTTCAAAAGGCTTCAAGAATTTAGTTGACGACCTAACGATTCCGCGCTATTTATTTAAAAAAATATTTCAATGTCTAATTTGAAATAATTTTTGAAATGCCTAAGAGCGAATAAAATAATGAAAAAAACGCCTTTTATCGCATGGTTGAAATCTCGGAGCAGTCACCGCTCCGTGTGCCTGTCTAGTGTTGCTTTTTGCTCCCTGCCCACCTGCCTCGTGCGGAGGCTGCCATGAATCAGACCCTGGCTGCCCCGAACGTCTGGACCGACGGCAAACGCCATCTGTGGTGGCTCGGCATTATGCCGCTGGCAACCCCTTTGCTGTCTGGCTCCCTGGCCATCACCACCGGTGTACAACAACTGTGGTGGGTCGGCGTGTTGGTGATCTTCGGCCTGATCCCATTGATCGACGGCCTGCTGGGCGAAGACGTCAGCAACCCGCCGGAATCCGCCGTCAGCAACCTCGAATCCCAAAGCTACTACCGCTGGATCGTCTACATCGGCGTGCTGTTTGTCATCTCCTCGGTGGTGATTACCGGGTGGCTGGCGGCAGGCGGCATCGACTGGGTCATCAACGGTGGCCTGCTGCACGCCACCGCTGCGTTGGACCCGTCGAGCTGGCTGTCGAAAACCGCCGCATACATCACCGCCCGCACCCAGCTGCATGGCGAGATCACCTGGTTCACTTACCTGGGCATGGCGATGTCCACCGGCGCGGCCACCGGCATCGCCATCAACACCGCTCATGAACTGGGGCACAAACCGCGCCTGCTGGAAGTTATCCTGGCCAAGATCACCCTGGCGCCGACCTTCTACGGGCACTTCTACACCGAACACAACCGTGGCCACCACGTACGGGTCGCCACCCCGGAAGATCCGGCCAGCTCGCGGTTGGGGGAGAGCTTCTGGGCCTTCCTGCCACGCTCGGTCTGGTTCAGCGCCCGCTCGGCGTGGAACCTGGAACGTGAACGCCTGCGCAAACTCGGCCTGCCCGCCTGGCACTGGAAGAACGGCGTGCTCAGCGCCTGGATGTACAGCGTGGTGTTGTGGGGCGCGATGATTGCCTGGTTGGGCGCAGCAGTGATTCCATTCCTGATCATCCAGGGTATCTACGGCTTCTCGCTGCTGGAAGTAGTGAACTACGTCGAACATTACGGCTTGAAACGCCAGAAGTTGCCTAATGGCCGTTATGAACGTTGCTCGCCTCGGCACTCGTGGAACAGCAATCGAATTGTCACCAACATTTTTCTGTTCCAGCTACAGCGTCACTCTGACCATCACGCCAATCCAACCAGAAGTTATCAGTCCCTGCGTCACTTTGATGAATCGCCGCAACTGCCTTACGGTTACGCCAGTATGATTGTCTGGGCGTATGTGCCGTACTTGTGGCGACGACGGATGGACCACCGGGTACTTAATCATTATGCCGGGGACATCACCCTGACCAATCTTCAACCTTCACAGCGTTTGAAGTACTTGGAGAAGTACAGCAACACCACCAGCACCTTCTAACGTAAAGCATTCAGTTGTAGGACGTACTCGGGATCTGTGCATCGCGCAGGTTTTTATCGCCAAGGGATTACCGATTTCGAGTACGGCTTAGTGGCGAAAAGTTTGTTTGACCCGAACAAAAATAAAATTAAGGGAAGGACCTACACCATGCAAAACCCTGCCAAGTTCACGACGCACATTGTATTGGCCGCCCTGGGCCTGATTGTTTACCACCAGGCCCAGGCCGCCCGTATCGAACCCGCCGGCAGCGCGTTTACTGCCCAAGGCCCCATCAGCTTTTCCAAGGGAGCGCTGATCAGTGCGGACTGCACCATCAAGGTCGCCGGCAAGGTGGCGGCGGATGGCTCGTCGGTGAATGTCGACAAAGTCGAATTCGACGGCGGCCTCAAGTGCAGTCGGGTGGAAGCGATCAACTTGCCCTGGGTATTGGTGGCCAAAGACACCAAGAGCGGCTCGATGTCGAAGATCTCCGTCGATGTGCACGCCTTTGGTTTGGGCGGTAAGTGCGGACCTTCTACTGCCGATGGCACCTGGGATAACGCCACCGGCAAGTTGGAAGCGGCCAACGTGCCTATCGGCGAAGACTGCAAGATTAAAGCGGTGTCGATCAAGATGCCGCCGAGTTTCAAAGTTGTTGAGTAACAGTTGGATGTTGTAGCGGTAATTGAATTGAAATTTGGCTGGAAAGGGAAGTTCTGCAGATTCACCGTGACCTCTCGATCATGGCCATTACCCCTGGCGAAATGACTCGCCATAACATGTGAGGAAAAATAATGAAAAGCTTGAAAACCCTCGTGTCGTTGACTGCTTTGACTGTGTGCATGGGTGCTGCTTCGATGGCTAACGCTTTTAGCCTTAGTCCAATCAACAGTAATTTCACCGCGCCAGGCACGATTTCCGTTAAGTCGCCTTCGTCGCTCCAACTGCCGATCACCTGTAACGTGACTTTTACAGGGACTATCAATGGTTCCGGCGTAGCAAGCATCAACGGCGCAGCAGTATCCGGCTCCAATAGCCTGTGCAGCCTGCCTCAGATCACCGGCTTGCCATGGATCCTGACTGCGACTGGCTCGGCGGGTGGTTCTGTAACCAACGTTGGCTACAACATTACCGCATCCGGTGTGATCCCATCCCATTGCGGCCCTTCCACTATCACTGTTGGGTACAACAACACCTCTCAGGTTCTGACGGCTACCAATCAGGCTCTGGCCGGCAGTTGCACAGTGCAGAGCTTGAGCGTGACCGTTGCAAACGTTCCAGCGTCCGGTCCGGTAGTGCCAGTTGTCATCGTTCCTTGATGATGGCTTGAGAACCAAGGGCTGATCACCCGCTACAAGGCAGGCGCCTGTAACAAGGCGCCTGTTGCGGGGAAAACGGATTTGGACGGCGGTGCGTCCATAGGGAGGAGTGATGCAATACCTGAAGCGATACATAATAAAAACAGTATCGATTTTCGTGGTTGCATTCATGTCGTCGTTTGTATTCGGGGCAACGTTTGCGCCGCCAGGTCAGTTCCTGTCGGTCAATGGCCAGATGGTTTTCAAATCGCCGGCAACATTCCAGTCCGCGGTCACATGCGATGCTTCGTTGTATGGAGTAGTTGATGGGGATGGCGTGGCGAATATAACGACTGTTTCGCTCTCCGGAACAAACACTTTATGTCGAAAAGTTGTCGTGTCGCTTTCCGCTTGGTCTATGACGGCAGTCGGTTCGTCAAATATCAGTATCGGCAACACACCGTTCTCTCTATCAGGGTTTCCTTCGGGGCCTCTAAGTAACTGTGGTCCACGTACGCTGTCTGGATTTTGGACTTCGCTACCTAATAAGTTGAATGTATTAAATCAACCACTGGCGGGATCTTGCACCATCGTATCGTTAACGGCGCAATTTACGGATCTTCACATTACTCCTTGATGGTGAGGTCTGCGGCGGGCCGCTTTAACGATGCCAACTCGCAATACAGGGTATGCCGGTCAATCCGGAGCTGAAAATAATTAGGAGTGGCAAATGAATAATAAAAAACAACACGCTCGCACATTATTGGGATTGGCAATACTGAGCGGATTAGTCGCCGCAGGTCATGCGCAGGCCGGTGGGTTTGCTACCCCGACGTTTGGTGCCGAGGGCTGGGGACGAGCGTTCGGCGGTGGTTCAATGTTCAAGGACGACCCGTCGTCGGCTTATAACAACCCGGCCGCCATGGCCTTCATTGATCACAATATCGCCCAGTTCAACATTGACTACGCGCGCATCAATATCAAATACAAGGGCACGGCCAAGGACTACGCGGGCAATGACCCGGCTGCCGTTACCCTGGACCCGAATACTGGTGACATGACGTCTGTACCCCGCACCGGTACTGGCGGGCAAGGTGGCTTTACGGCGTGGTTACCCACTGGATTCATGGTCATGCCCATCGGCGATCGCTTCGCCTTCGGCCTGAGCCAAGTGGTGCCAATGGGCGCGCGCACCACCTGGGATGATGACTGGATTGGCCGGGACTTTGCCGTTGACACGCGTATCGAAACCGTTGGCGTGACAGGGTCGCTTTCGTTCAAGGTCAATGATGAGTTCTCCATCGGCGGCGGTGCCATTGTTCAGCACACCAAGGGTTTCGTCAGCCAGAACATTGACTTGTATGCAGCGGCAGCGCTGGCTCCGGGTGTCGGTATTCCGTTTCCTTCGGGAGTGGGCCATTCGTTGATACGCGTCAAAGTTGACAATACCTCGGTAGGTTGGTTTGCCGGTGTGGCTTGGAAGCCAACACTACAAGACACTCTGGGCTTGAACTACCACGCCAAGATCAAGAATAAACTTGAAGGGAAATACAACATCTACGCGGATCCAGGATCGCAGGCCCTGGTTGAGGGCGGGTTGCCGAACGCTTTGTATCCCGGGCTTAACCTTCAAATGAACGGCAACGCCACAACCCAACTGGACATCCCTGCCAACGCGTCCTTCGATTGGGTGCACCAGTTCACCGACCGCTTTACGCTGGGTGCCAGCGTTACCTGGACGCAGTGGTCATCGTTCAAAAACCTGACCTTGAAATCCGATGGCTCCACCATTGTGGCCATTCCGTATAACTACAAGGATGCCTGGATGGTCTCCCTCGGTGGCGACTACAAACTCACCGACGACTTCACTCTGCGTGCCGGTGTGGCTACGGACCAGACGCCTACCCGTAACTCCACCCGCGACCCACGTATTCCAGACGGCGACCGGATTTTCACGTCCCTGGGCTTCGGTTATAAGATCCGGGCTATCCCGGGCCTTGGAATCGACGGTTCCTACTCCCACCAGTTTGTTGAGAAGGCCAAGTTGCAGACTCATAACCAGGATCGTCTGGGCGGAGCGACCCTGGATGGCAAGGCGGACGCTTATGGGGATGTGGTCAGCCTGGGGGTCACCTACGAGTTTTGATCTGCTGTCGCAACGCCTGTTTCCGACAGCAGTCAGCGCATCTTTCTGCCCGGTCTATAACTGGCATTGCATCGACGGGTCGCCCACGCGACCCGTTCCGATCCCTCTACCGCTAATCAACCCGGTTGACGCCCTCAGCCGTTAATTTTTTCGCCCAAGCATTAAATAAAAATTTCAAAACAAAATTTGAATTTATCTTTTCAAGTTTGTAATGTGGCTTTACCTCACAGGTCATTCCGATCTGCTTGGGCGTTGGCCGTACCCTGAATTGAGTAGAGGTATCCCATGGTTATCTGGTTATTGGCGGGACTCGCAGCAGCGATTGCCCTGGCGTATCGACAAGCCGCTGCGACGCTCTGGCTAGGTGCCGGCCTGGTCTGGCTGGCGGTCGGTTACCTGTTCAACGTGGTGGCCGGTTTCGGCGCCGGTGTGGTGGCGGTGCTGGTGGTATTGCCCGCGCTGCTGCTGACGATCAAACCCCTGCGCCGCACCCTGTTGACCAGCAAGGCCCTGGGCCTTTTTCGCAGCATCATGCCGGCGATGTCCGACACCGAGCGCGCCGCCATCGAGTCCGGCACTGTGTGGTGGGACGCCGAGCTGTTCAGCGGCAAGCCGCGCTGGGAGCGCCTGCTGCAAGCCGCACCGGCCAGCCTCAGCACTGAAGAACAGGCCTTTCTCGATAACGAAGTCGAGACCCTGTGCGACATGTCCAACGACTGGGAAACCACCCAGGTCTGGCAAGACATGTCCCCGGAAGGCTGGCAGTACACCAAGGACGCCGGTTTCCTCGGCATGATCATTCCCAAGCAATACGGCGGCAAAGGCTTCTCTCACTATGCGCATTCGCAGGTGGTGATGAAGCTTTCCACCCGTTGCTCGGCGGCGGCGATTTCGGTGATGGTGCCCAACTCCCTGGGCCCGGCCGAGCTGCTGCTGCACTACGGCACCGACGCCCAGCGCAACTATTACCTGCCACGCCTGGCCCGTGGCGAAGATATCCCGTGCTTCGCCCTGACCAGCCCGTATGCCGGCTCCGATGCTGGGGCGATTCCGGACCTGGGCATCGTCTGCAAAGGCCTGCATGAAGGTGAGGAAGTGCTGGGTTTTCGCGTGACCTGGGACAAGCGCTACATCACCCTCGGACCGATCGCCACGGTGCTTGGCCTGGCCTTTCGCGCAGAGGATCCGGACGGTCTGTTGGGGCAACCTGGCTCTTTGGGCATCACCTGTGCGTTGATCCCAACCACTCATCCGGGCGTGAACAGCGGCCGGCGTCATTGGCCGCTCAATGCCGTGTTCCAGAACGGCCCGACCACCGGCAAGGATGTATTTATCCCACTGGAATGGGTGATCGGCGGCCGCGAGCAAGTGGGCAACGGCTGGCGCATGCTGATGGAATGCCTGGCTGCCGGGCGGGCGATTTCCCTGCCGTCGGCCAACGTCGGCCTGGGCAAGGTCGCTGTGCGCGGTACCACCGCTTATGCGGCGATGCGTAAACAGTTCGGCCTGCCAATCGGCAAGTTCGAAGGCGTGCAGGCGCCACTGGCGCGCATGGCGGGGCATCTGTATGCCTGTGATGCGGTGCGCAAGGTGTCGGTGGCTTCACTGGATGCCGGTGAAAAACCGTCGGTGATCTCGGCCATCGCCAAATACCACGTCACCGAGCGTGCGCGAATCATCGTCAACGACGGCATGGACATCGTTGCCGGCAAGGGCATCTGCATGGGCCCCAACAACTTCCTCGCCCGGGCCTACCAGCAAAGCCCCATCGCCATCACCGTGGAAGGCGCGAACATCATGACCCGCTGCCTGATCATCTACGGCCAGGGCCTGATTCGTTGCCATCCGTACGTGTTCCGCGAGATGGAAGCGGCGCGCAACACGGATCGGCGCAAGGCGTTGGTGGATTTCGACAGTGCGATGTTCGGTCATCTGAGCTTTGTGTTGGCCAATACCGTACGTGCAGCGGTGCATGCGCTGACAGGCGGGCGGTTGATTTCGGTGCCGGGCAAGACCGATCCGGCGCTGGCGTCCTACTACCGCCAGGCCAATCGGCTGTCGGTGGTGCTGGCGTTGATCTCGGACATTTCCATGGGCGTGCTGGGCGGTGCCCTCAAGCGCAAGGAAAGTATCACGGGGCGGCTGGGGGATATTCTGTCCCAACTGTACATCCTGTCCTGCGTGCTCAAGCGCTTTGAGGACGATGGCCGGCCACAGCCGGATTTGCCGCTGGTGCATTGGGCCGCTCAGGACGCGTTACTGCGCGCCCATGAGGCCTTGGCTGAAGTGCTCGATAACTACCCGTCGAAAGCGGCGGCGGCCGTGGTGCGTGGTTTGACGTTCCCGTTTGGCATTCCACTGCGCAAACCGTCTGACCGTCTGTTGGCGCAAGTGGCGGAGTTGGTGCAAGTGCCGGGGGAAACCCGCGACCGCTTGCTGGGTAATTCCTACATTCCGCGGCCGGAAATCGACAAGCTGGCTTATGGCGAACTGGGGTTCCGGCTGTTGCCACAAGTGGAGCTGATCGAGGCGCGGCTCAAGGGTGCGGTCAAGCAGGGCCTGATCGAACCGATGCCGATTTCCGGTGTTGCGTTCACCCCATGGCGGGTCAAGGCGCGGGCGCTGGACCTGATCAGCGACGACGAAGACAGCTTGCTGGCGCGTTACGTGGAATACGGCGATCACGCGATCCAGGTCGACGACTTCCCGCAGGACTTCGGCTTGCTGGAGGCCTTGCAACAGCGTCAACAGGCGTTGGAGCTGGCGGCCAAACCCAGTGTGAAAAAGCGTGCAAACCAAGGCGAAAACGCGACGGTCAACTGACCCACTGTAGGAGCGAGCTGGCTCGCGAAGGTCGTTAACGATAACGCGGGAAACCTGACACCCAACGGCGCTCTCCGGTTTTTCGCGAGCAAGCTCGCTCCTACAGAGAATTACGACAGGACCCATTTATGAGTGACAGCTACCTTTCTTTCGTCAATTCGCCTTGGGGCCGCTGGCTGGCCCAGACCGCCGGGCTGCCGCAACCCCTGGCGCTGCAACGCCACCGCAGCGGCCAACACGGTCTGGCCAACCCGGTGATCGTGGCCGGGGCAGGGCGCCTGGCGGCTGAAATCCAGCGGATCTTCACCGCCACCGACACGGTGACCGCCAGCGCCGCGACCCTCAAGGCGCCTTCCACGGTCAAGGTTCAGGGCGCCGTATTCGACGCCAGCGACATCGCCGACCTCAAGCAACTGGACGAGCTCTACGAATTCTTCCACGCCAACGCCAAGCGCCTGGGCCAACACGCCCGCGTGGTGGTGCTCGGCACCGCGCCGGAGCGGTGCAAGGATTTGCCGCAAGCCGTCGCTCAACGCGCGCTTGAAGGCCTGGTGCGCTCATTGGCCAAGGAGCTGCGCCGGGCGATCACCGTGCAGTTGATCTACGTCGCACCGGGTGCCGAAAGCACGCTGGAAAGCAGTCTGCGGTTCTTCCTGTCGCGGCGCTCGGCCTATGTATCGGGGCAGGTGGTGCGCCTCGAAAAACCAGTCGACACCCAAACCGAAATCAACTGGGACAAACCCCTCAACGGCCGCCGCGCCCTGGTCACTGGCGCCTCACGTGGCATCGGCCTGGCAATCGCCCAGGTGCTGGCCCGTGACGGTGCGCAAGTGGTCTGCGTGGATGTGCCCCAGGCCCAGGAATTGCTGCAACAGGCCGCCAGCAGTGTCGGCGGCACCGCGCTGGCGCTGGACATCACCGCCACTGATGCCGCGCAGCAGTTGCAAACCCATGTCAGCCAACACGGCGCATTCGACGTGGTGGTGCACAACGCCGGGATCACCCGCGACAAGACCATCGCCAAGATGACCGAGGCCGCCTGGCGCAGCGTGCTGGCGGTCAACCTGGAAGCGCCGCTGCACCTGAGCACGGCACTGCTGGAAAGCCAGGGCCTGAAGCCGGGCGGGCGAATCGTATGTGTCTCGTCGATTTCCGGCATCGCCGGCAACCTGGGGCAAAGCAACTACGCCACCTCCAAGGCTGGAGTGATCGGTCTGGTGCAAGGCCTGGCACCGCAAGCAGCGGCGCAGCAGGTAACGGTGAATGCCGTGGCGCCCGGTTTTATCGAAACCCAGATGACCGCGAAGATCCCGCTGATGATTCGCGAAGCGGGGCGGCGGATGAATTCCATGTCCCAGGGCGGCCAGCCCATCGACGTGGCGGAAACCATCGCCTGGCTGGCGCATCCGGCTTCCGGCGGGGTCAACGGCCAGGTGGTGCGGGTTTGCGGCCAAAGCCTGTTGGGAGCCTGAACATGGACTATGTGACGCAGATTATTGATCCGCCGCCACCGCGTTCGCGGCTGTTGCTCGATGGCGTCTTGGCGCTGCGCAAACCCAAGGTTGAAGGCGCACCGACGTTACCGAAAGAGCGTCTGGTGCGTTCAGCGGTCGAGCTGTCTGCCCAAGGTATTGCAGCCTACGGTCGGGCCTGCGGTTTTCGCCGCGAGCAGGGCGTGCCGCTGTCCTACCCCCAGGTGCTGGCGTTCCCATTGCACCTGATGCTGTTGACCCGGCCGAGCTTCCCATACCCGGCAAGCGGCATGGTGCATCTGGCCAATCGTATTCGTCAGCATCAACGGCTGGAGGAGGGCCAGGCCTTGCGCCTGGAGGTGTATTGCGAGCGCTGGGTCGCTCATCCGAAAGGTCAGGCCCTGAGCATCGCCACCCGTGCCTACAGCGCGGGCACCCTGGTGTGGGAGAGCGACAGCCTGTACTTGCGCCGTGACGTAAACGCCCCGGTCGGTGAGCCATGGAACGACGTGTTGCCGTTGCAGGAAGAGGGTTTGCTGCGCACCCAGCGCTGGGTGTTGCCGGCTGATCTGGGGCGGCGGTTCGCCAAGGTCTCGGGGGATTTCAACCCGATTCATACCTCGGTGATCGGGGCCAAACTCTTCGGTTTTCGCCGGGCCATCGCCCACGGCATGTGGACCCTTGGCCGCGCACTGGCGGCCCAGCAACCGCCGGGTGGACTGGATCAGGCCGAGGCCCATTGCGATTTCAAATTGCCGATCTTCCTGCCCGGCCAGGTGGCCCTGTGGAACGTCCCGCCCACCGGCCCGCGCCGTGAGTTTGAAGTGCGCAATTTCGCCGGTGACAAACCCCATATGCGTGGGCTGTTTATCTGGAATGAGAACGATCGATGAGTGACTACAGCTTCAACCCGGCCCCGACCCGCCGCGTGGCGATTATCGGCGGCAACCGCATTCCGTTTGCCCGCTCCAACACCGTGTACGCCCATGACAGCAACCAGGATTTGCTGGTCGCCGCCCTGCAAGGCCTGGTGGACCGCTACAACCTCCACGGCCTGCGCCTGGGCGAATTTGCTGCCGGTGCCGTGATCAAGCATTCCCGGGATTTCAACCTGGCCCGGGAAAGCCTGCTGTCCACCACGCTGTCTCCCGAAACCCCGGCCTACGACCTGCAACAAGCCTGCGGCACGGGCCTTGAAGCGGCGTTGCTGGTGGCCAATAAAATCGCCCTCGGGCAGATCGAAGTGGGCATCGCCGGTGGTTCCGACACCACGTCCGACGCGCCCATTGGCATCAATGAATCCCTGCGCCGTACGTTGCTTTCAGCCAACCGCGCCAAGGGCACCGGCGCCACGTTAAAAGCCTTGATGAGCGTGCGCCCGTCGATGTTTTTCAAGCCGCTGCTGCCGCGCAATGGCGAGCCGCGCACCGGCTTGTCCATGGGTGAACACTGCGAAGAAATGGCCAAGCGCTGGCAGATCAAGCGCCTGGCCCAAGACGAGCTTACCCTCACCAGCCATCAGCGTCTGGACGCGGCGTACAAGCAGGGTTTCTTCGACGACCTGATCAGCCCGCATCGCGGCCTGGCCCGGGATAACAACCTGCGGGCCGACGCCAGCCTGGAGAAACTCGCCAGTCTGTCCCCGGCCTACGACCGCCAGAACGGCACGCTCACCGCCGGCAACTCCACGCCCCTGACCGATGGCGCCTCGGTGGTGCTGCTGGCCAGTGAAGAGTGGGCCGCCGAACGCGGCTTGCCCGTATTGGCTTATTTAAGAACCGGCGAAACCGCGGCAGTGAATTTCGTCGACGGCACCGAAGGCCTGCTCATGGCCCCGGCTTACGCCGTGCCACGCATGCTCCAGCGCGAAGGCCTGACGTTCGCCGACTTTGATCTTTTCGAGATCCACGAAGCCTTCGCCGCCCAGGTGCTGTGCACCCTCAAGGCCTGGGAAGACCCGGATTACTGCCGCGACCGCCTGGGCCACGACGCGCCGCTGGGCAGCATCGACCGCGCCAAAATGAACGTCAACGGCGGCTCCCTTGGTTGCGGTCACCCGTTCGCCGCCACCGGTGGCCGGCAACTGGCAGCACTGGCCAAGGCCATCCACCAGCGCGGCGGCGGGCGTGGCTTGATTTCGATCTGCGCGGCGGGTGGGTTGGGCATTACCGCCATCGTTGAGAAGTAGTGCCAAACCATAAAAACAACAAGGAGACTGCCATGAACGCTGTAAGCCTGGAACAGACCGAACGCCTCTGGTTGAACGCTTACCTGCCCGGCGTACCGGCAGACATCGACGCCGGCATCGAGGAGTACCCGTCGTTGCGCGAGGTGTTCCTGGAGCACCTGCACACGTTCCGCGACCGCGTGGCCTACGTCAGCATCGGCACTGAAATGACCTATGCCGATTGGGAGGTCCAGGGCCTTGCCTTCGCGGCCTGGCTGCAAGCCCAGGGCGTGAAGAAGGGCGACCGGGTGGCGCTGATGATGCCCAACTGCTTGCAATACCCGATCTGCCTGCTGGGCACGATCCTGGCGGGCGCGGTGGTGGTCAACGTCAACCCGCTGTACACCGCACGGGAGCTTCAGCACCTGCTCAAGGACAGTGAAGCGCAGACCATCGTGATCTTCGAAAACTTCGCCCACACCCTAGAGAAGGTGGTTGCTGCCAGCACCGTCAAACGCGTCGTGATCGCGGCCATCGGCGACCTGCTCGGCACGTTCAAGGGCGCAGCGATGAACTTCATCCTGCGCAGCGTGCAAAAGCAGGTACCGCGCTTCAACCTGCCGGGTGCGGTGCGCTTCAACCAGGTGTTGAAACAGGGGCGCGTGCAGACCCATTTGCCCGTGCCGATGAATCGCGAAGACCTGGCTTTTCTGCAATACACCGGTGGCACCACCGGCGACGCCAAGGGCGTGATGCTTAGCCACCGCAATATCATCGCCAACCTGTTGCAGGCCAAGGCGTGGGTGGGTGATCAACTGGACCAGAACCAACAGGAAACCAACGTCACGCTGCTGCCGCTGTACCACATCTTTTCCCTGACAGTGAACTGCCTGATGTTCATGTGCCTGGGCGGGCGCAACATCCTGATCGCCAACCCACGGGACGTGAAGCGGGTTCAGATGATCCTGCGCAAGGAGCGCTTCAACGGGATTGCCGGGGTGAATACGCTGTTTAACGGCTTGCTGGAAAACAAGGAGTTTTGCGCCCGGGATTTCTCCGACCTGCGCATGGTGATCGCCGGCGGCATGGCCACCCACACCGCTGTAGCCAAGCGCTGGAAGGAAGTCACCGGCTTGCCGATCATCGAAGGCTACGGCCTTACCGAGTGCTCGCCGGTGGTGAGTATCAGCCCCATCGACATCTCACGCATGCGCGAGATGGAATTTACCGGCAGCATTGGTGTGCCGTTGCCGTCGACCTGGGTGCGGTTCATTCGTGAAGACGGTGAGTTGGCGGAGCTGGGCGAGCAGGGCGAACTGCAAGTACGCGGTCCGCAGGTGATGCAGGGTTACTGGAAACGCCCGGCGGAAACGGCCGAGGTGCTGGATGCCGAAGGGTGGCTGTCTACCGGGGATATCGGGGTGATGAATGAGCAGGGCTTCATTCGCCTGGTGGACCGCAAGAAAGACATGATTCTGGTGTCCGGGTTTAACGTGTACCCCAACGAGATCGAAGACGTGGTGGCATTGCATCCGGGCGTCGGGGAAGTGGCGGCGATTGGGGTTGAAGATGGCGTGACTGGCGAGCGGGTGAAAATCATCGTGGTGCGTAAAGACCCGAGTTTGACCCAGGAGCAGATCCTGGCGCATTGCCGGGAATATTTGACGGGGTACAAGGTGCCGCGGTTTGTGGAGTTTCGTACGCAGGAGTTGCCCAAGACGACGGTGGGCAAGGTGTTGCGGAGGGCGTTGCGCTAATCCCGAAAATGCTTAGGACCAATGTGGCGAGGGAGCTTGCTCCCGCTGGGCTGCGCAGCAGACCCAAAAAAAGCGGGAGCGCTGCGCACTCCAGCGGGAGCAAGCTCCCTCGCCACAGGGTTCAGCGTTTTCCGCTTATTCAGTCGTCGAACCCCACCTGCTCATGAATCTCATCGACCTTCAACTCCAGCCGATACGCCACGGCAATAAACAACGCCTGGCACAGGCACAGCGTCGCACTCAGTGACCTGAACGCAAACGACGACCCTTCATTCACCAGCAACACCGTGCTTGCCCGCTTGGCCAGGGGCGACAGGTTGCTGTCGGTGATAATCAGCGTCTTGGCCTGATGATGCTGGGCAATCCGCAGGCAGTGCTGGGTTTCCTTGCCGTAGGGCGTAAAGCTGATGGCAATCACCAGATCGTTGGCCCGCACACTGCGCATCTGCTCGCGGTAGCTGCCGCCCAACCCCGACACCAGGTGAATCCGCTTGTTGGTGTGCTGCAGGTTGTACACCAGGTAATCCGCCACGGCGAACGAGCGGCGCACGCCCACCACGTAGATATTGTCGGCATTCACCACCAGGTCCACAGCCTTGTCGAAGGCCACGTCGTCCAATTCCAGCCCCAGGCGCTCGATCCCGGAGAGGGTGGCATTCACGCACTCACGCGCCAAGTCGCCGCCGCTGGCTTTCTGCGACTTGTTGGCGATCATGCTGCGGATGCGCTGCTGGTAGTTCTGTACCGGCGTGGTCTTGTGGGTGTAGGCCTCGCGGAACAGCGCCTGCATCTCACTGAAGCCACTGAAACCAAAACGCTGGGAAAACCGCACGATGGCCGACGGGTGCACTTCGCATTCGCGGGCAATATCGCTGATGCGGTCGACCATGATCCGGTCGCTCTGCTGGCTCATGTAGCTGGCGATGCGCTTGAGCTGGCGCGGCAGGCTCTCGTATTCATCGGTGATCAGCTGCAACAGCCGTTCGGCGTTTAGCGGCGGGCTGGCGAGTGCGTCTTCCGGGGCGCTCTGGGACATAGGGAATCCTTCTGGCTTGTTCTTATAGGGCGCGTTGCAGCGCCCCTGACAATAAGTCGATGTGCGCAAGTCTACAGGGTAGGCGCAAAAAAATACCTCGGCATCCCGCGCCACGGTGCAGCTGAAACGATGCACCGTGACTGGAACACACCGATGGTGACGTATTGGAAAATATATTCCACAAAAAATATTTATAGAATAAATATTGATTGGCGTCGCCAGACGTTCTAGTCTGCTTGCACCAAGAGCGTATGCCGCCACCACGACGGCACACGCAGGCTGATAAAAATAACAGGAGCCAGCATGGGCCAGACTCGTTTTGCCAGTGGGCGTCAATTGGATCTGATTTGCCTGGGACGCCTGGGCGTCGACCTTTACGCACAACAAGTAGGTGCACGGCTGGAGGACGTCTCAAGCTTCGCCAAGTACCTCGGCGGTTCCTCCGCCAACATCGCGTTCGGTACCGCGCGGCTGGGGCTGCGGTCGGCGATGTTGAGCCGGGTGGGGGATGACCACATGGGACGTTTCCTGCTGGAATCCCTGGCCCGCGAAGGCTGCGACGTCAGCGGGATCAAGGTCGACCCGGAACGCCTCACTGCCATGGTGCTGCTGGGCCTCAAGGACCGCGAAACCTTCCCGCTGGTGTTCTACCGCGAGAACTGCGCCGATATGGCCCTGCGCGCCGAAGACATCAGCGAAGCCTTTATTGCTTCCAGCAAGGCGCTGCTGATCACCGGCACCCACTTCTCCACCGACGGCGTGTACAAGGCCAGCATCCAGGCCCTGGACTACGCCGAGAAGCACAACGTCAAGCGTGTGCTCGATATCGACTACCGCCCTGTGCTCTGGGGCCTGGCCGGCAAGGCCGACGGCGAAACCCGGTTTGTGGCCGACCAGAATGTCAGCCAGCACGTGCAAAAAATCCTTCCGCGTTTTGACCTGATCGTCGGCACCGAAGAAGAATTCCTGATTGCCGGTGGCAGCGAAGATTTGCTCACCGCTTTGCGCACCGTGCGCGGCCTGACCTCGGCAACCCTGGTGGTCAAGCTTGGCCCGCAAGGCTGCACGGTGGTCCACGGCGACATCCCGGCGCGTCTCGAAGACGGTGCCATCTATCCCGGTGTACGGGTGGAAGTGCTTAACGTCTTGGGCGCCGGTGATGCCTTTATGTCCGGTTTCCTCAGCGGTTGGCTCATCGATGCCAGCGACGAGCGCTGCTGCCAGCTGGCCAATGCCTGCGGTGGCCTGGTGGTGTCGCGCCATGCCTGCGCGCCGGCCATGCCGACCCGTGCCGAACTCGATTACCTGTTCAACAGCCCGGTGCCGATTACCCGCCCGGATCAGGACGCCGTGCTGCAACGCCTGCACCGGGTCAGTGTGCCGCGCAAAGCCTGGAAGCAGCTGTTTGTGTTTGCCTTCGACCATCGCTGGCAGTTGGTAGAGCTGGCACAAAAGGGTGGCCAGGACCTGGCGCGGATCAGCGCCCTCAAGCAACTGTTTATTCAGGCTGTGGAACGGGTTGAAAGCAAACTGGCCGAGCAGGGCGTCGAGGCCGATGTCGGGATTCTGGCCGATCAACGCTTTGGCCAGGACGCGCTGAACGCTGCCAGCGGTCGCGGCTGGTGGATCGCCCGTCCCGTGGAAGTCCAGAACTCACGGCCATTGGTCTTTGAACACGGTCGCTCAGTGGGCAGCAACCTGATCGCCTGGCCTCAGGAACAGATCATCAAGTGCCTGGTGCAATTTCACCCCGACGACGAGCCGCTGCTGCGCCTGGAACAGGAAGCGCAACTCAAGAGCTTGTACCAGGCGTCCCTGGTCAGCGGTCATGAGCTGCTGCTGGAAGTCGTGCCGCCCAAGGATCACCCGTCCAGCTACCCCGACGTGCTCTATCGCAGCCTCAAGCGCCTGTACAACCTGGGCATCTACCCGGCGTGGTGGAAGATCGAGACGCAGTCGGCCGCGGACTGGAAAAAGCTCGACGAGCTGATCCAGGAACGCGATCCCTACTGCCGGGGCGTGGTGCTGCTGGGCCTGAACGCTTCCGCCGAATGCCTGGCCGATGGCTTCCGGCAAGCCAGCCAGAGCCAGACCTGCCGTGGTTTCGCTGTGGGCCGCACGATCTTCCAGGAACCAAGCCGTGCATGGCTTGCGGGGGAGATTGACGATGAGGGGTTGATTCAACAAGCGCAGGGCATATTCGAACAATTGATCAATGCCTGGCGCAGCTCTCGAAGTTAACCGCCGGTCGTTGATTGGAATGCAATCAAATGTGGGAGCTGGCTTGCCTGCGATGCAGGCGGCCCGGTCTAACAGATAGACCGAGTTGATGCTATCGCAGGCAAGCCAGCTCCCACATAAAGCAGATCTCAGGCAACTCTGAAAAACAATAATAGGTGCAGCCATGCCCGCTATCCGAATTGGCATCAACCCGATCTCCTGGAGCAACGACGACCTGCCGGCCCTGGGCGGCGAAACGCCGTTGAGCACAGCCCTCAGCGAAGGCAAGGACATCGGCTACGAAGGCTTCGAACTCAACGGTAAATTCCCCAAGGACGCCAAAGGCGTTGGCGATGTATTGCGCCCCTACGACCTGGCACTGGTCTCCGGCTGGTACTCCAGCCGCCTGGCCCAGCGCTCGGTGGCGCAAGAAATCGAGGCCATCGCCGGCCACGTCGAACTGCTGCGCGAGAACGGCGCCACCGTATTGGTGTACGGCGAAGTCGCCGACTCGATCCAGGGCTCACCGGTACGCCTGATCGAACGCCCGCGCTTCCACAGCGAACAGGCCTGGCAGGAATACGCCGACAAGCTCACCGAACTGGCGCGCTTTACCCTGTCCCAGGGCGTGCGCCTGGCGTACCACCATCATATGGGCGCCTATGTTGAATCCCCGCAAGACATCGACACCCTGATGCGCCTCACCGGCCCGGAAGTCGGCCTGCTGTTCGATTCGGGTCACTGCTACATGGGTGGCGGCGAACCTATCGAGGTGCTGCGCAAACACATCGACCGCATATGCCACGTGCACTTCAAGGACGTGCGCAAACCGGTGGTGCAACTGGCGCGCAACCAGATGTGGAGCTTCCCGGACTGCATCGTCAACGGCACCTTCACCGTGCCCGGCGACGGTGATATCGACTTCGCGGCGCTGCTGGACGTGCTGCTGGCCGCCAACTACCACGGCTGGCTGGTGGTGGAGGCTGAGCAGGATCCTGCGGTGGCACCGAGCTACATCTATGCGAAGAAGGGTTACGACACGCTGCGTGCTCTTCTCAATGAGAGGATCGGACAATGAGCCTGTTGGTCAAAAGCAGCAAGCGTGGGCAAACCATGGTCGCGCTGGAAGAGGGGCGCCTGGAATATGTGGGTTTCGCCGCCTACCGCCTGAGCCTGGGCGAAACCCTGCCCGTGACTGCCGGTGACAAAGAACTGTGCCTGGTGCTGCTCAGCGGCCGGGTGACTATTCAGGGTGAAGGTTTCAACTGGGAAAACCTCGGCGATCGCCACTCGGTCTTCGAAGACAAATCCCCCTTCGCCGCTTACTTGCCGCCTGGTACCGACGCCCAGGTCACCGCGCTCAGCGACGTGCAAATCGCCGTCTGCGCGGCTCCCGGTTCCACTGACGCGGGCCTGGCGCCACGCCTGATCCGCCCCGAACACTGCAAGCGCAGCGTACGCGGCAAAGGCGCCAACACCCGCTATGTGTGCGACATCCTGCCCGACAGCGAGCCCGCTCATTCGCTGCTGGTGGTGGAGGTGCGCACGCCGTCCGGTCACTCGTCGAGCTACCCGCCCCACAAGCACGACACCGACGATTTGCCGCACCAGAGCTTTCTCGAAGAAACCTATTACCACCAGATCAACCCGCCCCAGGGCTTTGTGTTCCAGCGCGTCTACACCGACGACCGCAGCATCGACCAGGCCATGGCCGTGGAAAACAGCGACCTGGTGGTGGTGCCCAAGGGTTATCACCCGGTCAGCGTGCCGTATGGCTACGAGTCCTACTACCTGAACGTGATGGCCGGCCCCAAGCGCGCCTGGCATTTTCATAACGACCCGCAGCACAGCTGGCTGCTGGATCTTTAAGCACTTTCGACGGAGAACAAGAACAATGAGCAACGCCCCGGTAATCGGCCACTACATCAACGGCCAGGTGCAGGACAGCGCCAGCGAGCGCTTCAGCAATGTGTTCAACCCGGCCACTGGCGAAGTCCAGGCCCGCGTAGGGCTGGCCAGCCAGAAGACCGTCGATGAAGCCGTGGCCTCGGCACTGAAAGCCTTCCCGGCGTGGTCCGAACAATCGTCTTTGCGCCGTTCACGGGTGCTGTTCAAGTTCAAGGAATTGCTCGACCAGCACCACGATGAACTGGCCGCAATCATCAGTCGCGAACACGGCAAGGTGTTCTCCGACGCCAAGGGCGAAGTCACCCGCGGCATCGAGATTGTCGAGTACGCCTGTGGTGCACCCAACCTGTTGAAAACCGATTTCAGCGACAACATCGGCGGCGGCATCGACAACTGGAACCTGCGCCAGCCGCTGGGCGTGTGCGCCGGCATTACCCCGTTCAACTTCCCGGTGATGGTGCCGCTGTGGATGATCCCGCTGGCGTTGGCCACCGGTAACTGCTTCATCCTCAAGCCTTCCGAGCGTGACCCGTCCGCCAGTTTGCTGATGGCCCGCCTGCTGACCGAAGCCGGGCTGCCCGACGGTGTGTTCAACGTGGTGCAGGGCGACAAAAGCGCGGTTGACGGCCTGTTGCAGCACCCGGATATCGAAGCGATTTCGTTTGTCGGCTCCACGCCGATTGCCGAGTACATTCACCAGCAGGCCACCCAGCGCGGCAAGCGTGTGCAGGCGTTGGGCGGCGCGAAGAACCACATGATCGTGATGCCCGACGCCGACCTGGACCAGGCGGCTGACGCCTTGATCGGCGCGGCGTACGGCTCGGCCGGCGAGCGTTGCATGGCGATTTCGATTGCGGTTGTGGTGGGCGATGTCGGTGACAAGCTGATCGAAAAACTGCTGCCACGGATCGACCAGTTGAAGGTCGGCAACGGCATGCAGAAAGACAGCGAAATGGGGCCGCTGGTCACCGCTGAACACAAGGCCAAGGTCGAAGGTTTTATCGACCAGGGCGTGGCTCAGGGCGCGAAGCTGATCGTCGACGGTCGTGGCTTCAAGGTGCCGGGCGCGGAGGGTGGTTTCTTCGTCGGCGCAACCTTGTTCGATAACGTCACGACCGAGATGAGCATCTACCAGCAAGAGATTTTCGGGCCAGTGCTGGGCATCGTGCGGGTGGCGGATTTCGCCAGCGCGGTGGCCTTGATCAACGCCCATGAGTTCGGCAACGGCGTGTCGTGCTTTACCAGCGATGGTGGCATCGCCCGCGCGTTTGCCCGCAACATCAAGGTCGGTATGGTCGGCATCAACGTGCCGATTCCGGTGCCGATGGCCTGGCATTCGTTTGGTGGCTGGAAGCGCTCGCTGTTCGGCGACCACCATGCCTACGGCGAAGAAGGCATTCGTTTCTACAGCCGCTACAAAAGCGTTATGCAACGCTGGCCCGACAGCATCGCCAAGGGCCCTGAATTCAGCATGCCAACCGCCAAGTAATGTTTAAGTGTGGAGCACAACAATAATGAAGTCGCCTCTACGTTTTGCCCTGAACCGCATGGTCGCCCCCAGCCTTTCCCTGCCGGACTTTATCCAGCTGGCGGTGACCCTCAAATGCGACGCCATCGAGATTCGCAACGACCTCAAGGGCATCGAGATTGAAGACGGCACGCCTGCCAGCCGCGTGCGCGAATTGTGCGCGGTGCACTGCATCACCGTGCTCTCGATCAACGCGCTGTACCCGTTCGATGTGTGGAATGACGAGCGCCGTGCCCAGGCGATCAAGTTGGCCGCCTATGCCCGCGAATGCGGCGCGCAGGCGTTGGTGATGTGCCCGCTGAACGACCGCGCCGACCCGCGCAACGAAGCCCGGCGCGCAGCCGGTTTGCGCACTGCCTTGAGCGAACTGGCGCCGATCCTGCGCGAGTACGGCATTCTCGGTTTCGTCGAGCCCCTGGGCTTTGAAGAATGCTCCCTGCGCCGCAAGCGAGTGGCGGTGGATGCGATCAAGGCCATTGGCGGGCTGGATGTGTTCCGCGTGGTGCACGACACCTTTCACCACCACTTGGCCAGCGAACATGAGTTTTTCCCCGAGCTGACCGGGCTGGTGCACATCTCCGGTGTGGAAGACGCCGAGGCGCCGCTGAACTCGATCCGCGACGGTCACCGCGTGCTGGTGGGCGAGGGTGACATTCTGGGCAATGCCGCACAGATCGACACCTTGCTCAGCACCGGCTACAGCGGTTACCTGTCGTTTGAGCCATTTGCCGAAAGCGTGCATGGCCTGGCGGACATCAAGCAGGCGCTGGGCGCAAGCATCGCCCACCTGCAGAAACGATAAGGGGCACCACATGACCACAACCCGATTGACCATGGCCCAGGCCCTGGTGAAGTTTCTGGATAACCAGTACATCGAAGTCGACGGTGTGCAGAGCAAATTTGTCGCGGGTATATTCACGATTTTTGGCCACGGCAATGTGCTGGGCCTGGGCCAGGCCCTGGAGCAGGACAGCGGCGACCTGGTGGTGCATCAGGGTCGCAACGAGCAAGGCATGGCCCACGCGGCGATTGGTTTTGCCAAGCAGCACTTGCGCCGTAAGATTTACGCGTGTTCCTCCTCGGTTGGCCCGGGCGCGGCGAATATGTTGACCGCGGCGGCAACCGCGACCGCCAACCGGATTCCGTTGCTGCTGTTGCCCGGTGATGTGTACGCCAGCCGCCAGCCGGACCCGGTGCTGCAACAGATCGAGCAGTTCCACGATTTGAGCATCAGCACCAACGATGCCTTCCGTGCGGTCAGCAAATACTGGGACCGCATCAACCGCCCGGAACAGCTGATGACGGCAGCGATCCACGCCATGCGTGTGCTCACCGACCCTGCAGAAACCGGCGCCGTGACTCTTGCCCTGCCGCAGGATGTGCAAGGCGAAGCGTGGGATTACCCGGATTACTTCCTGCAAAAACGCGTGCACCGTATTGACCGTCGTCCGGCGACCGAGGCGATGCTGGGCGACGCCGTAGCGGCGTTCAAAGGCAAGCGAAAACCACTGATCGTGTGCGGCGGCGGGGTCAAATACTCCGGCGCGAATGCCGCGTTGCAAGCCTTTGCCGAACGCTTCGACATTCCTTTCGCCGAAACCCAGGCGGGCAAGAGCGCGGTGGTTTCCAGCCATCCACTGAACCTCGGCGGCCTGGGTGAAACCGGCTGCCTGGCAGCGAACCTGCTGGCGCCGGAAGCCGACCTGATCATTGGCATCGGCACGCGTTATACCGACTTCACCACGTCGTCGAAGTCATTGTTCAAACACCCTGAAGTGCAATTTCTGAACCTCAATATCAGCCCGTGTGATGCGCTGAAACTTGATGGCGTGCAATTGCTGGCGGATGCCAAAGTGGGCCTGGAAGCACTGGCCGAAGCGCTGGGCGACTACCGCTCCAGCTGGGGCGATCAACCACGGGATGCCAAGGTGCAGTTGGACGCCGAAGTCGACCGCATCTACCAGGCCGAATACCAGACCGAAAACTTCGTGCCGGAAATCAACGACCACATGGACCCGGCGGTGCTGCGCGAATTCATCGAATTGACCGGCTCCTGCCTGACCCAAAGCCGTGTACTCGGTGTGCTCAACGAAACCCTGGCCGACGACGCGATCATCGTCGCCGCCGCTGGCAGCCTGCCCGGCGACCTGCAGCGCAGCTGGCGCAGCAAGGGCGTCAACACCTACCACGTCGAATACGGTTATTCGTGCATGGGCTACGAAGTTAACGCGGCCCTGGGCGTCAAGCTGGCCGAACCTGAGCGCGAGGTGTACGCGCTGGTGGGCGACGGCTCGTACATGATGCTGCACTCGGAGCTGGCGACCTCGATCCAGGAGCGGCGCAAGATCAACGTGGTGCTGCTGGACAACATGACCTTCGGCTGCATCAACAATTTGCAGATGGAACACGGCATGGACAGCTTCGGCACCGAGTTCCGGTTCCGTAACCCTGAAACCGGCAAGCTCGACGGCGGTTTTGTGCCGGTGGATTTCGCCATGAGCGCGGCGGCCTATGGCTGCAAGACGTATAAGGTCAACACCGTGGAGCAGTTGCAGGCGGCGCTGGCCGATGCGCGCATGCAAACGGTGTCGACGCTGATTGATATCAAGGTCCTGCCCAAAACCATGATCCACAAATACCTGTCGTGGTGGCGTGTCGGTGTGGCGCAGGTGTCCACCAGCGAACGCACCGATGCGGTGGCCAAACAACTCAATGAACGCCTGGCCAAGGCCCGGCAGTACTAATAACAAGAGGAGTGTTTCCATGTCTTTGAAGTTGGGTGTTATCGGTACTGGCGCCATTGGCCGTGACCATATTCGTCGTTGCAGCCAGACCTTGCTCAACAGCCAGGTGGTGGCCGTGACGGACATCAACCTTGAACAAGCTGCCAAGGTCGTCGCTGACCTGAAACTCACCGCCGAGGTCTACCCGGACGGCCACGCGCTGATCAACTCGCCGCAAGTCGAGGCGATCCTGGTGACCTCCTGGGGCCCGAGCCACGAAGAGTTCGTGCTGGCCGCGATTGCCGCCGGCAAACCGGTGTTCTGCGAGAAGCCGCTGGCAGTGACTGCCGAAGGCTGCCGCAAAATCGTCGAGGCCGAAGTGGCCCACGGCAAGCGCCTGGTACAGGTGGGCTTCATGCGCCCGTATGACGAGGGTTATCGCGCCCTCAAAGCCGTGATCGACAGCGGCCAGATCGGTGAGCCGTTGATGCTGCACTGCGCCCACCGCAACCCGACGGTGGGTGAGAACTACAAGACCGACATGGCGATCACCGACACCTTGATCCACGAGCTGGATGTGTTGCGCTGGTTGCTGGCCGATGACTATGTGTCGGTGCAGGTGGTGTTCCCTCGCAAATCGAGCAAGGCGCTGGCGCACTTGCGTGATCCGCAGATCGTGCTGCTGGAAACCGCCAAGGGCACGCGCATCGATGTGGAAGTGTTTGTGAACTGCCAGTACGGCTACGACATTCAGTGTGAAGTGGTGGGGGAGACTGGCATTGCCAAGTTGCCGGAACCGTCCCAGGTGCAGATGCGCAGCGGGGCCAAGCTGTCGAACGCGATTCTGATGGATTGGAAAGACCGGTTTATCGCGGCGTACGACGTTGAGCTGCAAGCGTTTATCGATAGTGTGAGGGCAGGGCAGGTAGGCGGGCCGTCGGCGTGGGATGGTTTTGCGGCAGCGGTGGCGGCGGATGCGTGTATCGAGGCGCAGAACAGTGGGCAGATTGTGAAAGTGGGTTTGCCGGAGCGGCCACATTTCTACGGCTAACCACAACCCTCACTGAAGGAATGCAGTCAGTGTGGGAGCGGGCTTTCATTCAACCTTTGCATCGACTGACCCGCCGCCTTCGCGAGCAAGCCCGCTCCCACATTTGACCGAGTTCCTGCATCAAATTCGGGAGATCTCAAGCATGCGCATCGCATTAGACCCCTACATGTACCGCCACCTGCCCCTCGGCCAGATGGTCGACAAGGCCGCCGAACTCGGCTACCAGCACATCGAACTCTCACCCCGTGAAGACTTCCTGCCGTTCTACAAGGCCGCCCGGGTTGACCGGGCGCGCATCAAGGAATTTCGCAAGGCCCTGAGCGACGCCGGCGTGCAACTCTCCTCCTTGTTGCCCATGTACCACTGGGCCGCCGCCGACGAAGGCCTGCGCGTTGCCGCCGTACGCAACTGGAAGCGCGCGATCCAGATCGCCGTGGAAATGGACTGCGAGCTGGTCAACACTGAATTTACCGGCCAGTCCGACAACCCGCTGGTCTGCGAAAACCAGTTCATGCGCTCTATGGACGAATTGATGCCGGAGTTCGAACGCGAAGGCGTCAAGCTGGATATCCAGGCGCACCCGTATGACTTCTGCGAGCGCAACAACGAGTCGGTCGATATCATTCGTGGCCTCGACCGCGACTGGATCAATTACCTCTACGCGGCGCCGCACACTTTTTTCTACGACGACGGCAAGGGCGATATCGCCTCGATGCTCAAGTACGCAGGCTCCAAGCTCAGCCACTTGATCATCGCCGATACCTATAACCACCGGGCGTCGTCCAACCTGCGCTACATCGTCAACCCGCCGGGTGTGACCGCCACCGTGCACCAGCACCTGGACATCGGCCAGGGCGAGGTGAACTGGGATGCGTTTTTCGACACCCTGCGGGAAATCAAGTTCGACGGCATCGCCACAGTGTCGGTGTTTGCCTGGGAAGACCGGCCGGATGAGTCCAACCGGATGATGCTGGAGCGGGTCACCCGCGAACTTTGCTGTTAGATCGTTGTGGCTTGCTCTGTGGCGAGGGAGCTTGCTCCCGCTGGGGTGCGAAGCGCCCCCAAAAGCTTGCGACTGCTACGCAGCCGAACGGGAGCAAGCTCCCTCGCCACAATTAACCAAGGAGTATCTGTATGCGAATCGGACTGGTTGGATACGGCCACGGTGGCCGATTTTTTCACGCACCGCTGATTGCCAGCCTGCCGGGGGCGACCTTTGTGGGCGTCGTCACCCGTTCACCCGAGCGTCGCCTGCAATTGGCCGCTGAGCATCCCGGCGTAAAAGCCTTCGATACCATCGGCCAGATCGTCGAGGCCGGCGTCGATGCCCTGGTGATCTCCACCACCCTCAAGGGCCGCCCCGCGCTGGTCTTGGAAGCCATCGAACACGGTGTGGCGGTGGTCAGCGACAAACCCTTCGCCAGTAACGCCGAACAGGCCCAGGCCCTGATTACCGCCGCCGAACGCCAGGGCGTGCTGCTCAGCGTCTACCAGAACCGGCGCTGGGACTCGGATTTCCTGACCCTGCGCAAGCTGATCGATGCCGGTGCCCTGGGCACCATCACCCGGTTTGAATCCCGGGTGGAACGCTTCAAGCCTGAAGCTGTGGGCAATGCCAGCGGCGGCGGGTTCCTGCGTGACCTGGGCAGCCATCTGGTGGACCAGGCCATGCAGCTGTTCGGCCCGGTGGAGCGGGTGTTCGCGCAATTGCACTACACCGCAGATGAGCCCAACGTCGACCACGGCTTCTTTGTATCGCTGACCCACGCCAACGGGGTGATTTCGCACCTGTGGGGCAGTGCCCTGCAAAACAGCCAGGCCCCGCGTTTTCGGGTCAATGGCACGGCCGGTTGCTACACCGTCGAAGGGCTGGACGGCCAGGAAGACTTGCTGATGGCCGGCAAAACCCCGAAAACCGAAGGCGAGCACTGGGGCGCCGAAGAGCACCGACGTTGGGGCTGGTTCGAGCAAGGCGAGGAGCGCGAGCGGGTCCCGTCGGAAAAGGGCCGCTGGAACCAGTTCTACAGTCAGCTGCAAAGCGCGGTGGAAGGCCATGGTCCGTTGCCGGTGGATGCCCGGGATGCGCTGCAAACCACCCGTGTACTCGACGCGGCGCGTCTCAGTTCCGAGCGCCGGCAGGTGGTGGAAATGCACACCGTGGAAAGCCAAGGATGAAAAATAGAATAAAATTCTAAAATAAGTTGATATGGAAATTATTTTCCAATAAAGTCATTCCAGGTTGCATAAAGTACGTTCGGACTCGATTCGGGCGACTCGACAAAAACAAGATCAAAACAACCAGGTACCGTCAGATGAAAATCTTCAACGCTGTACTGCGAATTTTACGTCCTGCCCTCAAGCCTCGCGGTCTGCCCCGCGCCCGGCCGTTTTACTTTTCCCTCCTGAATGTCCTGTGCGTCGAAAGCAAGGGTTCCCTGGTGTGCTGCATTCCGGGGGCGCCGATCGTTCGACTGCCGACAGCTTCGCTCTGAAAAACGCAACGTCCACAAAACCAACAAGAAATTGGAGACAGACCGTTCATGAAGACCCCGATCCGTTTTACCGCGCTGGCCCTGTCCATGATGCTCGCCAGT
Organism: Pseudomonas sp. K2I15; assembly: GCF_002204795.1. Lineage (GTDB taxonomy): Bacteria > Pseudomonadota > Gammaproteobacteria > Pseudomonadales > Pseudomonadaceae > Aquipseudomonas. The sequence continues at coordinate 37,484 of NZ_NIXO01000041.1, forward strand.
GGTTTCGCCACGGCCGCCGATATCAAGGTGGGCGTGAGCATGTCGGCGTTCGATGACACCTTCCTGACCTACCTGCGTGAGGACATGGACAAGCAAGCCAAGTCCTACCCCAAGGGTGACGGCGTACAACTGCAGTTCGAAGACGCCCGCGCCGATGTGGTCAAGCAATTGAGCCAGGTCGAGAACTTTATCAGTCAGAAAGTCGACGCCATCATCGTCAACCCGGTCGACACCGCGTCTACCGCCAATATCAGCAAGGCCGCTCTCGCAGCGGGCATTCCGCTGGTGTACGTCAACCGCCGTCCCGACCAGAAAGATCTGCCCAAGGGCATCGTGGCGGTGACCTCCAATGACGTCGAGGCCGGCCAGTTGCAAATGCAGTACATCGCTGAAAAGCTCGGCGGCAAGGGCAAGATTGTGATCCTGCTGGGTGACCTGGCGAACAACTCCACCACCAACCGCACCAAGGGTGTGAAGGAAGTGTTGGCCAAATACCCGGGCATCACCATCGAGCAGGAGCAGACCGGTGTCTGGCTGCGTGACAAGGGCATGACCCTGGTCAATGACTGGCTGACCCAGGGCCGCGAATTCAACGCGGTGCTGGCCAACAACGACGAGATGGCGATCGGTGCGTCCATGGCCTTGAAGTCGGCGGGCACCAAGCCGGGCACCGTGTTGATTGCGGGGGTTGATGGCACGCCGGACGGTTTGAACGCGATTACCAAGGGTGACATGGCCGCGTCGGCCTTCCAGGATGCCAATGGCCAAGCGGTGGGTTCGGTGGAAGCGGCACGCAAGATGGCCAAGCACGAGGCGGTGGAGCAGAACGTGGTGATCCCGTTCAAGCTGATCACCCCGGACAACGTCAAAGACTTCAAGTAGCCCTTAATAACAACAATAAACCGGCAGGGCAGCCACGGCGGCCCTGCTGACGGAGTACCCGATATGTTTGCTCAAGCGACTGCTTCGCAAGCCCCGCTGCCGGGCCCCCAGCCTGACGGGCTGGCCGAGCCCTACCTGCTGGAAATCTCCAACATCAGCAAAGGCTTTCCCGGCGTCGTGGCCCTGGCCGATGTGCAGCTGCGGGTGCGCCCCGGTTCGGTGCTGGCGCTGATGGGTGAGAACGGCGCGGGCAAGTCGACGTTGATGAAGATCATTGCCGGCATCTATCAACCCGACGCCGGTGAAATCCGCTTGCGTGGCAAGCCGATCAAATTCGAAACACCGTTGGCGGCGCAGAAGGCGGGGATCGCGATGATCCACCAGGAACTCAACCTGATGCCGCACATGAGCATCGCCGAGAACATCTGGATCGGCCGCGAACAGCTCAACGGCCTGCACATGATCAACCATCGGGAAATGCACCGCTGCACCGCCGAGTTGCTGGCGCGGCTGCGGATCAACCTCGACCCGGAAGAACACGTCGGCAACCTGAGCATCGCCGAGCGGCAGATGGTCGAGATTGCCAAGGCGGTGTCCTATGACTCCGACATCCTGATCATGGATGAACCGACCTCAGCCATTACCGACAAGGAAGTGGCCCACCTGTTTTCGATCATTGCCGACCTCAAGTCCCAGGGCAAAGGCATCATCTACATCACCCATAAAATGAACGAAGTGTTCGCCATCGCCGATGAAGTGGCGGTGTTCCGCGATGGCGCCTATATCGGCCTGCAGCGGGCCGACAGCATGAACAGCGACAGCCTGATCTCGATGATGGTGGGGCGTGAGCTGAGCCAGCTGTTCCCGGTGCGGGACAAGCCCATCGGCAAGCTGCTGCTGTCGGTGCGCGACCTGCGCCTGGACGGCGTATTCCAGGGCGTGTCGTTTGACCTGCACGCCGGGGAGATTCTCGGCATCGCGGGGTTGATGGGCTCTGGCCGTACCAACGTGGCCGAAACCATTTTTGGCATCACCCCAAGCTCCGGCGGCGAGATCCAGCTGGACGGCAAGACCGTGCGCATTACCGACCCGCACATGGCGATCGAGAAGGGCTTCGCGCTGCTGACCGAAGACCGCAAGCTCAGCGGCCTGTTCCCCTGCCTGTCGGTGCTCGAAAACATGGAAATGGCCGTGCTGCCGCATTACTCCGGCAACGGCTTTATCCAGCAAAAAGCCCTGCGTGCGCTGTGTGAAGACATGTGCACCAAACTGCGGGTGAAAACCCCGTCGCTGGAGCAGTGCATCGACACCTTGTCTGGTGGCAACCAGCAAAAAGCCCTGTTGGCCCGGTGGTTGATGACCAACCCGCGTTTGTTGATCCTCGACGAACCCACCCGTGGCATCGACGTAGGCGCCAAGGCCGAGATCTACCGGCTGATTTCCTACCTGGCCAGCGAAGGCATGGCCGTGATCATGATTTCCTCGGAGCTGCCGGAGGTGCTGGGCATGAGCGACCGGGTGATGGTGATGCACGAAGGCGACCTGATGGGCACCCTGGACCGTGCGGATGCGACCCAGGAAAAAGTCATGCAACTGGCTTCCGGTATGACGGCGGTCCACTAACGAATAAACGGCGCCGGCCCGTTGCGGCCGACGCAACGCGATAAAAAAAGGTGAGTGGTTATGAACGCGATACTGGAAAGCAAACCCGAGGAAAAGAAGCCCGCCACGGCGCCGGTCAAGCACCGTCGACGCATGCCCACCGAGCTGAGCATCCTGCTGGTGCTGATTGGCATCGGCCTGGTGTTTGAGTTGTTCGGCTGGATCGTGCGCGACCAGAGCTTCCTGATGAACTCCCAGCGCCTGGTGTTGATGATCCTGCAAGTATCGATCATCGGCCTGCTGGCGATTGGCGTGACCCAGGTGATCATCACCACCGGTATCGATTTGTCCTCGGGCTCGGTGCTGGCCTTGTCGGCGATGATCGCCGCCAGCCTGGCGCAGACGTCTGACTTTTCTCGTGCGGTGTTTCCATCCCTGACTGACTTGCCGGTGTGGATACCGGTAGCGATGGGGTTGGGTGTGGGGCTGCTGGCGGGGGCAATCAACGGCAGTATTATCGCGGTCACCGGGATTCCACCGTTTATTGCGACCCTCGGCATGATGGTTTCGGCCCGTGGCCTGGCGCGTTATTACACCGAAGGCCAGCCGGTGAGCATGCTCTCGGATTCCTACACGGCGATCGGCCATGGTGCGATGCCGGTGGTGATCTTCCTGGTGGTGGCGGTGATCTTCCATATCGCGCTGCGCTACACCAAGTACGGCAAATACACCTACGCCATCGGCGGCAACATGCAGGCGGCGCGCACCTCTGGCATCAACGTCAAGCGTCACCTGATCATCGTCTACAGCATTGCCGGCTTGCTCGCAGGCCTGGCGGGTGTGGTGGCCTCGGCACGGGCGGCAACCGGGCAGGCGGGCATGGGCATGTCGTATGAGCTGGACGCGATTGCCGCAGCGGTAATCGGCGGCACCAGCCTGGCGGGCGGCGTAGGGCGCATCACCGGCACCGTGATCGGCGCCTTGATCCTCGGGGTGATGGCCAGCGGGTTTACCTTCGTCGGCGTGGATGCGTACATCCAGGACATCATCAAGGGCCTGATCATCGTGGTGGCGGTGGTGATCGACCAGTATCGCAACAAGCGCAAGCTCAAGCGCTGAGCGGTGAAACCTGAGCAAAAGGGGGACGTAATGTCCCCCTTTTGCCGTTTATGGGGCCAGGGGCAGGAAGTGCAGTTGCGCCGTGTCGCGGGTGATTTTGCCGTAGTGGATATCGACGATCATGTGCGGGTTCTGAGCCTTGGCCAGCAGCGAGTAATAACTCTGTTTGCGTTGGGCCTGGGTTTTCAGGTGGGCCACGGTGTAGTCATTTTTTGCGGTTGTAACCAACGGGTAGTGAAAGTGCGCGTACCACAAAGGCGCGCCGCCCTGATGATTGATCGCATATTCCTGGATGAAATCCTGCCGGTCACCGACCATTGCGATGCGTGAGCCCAGCCTGGCCAGTTGCACGCGATTTTGCTGGAGCAGGTAGGTGACATGGCTGTCGGTCGGCGGCAGCTCCAGTGTCCGCTGGACGCGCAAGCTTTGGCCTTTGGTGGTCAATTCCGTTGCCGCTCTGCGCATGTCGCCAAGCAGTATTTGGTCAGCGGGTAACCTTGCTGCTACGGGCTGTGCCTGAATAGCTCGGTCAAGCTCGTCGGCCAATTCAGTGAAGCGATTGGCTTCTTTTTGCAGGCTCTCCTCGACCTCAATCGGAAATCTGGAAACCCGTGCATAACCTTCCTCGCGATTGAGGGTCGGGGCGAGTTCCTTGAGCAATTTACGCGCGTAACCCTTGACCAGGTTCAATGCGCGTGTGCGTGGCGCAGGCTGCGGCGCAGCGGGATGTTCCTCGCGGATTTCGTCCCATTGGTCGCCGTGTTGTGAGTAGGTGCCCAGCAACTGGTTGTCCCGTTCGGAGCGGACCTCGACGACCTCGATCGGCAATGTACTGCTCGCGGGTTTCAAGTCGCCGATCAATGTGCCGCGCCGACGGGTCTTGATGACTTTTTTCTGCGGGCTGCCCGCGACCGCAAGGTGCCGCTTGGGGGGCCGAATCGTGGAGGAGGGCTCAGGCTTGACCTCTCGGGCCAATTGTTGAACAACGTCCTGGTAAAGTGCCTCCAGCAGTTTTTGTATGCGTTGAAAATACTCCATGTGCAGGTCGCCGGCATGCACCATGGCCATGCCTTGCAGGGCGTCCAGCGCCTGGCCGTAGCGTTGGGACAGGCTGTCGAGCACCGTCAGGCGATCTTCAGGGGTCAGGTCAAAGGTATTGAGTTCAGCGTGGGTCTGTACTTGAGAATGCAGGGGCTCAACCACCGAGCCCAGTTCCTTGGAAGCGCCGTAGCCCCATATCTTGATGCTCAAATACAACAGGTTTTTCAACTGAGAGTATTTGACCGAAAGGGCACGCAACTCCGGCGCGCGGTTGAGTGTCAGGCGGTTGTATTCTTCCCGGCCGGGGCGGCCCAGTTTGTACAGCTCAAGCAGCGATTTATCAGTGAGTTCCAGGGCGTCTATCTGGCGTTCATTGATCTCACTGGTGTCCTTGAGGAATTGGACAAAACCGGCTTGGTTGGCGAGCACGGCGTTTATCTGTTCGGCGTCTTCGCGAATGAAGCGCGGGTTCGCGGTATTTAACGCCTGGCGGTCCCTATCGGCGATCACCACCACTTTGCGCGCGTTATTGATGCTGTTGCTCAGCAGTGACGCGCCGACGGCACTCGGCAGCGGGATATTCAATTTGTCGCGTTCGCCAAGGCTGTCGAGTATTTTCTGGTAATCCTCCAGCTGGCTTTGCAGCGCCCTGTGGAAGGCTTTGCGGGTACTCGCCCTGGCAGCGTTGGAGTAGTTGGGTTGGTTCGCCGCGAGGTTCATCAGCATTTCAGCGTCGTCGACCTTTTTCTGCGCGGCTTGCTGGCCGTCGAAAAACAGGTCGTACTCCTCATCAAGCTGCCTTCTCCTGTCGGCCTGGCGCTTCAGTTCGGCGGTAACGCGTTGGCGGGGCATGCCCCCGCTCAGGCGCAGGCGCAAGTCCAGCGACCAGTTACCCTGGCCATCGGTTTTCAGCAACGGCCCCAGCCGCCTGCGGTCGATGGGGTCGACAATCATGGTGCTGGCATCGCGTGCTACGTTCACCAGATACCACTGGTTTTCGACCAGGGCGTACCAGTCATCCAAGTGCCGGTACAGCCCTTGGCGCAGACCGTGTGCTTCCGGCGGTGGCAATGGCTCGGGCCTGGGGGCGTTGAAGCGCGACAGTCGAGCACGCTGGCTGGAGGTGAGTTGATTGCGGGCGCTGGAAAATCCGAAATCGAACACCGAATTCCCGTCGCTTTCCAGGGCGACCGGGCCTTGACGGATATCGGGGGCAGCAGGTGACGGCCATTGCTCGGCAGGGCGGCGGGCGATCGTTGTGCGCAGGGCTTGCTGTTTGACCTCTTCACTCAGTGGCACGGCGGGCTGGGCGGTCGTAGGAGCCAGATGCACCAGGAGCATTCCCACGTTGAGCAGCAGGTCTACCAGCGCCTGCTCCCGGGTCACCGGGTCGTCGCTGTTGAGGGCCGGGATATCGTGGCTGGCGCTGCTCATCAGGCTCAGCAGCCAGCCGGTGAGCATCAGTGGTCCGCGGGCCAGTGGCAGCAGCAGTGTGTTGAACAGCAGGCCGGCCCCTTCAAGCAGTACACCCCAGCGGCTCTGATGGTTGGAAACCGATTCGCGGTCCGCCTGATCAACCAGCGCGCGCGCATTGCAGCCATATAAGTACTGCATCAATTGGCCGTTGGACAAAAATTGCAGCAGCTCTTCGCCGATGCCATCTGTGGCCAGTTCGGCAGGTTTCGGAACGTCTGGCACGCTGAATTCGTCGCCCATGCCAAAGCGCGGGTAATGAGGCTCCTGGAACCCTCCGTTGTCATAAATCGGCCTGGCCCCGTCGGTTAGCCAGGTCAATACGCTGGCTTGTAACTCGCCAGGGCTGGCGATGGCATTCAGCAACGCCTCGCGGGTGGCGAATTGCCTGAGCATCTCGGGGTATAACGGCCGGTAAAGGATATGCGGGCCGGCGAGGGCATTCTCCGGTTCAATGATGTACATGCTGTTCACCACATCCGGGGTGGCCTGCGGTTTACGCCGCAGGGCCAACGGGCGAATCACGATCACTTGGCCATCGACCTGGCGGTCCCTGGCCTGCTCGCCCATTAACGCGGCGATGTAGCGAGCGCCGAGGTGGGACACGCCGTTTTCACCCTTAAGGCTCAGCTCAAGTGCCAGCAGCGGCAACTGCACGACGGTTTGCTCGGCAAAACGTATGGCGCGCAGGCGTGCCTGGTCGCTGTCACCCAGTAGCTGCGTATTGAGCAAGGCGGGATAGTTTTTACCGATGTCGACCTGTTCGATCAGGCCTCCCCGAGCGTTGATGTAGTCGGGCGTCAGCCAGGTAGGCAGGGCATGGGCGTGGCGGTGTTTTACCGTGAGCTGGCCGTGGGGCTGGCCTTGCAGGTTTTTGATTGCCAGGTCGGTGAGGCTCATTGGAACCTGTTCCACGAAACCCGCGCCTCCCGGGTAGCCGGCGGCCACGGTGAACGTGAGTTGCAGGTCGTCGGGATGAAACTGCGCGGCTTTGGACTGCCCGGGCGTTACGTTATCGAACCTGATTTCGTCGCGCTTGAGCTGTTGCAGCAGTGCATCGGTGGTGAAGGTGCGGATGTCGGGAATGTCGCTGAGGTAGGTACGGCCGTTGCTGCGCTTTTTTGCGCTGGCCAGTGCGAGGCTGTAGCGGCCGTAGCTTATCCGGTCGGTGGCAGGCGCGTTCTGCAACCACACGGGCATTTGCCCGCGCAGTGAGTTCAGGGCGTCGGAGGGCGGCGGTGATGCATTCAGAAAATAGCCGGAGGGGTCGCTGATCTCCAGGCACAGCGCTCGCAGTGTATTCAAACCCGTACGGGCGGGCAGGGTGAGGGCGCCGAGGTCTTCCAATTGCTGGTTGAGTATCAGCGCCGCGAGGGTGTCGAAAATGTTGCCGTCCGGCTCTACGCGTTGGGCGGTGACCTGTTCAATCAGGTAAGGCCGCGCGATCTGATGGCCCCAGGTGTCGAGGCAACTGTCCATAGAGGAAAAGCGCTCAACGCGACCGCCAGGCCTGCACGATAAAACCCGTGTGCTGCCATTGGTTGCTTGCGCCAGGAGCAGTTGCGGGCTCAGTACGGTGTGCGTCTGTGCTGCACCCTTGAGCGTCACCTGTGGGCAATAGGCATGCACCGTGTCGGCACCGTAGCGGCTGAGTCGTTCGTCGCGGTCGGGGCAGTTGAGAAGCTGCTCCAGCATTTCCCGCGCTGGCGCCTCCAGGAGCGGCTGGCTGATGGCAGCGATTCTGAGGTTGTCCGCCAGCACATCGGCAAGCCAGCGCCAACGTGTGACGCCGGTATCGGCCGCTTCCCACCAGTAAGTGGCCAGGGCATCTTGCAGCGCGAGGGGCAAGGTCAGCGGCAGCGCCTGGATCAAGCCGTCGATGACGCTCATCTCAAGGTGGTTGGCGTCGGACGCTGGCAGCTTGAGACGGGCCGGTGGGGCGTCGCTCAAGAAGCACGACTGGCCGTGACGGTCACTCAGGTCCAGCGCGGTGCCGGTGCCGAGAAAGCCCAGCACGCCGGGCATCAGGGGGCGCAATGTCCAGCCACCCTCCGGATGGGGCGTGGCCACTTGGGTGTGGGACAGGTCGATTGAGAGCGTTGGATAGCGTTGCTTGATCAACTCGGCGAGGTGTTGCCGGGTGATGATTTCCAGCGTCGGTCTTGAGGCGAATTGTGCGCTGACCGTTCTGGCAGCAGCGCTAAGGTTGATAGGCATGAAGCATCCTTATTTCAAAAAACGGGGTGCCTCTATCTATACCGGTGCTGATTCCTGCCAGGGGGTACTTACCTATTGCCGGCTAATTGATGGCCTGATTCAACCGTTTGTCTTCTATATAGCTCCACAACACTGAATTTCTTGCTATAAACGCACTCCGATGACCGTTCGCCGAGCCCGTCCTGGTGCTTTTGGGGGTTATCTTGGAAAAAATGCCTGTCATTTCAGTTGCTGAGCCCTCAACTCGGCCTTAGACTGCCGCCCCTCGTAAATTGAGTGCCGGGTGGCGCTTGAAATGGACGGCGCCTTTCCGAGACCTGCAAGGGCTTACCGGAACGCTCCCTTATTCGCCTTAATGCACGTATTTTTTATAGAGAAATCAATGACAAAGGAAAAGTTGCTGGCCATGCCGGCGGATGACTACATGAATGCCGAGCAGCACGCTTTTTTTGAGCAGTTGTTGCAAGACATGAAGGTGGAACACCACGAGCGCATCGAGCAGAACCGCATCGCCATTGAAAGCCTGGACACCCCGGCTGACCCGGCTGACGCTGCTTCTGTCGAAGAAGAGCGTACCTGGCTGGTCAATGCCATCGACCGCGACCAGCGCATGCTGCCGCAACTTGAGCAGGCCCTGGGTCGTATCAAGGAAGACTCCTTCGGCTGGTGCGATGACAGCGGCGAGCCTATCGGCCTCAAGCGCCTGCTGATCAGCCCTACCACCAAGTACTGCATCGAAGCGCAAGAGCGCCACGAGCAAATCGACAAGCACCAGCGTCAAGCCTGATGCCGTCCTTGTAGGAGCGAGCTTGCTCGCGAAGGTCGTTAACGATAACGCGGGAAACCTGATACCCAACGGTGCTCTCAGGTTCTTCGCGAGCAAGCTTGCTCCTACATAAGATTTCGCCCGTATTACCCCTGTCTATTGATCTGCTGCAAGCCCCCCACTAAAGGCCCATGGATAATGGCTACGTAGTGGCGTCTAATGCAGTCAAAATAACGACAAGCAGCGGGGTAACGAACATGGCTGGAGACGGATCTCTCATGGGTGCAGCAGTGTCACCACCAACGGTGACGCGACAGTTGCCCGGCTGGTTGACGCCGCTCCTGCAAAGTACCGCCCTGGTGCTGTTGCTGCTGGGCCTGGCGTTCGCCCAACTCTCGATTTACCTGTGCCTGCCGGTGGCTTTGCTGCTGATCTGGCTGCCCCGCCTGAAATATCGCACCCAAAGCGTTGCACCGTCCGAAGCCACCGATGCCATCGGCGAGCTGACCCGCGACCTCTCATACACCACCAGCCATAACGCGCTGTCTGCCGCAGGCGTGGCCTATTCGGTCAAGCAGCTGGCGGCCAGGTTGCAATCACAATTAAGCGCGGCCAGGCAGATCGTCAGCAGTGCAGAAGTGATGATTGGCACCGAGAAGGTCACCTCGCAACTGAGCCGCCAGGCCCTCGGCGCTGCCAGCCAGGCGCATCAGCGCAGTACCGAAGGGCGTGAGGTACTGGCGCAATCGATCACCCGCATGCATCAGCTCAGCCAGCGTGCCAACGACAGCCGCCAATTGATCGAGGCCTTGAGCCAGCGCAGCGAAGAAATCCAGCGCGTCACCCTGGTGATCCAGTCGATCGCCAGCCAGACCAACCTGCTGGCCTTGAACGCAGCGATTGAAGCGGCGCGGGCCGGTGAGCATGGTCGCGGGTTTGCGGTCGTCGCCGACGAAGTGCGCGGCCTGGCCGGGCGAACCGCCACGGCCACCGATGAAGTCGGGGTGATGGTGGCGGACATTCAACAGCGTACCGCACAGGTGGTGGAGCAGATCCGCCAACTGTCGGTGGATTTGCAATCCGGTGTAGAACAGGTGGAGCACGCCGGTGAGCAACTGGAGAGCATTGCCACCCTGGCGGCGGATGTGGAAGGGCAAGTCCATGAAATCGCCCAAGGCGCCGACACCAACCGCACCCAACTCGACAGCCTGTTCCATGCCGTGGAGCAGATGCGCAGTGATTTGACTATCAGTGACCAGCAGACCCAACAGCTGGCCGCCGCCGCGATACAAATGGAAGGGCAGGCCGAAACCATCAGCGAGCGCCTCGCCGAAGTCGGCCTGGACGACTACCACCAGCGCATCTATGACCTGGCCCGCGAAGGGGCGAGCCGTATCGCCGCGCAGTTTGAAGCCGACGTGCTGCAAAACCGAATCAGCCTCGATGACCTGTTCGACCGCAGCTACACACCCATTCCCAACACTCGGCCGAGCAAATATCACACGCGTTTCGACGGCTACACCGACCAGGTGCTGCCGGCCATTCAGGAAGCTTTATTGCCCCGACATGAGGGGCTGGTGTTCGCAATTGCCTGCACGCAACAGGGTTATGTGCCGACCCACAACAAGGTGTTTTCCCAAACATTGACCGGCGATGCCCAGGTGGACGCGGTACAAAACCGCACCAAGCGTAAGTTCGAAGACCGCACCGGCATTCGGTGTGGCAGCCACCAGCAGGCGGTGTTGCTGCAAACCTACACTCGCGATACTGGCGAGCTGATGCATGACTTGTCGGTGCCGATTACGGTCAAGGGCCGGCATTGGGGGGGCTTGCGCCTGGGCTACAAACCCGAGGGCCGCTGATTTATCGAGGGCGATTGTTGCAGGTTATGCAAGGGAGCTATTCCGGGGATAGCTTTTTCCAACTGGAGGAAAACCGTAGCATGGCGAACATAGTTAGCCAGCTAACTAATTCTCTGGAGGCTCACCATGCAAACCAAAGTCGATGTCGCCGTGATGATTGGCAGTGGCGTACCGCCCACCCTGCGCGCGCTGGGGCGCAAGGCCTGTTGGGTGGTGTTGCTTAACGGCGAGCAGCGCGGCACGGCGTTCGCCAGTCGCAATGAAGCCGAAGAGTGCAGGGCTGCCTGGGAGGCGTTGTTGCGCCTGGAGCAATCAGACAGCCTGCATTGAGGGATCAGCGTGGCTGGTGCAGGCGCTGGTTCAGTTCGTCGACCGCGATCGCCCAAACCGCGTCTTCACGCAGTTCATCTTTAAGGAATTGGGCTTGTTGCGGCGACCAGAAATCCGCATCGATCAGCTTTACGTCATTGGCCAAGGTGTGTTCGCCGATGAAGGCGTCAATCGCCTCCGGGGAGGACTCCAGTCCAAGTTGTTCAAACAAGTCTTCGAGGGTGTAAGTCGGCGCGTCCATATCGTTCTCCATGCAGGCTGATCATCGTATGCATGGGAGGGTTGTGGCGGGGCAGAGTTCGATCGGATTATCGCGCCGGGTGCTCAGGAGGTCAGCGCGCCTGAATCGACGGCGGCTTTAAGGGCTTTTGCGGCATCTTTGGCAGCCGTGTTGGCGGCGTCTACGGTTTTGAACCAGCGGTCCTTCTCTACTTGGTGGGTCGTCACGGTGGTCAGGGGGGGCTTGGCCCGCATCACAATCACGGCCTGGAACTCACCGTCTACTTCCCTGGCTTCGCCATGGATGAAAAATTCGCCAATATCAAATTCCGTCACGTATAGCCTTCCCTTGGAGGTGATTGCGCTGATGAAACCTGAACCGCAAGGGGACAAATCTCAATGGACGGACCAGTATGGCAGTTGTTACGCGCTGGCGGCGCAGTAAAGTCAACCAGATGACGAAACGACAACGCCGGGGTTCACCCTTGGGTTGCGTACAGGATCGCTTCCAATTGTCTGGCCAGTTCGCAAGCCTGGCTATGGCCACTACGAAAGCCTTTGATCCGCCCGCTGGGCACTTCCAGGATATGGAAGAAGTTCTTTCCGGCAGGTACCACCCGGTACAGAACCGAATGCAGGCAACCGCCGTGGGTGTATAGGGAGTAGAATTGGCCGTCATCCAGAAAAGATGAACCCGTGTTGGACGGTGTGGCAATCGGTTGAGGTCGTTGCATAATCTGCTCCTGTCGATCGATCTTGCGGACCCGCTTGCAGTATTTCGGGTGGTTTTAACCCGTGTTGCTGTTTTAGTATTGTCGTCGGTATCCGGCGTCCGGTTCCATCCAAAGCATTAGCTTCTGTGTTGGATGTCGGAAAACTGCATTTTTTAAAGGGTTATTGTCTGAAGTAGGTCGGCCAGTATTCTCTGGCCGTTAAACCTGTGATTTCCTGCAATGCCTGGCGACCTGCGTAAGGTGCGTCGGGCACGCCTGTACTAGTCTTATGGCTTGGCAGCGTGATCTTCTTCAGTTTTTTTCAGTGGATTGGTTGTGTGATCGTGCCGTTTCGGCCGTTTTTTTGTGCTGCCCGCTTGGGCGGACAGCACCCTTTTGATGTGGGGGCGTTTCCTTGGCAGTCAGTAATCTGGATATGCACGCGTTGTTCGTGCTGGGTGATTTGCGCGCAAAGTTGGTCAAGCAGTTTCAATCCCGTTTCGTCTACATCACTGAGCAGACGCCAGAAGGTATCTACATCGCCGAGATCGATACCGAAACCGCTCTGGTCGTGGATGACAAGCCACGACTGGAACTCAAGGTGGGTGATCATTTCCGGGCTGCTGTATTGCCCAGTCGCGAAGGCGGCAAGTTCGAGCTGAAGTTTCGCGATATCAAGTTGACGGTGTATGGCCTGGGCGATTACGCCTTTGTTTCTTCGACCGAAGGCCAGGGCATCGTGTTCAAGGAAGGCCACAGCGTGATGTTGGTGTTCGCCGCCAATGAGCAACTGGTAGAAGGCCTGACCAAAACCCTGAAGGCCGTCACCGGCAAGGCCGCCAAATGGCGCAAGGGTGAACTCGTGACCTTCAAGGCCAGCGAGTAATGAGCCAGGGTAGGGCGCAGTTCCACGAGCAGCACCTGTTCGATGCCCAAGCCATGGCGGCTCAATTGTTTGCCCGCAAGTCCGAGTTGCAGGGCGCCTGGTTAAACTGGGTCGCCGGCCAGTTGTATGAACTCAAGCCCGCCGAGTACGCCAGCATGGTGCGCCGCGAGTTGCAGCGCCTGAACAATCCGCCGTAAAAACAGGCGACATGCCCTGTTCCCCGGAACCTCTACTACAGTTGAGTTGACTTAAGTATTCAGAGGCTTCGCGGTGTTACAGCAAAGCCGTCCGCTATTGCTGTAGGCATGAGGTGCAAAGCATGAAAGGAATTCGAACGCTGTTGGCGGCCTCACTGACGACCCTGAGTCTGTCGGTGGCGTCGCTGCCGGTATCGGCCGCCCAGGCGCCGATTCATTTTGCGGACCTGAACTGGGAAAGTGGCAGCCTGATCACCGAGGTGCTGCGGGTGATTGTCGAAAAGGGCTATGACTTGCCCACCGACACCTTGCCCGGCACCACCATCACCCTGGAAACCGCCCTGGCGAAAAACGACATCCAGGTGATCGGCGAAGAATGGGCCGGCCGCAGCCCGGTGTGGGTCAAGGCCGAGGCTGAAGGCAAAGTGGCGGGCCTGGGGGATATCGTCAAGGGCGCCACTGAAGGCTGGTGGGTGCCGGAATACGTGGTCAAGGGCGACCCGGCCAAAGGCATCAAGCCCCTGGCACCGGAACTGCGCAGCGTGAAGGACCTGGCGCGCTACAAGGACGTGTTCAAGGACCCGGAAGCACCGACCAAGGGCCGTTTCCTTAACAGCCCGATTGGCTGGACCTCGGAAGTCGTCAACAAGCAAAAGCTCAAGGCCTACGGGCTTGACGACAGCTATGTGAATTTCCGCAGTGGTTCAGGTGCCGCGCTGGACGCCGAGATTGCCTCGTCGATCCGCCGTGGCAAGCCGGTGCTGTTCTACTACTGGTCGCCTACGCCGCTGATGGGGCGCTACAAGCTGATCCAGCTGGAAGAGCCGCCGTTTGATGCAGAGGCCTGGAAGACGCTGACGGATGCGGACAATCCTGATCCGAAACCCACGCGCTCCCTCGCCTCCAAGCTGAGCATTGGTGTGTCCACACCGTTCCAGAAGGAACACCCACAGATCGCCGAATTCTTTGCCAAGGTCGACTTTCCGATCGAGCCGCTGAACAAGGCGCTGGCGCAGATGAGCGAAAAACACAGCGAGCCGCGAGAAGTCGCCCAGGCATTCCTCAAGGATCATCCTGAGATCTGGAAGGCGTGGTTGACTGAGGATGTGGCGCAGAAGGTGCAAGCGAGCCTGAAGTAACCCCCATCTAACTGCCCGATTGAGATCAAAAATGTGGGAGCGGGCTTGCTCGCGAACGCGGTGGATCAGTCGCCTGATATATTGACTGACGCACCGCGTTCGCGAGCAAGCTGCTCTCACACTGGTCTCATTCCTACCTTGAAACTTGCTGACTTTAGAACTTCGTCTGCACCGCCAGCTCAAACGTCCTCGGCGACCCGAGGTAATACGCCGGCGACACGTGGGCAAATTCGGCATACACCTCATTCGTCAGGTTGCGCACCCGGCCCGTCACGGAGGTGTGCTTATCCACCTTGTAGGTCAAGAATGTGCCGAACAAGGTATACGCCGGCACCGTCAGCGTGTTGGCATTATCGGCATACACCGACGCCACATACCGCGCATCCACGCCCCCTTGCCAATCTTCTGCAAAGTCATACGTCAGCCACAGATTACCCACCTGCTTGGGCACATTGGTCGGCGTATTGCCCTTGCGCGACACCACGGCACCGCTGGCGATTTTCTCGTTGAAGTCTTCGTACTCGGCATCGACCCAGGCGTAGTTACCCTCCACCAATAGCTTGGGCGTGACCCGCAACGAACTGGCCAACTCGATCCCTTTGGACGACTGCGCGCCCACCGGAATGCTGTTGGTCGGGTCCTGTGGGTCGGTGACGGCGAAGTCCTTGCGCTCGATCTTGTAGGCGGCGACGGTGGCCGAACCACGCCCATCCAGGTAATCAAACTTGCTACCCACTTCCCACTGCTTGCCGGTGGACACGTCGAACACCTGGGTGGTGCTGGTCGGCTGTTCGGCGGCGGTGCTGTATTGCACGTACACATTGGCTTGGGGAATGAACTGATAGGTCAGGCCAATACGCCCGGTCACCGGCTCCCAACTGCGTTTGACGTGCCGCGGGTTGCTGGCGGTGATGTCCCGGTGGTTGGTGACCTCAAGGTCAATCGCGTCGTAGCGCAGGCCGGTGAGCAGCGACAGTTTGTCGGTCAGGCCCAGGCGGTTTTCCACGAACAGCGCCTTGGTGGTGACGGCGTTGGTCTTGTCCGGGTCGAAGCCGGGTTTGGTGCCGGGAAGATCATAGAAATGCCCCGGATCGTAGTTGTTCGGGTCCACCGTGTTTTTGCCCGGTACGTTCAGTGGGTTGCTGGTGGTGCTGTTGACCTTGTACTCAAAGCCGCCCGACCACGTAGTGTTTAAGCCGAAGAACGTGTCTTCATGGCGCAGCTCGAACTGGTTGCCGTTCTGCTCGCCCTGATGGCGCACCTGGTAGGCCGTTGAACGATTCACCGCGCTGTTATCGGCGTTGTACTGGTAGGTTTCCAGGTTGCGATAGTCGCGCTGGCTGTCGAGGTGATAGAGGGTGTTTTTCAGGGTGGTGCTGTCATTGATCCGGTAGTCGATGATCGAGCGTACCCAGATCGTGCGTTGCTCATAACGGCCGTCAGCCACGTTGTAGTTGTTGAAGCGGTTGTGCTTGTCGATCTTCAACTCGCCCGACTTCGGGTTGAGCACCGGCGTGCCCCAGTAGGGGCTGTCTTCGTGTTCGTCCTGATATTCCAGCGCCAGGGTATGGGACAGGTTGGGCGTGAAATCACTCAGCAGGGAAAACGCCACGCTCCAGGCATCGCGCTGCTGGCGATCGATGTAGGTGTGGTTGGTGTTGCGGCTTACGTCCAGGCGCGCGTAATGCTGCACCTCGGCGCCCGGTTCGGTCAGCGCGTGGTTCAGGCCGAAGGCCATGCCGGCGGTGTCGTAGCTGCCATACGTCAGTTGCCCTTCGGCGGCCTGTTCCTCACGGGTGGCCAGCTTGGTCACGTAGTTCAGCGAGCCACCGACAGAACCGGCGCCGTTGATCAGGGAGGAGGGGCCACCGACCAATTCGACCCGATCATAAATCCACGCGTCCACTGGGCGAGCAAGGCCGCCGGCGACGGCGACGCCATTGAACATCTGGGTGATCTGGCTGCTGGTAAAACCCCGATAGGAAATAAACCCGCCAAACCCCGGCGGCGCACTGGCGTTGACCCCGGGCAAGGTATTGGCTGCCTCCTGAAACGTCTTGGCGCCTCGGCGCTCGATGTCGTTGCGATTGGCAATGGCGATGGACGCCGGGGTTTCCCGCACGCTCAGCCCGAGGCGCGAAGCCATGCCGCTGGATTGATCCAAAGCCAGGCCGGGTTCGCCGGTTTGCTCGCCATCAATGGTGGTCGGTGCCAACTCAATCGCCCAGGCACTGACAGGCACGCAGCCGAACAGGCCCGCCAAAAGGGGTAAATGTTTCATGGTTGAATCCTGAAAAACATGGCTTGAAAACAACGCACAGCCGCCCGTACTCCCGAGGGAGACGGCAACAGGTGCAGATCAAAAAAGCGCAGGTATCAGGTGAAGGCAGGTGGGGCGCGCGGATTAGCCGCAGGCCAGGTGAAGCGGGCAGGAATGTCGGCACTGGCAACGATTGCCGGCGGCGGCGCAGGGGGTTGCGGCAGCACGGCCACATTAAGGCTGGAGCTGAGCGCCGGGCCCATGCCACCGGTGGAACACAGTGGGCAGCCGAAGGCTTTTGAGAGCGTGGGCAGGGATTCATCGGTGGACTTGTAAGGCGCCGGGGCCTGGGTGCGCGGGTCCACCGTACAGAACTGGCCGCCGATGCCGTTGAGCTGCATCCCGACCATCTGCCCGTGACCGATGCTGCAGGCGAACACATTGAACAGGACGCAGCAGTAGAGCATCCAGGCAATGAGCGAGCGGTCGGTACGGGCGAGTTTCATGGGGCGGCACTTTACCATCAGCCGCCGACGAATTGCCTGCAAAAAATCTCAAGAGGTCTATCCTCTCCCGGACTTTTCCAAGGATATCCGGTCATGAGCTTTTTAGTCGCGCGATGGATTGTCGGGGTGTTTGGTTTTATCAGCCTGGTGCATTTGTACTGGGCCGCCGGTGGCAAATTGGGTGTGGCAGCGGCCATTCCGCAGCTGCCGGGTGAGTTCGCCAGCGGGCCACGCCCGGCGTTCAAGCCATCGGCGTTGGGGACATTGCTGGTGGGTGTGGGGTTGGTGGCGATTGCGGTGCTGGTGTGTTTGCGGGCGGGGTTGTATTTCGAGCCGGTGTCCAATCATGCGTTGCAATGGGGGATCAGCGCGGTGGCCCTGGTGATGTTTGCCCGGGCGATTGGGGATTCGGAGTTGGTGGGGTTTTTCAAGAAGGTCGGCGGGTCGCGGTTTGCGCGACTGGATACGTTTTTTTATTCGCCGTTGTGTCTGGTGTTGGGGGCGGGGTTGTTGGTGGTGGCGTGGAATTGACCGGGCCGCAACTGAATGAAGGCTTGAACTGTACGAACTGATAGCCCGCCTGACAGCGAAAAGTCAGGGGGCATGCAGGAAGTCAAGGCTTTAGGAAGTATAAGTTGGACATGGAGTCGGTGAGCCTTTCGGCTTTCCCTTGCGCTATATAATTATTGAATTCTAGTTTTGGTGTGTTCTGGTTAGTGTATTTTTTATATCTATGTGGTACTTCGCATGCGTATATGTAAAGCCGCCATGGATCGAAGCCGTCCACTCTTTCATGTGGACCGTAGTCGAAATCGATACATATTCCGGAAAAATCGACTCTGCAGCCAATTCCGTGTAGTTCGTAGGAGATATTATCAGTGATCCTCCCGCGTTGCGGGAGTTTGTCGCTACGCCATAGCCGGAGAATGTTTTTTGTTCCGAATGTGTGCTCAAGTAAATCGGTCGTCTTATTTACTTGGCCTGGATATTCATGGATTAAACTGTCCAAGTTTTTATTTTTCATTGTCTTGACCTTTTGACTGTGTGTGGCTATTTCATTTTTTGAAAATTTTATTATCCTATGGTCCGTTCACGTAGACTGAATGGCCAGATAAAGATATGAATCTTACTTTGAACGTTATTAGGGGTTTTTTGGCAATGGCTTGAAATACGAAGTTCCCGCTATCTTTTATTATTTTTACAGAGAAAATTTCCTTTGTTGGAACGTTTTTTATTGTTACGTTTATAGCGGATTCAGGTGTTGGTTTATGATTTGGTGTGAATGTACTTGTAGACATCCTGTTGGGTAATTTCTCGGATTTCATTTTTTTTGACTGTGCTCACTAATTTCTCTTGAAAATCAATCATGCTTATAAATTGTGAGGCGGCATGCGTTTCTGAATCAAAGAACCTGCAAACCACGGTTTGTGGATGAATCTCAAGGAAGGTTTTTATATTTTCGGTGGTCACTTTTTTTTCGAAAATAGTCATGTCGGTCCAAAGCTGTTCTATTAAAGGGACTGATTTTTGCATAATCAAAATTGTTTCGCTTGAACCTTCCAGTGCGGAATTTATTATATTTCTGGGGCAGTTTGGAATGTTTTTTATTATGGAATATATGTTGGTGCTATCATTTTTTCCGAATAGGTCTCCATTTTTTATCTGGCCAGCCAATTCTTTTTTTAGTAGGTACTCCTCGGTCTTGGAGCAAAAATCTCCCCATCCTATCGACCGCCATTCCCGCTTGATCGGCCATTCTTCTACTAAGCACTCCGCCACGTTGCACCAGGAATCCCAAACGCAGCGAAAGTCATGGTCGATTAAGGTTAGCGTGGAAAACTGTGCGTCGCCTATTTGTTCTATCTGGTCCCAAGGCTTTATTCCGGTCTCAATAATATATGCTGTTTTCATGGTTTTCCCTTAAAATATGTATGTGAGTCGTCACCAATCCTCAACGGTACCTTTAATCCGTTGACTGTATTTTTCGTGTTGAAGTGTGGTCCGTGATTGCCCTCTATATGACCTAGGGAGTGTTCATAAATTTTGGTGATATGATTTTTTCTAAGGCTGAAAACGTATATTCTTCCCGAAATATATTTATCTTGATCACGAATCTTGTCCCGCTGAACCGCTATAGGCTGCGTACTTTGTGGAATACCGCCAATCTCTTTAGCTTTTCTAAAGGCTGCATTTCTTGAGAGCTTACTATCGGAGCCTTTAGGAGGCTCTACGTCGCCTTCGTTTACCTTGGCTTTGCTTGCTGGATCTTCAGCACGGTGTGTCGGCTTACATCCATCCCCTCCCGGACAGGTACTCAACCCTAACGGATCCACCCACCCCGTCGGGTTGGGCACGTACTGGTATCCGTTCAGCCCGCCCGCCAGCTTCACCGGATCGGGCGTCAGATAGCGTCCAACGTCCGGATTGTAGTAGCGATGGCGGTTGTAGTGCAGCCCGCTTTCCGGGTCGAAGTATTGGCCCTGAAAGCGCATTGGGTTGGTGATGGTATTGACGTCCAGCTTCGCGATTTGGCCGTAGGCGCGGTAGTGCGCGGACCACACTATCTCGCCGTCGGGCGCGGTGAGTTCTTGTGGGGTGCCGAGGTGGTCGAGTTGGTAGTGGAAGGGTTTTACGGCTTCCGGGCCGTAGCCTTGTAGCAGTGCTAACGGACGGAAGCTGTTGGGTTCGTAGAGGTAGCTCTGGTGGTGATCGGCGCTGTGCTCGGCGACCAACATGTCGCCTTGCCAGAAAAACTCAGTGGTCTGGGCGTTGAGGGTTTTGGCGATGCGTCGTCCAAACGGGTCGTAGCGATATCTGGCCTGGCTGCCGTCGGGTTGGCTGACGGCGATCAGTCGGTGTTGGCAGTCGTATCGATATTCGGTGACCAACTGCTGGTCGCAGCCCCGGCGTTCCCGTAGGAGGTTGCCGAAGGCGTCGTAGTCGTAATGACGATCGCCTTGCATCAGCAGGCGGTTGCCTTTGATCACGCTCGGCCCGACGCGGTCCTGCATCAGCAGGTTGCCCGCCGGGTCGTGGGCGAAGCGTTCCTGCAGGTCGTGCGAGTGGTTGGCGCGGGTCAGGCGGTCGAGTGGGTCGTAGTGGTAGTCGTGCTGGCCTTTGCGGGTATCGAGGATGCGGGTCAGCTTGCCGCGTTGGTCGTAGTCGTATTGGCGGCGCTGGTGACGTTGTTCCTGTTGGGTGATGGCGTGGGCGTGCAGGCGGCCCTGGTCGTCGTAGTGGTAGTGGCTTAGGAGTTGGCCTTGTTGGCGTTGATGTTCGCGGCCGGATTTGAACAGGTGCGAGGTGAGCGGGTTACCGT
>NZ_NIXO01000042.1 GCF_002204795.1 Pseudomonas sp. K2I15
GGGTTGGGACACGCGCACTTCGCCGGGCTGCACCTTTAGCCGATAGATATCGCGCCGCACGCCCGCCGGGCAATCCGCAAGCAGTGTCGCCGCGTAGTGGGCATTTTCGGAATAGGTCGTCAGCCCCTCATTGGCGCGAATCACCCTCAGGTGCTGCTGGGGCTGTTCGAAGAACCGGGTCACCTGTAAGCCCATCGCCGTGGCCAGCGACCACAGGGTTTCAATGCTCGGGTTGCCGATCCCTGACTCCAGCTGCGACAAGGTCGACTTCGCCACCCCGGCGCGCTTCGCCAGTTCGGTCAACGAAAGCCCGGCGCACTGGCGTTCGCGTTTGATCGACAGGGCCAGCAGGTCGATTCGGCTCGGTGTGTTGCTGATCGGGTTGTTCGTTATATCGGTCATTTGTTTCTTAAATCATCCTGAATTGGATTGACGCACTGCTGCCTATTGTTCAGCATAGCAATCATTCGTTCATTATAAAATCCGAGTCGCCGAATGATCTGGTTCGTGTTCCACCTCTACTACCACTGGTTGTGGCTGCTCTGGCGGGCGCTGTTCTACGACCTCGAAGGGTGGCGCAGCCTGTTGGTGGCGACTCAGTTGGGGCAGCAACATTGCCTGCGGCTATTTTGCGGGCCGCTATGATTCCTTTTCGCCTCTCTTCATGATCGGGCTATGATCGGCGAATCTGAACCGGACGCCCTGACCTATGGCCGTTGACCTGCAAGCCCTCTATCCCAAACTGATCCACCTGATGCTGGATACGGTGTTTGTTGTCGACAGTGAAAACCAGATTGTGTTTGTGAGTGATGCCTGCGAAGCGTTGCTGGGTTACCGCGCCGACGAGCTGACCGGCACCCTGATCACCGACTACATGCACCCTGAGGACCTGGCGCGAACCCGCGCCTCGATCGTGCGGGTCATGAATGGCAAACCTCACGTCGACTTCCGCAACCGTTATATCCGCAAGGATGGCAGCGTCGTGCACATCCTGTGGGCGGCCTTCTGGTCTGAAGAGGTAGGCGCGCGGATCGGTGTTGCGCGGGACATCACGGCCCTTACGCAAGCTGAGGAGGAGTTACGTTTTCTTGCTCATCACGATCCGCTGACGGCCCTCACCAACCGGTCGCTGTTCAATGACCGACTGGATGTGGCCCTGCAAGCAGCAGAGCATCACAACACCACGCTGGCGTTGCTCTTTCTGGACGTCAATGACTTCAAGGGCATCAACGACGTGCATGGCCATGCCGTAGGCGATCGTGTGCTCTGCGTGATTGCACGACGGCTGGAAGGCTGCGTGCGTGAGAGCGACCTGGTGGCCCGGATGGGCGGTGATGAGTTCACGGTGCTGCTGACGGATATCCAGTCGCAGGACGCCGTTTCCGGGAAGGTGGGGCAGATACTCGCGGTCATGGCCGAGCCGCTGGGCGCTGAGTTTGGCGGGCTGAAGATGCCATCCTGCAGTATCGGCGTGGCCTTTTATCCGGCGGATGGGGAGGATGCCGACACGCTGCTCAGCCATGCGGATGGGGATATGTACCGGATAAAAAGGCATCGGTTTGCTGCGCAGTGATGAGCCTGTCGGGTTCGTGGGCCTCTCAGGTCGGCAAGCTGATCACCAGACGAATCGAGGCCGTTAGCCCTTGCAGTTGGAAATGCGGCCGCAGCCATACCGTCGCACTATAGCTGCCGGGGGCTGTGGGTACATCCGTGACGCTGACCAGTGCGTGCCGCAACGGATAGGTTGCTTCGATGGAGGGGGAGGCATTGTCGTCGATCAAAACGTACTGGCTGATCCAGTTATTTAGATAAGACTCCACATTGCTATGCGTCATGAAGCTGCCGATTTTGCTGCGCATGATGACTGTCATGTAAAGCGCAAAGCGCGATGCATCCAGCAAGCAAGGCAGGCTTTGTCCGCCAGCAAATACTGCCTCATCGCTGTCGGGCCGATGAGTCAGTGCAATAAAGCCCAAGGCGCCGAGCGAGTGTGCATTTGCCGCGGTTATCGCCACTTCTGTCGGGCAGGTAGCGACGGGAAAACCGTCGGTAACCAACGTTTCGGGCCACCAGCGATGCTGGGCGAAGGCATCGACAATGCGCCGGGTAAGTAACCAGGCGGCGTTGCCCCACAGGCCGGCCGAACATTCATGGAATGACGGCAGGCCCGCAGCCGGGTTGTTGATTGGGTCGTAAGGGCGCCTGCACAGATAGCGTGGCAGGGTCAGATAGAGAGACCGCGAACCCTCGGCGCTCTGCAAGGCGCGCCAATCAGCCATTGCATCGCTCTGCAACGTCAAGGCCAGATTATTCACCTTGTTCAGGTCTTCGAAGGATTGCAGCCCGATCAATTGGGCGTTGGCCGCGGCAATGAAGGGCGCATGCACAGCCTCGGCGATGGCGGACAACTGACCCAGCATCGAGATGTCTGCCGGGCTGCGGCCGAACTCGAAATCGGCCATCACTACGCCGAAGGGTTCGTCGCCAGCGTTACCGGCCTGCAAGAGCAGCTTGAACAAGGCGCTTTGGTCGAACGTCACGGCAGCCTCAAGCTCCAGGCGCAACGCTTCCTGGGTCACGTCAAGCAGGCGAAACGTCACTGCTGTGGCGGTCCTGGTGTTGATGAGCAGTTGATGGAGGCCGCGCCAGGAGGCTTCGAGTTTTTGCAGTTCTGGTGCGTGCAGAATCAGGTTCAGTTGCGCGCGCAGGTACTGGTCGAGTTCATCGAGCCCTATGAGGTCTTCGATTTGGTCGGCGATATGACGCGGGTTGAAGTCGTTGAGGCTCTTGAAGGAGAGGTTGACCTGGCGAGCGCCGCCCGGATTTTCAACGGTGAAACTCAGCCGAGGATTGATTGCCGCCAGGACTTGGTCAAAGGTGCCATGGTCGATGGAGGTGAAGCCACGCTCAGCCAGCGCGGTTGGCTGGGCGGCGGCTGCATTGCCGGAGAGGTCCGCAAGAATGCCCACCACCAGGGGCAACTCCTGCTTCTCGACGTTACCACCTGTCTGCACGTCATAGGTGATGTGCACCCGTACCTGACCCGTCATGCCGCTCTCCTTAAGGCGGGGCCGAGACCGATCACAACGGCGACGTACGTCAAGATAGGGGCCAGTTCGAACATCGCGGGTCATCTCAAGATTGGAAACGGCCTCCAGTAATCCTCATCCAGTGCGTTAACGCAATACAGCAGAGTTGGCTGCTTTCGGCCCCGCGCCGTAGACGAGAAAAACCTTCAAAGACTGCATTCCTTGCAGGAATGTAGCGCATGAAATTAATGAATTTTTATTATCCCAGAGCATGGGATAGCTTGATTTGAGGACTTGGAGAGTTACCTTGAAATCATCCCCGCTCAACGCTGCTGAAAAGTTTGATACCTCACGCGCCAGTGAATACGCAAGGCAGAGCCGTATCGCATTGGCAGGCTATGACGCGTGCCAGGACCTCGCAGCATGCATGCTCGCGGCAAGCCTGGGTGAGAGAACATCGGCAAAGATACTGGTCGTCGGCGCGGGCGGTACGGCGCAGGAGATTATTGCGATGGCCGCGCTGGAGCCAGGTTGGCACTTCACTGCGGTCGATCCCTCCGAGCCGATGCTGGGGGCTGCGACGCAGCAGTTAGCGGCAAACAACCTGCTTGAAAAAACGGTCATACATCTTGGAAACGTTGAAGACCTGGCCGCAGACGAATCATACGACGCAGCCACGTTGATCGGCGTACTCCATCATCTTGATGGTGATGACGCCAAGCGACAAATCCTGCGCTCCATTCGGGCCCATCTAAAACCGGGTGCACCGCTGATTGTCGCGGGGAATCAATACGCTTATGCCAGCCAACCGTTATTGCTGGCGGCCTGGGGGCAACGGTGGCGGCAGCATGGCGCCAGCCCGGAGGAGGTGAAGATCAAGCTCGGGAAAATCCTCCAGGGGGCTGACCCGCCGCATTCCGAGGCGGCGGTTCAGCAACTGCTGCATGATGCTGGGTTCGGGGACACTACCCGGTTCTTCAGCAGTCTTTTCTGGAGCGCCTGGCTGACTTGCAAAGCAAGTTAGGCACCGAGGCACCCTATGCTTCACTTCGCAAACGCATACTCCCCGCCCTGTTCCAGTGAAAATCGGGGTAGGGCCACATTTAAAATAATGGTGTCTGACCCCGACTTTAATGGAGTGATAGGGACGGGCAGCTATTTGACTTTAACGATGACCTTGCCCTTTGACCTTCCTTGTTCGACATAGCTCAAGGCGTCGGCTGTCGACTCGAAAGGAAACGTTCGGTCGATCACCGGTTTTATAATGCCGGACTCGATAAGCGCCGTTATCTCACCTAGTTGGGCGCCACTGGCACGCATAAATACGAACGTATAGCTGATATTCTTTTTGCGTGCTTTTCTGCGGATACCGCTGCTCAACATCCGCATAACCAGGCCCAGTACCCAGGGCAGTTTTTGCTCTTGTGCAAACTGTGGAGTCGGTGGCCCCGAGATGGAGATGAGCTGACCACCCGGCTTCAGAATAGTGAGCGATTTTTCCAGCTCATCAGCGCCCAGGCTATTCAATACGACGTCATAGTCTTGCAGGACACTTTCGAAGTTTTGCTTCTTGTAGTCGATGACAACGTCTGCTCCCAGTGCCTTGACCCAATCCACATTACGGGTGCTGGTGGTTGTCGCGACGAAGGCGCCCAGATGCTTGGCGAGCTGGATGGCAAGGGTGCCTACGCCACCGGAGCCTGCGTGGATAAACACCTTCTGCCCTTGTTTCAGCCTGGCGGTTTCAACCAACACTTGCCATGCCGTCAGCGCAACCAGCGGGAGGGAGGCGGCCTCTTCCATGCTGAGGTTATTAGGTTTCAACGCCAGTGCGTCTTCATGTACCGCAATCAGCTCGGCGAATGTGCCTATGCGCGCTTCAGGAGGGCGTGCATAAACCTCATCACCCGGCTTGAAGCGCCGCACAGAAGACCCTACGCTAACCACCACTCCCGCCAAGTCATTACCCAATATCAACGGAAATGAATACGCCAGGATCAGTTTGAATTCGCCTGTACTTATTTTCGAGTCCAGCACGTTGACGCTTGCGGCATACACCTGAATAAGAACGTCATGGGCACCCACTTCAGGGGCGGGTACCTCGCTGATACGTCCGTTCTTTTTACCGTAACGGTCAATTAAAAATGCCTTCATGGTGATTCAATTCTCATGGCTTTTAAGGGGAATAAGCCGCTTCAGTGATCCAGGAATGCCGTTACTTTCATCACGAAGTCCGCATGATGTTGAAACATGCCGCCGTGCCCGGCGTCTTCGTAAATGACCAACTGTGAGTTTGGGATCCGGCTTGCCAAGTCGATGGAGTTCACCGTCGGAACCATGATGTCGGTATCACCGTTGGCAATCAGCGTCGGTACCTGTATGCGACTAAGGTTTTGCGCAGGCTGCCTGCCCCATGCATGAATGGCTTTCAACTGCCGCATAAACGCGGTTGGCGTAGGGTTTTTAACTCGGTCCGTCTTGCGCTCTTTCAAGCGCTTCAGAAAATCCTTGGCGGCCCGCCGACCATTGGCTGTCGAGGTGAAGAATAGGTAGGTCTTTGGATCGCGCAACGTCAGCAAGCCTTTAAGCATCAGCGGCCAAGACACTGACCAGACTTTGTCGATGCCGTGACCGCCGGCGGGCCCCGTGCCGGTCAGTATCAGTTTGCGCACAAGGTCAGGCGCGTTCAGCACGATTTCCTGGGCCACAAACCCGCCAAGGGAAAACCCCAGCAGGTCGACTTTTTCAAAGCCCAGCGCACGTATCACTGCGATGGCATCGTTTGCCATTTCACTGACCGTTGTCGGGGCGATACCACCTGAAGCGCCGACTCCTCGATAGTCAGTGGCGATGATGCGTCTGCTGCTTGCGAGCCCGTCCATGATCCCAGGGTCGAAGTTGTCCAGCACGGCGCCCCAATGATTCAGCAAAACCAGCGGCAATCCGTCGTTGGGGCCCATGTCTCGGTAAGCGAACGCCGTTCCATTGGCCTTGATCCATTGATTCGCTGCATTGACGAATCGAGTGGGCGATCCGCTTTGAGTTTTCGTGTTTTGAATAGGCATGTTGGCCCCGTGATTCAGGTCGAAAAGCTGCAAGTCAGATCGCCGTTGCAGGCGCTCCAGTGCCAGCGCTTGCTTCACGATGTTTTACGTCTTGGCTTTATATCGCTCGGCGACATCGGATTGCCGAATCTGCGACAGTAAGCCCTGGCGTGCAGCCTGCAAGGCATCCCAGCAGGCGGCATCCTGCAAGGGGGGAATAGTTACCGGCTCGCGACGATCAAAACCAACCAGCGCCGCATCGACTAGATCACCCACTTCCATGACGTCAGCCAGGGTATTGATGTCGATACCTGCCCGCTCCCAGATTTCGGTACGCGTGGCGGCTGGCAAGACGGCTTGCACATAGACACCCTTGGGCGTCAATTCCAAGCTCATACCTTGTGATAGAAACAGCACAAAGGCCTTAGTGGCACCGTAGACCGTCATGCCGAACTCCGGTGCCAGGCCAACCACTGAACCTATGTTGATAATCGCGCCGTCTCCAGCTTGTGCCAGCCGTGGGGCGATAGCGCTGGCAAGTCGGACCAGGGCAGTAGTGTTGAGCGTCACCAAATGAGCAACGCTGTCGGTTGACTGTTCGATAAAGCTGCCGGATTGCGCCGCGCCAGCATTGTTTACCAGGATACCAATGCTGGCATCATCGCGAAGGCGTGTCTCGACGGTCGCCAAGTCACTGCTTTGGGTCAAGTCAGCCTGAAGTACATCGATGGCGACATTGTGTTTTTCCCGCAGCCCCTCTGCGAGAGCGTCTAACCGATTCTTGTCGCGGGCTACCAGTATGAGGTTGTGCCCGCGTTGTGCGAAGCGCTCGGCATACGTGGCGCCGATGCCAGTGGAGGCGCCGGTAATGAGAACGGTAGTAGGGATACTCATGGCTTGATTCTCTGCTGTGGATGTCGATTGGCGATTCACATGTGTCGCTGGAAAGCGCGCAAAGGTGATATTCAGTGGTTGCCTTGGCCGTCTTCAGTAAGCGTCGGGTAGTCGATGTAGCCAGCTGCGCCGCCGCCATACAGAGTGGTCGGGTCGAATGCGGATAAAGCGGTATCGGTCTTGAGTCGCTCTACCAAATCAGGGTTACCAATAAACGGACGTCCGAAGGCGATGAGGTCGGCTTTGTCTTCGATCAGTGTCGAGGTGGCCAGACTCAGGTCGTAGCCATTGTTGGCGATGTAGGTGTTATTGAAGCGCTGACGCAAGGACCCGAAGTCGAACGGCGCAACCTCGCGCGGCCCGCCGGTGGCGCCTTCGACCACATGCAGGTAAACCAAGCCCAAGGCGTTGAGTTGTTCGACGAGGTAGTCGAATTGAGCTTGCGGGGCGGTGCTGGAAACACCATTGGCGGGGGACGTTGGAGACAGACGGATACCTGTTCGCTGCGCACCGACTTCACTCACTACCGCCGCTGTGACTTCCAGCAGAAGGCGGGCACGATTTTCAACCGAGCCACCGTAGGCATCCGTGCGCACATTCGCACCATCCTTGAGGAACTGGTCAAGGAGGTAGCCGTTCGCGCCATGGATTTCTACGCCATCAAAACCTGCAGCAATTGCGTTTGATGCGGCTTGGCGAAAGTCGTTAACGATTCCAGGTAGTTCGCTGATGTCAAGAGCTCGAGGTTGCGAAACATCTACGAAACTGTTGTTGACGAAAACTTTCGTCGCTGGGCGAATCGCAGAGGGGGCCACCGGTGCTGCGCCATTGTGCTGAAGGTCTGTATGGGACACGCGTCCGACATGCCATAGCTGCAGGAAAATACGTCCGCCCTTTGCGTGAACGGCTTCTGTGACCGTACGCCAACCGTCTATCTGCGCCTGCGTATAAATCCCGGGCGTATCTTGATAGCCCTGTCCTTGCTGCGAGATCTGTGTGGCCTCGGAAATCAGCAGCCCCGCGGATGCTCTCTGACTGTAATAGGTCGCAGCGAGCTCGCTCGGAACAAAGCCTGCCCCAGCGCGGTTTCGCGTCAATGGCGCCATTACAATTCTGTTGGAAAGCGTCAGTGAGGCGAGCGTGTAGGGTTCAAACAAGGTCTTGTCGTTCATATCGATTTCATACTCGTTGATCAATGACGGGGATCTGCGCCAGTAGCAAAGGCTTGCGGTAATGGATTTATGATGTCAGTCATAATCAAAGTCGTCAACAACTTTGATTATGATCGACATCATAGTATGATGAGGCAATTGTTTAAGAGGCATAGGGGCGAGAAATGAAGATCACCAAGATGCAATCACTCGCCAACCGGGCTCATATTGTGGAGACGGCTTCAGAGCTATTTCGTGAGCGTGGCTACGATGGTGTGGGTGTGGCGGAGCTGATGGCGACTGCCGGTTTTACCCAGGGAGGCTTCTACAAACACTTCGGCTCCAAGGCAGATTTGATGGCCGAGGCAGCTGAAAATAGCCTTTCGCAATCCTTATCCAGTACCTGCGACCTCGATGTTGCGGGGTTCGTAAATATGTATGTGTCGCGAGATCACAGAGACGGCAGGGGTGGGGGATGCACGATGGCCGCGCTGTGTGGTGACGCTGCCCGCCAGTCAGATGAGTTAAAGGCGACCTTTGCAAGCGGGGTAGACCGCACGCTCGCAGCGCTCGAGGAAAAGTACCAGGCGGGGGCGGGGGCGACGAAGCAAGACGCTCGAGCAAAAATGATCGATCTGCTGGCGCATGCAATCGGCGCAGTCATGTTGTCGCGGGCGTGCCCGGATGACTCTCCTCTTGCGGATGAAATACTCGAAATTTGCCGCACTGAGTTATTGGCGTCATTGCCGTTGGGTTAGAAAAAACAGCCTACGATTGGCTGGGCGGACGTTAATTGAATACCCGTGGACTTCCCAGACAGATGTGGAGCGCGACCTTGAGCATTCAGCTCAACCGAGCTCCTCGCTGACCGCGTCGGCCCACATCGCACCTGGCACCGCCGCTGCTGGGTCAACCTGCTCGGTCTCAGCCAGGCAACGTTCAATCCTACTGTTGCGCAGATGCTCCTGGAAGATGCACAGGCACTGCGCAAACAGCATCAACGTAGAATTGATGAACACGCGCTCGTTATCGAAATCATGGTTGAAGCAAACGACCGGCCAGCCTCGAAGACAACAAATTCGTCAAGGCGCAGGTCCGGTTCCGGCGGTACGAACGGCAGCGCCGATATAAATCGTACCTTGAAGTCAAACCCGGTCATGTTCTTCACTTCGCAAACGCATACTCCCCACCCTGTTCCAGGGCCTTTTGATACGCAGGCCTTTCCTGGAACCGCTGCACCCACGCCGCCACATTCGGGTACGCCTGCAACTTGCCTTGAGCCCTGGCGATTTCGCCAATGAAGCTCATCTGGATATCCGCGCCTGTCAATTCTTCACCCACCAGGTACGGCGTTCGCCCCAGCGCGTTGTTCAGATACCCCAGGTAGTTTGCCACCTCGGACTCGATGCGCGGATGCAACGGCGCACCCGCGTCCCCCAGGCGCCCGACGTACAGGTTAAGCATCAGCGGCAGCATGGCCGAACCTTCGGCGAAGTGCAGCCATTGCACGTATTCGTCATAGGTGGCAGTGGCAGGATCGGGTTGCAGCCGGCCGTTGCCATGGCGGCGAATCAGGTAGTCGATGATGGCGCCTGACTCGATCACCACCTGGGCCCCGTCTTCAATCACCGGCGATTTGCCCAGCGCATTGATCGCCTTGAGTTCGGGTGGCGCGAGGTTGGTTTTCGGGTCGCGCTGGTAGCGCTTGATCTCGTAGGGCAGGCCGAGTTCTTCGAGCAGCCATAGAATGCGTTGCGAACGGGAGTTGTTGAGGTGGTGGACGATGATCATGGTGGCTCCGCTGGGCGAGAGTGGGGTGTTAAGGAGAGACCGCGGGGGCGCTGGGGAGTGCCGTGAATTAAATGTGCTTGGATGAACGCATGAAAGAGGGATAATCACAACGGCAAGCACTGATTACACACCGGATAGAAAACATGAATCGTCAAAAAAAATTACAGCAACTGTTCAAGGCTAAGGCCAAAAAGGCCAGTGCCAAATTGGCACCGGCCCGCAAGGATAAGTACATCAGTAAAGCAGACCGACTGAAACTGGCGGCTGAAACCCGTGACGAGTCAGTACGCGTTGACGACGAGTAAGCTTTACCAAAGCGCCAACGTATAGCTGATGATCAGGCGGTTCTCATCCAGGTCATTACCAAAGTTCGAACGCACCGTCGCATTGCGCCACTTCACGCCCAACCCTTTAAGCGTCCCGTCCTGGAACACATAGCCGATGTCGGTATTGCGTTCCCACTCCTTGCCTTCGCCCGGCGCCGTACGTTGCACATTGTCGCCGGTGACGTAGCGGGTCATGAAGGTCAAGCCCGGCAAGCCCAGTTGCGCAAAGTCGTAGTCATAACGCACTTGCAGGGAACGCTCGTCGATATTGGCAAAGTCGCCGATCTGCACGAAGTTCACCAGGTACGGGTCGCTGTGGCCGATGTAAGGGTAGGGGTCCTTGCCGCTCATGCGTTGGTAGCCGAACCCCAGGGAGTTGCCCTTGAGGCTGTAGGTGAACAGGCCGCCCAGGGCGCGGTTGTCCAGCGGGCGGAAGTTGCCGTCCTCGACGCTGCGGGCGTAACGCACGTCGCTCTTCAAGGTCTGGCCGCGTCCCAGGTCCCAGTTATGCACCAGGCCGAAGAAGTTCTGCTGGTAGATATCCTCAAGCTTGCCATAGCGGTATTGAGTCAGCAGGTTGGGCAACCACTGGTAGTCCGCGCCGGCGAACTGGAACGTGTCGCTCGTGCCGCCAATGCGGTTGGCCGTCATCTTTTGATTGTCGGTGGAGTCGACGTAGCGGATCTGGTTGAACGCGCCGCCGGTGAGCTTCAAGTGGTCGATTTCCTGTACGTTCAGCAACCCGCCCTGAAAGGTCCCGGGCAGCAGGCGCGTGTCGTTGGAGATGATCACCGGGTCTTTCATCTGAAAGCTGCCGACCTTCAGGGTGCTGTTGGAAAGACGCACTTTGGCGGCCACCGCCAGCTTGCCGTAACTGTCCTGGGAGCCGCCGTGGCGGGTGTCTGCCGGCAACAGGCCGGTGCCCGCCGTGCCGGGGCCCGAATCCAGTTTGTAGCCGGCCATGCCCAGGGCATCCAGGCCGAAACCCAGGGTGCCTGCGGTGTAACCCGATTGCAGGCGCAACAGGAAACCCTGGGCCCACTCATCGGCTTTTTCCCGCGAGCCCGGCTGGCGAAAATCACGATTGAAGTAGAAGTTGCGCGCCTCAAGGTTGCCGCTGCTGTCTGCGATGAAGTCCGCGTGCGCGGCGGGCGCGCACAGCAAGCCCAGGCCCAGCAAGGTGCCCACCGATGAAGTGAATGTGTTCATGCTCCGCTCCTTTTTTCAGGCGCAAGCGAACGCTCTCGGGGCGTTTCACTCGCGGCCGATGGTTTTTTAGACGGTTGTGTGTGGTGCCCGGGCAGTGCTGCCCGGGTGTCTCAGGACTCGAGTGCTCGGCCGCGGGTTTCCGGCAGGCTCAATGCCGCCAGAATCACCACGCCATAGGCACCGGCGGCGAACACGCCGATACCGGTACCCATCGGCAAGGTGTCGCTTAGCATCCCGATGAACAGCGGGAACAGCGCGGCGATAGAGCGCCCGGCGTTGTAGCAAAAGCCCTGGCCTGAACCTCGCATGCGTGTCGGGAACAATTCAGTAAGAAACGCCCCCATGCCGGCAAAAATACCCGAGGCAAAGAACCCCAGCGGGAAGCCCAGCCAGAGCATCCAGGTGTTGCTGATGGGCAGTTGGGTGTAGGCCAGCACGATCGCCATGGAGCCGACGGCGAACAGGATGAAGTTCTTCTTGCGGCCGATGGCATCGGTCAGCAGCGCACTGGTGACGTAGCCGATATAGGAACCCACGATCACCATGGCGAGGTAGCCGCCGGTGCCGAGCACACTCAAGCCGCGTTCGGTTTTCAGGTACGTTGGCAACCAGGTGGTGATCGCGTAGTAGCCGCCCAGCGCGCCGGTGGTCAACAACGAGGCGCGCAGGGTGGTGCTGAGCATCCGTGGTGCGAAAATTTCGAAGAACGCCCAGCGCGAATCCTGCTCGGGCTTGGCCTTGCGTTCACGCTGGGCGTGTTCGAAGGTGTCCGACTCCTTGACCAACCGCCGGATCACCAGCACAAACAGGGCGGGTACCAAGCCGATCATGAACAGCGCACGCCAGGCGTCCTCCGCCGGTAGAACGCTGAATAACCCGGCGTACAGCAACGCCGTCAGCCCCCACCCCAATGCCCAGCCGGCCTGCACCATGCCCACTGCTTTGCCGCGATCCTGGGAGCGAATCACTTCGCCGATCAGCACCGCGCCCGCCGTCCATTCACCACCGAAGCCAAAGCCCATCAAGGTGCGCGCCACCAGCAATTGCTCGTAGTTCTGCGCCAGGCCACACAGGAAGGTGAAGAACGCGAACCACAGCACCGTCAGTTGCAGGGTGCGTACCCGCCCGATGCGGTCGGATAAAATCCCTGCCACCCAACCGCCTGCCGCCGAAGCCAGCAGGGTGCAGGTGCCAATCAACCCGGCATCGCCCTTGGAAATGCCCCAGGTGGCGATCAGCGTCGGGATGACGAAACTCAGCATCTGCGTATCCATGCCGTCCAGGGCATAGCCGATCTTGCAGCTCCAGAACGTGCGTTTCTCGTTTTTCGACAAAGGCCCATACCAACTGAACGGGCGAAAGCGGGCCGTGCCGGTAGGCACATGGTCAGTCATGGTTTTTTCCATGGGAGGTTCCTGCGGCAGCAAGCGAAGATAACGGACACGCCTCATTATTTTTTTGTGAAGGCGTTGTCGTGGGGGAGTCGACGCGGTGCTCGGCGTCGTGGGGCGGATTCTTCGCGCCGGGCCGCGAACGCGTCAAACGGGAAAAAAGTGAGGTTAGGCATAAGAAAATTTGATGCGCCCACAGGCCGAGTGTGGAGTAACAATTGCAACTGCTACCTCATCACGTGCGGAGAGCCCCATGAACCTCAAATTTCTCGAAACCTTCGTCTGGGTTGCGCGCCTGCAAAGCTTCCGGCTCACCGCCGAGAAAATGTTCAGCACCCAGGCGGCGATCTCCAGCCGCATTGCTTCGCTGGAAGAGGAGTTGGGCTTGCGCCTGTTCGTGCGTGATTCCCGTGGCGTGTCGCTGACGCCCGAAGGCCTGAAGGTGCTCGATTATGCCGAGCAGATGCTGGAGGTGCAGCGCGCGCTGAAGCTGTCGCTGGACAACACCCGTGCCCGGCAAGGCCTGGTGCGCATCGGCGTGATGGACACGGTGATCCACACCTGGCTGCGCCCGTTGATGTCGACCCTGATGCAGACCTTTCCCGCCGTCGAAATCGAGATCACTGCCGACGCCGCGCGCAACCTGTGTGAGCAATTGCAAAAGGGCTACCTGGACATCGTGTTCCAGACCGACCTGATCCGCCACGAAGGCATGCGCAACCAGGAGCTTGCGCATTACCCCATGCACTGGATCGCCGCCAGCAACTCGATCTATGCCCGGCCCTATGCATCGCTGGCGGAGATGGCCAATGAACGCATCATCACCTTCGCCAAACACTCACGGCCCCATCAGGACGTCCTCAACCTGCTGCATGCCCATGGCATCAGCGCGCCGCGCGTCAGCTGCGTTAACTCGGTGTCGGCCATGACCCGGCTGATCCGCGACGGCTTCGGGATCGGCGCCTTACCGGCGGCCCTGGTGACCAAGCACCTGGCCCGTGGCGAGGTGGTGCAACTGGAGCCTGGCACCCGCTTGCCGCAACTGGACGTCGTGGCCTCGTGGCGCGCCGGCGTGGGCCTGGAGCTGATTGAAAGCATCGTCGACATGAGCCGCCAGGTGGTGAGCCAATACGCCCTTGATGTCGGCCCGCAACGCATGGTGGCGACAGCGAACCTGGGCACCCGGCAGCCCGATGAATAACTTTTAGTTGTGGGGGGCAACAACATTCCTTGTTGGACGGCATCACCACGGTTTTTTAAAAAGAGCCTCCAAACCTGTGGAAATGCCGTGATGAATCAGCCCGCCCTGACCTTCGAACAACTGCAGCAACACGCCCCGCTGGCCCTGCGCCAAAGCATCGCCGCCGGGCACTATCACGGCCACACCAGCGGCCTGGGGCAGGGCCGGGTGCAAGCCAATATCGTGATTCTGCCCAGCGATTGGGCCAACGAATTCCTGCGCTACTGCGCCCTCAATCGCCAGGCCTGCCCGTTGCTCGACGTGACAGAACCCGGCGACCCGGTGTTCCGCAACCTGGGAACCGCCATCGACATCCGCCATGACGTGCCGCGCTACCGGGTTTATCGCCATGGCGAATTGAGCGAAGCGCCGGTGGACATCGAGCACCTGTGGCAGGACGACCTGGTGGCCTTTGCCATCGGCTGCTCCTTCTCCTTTGAACAGCCCTTGCTGGATGCCGGCATCGCCCTCAAGCACATCGACCTGGGCCTCAACGTCGCCATGTACCAGACCAACATCGACACGCGGCCCACTGCGCGCCTGGGCGGAAAGCTGGTGGTGAGCATGCGGCCGCTGAAAGCCGCCGCCGCGATCCAGGCGATTCAGATTACTGCGCGCATGCCAGACGTTCACGGTGCACCGGTACACATCGGTGACCCTTCGCTGATTGGCATCCACTCGCTGGGCCGCCCGGACTATGGCGACGCGGTGCCGATCGAAGCCGACGAGATTCCGGTGTTCTGGGCCTGTGGCGTGACCCCGCAATCGGTGGTGCAGGCTTCACGCCCGCCGCTGTGTATCACTCACGCCCCCGGCTGCATGCTGGTGACGGATCTGTGGAATAACGCTTTGTAAATGGATTAGGCTGCGCTCACTCGAAATGGATGCGACGGACAAACGATGAATACTGCTCAACTCGCGATTCAACATTACATACTCGCCAAGGACGGCAACCGTCCGCATTTGCTAACCCGGGCGTTTGTTCCGGGCGCAATCCTGGACATGGTGGTGCGCACCGGGTCCATCTCGTTTCCGCCCCACGTTGAAGGGGTTGGCGGCATCGGCGATGTGCTGGTGAGGCGATTCGGGCAGACCTTTGAAAACGTCTATACGTTTTGCGTGGGGCAGCCACCTGAAGCGGGGGCCGAAACCTATCAGTGCAAATGGCTGGTGGGCATGTCTGACAAAAGCACCGGCGAAGTCCGGGTCGGGTGTGGGGTGTATGAGTGGCAGTTCAGCGCCGAATCGGGGCTGGTCGAAAGGCTCACTATCACCATCGAGCATATGAAGACACTGCCGACGGCGGATCTGGGCGGCGTTATGAAGTGGGTATCAGGTTTGAGTTACCCATGGTGCAGCGCGGAAGCCGCCGTGAGCGGGGCTCCCGATATTGACGCGATTGCAGAGGTGATCCAGTACATCGCGGCCTTATGACCTGGTATTACATCTCAGATCGAAATCTACCCGTGCTTTTTCAACTTCGTTTCGTACATGAGCGTCTTGAGCTTGTGCCGCAGCAGGTCGATTGAGGCCGGGCGCGCTTGGCCCGGCATAAATCCCTGCTCTGGTAGCTGCTACAGGTTGCGGGCGATGTTCAACGCAGCGTAACTCTGAGCTACCGGCATGATTTCCACCGAGTTGATGTTCACGTGCGGCGGCTGGCCTGCTATCCATACCACCGTGTTGGCCAGGTCCTCAGGGCGGATGGCCTCCACGTCGCGGTACAGGGCATTCACCGCGTCCTGGTCACCGGCCAGGCGTACCAGTGAAAACTCAGTGCCCGAGCACAGCCCCGGCTCAATATTGCTGACCCGCACCTTGGTGCCCGCAAGGTCTGCGCGCAGGTTAAGGCTGAATTGTTTAACGAAGGCCTTGCTGGCCCCATATACGTTGCCGCCCGGGTAGGGATACGTGCCGGCAATGGAGCCGATGTTGATGATCAGCCCGTTGTTAGCCTCCACCATGGCCGGCAGCAGCTTGTGGGTGACCATGGCCAGGCCGGTGACGTTCGTGGCAATCATGCGCTCCCAGTTCTTGGCATCGGCGCTTTGGGCGCGGTCGACACCCAGTGCCAGGCCAGCGTTGTTCACCAGCAGGTCTATGTGCAGTGCTGAGTCGCGAATTGATTCGCAAGCCGCGTCCAGCGAGGCGGCGTCTGTCACGTCCAGGGTCAGGGCAAGGAAGTGCTCGCCCAGTTCGTGCTCCAGTTCCGCCAACTTGTCTGCGCGGCGGGCGCCGCCGATCACGCGGTAGCCGTCAGCGATCAATGCACGACAGATGGCCTTGCCGAAGCCAGCGGAAGCACCGGTTACAAATGCAGTTTTCATCAGGTTCTCCTTGAAGGTTGAATCAAGCCAGGTACTTCACGCCAAGGCTGGCGAACAGGCAAAGCATCGAAAGCACCAGCACCTTGCGCACAACATCGTTACCTTTACGGATGGCCAGGGCGCTGCCTATGTGGTTGCCCAGGATGTTGCAGGCCACCAGTGGCAGGGCCAACAGGTACACCACCTTGCCGGCCATGATGAAGGCGACCAGAGCGCCAATGTTGGAGGCGAAGTTGAAGCTTTTGGAGTTGGCCGAGCTGGACACCAGGTCCATCTTCAGCAGGTAATGGAAGGCGATGATGAACATGCTGCCCGTGCCCGGCCCGAAAAAGCCGTCGTAGAAACCGATGACCAGGCAGGTCAGGGGCACCACGGTGAACAGCATGCGGTCGCTGAGTGTGTGCTCTTGTACCGGCCGGTCCTTGGGCGTGAGAAAGATCAAGATACCCACAGGGATAAGCGCCAGGATGATCTTGCCTACGGTTTCCTGGGCAATCGACACAATCAGGTGGGCGCCCAGGTAAGCGCCCAGCAGTGCGAACGGCACGCCCACCAACGCCACTTTCCACACCATCTTGCTGTTGGCTAAGAAGTTGCGGATGGCGGCCAGAGTGCCCAGGGTGCTGACCAGCTTTTCCTGGCCCAGCGCTACCTGCGGCGGCAGCCCCACCAGCAGGAAACCGGGCACCAAAAACAGCCCGCCGCCCCCGGCGATGCTATCTACGAAACCGGCGACAAAAGCGATTGCGCCCAACAGCATGATGGCCAGTATCCAGTGCTGGGCCCAGAACGATCCGAGTAATTCCATGGTAGTACCTGTCTAGTCAATGTGGTGGTCAGGAAAGAACTTCGTAAAGGTGATCGGCGCGGCTATGGCGCACACGGTTCAGGTCGTTGACCGCGAACAGACGGATCAGCCAGCGATCAGCGCCGTCGTTCTGCGGCTCGAAACCGTCGCGGGCGTGCAGCACGCGCTGGTTCTTGAAGATCATGAAGTCGCCGGGCAGCAGCAGGTGCGGCTCATCGAACTGGCGCGAGTCGAGCAGCGCTTTGAGTGTGTTCAGCGCGCACTCGCCTTTGAGGCTGGTCGCGTGGGTGTTCTCGCAGTCCATGCGGCACAGCCATTCGCCGCTCAGACCGCGCACCAGCACGGGCAGCTCGGCGGTCTTGCGACGGTTGCCGGTGAAGGAGTCGGGGCGATGAATCTCGAACTGTGGCGCGGTCAGTTCACTGACAGTGGCGGCGGGCAGTGCAGCCACCAGTTCATCAACATTGACCAGCGTCGTGTTGATGCGTGGGTCGCAGCGCATGCCGAAGAACGACAGGTATTCGGGACAGCAGGAGAGCGTGCCGACGTTTTCCGAAGATAGCGGCAGATCCGGGTTGTCGACGTGGTAGGAGAAGCGCAGGCGCGAACCGTGGGAGCTTTTCTGGCTGGAGGCGCTGCGCGACGGGATCACGTGGCGGAACAGGCGGCCGTCATTCTCGCCTTCGTACACCACCGGGTTAATACCGAGCAAACTGTGAATCGATAGGCTGACCAGGCACGCGACGGGTGTGCTGCGCGGGCTCAATACGCCGGAGTAGGGCGTTGGCGGTGTGTCACGATCACGAGGGCAGTTGCGGATGATCAGCGCGGTCAACTGCGGGTTGTCGACAAAGGAGCGGATCTGCCCGGTCAGTGTCGTGCCCAGCACGTCCTGCGCCTGTTCCTTGAGTTGGAAGTAGATGTCCCGGTTGTGTTCGAACTCAAGGGGTGTCTGATTCAACACCGTTTGCCAGGCGCTGGCTATAACCCAAGGCAGACGGATTTCCAGGGCGGTTGCTGCGTCGACTGCGGTCTTGAGCTGTGCGCTTTCCATTTCAGGTGCTGTTCCATATTTTGATGTGAATGAATAAGAATATTGATTCGGTGCAATCATTCTAATTCTTAAAAAACAATCGACTCAATATGTTTTTGAAACCTAAATTGACATCATTTCACTTGACTGATTCAACCTGATGATTTCATTGAATTTTCCGTGCGGTGAAATCTGCAGTCGCTGCCGTGGAGCTGCGCTCTCCCTCTGCAGTGGCGGGGATAAACAGTACAGGATCCGGCCGATCTGCCTTGCGGCGACGGTAAAAGTCCGGCGGGTTGGCCGAAAGAAAATTACATTTATTTAATCGATGTAATGTCTAAAATCGACTTATATTGAGTCGATTGTTTTGCGATTACGCTTATGGAGGGTTTCATGGTAGGATTTCGCGCTTCAGTTGTTTCTGGTGTCGTTCCTATGTGGGTTCCTGAATACAGCGGCCATGGCCAGCCGGTTTACTTGATGATCGCCGACGCACTGGCGCGTGATATCGCTTCCGGGCACCTGGCCGCAGGCGAGCGCCTGCCTACCCTCAAGGAGCTGGCTGAAGCGTTGAAAGTGACGCCGGGCACAATAGGCCGCGCCTACGACGAGGCGGCCAAGCGCGGCCTGGTGGTCGGGGAAGTGGGGCGGGGCACATTCGTGCTGCCGCCCCGCGGTGTCTTGGCACCAGTCAGGCCCGGCACTGCCTCCAAGGTAGATACCGGGCACATAGACCTGTCGATCATCAAGCCCTGCGACACCGGCATGAGCGACTGGCTGCGAGGGGCGATCGAGGAGTTGGCGCAGGCGCCCGAGTTGGGGGCGATCCTGGATTACGTCACCGACGGCGGCCATTCCGTGCACAAGGAAGCCGGGGCGTTGTGGGTGCAGCGCAGCCTGCCGGACGCCAACGCCCAACAGATAGTGTTGACGGCCGGTGCCCAACACGGCTTGCTGGTGGCCATCGGCGGCCTGTCCAGCGTCGGCGATATGATTCTGTGTGAGGAATACTGCTATCCAGGGATCATCTCCCTGGCCCACAGTCTGGGCCGTCGCCTGCAAGGCGTGCAGGTCGATGAGCACGGCCTGGTCCCGGCTGCGCTGCGGGCCGCGTGCGCCGAGCACCGGCCCACGCTGCTGGTGACGGTGACCACGCACCAGAACCCCACCAACTCGATCATGCCCGAATCGCGTCGCCTGGAAATCGCCGAGATCGCCCGCGAGTTTGACCTGTACATCATCGATGATGATATCTACGGCTTTCTTGAGACACGCCCCGTGCACAAGCCGTTGTCGGCCTATGCCCCGGAGCGCTCGGTCTACCTGACCAGCCTGTCCAAGAGTTTGCTGCCGGCCCTGCGCATCGGTTACCTGTACGCGCCGCCGCAAACCCTATCGCGGCTGTCGTCCATGGTGCGCAGCAGCGTGTGGATGCCGTCGCCGCTTATGGCCCAATTGGCCAGCAACCTGATCACCAGTGGCCGTGGGGCGCAATTGGTGCGGGTTCAACAGGAGGAAGCCGCGGAGCGCCAGCGGCTGGCACGGCAGCTACTGGGCTCGTACGACATTCGCACCCAACCCAACAGCTTCCATGTGTGGCTCGAATTGCCCGAGCCCTGGACCAGCGATGAGTTTGCCAACCTGGCGCGCGCCAACGGCGTGATCGTGGTCAGTGGCAGCCAGTTCCTGGCCCAGCGCAGCGCCAGCACCCGTGGGGTGCGCATCGCCCTGATGGGGCCTAGCCGTGCGGAGTTGGGGTTTGCGTTGACCAAGCTGGTCAGCCTGCTGGCGGCGCCGGAACCGCGGTTGTTTTATTGATTGTTGTGGAGGCGGTCAGCGGCAGGCATGAAGGCGAGTGTCTTGAGGTCTTTTGCGCTCTTAAGAGGGAGCGCCGCTCGCGCGGCGCTCCCCGGAGATTGCTTGGTGATGTGTGATAAGGCTTTGCTGCTTAAGCAGGGCCGTCCGTAAACCACCTCTTCAATGCGCATCCGCAGATGGCTGCTTCGGCGGCTGTACCTTGCGCATCAGCGGCACCAACAAAACAGCGACAACAAAGCACGCCATGATCATCAGGAACGCGTCCGCATAGGTCAGCGTCTGTGCTTCGCGCCACGTCAGCGCCCACAGCTGACGCAGCGCGAACTGGCTGGCGTCCAGGCTGTTTTGCCCGAGCACCTGGGCATTACCTGAAAGCTGGTCAAGCCACACATTCATGGATTCGTTCTGGATGTTCAAATGCTCGGCCAGGCGCAAAAAATGCAGGTTGGTACGGTCGTTGAGCACCGTGGCGCAGGCCGCGATGCCGATGGCGCCGCCCAGGTTGCGCATCAGGTTGAACAGCCCCGAGGCCAGCTTCAGCCGGTCGGGTGCCAGCGCGCCGAGGGTAAGCGTCACCACCGGCGGCACCGCCATTTGTTGGGCAAACCCGCGGATGGCTTGGGGCAGCAGCAACTCCTTGGCGCCCCAGTCGTGGGTGATGGGGGAGAAGTCCCACATCGACAGGGCGAACAGCGACAGCCCGAACATCAAAATCCAGCGCAAGTCGAAGCGGTTGGCCAGCACGGCATACACCGGGATCGCCAGCAACTGGAACACCCCCGTGGAAAACACCGCCAGGCCAATATCCAGCGACCCATACCCGCGCACCCGCCCGAGAAACAGCGGCGTGAGGTAGATGGTGGCGAAAATGCCGATGCCGGTGATGAACGAAAACAGGCAGCCCAGGGCGAAATTCCTGTCTCGAAGCGCGCGCAGGTCGACAATCGGCTCCTTGATTTCCAGGCAGCGCCAGATAAACAGCCCGCCGCTGATGGCGGCTATCCAGGCGGTGGTGGCGATGGTGCTGTCACT
Source organism: Pseudomonas sp. K2I15 (assembly GCF_002204795.1). Classification (GTDB taxonomy): domain Bacteria; phylum Pseudomonadota; class Gammaproteobacteria; order Pseudomonadales; family Pseudomonadaceae; genus Aquipseudomonas. The sequence goes on from NZ_NIXO01000042.1 coordinate 21,094, forward strand.
GAACCAGTTCCAGCGCGGGCCTTCTTCAAGGGTGTATTCCAGGCAGCCGAGAAACACCGCCATCAGGGCCATGCCGATGTAGTCGGCGCCCTTGAGTAATGACGGGTTGGGTCGGTCGACCTTGACCAGCATCGGCACCGCAAAGGTCACGAACAAACCGGGCAGCAGGTTGATGTAGAACAGCCAGTGCCAGGAGGAAATATCGGTGATCCAGCCACCCACGGCAGGGCCCAAAGTCGGCGCCAGGGATGCGATGGCGCCGATGGTGGAGGCGGCGATCACCCGTTGCTTGCCGTTGAAGTACATGAACGCAGTGGTGAACACCAACGGAATCATCGACCCCCCCAGAAACCCCTGCAAGGCGCGAAACGCGATCATGCTCTGGATGTTCCAGGCCAGCGCGCAGAGCAGGCTGGTCAAGGTAAAGCCGGCTGCGGACGCTGCGAACAGCCAGCGCGTGCTCATCACCCGCGAGAGCCAGCCTGACATGGGGATGACGATGATTTCGGCGATCAGGTAAGCGGTCTGCACCCACGCCGTATCGTCCGCACCGGCCGACAGCCCGCCGCCGATGTCCTTGAGCGAGGCGGACACGATCTGGATGTCGATCAAGGCGATGAACATGCCCACGCACATGGTGGCAAAGGCCGCGACCTTTTGCGCCGTGCTGAGGGCCGGCAACGGGCTGTTCATAGCTGGGCCTTGAGTGCGCTGGCCTGATCGTCGACCGCCTCCTGGGTGTTAACCTTGGCCATCACCGACAAGCCCGGGCGCAGGGCGCCAAACTCGGCGTCGTTGCTGTCGAGCCGCACGCGTACTGGCACGCGCTGCACGATCTTGGTGAAGTTGCCGGTGGCGTTTTCTGGCGGCAACACACTGAACTGCGCACCGGTGGCGGGAGCCAGGCTCTCGATGTGCCCGTGGAATTCACGGCCGGGGAGGATATCGGCGCGGATACTCACGCTTTGCCCAATCTGCAGGCGGCCTAATTGGTCTTCCTTGAAATTGGCGTCTACCCACAGCCCCTTCGCCGGCACCACCGAGATCAGTTGGCTGCCGGCCGCGGCGTAGGCACCGACCCTGGCGCGGCGGTTGCCCACATACCCGTCCACCGGGGCGCGCAGTTCGGTGTAGCTGATGTTCAGCTGTGCCTGGTCGCGTTCGGCTTGAGCCTGTTGCAGTGCAGCGCGGGCCTGGCCGCGCTGGGTTTCAATCACATCGATTTGCCGGTTTGCCGCCAGCAGCCCGGCTTGCGCCCGGGAGTGATCGGCGCGGGCGGTCTTCCACACGGCGCTGACCCGTTGCGCGCTTTCCACCGACACGGCCTGGCTGCGGACCAGGTTTTGGTAACGCGCCTGATCGTCGCCGGCCCTTTGCGCTTCGGCGTCGGTGGCGTCGATCTGCGCCTTGGCCTGGTTGATCACGGCCAGTTGCAGGTGTTCGGTGGCGTCCAGGTTGGCCAGGCTGGCTTGTTGCGCGGCCACGGCGCCATCGGCTTTGGCCAGGGCGGTGCGGTAGTCGCGCACGTCGATGCGCGCCAGCACGTCACCGGCGTGCACGAACTGGTTGTCCTGCACGGCCACTTCGCTGATATAGCCCGGCACCTTGGCGCTGATCACCGTCACATCCGCGCCCACGTAGGCGTCGTCGGTGTCTTCAACAAACCGGCTGACCAGCCACCAGTGGCTGGCGTACCACACGCCGCCCACCACGGCCAGGGTCAGCAGCCCCAGGCGCAGCACCTGTTTGCGCCGGGATGTTTTTGTGGGTTCGGGCACAGCGCTGACTTGAGCGTCCATGGCGAAATGACCTCATTGAGTATGAGTGGGGAAGGGGTTGGCCATGACCTGAAAGCTGGCTTTCTTCATGAGGGGGTCCGGGAACTGTTGCTAAATATTACGTGTGTAATATTGCACGGTAGGTTTCATAATGAAAGTGACCAGGGGAAAAATTATTTCAAACGCAAAAAAGCCCTGGCACGCAGGGCTTTTTCAGGGGGCGCGTGAGGCGCCAACGGACGGTCAGTCTCAAGACACCGTTATTTCTTCCCCGGCGCTGACCTTCGTCCGCGTTGCCCGCAGCGCCATCACCAGCGCCAATACCGGTGCCAGGGTAAACAGCGCGAACAACCAGCGCGCCGCATTGGCGATGCCGGCATTACCCGCCACATCATTGATGCCCGCCATGTTCGAGATCACGCCCGCCAGTGCCGCGCCCATCGCCATGGCAAACAGTTGCAGGGTGGTAATCGACGAAGCCGCGGTGTCTTTATCCTGTTCCGACGCCACTTGCAGGATGCGCGTCAGCAGATGCGGCCAGCCCAGGCCGATACCGAAACCCACCAGGAACAGCCCCAGGCAAATAGGTGCCAACAGTGTCCAGTCTCCGTGACCGGCGATTGGCGTGGTGATTGCCAGCATCACCAGTCCAGCCACGATAAACAGCGGCCCCGCGATGATGGCGCGGTGCGGACCACGGCCTGTCCATCCCGAGCTGATGATTTCCGATACGGTCCATCCGGCGGCCATCAACGCGGCCATGTAACCGGCAACCAGCGGCGACTGGCCATGCAAGTGCTGTAGAAAATACGGCATGAAAATCTCGCTGCTCATGCCGATCACCAACAAACACGTGGTCGCATAAAGCGCGCAGAGCGGGGTGCTGAACTTCAACGCATCCCTGGGCAAAAGACGCACCGTGGCGTTGGACTCCTTGCGGATCAGCAGCCACACCAGCACGGCACAGGTCGCGATGCCCAGCAGGTTCCAGCTCGGCAGCGACGAGACGCTGCCCGCACACACCGCCAACACCGCGCCGGCCAACAGCACCAACTGCGGCACCGGCAAACGCGCAGTGGCGGTCGCGGCGGTGTCGCGCGAGGGCAACGCACGGCGGGTGAGCACCATGTACGCCAGGCTTACCGGCACCATCGCGCCGAAGGCGAAACGCCAGGCGTCCATCTCGGCGAACACGCCACCCACTGCTGGCCCGACCAGCGTCGCTACGCCCCACATGCCGGACACCAGCGCCATTGCGCGCGGCCACAGACGTTCTTCGAACACCAGTTGGATCATCGAGTAACACAACGCCAGCAGGACCCCGCCGCCCAAGCCCTGGATGGAGCGCCCGGCAAGCATCACCGGCATGCTCGGTGCCAAGGCGCAGATCAGCACGCCGACCATGAACACCATTGTGGCCACGGCATACGCCAGCCGCGGGCCGGTGCGTTGCAACAGCTTGGAAGTGAGGGCTGAACCGAGGATAGAGGCCACTACGTACAGCGTGGTGCTCCAGGCATAGAGCTCCAGGCCGCCGATTTCTGCGACCACTGATGGCAGGATGGTGGTGGCGATGTAGGTGTTGGTGGCGTAGAGCGCTATGCCGCCTGAGAGCGCGATGGAGCGGGAGGCGTTCTTGCCTCGGAGCAACTCGCCCCAACTGCTGTCTTGGGTTTGCATCAACGATTCCTTGTAATGCGTTCGCGGTGTGGGGCACGGCGAATGGCATGGACGTCGGGCTTGGGGTAATTAACCAAGCAATTGCTTTTAATATTGCGGCGAAGGTGATTATTTTGCAAGAAATGACTTGGCGTATGGTGGAGCACCATTGCCGGATCTGCGCAGCGACCAACGCGTGCCAGGGCTTTCGCTGGCAATCATTTCGCGCCAGACTTATGCGCATTCATCGCCCCACGGGTAGCCACCATGATCTCCCACGTGTTTTTAGGTACAGGTGATTTTGAGCGTGCCTTTGCTTTCTATTCGAAGGTGATGGCCGACTTGGGCCTCACGTTGAAATTTTGCGACGCCGGTAAACCGTGGGCCGGGTGGGTTGCGAAAACTGCACCTCGGCCAATCTTCGTCATTGGAGCGCCTTTTGATGGCAACCCAAGTGCACCCGGGAATGGGCAGATGGTAGCGCTACTTGCGCCTAGTCGGGAGGCGGTTAGAAGAAGCCATGCGACAGCGCTGGCGCTCGGCGGGGTATGCGAAGGAGAGCCTGGATTAAGGCCTCACTACCACCCCGACTATTACGGCGCGTACTTTCGAGACCTGGATGGCAACAAGCTGTGTGTGTGCTGCCATGATCCGGTAGCGGATTAGTCGGGGCTTGGGTGATCGTGGTCTGACCCTACTCTTTAAAAAATGACGCTGGAGGGCGTTAATTTTCGCAAGTGGCGTTCCGTAGGTCGTGCCACATATGCACTTTCGAAACGAATTGCTGCCCTACGGCTACCGCCAAAGGTTCTATCCCAAATGGCTGGAATCCCATTCGCTCATAGAGCCCTTGTGCGCCTCGATTACCTTCGGTGACGGTGAGTTGAACGAGCAAAAGCTGAGACTGGGATTTCGCATAGGCCAGGACGCTACACAGCAGCTTATATCCGATGCCTTTCTCTCGGTGAGCGAGTGGAACGTACATTCCGAAGAGCGTGGATTTGTGGCTGGCCTTTTTTCTTCTATCAACAGAAAGTCCGGCGACACCAAGTAATTGCCCACCCTCAAACGCAGCGAATACCACATCGGCAGCGTCAGTTCCGCTATCAAGCCTTTTCTCCCACCACTCGATGGGCAATGCTTCGCGCTCACCAACATCAGAAGTAAAAGCGTCGGGATGAAGGCGATACGCTTCAAGCATTAGCATTCGATAAGACGAGGCATAGTCTGGGGTCAGTCGTTGAATTACGGTCGTCATCGAAGTCACATTCCATGGTTGTACACGGATTATTTGCTTTTTGGTCCCAACGCGACACGGACGCAGATGCTTGCGTTTTTCAACAGAATCGACCCAAAGCCATCCCTCAATAAGTTTCGTGAGTACCCGCTGCTAAAATTGCCGAGTCGCTGCAGCAACCCGGCGACTGACGCAACTGTAGGCAATGGAGCAAGGCGCCTTACGGCTTGCTATACGCCATGTACTCATTCTGCAAAACAATGTGGTCTGCCACATACTTCGCATCGTGCCAAACCCCATAGATGAACGAAGACGCGCGGTTCACCAGGTTCGGCAAACCCAAGAAGTAAATCCCACTCTCCGCCGAAATCCCGCGCTTATGGAAAGGCTCGCCTTTCTCGTCAAACGCTTTCACCTTCAGCCAGCTGAAATCGAAACTGAAACCCGTGGCCCACAGAATCGTAGTCACACCGGCCTCAGCCAAATCCAGGCTCAGGATCGGGTTCACAAGGCATTCCGGGTCCGCCAGCAATTCCCACGCTTCAGGCTCCGGCGCGAATGGCAGCCCGTTCTGCTCGATATAGGCGTCGGCATCGCGCAACACATCAAAGTAGGCACGGTCACCTTCCGCCACGTTGGCCGCCAGGCCAGGCTCAAATTCCATCACGCCTTCATCCCACGCCCGGGTCACCCCCACCAGCGTAATGCCCATGTGCGCCAGGCGGCGGAAGTCGACGGTCTTGCCGCCTTCATACCCACTGACCGCAAACGCCACATGCTTCTTCTTCGGCTGGATTTTGACTTCATCCCACAAGCCCAGCGCGCCCAGCCACCAGCAGTAATCCCGGCCACGATACGAGCGAGGAGGGCGATAGTGTTCGCCCACCGAGAGGTACACGGTCTTGCCGGCCTTTTGCAGTTCTTCGGCAATCTGCGAACCCGATGCACCAGCCCCTACCACCAACACAGCGCCCTCAGCTAACTGGCCGGGGTTCTTGTAGGCAGAGGAGTGAAGCTGCTGCACCTTCGCGTGTTCCGGCACCAGATTCGGGATGGACGGCCGTTGGAAAGGCCCCGTCGCCGCCACCACGTTAGCGGCCTCGATCACGCCCGCCGAGGTGGTCACCTTGAACCCGGGCCGACCTGTGTGGCGCTCCACTTGCTGCACCTCAACGCCGGTGCGCACCGGCGCCTTCAGCATGTGCACGTACTCTTCAAAGTACGCCGCCATGCGCTCTTTCGGCGGGAAGCTCTCGGGGGAAATACCCTCGAATTTCAGGCCCGGAAAACGGTCATGCCAGGCCGGGCCATTGGCGACCAGCGAGTCCCAGCGTTCCGACCGCCAGCGCTCGGCAATGCGGTTGCGCTCCAGCACGATGTGCGGCACGCCCATGAGTGAGAGATGCTCGCTCATGGCGACCCCCGCCTGGCCTGCGCCGACCACCAGGGTGTTGATTTTTTCAACTGACATGTGAGCTTCCTAAAGATAAGCGACCATCGACAGGTGCCAGTGTGATCAAGCGCCAGCCACTCGGAAATTATGCTTTTTGAACGTAGAGGTTAGGCAAAACCAAAGCGCTTCAATCGGCCTCCAACAGCTCGGCCACGGCCGTCAGGGCCAGGCGATAGCCCAGCGCGCCGAGGCCTGCGATCACGCCGGTGGCGGCTTTGGACACATAGGAGTGATGACGGAAAGGCTCGCGCTTCCAGATGTTGCTCATGTGCACTTCGATGATCGCGCCGTCGAACGCCAGCAGCGCATCCAGGATCGGCACCGAGCTGTAGGTCAGGCCGGCGGCGTTGATGATGATCGCGTCGGCGTGGAGCCGAGCCTCCTGAATCCAGTCCACCAGCACGCCTTCGTGGTTGCTCTGGCGAAACTCCAGGGTCAGGCCCAGTTCAGTGGCGTGGCGCTGGCAGCGTGCTTCGATGCTGGCGAAACTTTCGCTGCCGTAGGTGCCGGCTTTGTCCAGCCCGTACAGGTTGGCGTTGGGGCCGTTGAGGAAATACACAGTGCGGGGCATGGGAAACTCCAGGTCGTCAGGTTTGCTGGCCAGGGTTCCAGTCATCCGGCACCACGGCAATCACATCGATTTCCATCAGCCACTCCGGCTGACCCAGGCCCGAAATCACCAGGCCGGTGGAGATCGGGAACACGCCCTTGAGCCATTTGCCGACCTCCTGGTACACCGGCTCGCGGTAGCGCGGGTCGATCAGGTAGGTGGTGGTCTTCACGATGTGCGACAGGTCGGAGCCGGCCTCTTCAAGCAGTTGCTTGACGTTTTTCATCGCCTGCTCGGCTTGCGCGCGTGGGTCGCCGAGGCCGATCAGGTTGCCTTCAAAATCGGTACCGATCTGGCCACGTACATAAATGGTGTTGCCAGCGCGTACGGCCTGGCACAGGTCGTTGTCCAGCGACTGGTTCGGGTAGGTCTGCTTGGTGTTGAACATGCGGATACGGGTATGGGTGGGCATTGCTGGCAACTCTTGGGGAGCGGAATAAATCCAGCTTCACATTGGCCCCGCTCGCGCGAAACCAGCATTTGCGCGAGGTAATGCTTAGGCAAAACCGAAGCGCCGTAGCCAAGCGCCGGCGTAAGGCCAAAACAGCACCCGGCATGAACCATGCACGGTGTGGTTGAGGCAGTCGACGCCAGCTCGGCGTCAGCTCATTGATGATGTGGAGGCGTGATGCTCAGTCGTATTACCCAGCGCCAACTGGAATATTTCGTGGCTTCCGGTGAGGCAGGCAGCATCAGTGCGGCGTCTGAACGCATTCATGTGTCATCGCCCTCTATCTCGGCGGCGATCACCCATATGGAGGCCGAGCTGGGCATCCAGCTGTTTGTTCGTCACCACGCCCAGGGCATTTCCCTCACGGCGGTGGGGCGCCAGGTGATGCAAGAGGCCAAGCTGATCCTGGAGCAGATGACCAACCTCTACACCATCGCTTCCGAGTCGCTGAACACCGTCCGCGGCCCGCTGCGGGTGGGTTGCCTGGAATGGCTGGCGCCGATGATTACTCCCGAATTGGTATTCGGTTTTGGCCGGGCGTTTCCAGGCGTGCGTATCACGCAAGTGGAGGGTAACCACGAGGAACTGCTGGAAAAACTGCGCAGCGCCGAGATCGATATCGCCCTGACCTACGACCTGGTGACCAGCGAAGACATCGACTTCCAGCCGCTGGCGCAACTGCCGCCGTATGTGATGGTGGGTGAGTACCACCCGCTGGCAAGTCTGTCGGCGGTGAGCATGCTCGACCTTGAGGATTACCCGGTGGTGCTGCTGGACACGCCCTGGAGCCGGGAATACTTCCTCAGCTTCTTTATGCAGGCGGGCACCACGCCGAACATCATCATGCGCTCCAGCAACCTTGAAACGGTGCGCTCGATGGTCGCCAACGGCATCGGCTATTCCTTCGCGAATGCCCGGCCCAAAGCCAACCTTTCCCAGGACGGCAAGCGCTTGATCCGCTTGCGGTTGTCCGGGCCGCACCGGCCCATGCAGCTGGGTTATGCCACGGCCAGCAATACCCAATTGTCTCGCGTGGTGTCGGCCTTTGCCGAGCGTTGCCGCATGTTTGTTTCAGACCAGTACATCCCGGGTATGGCGGCCCCCAGCTTTTTCGATGCCCATGCGGTGCGCGCCGTCGTGTAGGCGCTGGCTTGCCTGCGAGGGTCGTTAACGATGACGTTGGCATCCTGGATGAACGCGGCGCCCTCAGGTTTTTCGCTGGCAAGCCAGCTCCTGCAGGTAGGGCGTGCTCGCAATGCACCAAAAGGTTGCGCCGGCTTCACTGTGGGCGTGGTCCCGCCCCAAAAGGAGACATGCTGTTTTGACTGTCCAGTCGTCACCCAGGGAACGGTGACGCTGCGTAGGTTCTCCCTACCCAATAGGCCGGCTTTTACGAATTGACCCCAAGTGCCTCCTCCCACGAATCTCAGTCCATCGGTGCAGATCAGGGTTCGACCTTCACGTTGAGCATTCGGTGGGCATTTTCATTTTTTTGTCGAGCACAGTGACGATGACGTTCAACTGGAATTACATGTTTGGTTTGCTGGCCGATGCCGAGTTCTGGCGGGCGACATGGACGGTCATCCAACTCAGTTCATTGACATGGGTCCTGAGTATCGCGCTGGGCTTCCTGCTGGCCCTGGCCAAGCAGTCAAAACATGCGCTGATCAGTTTGCCGGCGCGCGGCTACATCTGGTTGTTCCGCAGCCTGCCGCTGCTGGTGCTGCTGATCTTCATCTACAACCTGCCGCAGGCGATTCCCGCCACTTCAGTGATTCTGGCGGATCCGTTCTGGGCCGGCTTGCTGGCCCTGGTGATTTGCGAAACCGCCTATGTCGCCGAGATTCACCGCGGCGGCCTGTTGTCGATTCCCAAAGGGCAGGGCGAAGCCGCCCGGGCACTGGGGCTGAAGTTTTTCGGGATTCAGTGGCGGGTGGTGATTCCGCAGGCATTGCGGGTGGCGCTGCCGTCGCTGGCCAACGAATACATCTCTATCGTCAAGCTCACTTCATTGGTGTCGGTGATCTCGTTGACCGAGATTCTGATGGTCGGCCAGCGGCTGTATTCGCAGAACTTCCTGGTGATCGAGACGATGGCGGCGGTGGCGTTTTTCTACGTGTTTATCGTCACGGTGTTCGACTTTCTGCTCAAGCGCCTGGAGCGTTTTCTCGACGTCAACCAACGCAACGTTTCCCGGGTTCCCGATGCAGAAGTACTGGCGCTGGCGACCCAACAGCGTGTCGCCTTGCAACGCCCGGTGAGCACTGAAGGTCCGGCGCTACAGGCTTCCCGGCTGCACAAAGCCTACAACGACGTGGAGGTGCTGGGCTCGGTCAACCTGCAGATCCAGCCCGGTGAAGTGGTGTCGGTGATCGGGCCTTCCGGCTCCGGCAAAACCACCTTGATTCGCCTGCTCAACGGCCTTGAGCAGTTGGATAACGGCGAGATCAAAATCAACGGCCAACCCTTCATTCACCTGAACAAAGTCGGCGCGCAAAAGCCGCAGTACGTAGAGCACGCCGAGCATCGCCTGAACATCGGCATGGTGTTCCAGAGCTTCAACTTGTTCCCGCATTTGAGCGTGCTCGACAACCTGCTGATGGCGCCGAAGTACCACCGCCTCGGGCGTGTCGAGGAGCTGAAACAACAGGCCTACGCGCTGTTGCACAAGGTCGGCATGCTCGACCACGCCTGGAAGTATCCGCACCAGCTTTCCGGTGGCCAGCAGCAGCGCGTGGCCATCGCCCGCGCCCTGATGATGCGCCCGCAAATCATGCTGTTTGACGAGCCCACCTCGGCGCTCGACCCGGAAAAAGTCAACGAAGTACTGCAAGTCATCGAAGCCCTGGCCCAGGAGGGCATCACCATGGTGATCGTGACCCACGAGATGAATTTCGCGTTCAAGGTCTCCGACCGGATCGTGTTCATGGAGAAGGGCCGGGTGGTGTGCGATGACACACCGCAGGCGCTGCGCAGCGGCGAAAACCCACGCGTAGAGGCGTTCCTCAAAGACGTCTCGCTGGCGTGACCCCCTTAACGTTCGAGCGACAAGAGAGCAACAACATGATCGGGCAAGCGCAAATTGAACAGTTTCATCGTGACGGTTTTTTGGTGGTGCAAGACGTGCTGTCGGCTGAAGAAGTGGCCGCGTTGCAGCACGACTTCGACCAGTGGGTAGAAGACAGCCGTGGTCACGACCAGGGCTGGGGCGAAACGGTGGATGGTCGTGCGCGTTTCGACCTGGAGGGCGACCATCGCCCGGATCATCCCTCGCTGCGCCGGGTGAGTTCGCCCACCGAGATTTCGCCGGCATACCAGCGCGTGGCGCTGCAATCGCGGATGGCGGCGATCTCCGCGCAACTGATCGGGGCCGGCGGTACGCGCTTTCATCACAGCAAGATCAACTCGAAATTGCCGCACACCGCAACGCAGGTTAAGTGGCACCAGGACTTCCTGTTCACGCCCCACAGCAACGACGACATCGTCACGGCCCTGCTGATGGTCAGCGAAGTCACGCCGCAAAATGGCCCGCTGAATGTGATTCCCGGCAGCCACAAAGGCCCGCTGTGGTCGCACTGGCACGATCAGCGTTTCACCGGCTCGGTGGACGACGCGGTGGTCGACGACCTGTGCCAGAACCCGGTCGCCTGTTATGGCCCGGCCGGCTCGGTGTGCTTCATGCACACCCGTCTTTTGCATGCTTCAAGCCCTAACGAGACCGAACTGCCGCGCACCTTGTTCATCAGCGTCTACGCCGCTGAAGACGCGCTGCCATTCGGCGAAAACCCGCTGCCCTGCGCACACGCCGGCCTGATGGTGGCCGGTGAAGAAAGTGGCTTGGTGCGCTCCACGCAAAACCATATGCGCTTGCCGCAGAAGCCCCGTGGCGCCTCTTTCTTTGTGCAACAGGCCGGCCAAGACTCCGCCACTGCCTAACCTCCTTCTCACCTAGCAGGGAATTACCATGACAGCGTTTCACATGATTGCTCGCCCTATTGCCGTGTGCCTGCTGGGCGCTGCGGTTGCAATGACGTCGTTGGCGGCTTCGGCTTTCCAGAAAGACGGGAAAATTGTCGCCGGTTCCGATATGACGTTTTTTCCCTATGAGTACATGGATAACAACAAGCCCGCAGGCTTCGATATTGAGTTCATGGACGGCCTGGCCAAGACCATGGGCCGCACTGTCGAGACCCTCGACACGCGCTTTCCCAACCTGATCACCGGCTTGCAGGCGGGGCGGTTCGACGTGACCAACTCCTCGATGTACATCACCGCCGAACGGGTGAAAGTCATCGACATGATCCCGTACCTCAAGAGCGGTGAATCGATCCTCACCCTTAAGGGCAGCGAGTTCCAGCCCAAGACGCCGGAAGAGTTCTGTGGCCACAAGATCGGCTCAATGGGGGCCACCTCCTGGCTGGCGCAGATGCACAAGCTGTCGGATGAGTATTGCGTGAAGAAAGGCCTGAAGCCGATCGCGATCAGCGAGTACAGCACCGACCCACAAACCACCCAGGCCTTGCTGGCCCATGCCGTTGAGGCGCAGATCACCGACGCCGCCGTAGCCCGTGGCGCAGTCGACAAGCTGGGCGGCCGTGTGGTGATTTCTTCCGACACCTTGATCTACCCGGTGCTGAACGGCTTCGGTGTGAAGAAGGGCAATGACGAAGTCAAAAACGCCTTAATCGAAGGCATCAAGAAATTCAGCGCAACCCCTGAATATGCCGCCTTGCTCAAGAAATACAACTTCCAGGCGCCTACCGATGCCGACATCGCCGAGCTGATGCCGAAGTCTTGATCGAGCCTTTAGCGTGCGCCGCACCCGGGTGCGGCCACGCCCTGCGGAGAAAGCTACATGGCGTTATCACTTGAAGAGCAAACGCGCATCGACCTGGCGGCAACCTTCCGCATCGTTGCGCACCTGAGCATGCATGAGGCGGTGGCCAACCATTTCAGCGCGGCAGTGTCGGCCGACGGCAAACAGTTTTTGCTCAACCCGAAGTGGAAGCACTTCTCGCGTATCCGTGCCAGTGACCTGTTGCTGTTGAACGCCGACGACGCCTCAGGCGCCGATCATCCGGACGTGGATTCCACCGCCTGGTCGATCCACGGGCAGATTCACCGGTTGTTGCCGCAAACCCGCGCCGTGCTGCACCTGCACCCGGTGTACACCACGGCGGTTGCTTGCCTGGCCAAGCCGCACATTCCGCCGATCGACCAGAACACCGCGCGCTATTTCAATCGCGTGGCGGTGGACGAGCTGTACGGCGGCATGGCCGACACCGAAGCCGAAGGCGAGCGCCTGGCCGGGTTGCTGGACGGCAAGAGCCGCTTGTTGATGGGCAACCATGGGGTGATGGTCACGGCCACTTCCATCGGTGAGGCATTCGACGATATCTGGACCCTGGAACGCGCCTGCCAGATCCTGGTGACGGCGTGGTCCACCGGCCAACCGCTGCGGGTACTGTCTGACGAAGTGGCCGAAAAAACTGCGCGGGGCTGGGAAGGCATCACGGATTTCTCGCAACGGCATTTTGAAGAAATGAAGCAGTTGATGATCGACGCCGACCCTTGGTTGCTCGACTGATTTGACCCCTCACAGGCAGGAATTCCCATGACCTTTTCGGTTGTCGCCCGCTGTGCCGAAACCGGCCAGCTGGGTATCGCTATCAGCTCGTCGAGCATTGCCGTGGGTGCCCGTTGCCCCTGGTTGCGCCCGGGCGTGGGCGCGGTGGCGTCGCAAAACATCACCTTGCCGGCACTCGGCCCGCAAAGCCTGGATCTGTTGGCCAAAGGCATGGCGCCGAGTGAGGCACTGGCCAGCGTGCTCACCCCGCAAAACCACAGTGAGTATCGCCAGGTGACGGCCATCGATAGCGCTGGCAGAACCGCACACTTCAGCGGCGCGCACACCCTGGGCATTCACCACGCGGTCAGCGGGGAGCAATGCGTGGCGGCGGGGAACATGCTGGCCGATACCGGCGTGATCGACGCCATGGTGCGCGCCTTTGAAGGCACGCCTGGGCACCTCGCCGACCGACTGCTCGCCGCCATGCAAGCGGGTGTGGCTGGCGGCGGCGAGGCCGGGCCGGTGCATTCTGCCGCGCTGGTGGTGGTCGGCGACCACCTGTGGCCTATCGTCAATCTGCGGGTGGACTGGGCCGATGAAGACCCGATCGGCGCCCTCGAGCAACTCTGGCAGGCCTATCGCGGGCAAATGCAGGACTACATCGACCGCGCCATCAACCCGCAATTTGCCCCAGGTTATGCGGTGCCGGGAGATGACCGATGAGCCAGAGCCGTGACCTGCTGGCGCAACTGGTCCGCTTCGACACCACCAGTCGCGAATCGAACCTGGCGCTGATCGACTTCGTACGCAACTACTTGCAGCAACACGGCGTGAGCTGTGAGCTGTTGTTCAACGAGCAGAAGAGCAAGGCCAATCTGTTGGCGACCCTAGGCCCGGCGGATGTGCCGGGCATCGTGCTGTCTGGCCACACCGACGTGGTGCCCGTGGATGGGCAGCGCTGGAGCGTTGCGCCGTTTGAGCTGACCGAGAAGGACGGTAAGTTGTACGGCCGTGGCACCGCCGACATGAAAGGCTACATTGCCTGTGTGCTGGCCAGCGTGCCGGCGCTGGTGCAGGCGCCGTTGCGCATGCCGGTGCATATCGCGCTGTCTTACGATGAGGAAGTGGGCTGCCTGGGCGTGCGTTCGCTGATCGAGGCATTCCATGCAAAACCCGTCAAACCGCTGCTGTGCGTGATCGGGGAACCGACCGAACTCAAACCGGTGCTCGGCCACAAGGGAAAACTGGCAATGCGTTGCGAAGTGCATGGCGTGGCGTGCCATTCGGCGTATGCGCCGTCGGGTGTGAACGCCATCGAATACGCGGCGCGGTTGATCACCGAACTGGGCCGGCTGGGTGAAGAACTCAAGGCGCCGCAACACCAGAACGCGAGTTTTGATCCACCGTTTTCCACCGTGCAAACCGGGATGATCGCGGGTGGCAAGGCGCTGAATATCGTGCCGCAAAACTGCAGCTTCGACTTTGAAGTGCGCTCGCTGCCCGCGCAGAACCCCTGGCACGTCGCGGACCAATTGCGCGGTTACGCCGAGCACACGTTGTTGCCTGCGATGCAGGCGGTCAGTGCGCAGTGCGCGATCAACTTCAGTGAGCTGTCGAGCTACCCGGGGTTGTCGACCTCGGTGCAGAGCCAGGCAGTTGAATGGGTCGCCGGCTTCTGCGGCTCGCAGGAATACGGCACGGTGGCGTTCGGCAGCGAAGGCGGGCTGTTTGACCAGGCGGGCATTCCCACCGTGGTGTGTGGGCCAGGCAGCATGGAGCAGGGGCACAAGCCTGATGAGTTCGTCAGCGTTGCGCAGCTTGAGGCCTGTGACCAGATGCTGGAGAAGGTATTGGCATTTGTGAGCGCGTGAGAGTCGCCTACGGTTACAGTTCATCCGTAGGCACTGAGTTATTTCGCCCCATTTTTGTGCGTGCCTTACTGAGTGGTGAGTGACGCGCCGCGTATCTGTGGGCCCGACAACAGCGGTCCGTTTCTTGCTAGAGCCAGCTTAATCAATGACATGGCATTTTGCCGTCAATCATTTCAAAGCTTGATTCGCCGCTGAGGCGAGTGGTTCTAGGAGTCGTCGGACATGCAAAGCCTTTTGTCGCCAGGAATCCGCCTGCTCGGACGTTTCGGATTTGCGCGCAAGTTTCAGATACTGTTTTTTCTGTTCATGCTGCCCCTGGCGGGCAGCCTGTGGATGATCGCGCACGACTACCGCACCAAGCTGACGGTGATTTCCAATGAGCAATCCGGTGTGCGCGAACTGCTGGCGCTGGATGCCCTGGACGCCCAACTGACCGCACAGCGCAACTTGGCCGCGCGCTGGAAAGCCGCCGATATCCTCCATGACCAGACACCCGCCGCCAAAGCTGCAATGACCGCGGTCGATACCAATTTCCCGCTGATCCTGCAAAGCGTGCAGGCCCTGGGCGAGGCCCTGAAAACCCAGAACGCCAGCGCCGACACCCTCGCGCGCTTCAATGCATTGCAGGCCTCGGTCACGGGCATGGACTCGCCCTCCCTGCGTACCGTGGGTTGGTGGCCGGATGGCTACGACCGCTTCACGTCTGCGCTGAGCGCGATGCAAACCCTGCGCGAGCAGATCACCATGGACGCCGGTTTGATCCTCGATCCATGGCTTGAAACCTACCTGCTGATGCAGATTTCCACCCAGCAAACCCCCGACCTGATCGAGCGTATCGGGCGTATGGCGAGCGTGGGGCAGTCGTCCATCGCCTCGGGGCAGTTCACCCTGCAAAGTCGTTTGCAGATGCGCGACCTGCGCGGGCGTATCGGCGATGCAAGGGACCAGTTGGTCAAGGCCACCGCGACGCTCAAGGGCAAGCA
Source organism: Pseudomonas sp. K2I15 (assembly GCF_002204795.1). GTDB lineage: Bacteria > Pseudomonadota > Gammaproteobacteria > Pseudomonadales > Pseudomonadaceae > Aquipseudomonas. The sequence goes on from NZ_NIXO01000042.1 coordinate 36,705, forward strand.
ATACCCCGGGCTGCAACCCTGGATCGCGCAATACGACGACAGTTTGCAACGGCTGGACAACGAGCTCAAAGCCTTGGACGACGGTGTGTTCGGCGGCACCATCAAGCTCGATACCACCGGCTTCGAGCGCAGTGTCGACGGCATGCTCGGCACCCTGGGCGCGTTGCGCAACCAGTCGCTGACCTCGCTGGATGCCCGCTTGAGTTACTACCGCGACAGCTCCCTCAAGGAATTCGTCCCGGTGGCGGTGACGTTCAGCGTTTTAGCATTGGCGGCCCTGTATCTGTTTGTGTGCTTGCAGGCATCGATCCGCCGCAGTGCCAGCGGCATCACCACGCTTGCCGAATCCCTGCGTGACGGCAATCTGTGTGTGGAGGTGGCGGTAGAAGGGCGCGACGAACTGGCGGCCATCAGCACCGCGCTCAACGTGGCCGTGGTGCAATTGCGCACCAGCCTGTTGGGTGTGAATCACGAAACGCAGCAGTTGGGTTCTGCGGTACTGACGCTCAATTCGCAATCGGGCAGCACGCTGACCGAAGTGGAAGACCAGCAACAGCAAATCAGCCAGATCGCAGCGGCCGCCACGCAGTTGGCCGCGACCTCCATGGGCGTTGCCAAAAGCTGCGAGCAAGCCTCCGGCAGCGCGCAGAAAACCAGGCAGATCGCCGAGGACAGCAGCCGCGACAGCCAGCGCACCACCGCCAGTATTCAGCAACTTAACCAGCGCTTGACCGACACCGCCGATGCTTTGGAGCGCGTCAGCCAGCAGGGGCAGCAGATCCAGTCGGTGGTCGACACCATTCGCGGTATCGCCGAGCAGACCAACCTGCTGGCGCTTAACGCCGCCATCGAGGCCGCGCGGGCCGGTGAGCAGGGTAGGGGGTTTGCGGTGGTGGCCGATGAAGTGCGCAGCCTGTCGCAACGCACCCAGGCCTCCACGGCGCAGATCGCCGGGACGGTAGACAGTTTGCGCTCCACGGTAAGCCAGGCGGTCACCCTGATGGGCGCTGCGTGTGAGCAGGCGGTTACTGATGCCGAGTCTGTCACCGGCTTGGGCTATCGGCTGGGCGAGATCGCCAGCGCGGTGCAGAGCGTCACCGATACCTTGGCGCAGATTGCCACGGCCGTTGAGGAGCAGGCGGCGACGGCGGATGAAGTGAGCGGCAATATCCAGCAGGTTGATCAGGCGGCAGGGCGTTTGCTTGAGGGCGCGCGGGCGGTGAATCAGGCGGCGGATACCTTGAGCAAAGGCAGTCGCGCATTGAGCGACAATACCGCGCGGTTTCAATTGGGGTGACGGGGTGCCAACTGGGCAGGAGGTCGGGGAGCACCCGACCCAAACCGATCCAGGCTAGTTTTTCTTCTTGATGAGCTTGTTGATGTAGTACTTGAGGCTTAAACGATCTTTTGGCCTGGGTTTGTAGTGGGTTTTGTTTCTTTGCGTGGGGTCGATCGCCACGGCCGAGGCGGTGTAGTAATAAAGGGCTATGGATTTACGCGTGATGTGTTCAGGCGTGGTTAGTGGTTCAGGGTGTCCATGATTACTGTCTTTGTCTGTATTGAAAATGACACATCGGTTATAAATGGGTAAAACTTTTTTAAGGCAGGTTTTCATGTCGGTATCCCAAAGTTCCAGGTTGCCGCCATATTCCTCCTGCCACTCTTCATTCAGATAAATGATGATGTTCAGCCGGCGTTCAATGTTAAGTTTCTTGTTGAGCCTGAAGTCGGAGTGCACCCCCAGATAACCACCGCTTTTCGTTTCATGCAGGCCGCCCCCGGCAAAGTAGGGGTCAGGTATCAAACCGTTGATGCCGGTAAGATGCTCAAGAAACTGCAACATGGGGGCCGAGTTGAAAACGTTGAAAACGGTCTTTAAATAAGGGTCGCATTCGTTAGGACTGATCTGGCGTTTGCGCTGGCCTTTATACCCGCGCTCGTAGAGCGTTTCGTTATCGGTGGGCTCAATAGGAAAGTGCGAGCAGATACTCGCAATCAGCTCGTCATGCAGGAAGTTATCGATAACGATGTGTGGAAACGGCGTAGCCTGCACGTACAGGCTGCTCAGTGAAGCACCTAAATCGCTGGCCGCTTTCTGGTCGAAATCAAGCGCTGGAGAAAGGGTCATGGGTAGCGTTTGAGTGATGGGTGCCATTACCGCTCCGATACTGAAAATAAAGGCCTGTGGAGGGCTTCGATCATGCTCGGGTTCGTCCCTCGTCGCGTGTGATCGAAGCCTAGTCCTTTAGGCCGTCCTTGTTAAGGCGCTTGAGGATGTTGTTATACATCTTGGTTCGCCTGTGGTTCGCGCCATAGCCGCCGGCCGCCGAAACGGTGCCGGCCTGTATGTGGTCCAGGTAACTGAAGATTTTGCGCGGCGATAGCATTTCAACGGCATAACCGAGAGCGGTCATGCGGTCCTGGAGAGTATAACCAGGGACACGATCATCCATTGAGAAATGCAGGCCATGCTCTTTGACAAGCTTGCAATTCCACAAGGTACAAAAGCTCTTCAGGTAGGTTTCCCTGTAGGGCTTTGGATCTCTTGAGCGCAGACCCATCGCAATTTTCAGGCGCCTGAAATAATGCTTGAACAGCCGCGAGCTAAAGCGCCAGAACGTTCTCGTGAGGCCGCGATTCAGTTGCTCTACACAGCCCACGGCCACCACGTTTGGATTATCGACGCACTTGCTCAGCAGCATCGGAAAAACATTCTTGTCGAAAATGAATGTATCCGTATGGATAAGGAGTAAGTAATCCGTGTCGACTCGCTCCAATACCCGATCTAACGCTTTGCCATGCGCGATATGGCCCTGCTCGGGCTCGGAGATCGTGCGCTCGATTAAATTGATCCAGTCAAGTGTGCGCAAATACTCAGTGCTTTCATCGGCTGAATAATTGTCAACCACCCATACCGGCGTATGACGGGTGTCGATGTGCTGGTGCAATAACTCCAGGCATATCTTGGTGATTTCCGGAGTTTTGTAATTGACAAGCACTATGCTGAATGTCTTGGGGTGTTCGTTCGGAGTGCTAGTGCTATTCATGATTCGCGCACTCGATTTGTTGTAACTGAATGTAAGAAAGCGGTGGGTCTTGTTTGCGGTTGCGTGTCATTTGTCGCGGGCAGACAGGCGTAAAAATGAGCGATGATTTGGTAGGGTGTTATCGTTGATTGTATTGCGCCTGACATGATCGGTGCTCGATTAATAACTGTAGACGGCTGTGCCGTGTTTCAATCTCCTTTATAAATAAGTGAATGTGAAATAAGTATGAAAAGACGCGGAGGCTCCGCGTATTTTGTACGATCCAGCGTCGGCCAGCCGGACAATGGATAGATGTTCTATCATGAGCACCCGTTCATAAGCAGCGATGCAATGCCATGAGAGACCTGCCCCCTACCTCGACATTGCGCGCCTTTGAGGTTGCCACCCGGCACGCAACCTTCACCTCGGCCTCAGAAGAGCTGCATGTCACCCAAAGTGCCGTCAGCCATCAACTCAAGCACCTCGAAGAACTTTGGGGATTGCAGTTGTTCCAGCGGGGCAAGTCACTCAGCCTCACGCCTGCCGGGGCGGCCCTGGCGCCGATCGTGCGTGAATTCTTCATGAACCTTGAGGCCACACTCACGGACCTGCGAGAGCAAAAGGGCAGGGTCCGGTTGAAGGTCAGTACCACTTATTCCTTTGCGCTGAAATGGCTGCTGCCACGTTTGCCGAGCCTGGCCCAGCGGCATCCGGAAATATTGGTCTCGCTTGACTCCAGCGACAAAGCCATCAACTTCGCAAGTGCAGAGGCTGATGTGGCGATTCGGTTCGGCAGCGGGCATTACCCGGCCCTGTACTCGGAGTTCCTGTTCCGCGAACAGATTTTCCCGGTGGCGAGCCCTGAGCTGTTAAACCGTTTTGGCAGGCCGCGCACGCCTGCCGAATTGTTGCGCTATCCCTTGCTGACGCGCGACGGCGCCGACCTGGTGCCGAAATGGGAAGTCTGGTTTCAACACGTCGGGCTGGGGATTTCACCACTCAAGGAGAGCGTCAGGTTTGCGGACACCAACATGACGATCGAGGCGGCATTGCTCGGCCAGGGCATCGCGTTGGCGCGCAGCGGGCATGTGGAATCAGAGCTAAGCGATGGACGCCTGGTCAGGCTGTTCGATGTACCGTTCCCATCACCGGTCGCCTATTATTTTGTCTGCCCCAAAGGCCTGGAATCCCAACCGCACATCGTCAGCTTCCGTGATTGGCTCATGCAGGAAGCGGTCAACGCCGGGCTGGCGTACGAATGATGCATGAGGATTTACTCATTCTTCAATGAGGATACTTCGTTTCAGTAAAGGCGCCGTTTTGCTTAGGATTGGCGTGTGCCTTATCCCATCATTCTCTTAGTCCTCTTCGCTGCCTTGCTGTATGCCAGCATGGTGATTGCCGCCGGCACCCTACTTATCGGCTGACAGCCGGCAAAGCATTTTTTCCACCACCACATGAAGGTTCGCTCAATGGATACCGTCCCACCGGCACCGCTGATTCTGATAACGGGTGGCAGTCGTGGCGTTGGCGCCGCCACCGCGCGGCTGGCTGCCGCACAAGGTTATGACGTGGCGATCAGTTTCGTTTCCAACGAGTCTGCCGCCCTCGCGGTGGTGGCGGATGTAGAAACGGTGGGGCGCCGGGCGTTGGCTGTGCGCGCAGACAGTGCAGACCCGGAGCAGGTCGTTCAACTGTTCGCGGCGATCGACCGGGAATTCGGCCGCATCAATGTGCTGGTTAACAACGCCGGGATCAACGCGCTGCAGTCCCGAGTGGAGGACCTGGCGTTCGAGCGCATGCAGCGGATTTTCGCGGTCAACGCGATCGGGCCGATGCTGTGCGCCCAGCAAGCGGTGAAGCGCATGTCGTTTCGTCACAAAGGGCGGGGCGGTTCGGTGATCAATATCTCGTCGGCATCGGCCAAGCTCGGCAGCCCCAACGAATATGTGGACTACGCGGCGTCGAAGGGTGCGCTTGAGGCCTTTACCATCGGGTTTTCCAAAGAGGTTGCCCGGGAGGGAATACGCGTCAACTGTATTCGCCCCGGGCATATCTACACCGATATACATGCCAGCGGCGGAGAGCCGGGGCGGGTTGATCGGGTCAAGGACTCGATCCCCATGGGCCGCGGCGGCCAGCCTGAAGAAGTGGCGCAGGCCATTCTGTGGCTGGCGAGCGCCGAGGCGTCCTTCATCACGGGGACGTTCCTGGATGTCACCGGTGGCAAGTGACTATCGCACCACCTCAAGTGCGGTGATTTCATATACGTCATGATCTGAACCGGACGTCGATTCCAGCGTGACGGCAACGCCCAGGTCTTCGATAAAGACGCTGGATGTGCGGTTGTCGCCCTGGATGCACGCAAGCTTGATGGCATCGCCCGGGAGCGAGGCGAATACCTGGCGCGCTGGCATACGCTCGCCCACTGTGCATTGCGTTTGAGTCTTGGTGGGTTCGTCGTTGGGTTTGGCTGGCACATGTTTCATGAGCAGTCGTGCACTGAGTGTCTGGCCCGGGCTCCAGCTTTGAGGTGCCTTGAATTCAAGTTCGCTGGTTTGCAGCACCTCGTCATCGCCGAGGCCGATCATCTTTGCCTTCAGCTGGATAAGGTCGGCCTTGGTAAGGCGCTCCACCTGGAAGCTGCCGTATTTCTCTGTTTTATTCAGCAGCCCACCCTCGGCCTCGAGCACAACCGATACAGGGTTGCGCTTAAGGGGGCCGTTCTGTTTGGTCGTGTAGGTGTAGGTCAACGATTTGAATTTCGGCGCAAGCAGGGGCGAGTCGAGCTTCTTCAGCACATCCTGCGGCACGGCAACATCGCCAATGGCTGTTTCCAGGCGCGTTTGCGGGTACTCGGCAGGCGCAATGTCCGGGCGCAATTGCACTAGCAGCGCAGCATCGACGGCGCCTTGCACCGAACAGCTGAGGCGTGTTTGCGCACCTTCCGGTTCCAGCAGCAGTACGCGTTCCACCCGCGACTTGCCAGGCGCGCTGCCCGGCATGGGCTCGATGCTCAGCCAGCTATCGCGAAACCGGAGTTCGCTGCGTACGTAAGCCGTGTCGATTTTCTTCAGGAGGGCAGGTTTTTCAAGCAGCGGGCTCAGGCGTTTGGCGACGTCGTCCGGGCGGCCGTCAACCATGAAGCCCCAGTAGAAGTAGTAGCCCAGGTTGCCGAGGTTGGTGCTCTCGTCGAAGTAGGACAGCAGTTTCATGCCCGCGACGGGCGGCAGGTTACCCAGGGCCACAGAGTTGCCGGAGCGACTGCCCCGGTTGGCCACGGCAATCCAGGCGGCGTCTTTGTCCTGCTGCAGCGGCGCATAGGCTTTCCATGCATCGCTGTGGACCTTGAGGCTTGAGAAGAAACTGGCGTCACACCGGCTGAAGGCCTTGAGTGTGTCGTCCAGCGCGGCATCGCCCGCGTGGGCGATGGACGGAAGAAGTAACGCGCAGGCGAGAAGGGGCAGCAATTTCATCGAGCAAGATTTCCGTATCGTTGGTTGGGCGTGTAGCCACGCGGCGGCCATTATCCAGAACTTGCACGCTTCCCTCTACTGATCCTTCATCACCTCGTGCTGTGTCTAGCCAGTGGCGTTGAGCTTGACCTGCTCCTTCGCTAGCTTCACCACATTCTCCAGGGTAAAGCCGAACTTTGCCTGCAACTTGGCCAACGGTGCGGACGCGCCAAAGCTGTTCATCACCACCGTGGCCCCGGTTTGCCCCACGTAGCGGTCCCAGCCCAAGGGGCCGGCCTGTTCCACCACCAAGCGCGCTTTCACCGCGGGCGGCAGTACGCTGTCGCGGTAGGCCTGGTCCTGTTCTTCGAACAGTTCCCAGCTCGGCATCGACACCACTTGCGCCGCCACGCCCTCAGCCTTCAGTTGCTCATAGGCATCTACCGCCAGGCTGACTTCACTACCGGTGGCCATCAGGATCACTTGGGGCTTCTCGGCGCCGGCCAGCACATAAGCGCCGCGGGTGGTGCCCGTCGCCGCTGCATACTTCGTGCGGTCCAGGGTCGGCAGGTTTTGCCGTGACAGCACCACGCACGTCGGCCGGTGGGTCTGGGCGAGGGCGATTTTCCAGGCTTCCAGGGTTTCATTCGCGTCCCCGGGGCGCAGGGTCAGCAAGCCCGGAGTGGCCCGCAGTTGGGTCAGGTGCTCGATGGGCTGGTGGGTGGGACCGTCTTCACCGACGCCAATCGAGTCGTGGGTAAACACGAACACCACCGGCAGTTCCATGATCGCCGCGAGGCGAATCGGCGGTTTCATGTAGTCGCTGAATACCAGGAACGTCGAGGTATACGGCCGCAGGTACGACAGCGCCATGCCGTTGGCAATCGCGCCCATGGCATGTTCGCGAATACCAAAGTGCAGGTTGCGCCCGCCGTAGTTCTCGGCGCTGAAACGCCCGGCGCCGTCGAAGGTCAGGTTGGTCTTGGTGGACGGCGACAAATCTGCCGAGCCACCGAGCAGCCATGGGATCTGTTGGGCAAACGCGTTCAATACTTCACCACCGGCGGCGCGGCTGGCGACGCCCTTGGCATCGCTGGCAAAACTCGGCAACTGCTCCTGCCAATGCTCGGGCATCTCGCCTGCGCGCATGCGGCGCAGCTCGTCGGCCAGTTCGGGCTCGTAATGTTCGAGGTGGGCCAGCGTTTCAGTCCATTGCTCGTACAGCGGTTTGCTGCGTGCCAGCAACGCATCCCGCAGCACCGTGCGCGCTTCATCCGGCACCAGGAAGCTTGAATCTTCGGGCCAACCGTAAGCGGCTTTGGTCAGGCGAATTTCCTCTTCACCCAAGGGTTCGCCGTGGGCCGAAGCGGTGTTGTGTTTGTGGGGCGAACCATAGCCGATAACACTGTCGACCACGATCAGGGTCGGTGCGCCGGTGTTTTTCTGGAAGGTGCTCAGGGCGTCGCTCAGGGCCAGCAGGTTATTCGCATCGGTGACGTGCAAGGTGTGCCAGCCGTAGGCCTGGAAACGCTTGATCACGTCTTCGCTGAAGGCCAGCTCAGTGTGGCCTTCGATGCTGATCGTATTGTTGTCGTAGATCCAGCACAGGTTATCCAGCTTCAAATGGCCGGCGATGGACGCGGCCTCGCTGCTGATGCCTTCCATCATGTCGCCGTCGCCGCACAGGTTGTAGACGTTGTAGTCGAACAGCACCCGGTCGTCATGGTTGAAGCGCTTGGCCAGCCAACGCTCGGCCATCGCCATGCCGACGCTGTTGGCGCAACCCTGGCCGAGTGGGCCGGTGGTAGTTTCCACGCCGGTGGTCATGCGGTATTCGGGGTGGCCGGGGGTTTTCGAGTTCATCTGGCGGAACTGCTTGATGTCATCCAGGCTGATTGCCGGCTGGCCGGAGCGCTTGCCGTGGGCGTCTATCTCCACCACACCGGCCAGGTGCAGCAGCGAATACAGCAGCATCGAGGCGTGGCCTACCGACAATACAAAACGGTCACGGTTGGGCCAGTCGGGGTGTTCGGGGTGGTAACGCAGGAAACGGCTCCACAAGGTGTAACCGACGGGCGCCAGGCCCATGGGTGTGCCGGGGTGGCCGGAGTTGGCCTTCTGCACGGCGTCCATGGCCAGGGTACGAATGGTGTTGATGCACTGGGTGTCGACAGCGTTGGCAGCGTGATTCATGGAACCTGTTCTCCATCGGGTGACGATCTACAGTGGAGGGCAGGGTGCGCCAAAGGTTTTATGAAATCGTCTGCCCAGCGACGAACGGGGACTCAAACGCGACAGGTTGATTTCAAACATGACAAGAGGCTGCTGGATGGGCTAGGTTCAAGATGCCAACCATCGATCAATTTGCGGAGGTACTCCATGCCAGTGAAACACGACCTGTATCAGGACCTGGGTTTGAGCAAGGAAGTTGTCGACGGACACAGGGCCAAAGACCCCCATTTGAACGCTCTGTTTGATAAATATAAAACTGTCGATGAACTGGTGCTGAGCGCCGAAAAGGCGGCAGGCAGCGATGATGAGCTGAAGAAGTTGAAGGAGAAGCGATTGTTGGTTAAAGATGAGATTGCCAAGCTTTTGTGATCAACGACACGCCATAAGCGAAGGTCTAGAGCGAGCAACCGCTCGCTCGATACATATTTAAGTTTGAGCGAGAGCTAACGAACCTCAAACCGTGACGGAGAAAAAGCTGAAATAGAAATCTTTGGCTGGTTCCCACATGCCAAATTTGCTAGAGCGTCGCCTATAGCCGGTGCAAATTTGAATCCATGCCCTGAGCAAGCAGATGCGAAATAAACTGAGCTCAACCTCGTGGAGGGGCCAAGTAAAAAAGACTCATCTTGGCTCATTGTGTAGAAGCAGTTCTTCGCGCGCGCCGGCAAACAATCAAGGTTCGGAAATACGGCTCCTACAGAAGCAGAAATTTCCTCAATGGATTTTTGCGCTACAGGGAGGGTCTTCCAGCCAGGATAAGAGGAGTGTTGTTGCCGATTGTGAAACCCGATTTTTACACCAGCTTCACTGCTGCTTATCGACGGAACGCCGTAAAGCAGTCCTCCATCCAGGAATTCGTAGAGAAATACTGGAAAATTTTTATGAGAGAAAAGGTGTTCCGAACCGCGCTTCGGGGTGAACCAGTAAACGGGCACTTGGCGCGGTTCCAGATAGACCTTGAGTTCTGGCATCAGGTGATCGCCGATCCATGGCCCCGTGGTAATAATCACCGCCCCGGCGGTGTAGGTGTGACCATTTCTGGTCCTCAAGCGCAAGCCTGATCCAAAGTCCTCAATGGTGGTAACGCTGTCGCCGAACAACGTGACAGCGCCCTGCCGAACTGCGTCATTCAACATCCCCAGCCTTGCTTCGCAGGCAGATATTGCATAGGCGCCGGGCTCGTAAACGGCCCGCATCCCATCGGGGCCTCGTATGCCGGAAGATTTCGCCGGATTTCCGATGCGTTCCAGACCTCGTGTTCTATGCCTCCTTTTCGGGCGGTTTCAATACTCCCTGCTACTACACGACTGGATCCCGGCCCGATGAATACGCCTCCTGTGGGAAAGAGAAGCTGTCTATCCCCTAATCGCTCAATCTCATGCCATAGCTCGTCCGCTCGGTTCAATAAGGGAAGATACTTTGCACCCTCCCAGTATGCCCGGCGAAAAATTCTTGATTCGCCGTGGGATGACCCATAGCAATGGGTAGGACCGGCCGCTTCAATTCCCAGCACTCGTTTACAGTTTGGTGCCAATCTCCATAACGTAGCTGCACCAACAATCCCGAGGCCGATTACCACAACGTCATAAGTGTTTTTCATTTGGGCAGTCTCTTTGGTCGAGCTAGGCTAGTTATTAGCTCGTAAAGCAATACGAGTGCTAGTGCGCCAATCGTCGCAACGAACAAAATCAAGGAAATCGTGGATATTGATTGTTTGTAAAATAGCAGGGCAACTATTAGTTGGGTGGTCGGCAGTATGAATTGAAAGAAACCCATCATGGAAAGTGGTATTTTGCTTGTCGCTGAGGCGAACATCATAAGAGGTATAATTGATATTGCGCCAGCCAGCCAGATTATAAGGCACGATTGAGTTGATAGCTCATTTGGCCATGCAGGTGCCCAGCCGTATATTATAATTATGAGTGTTAGGCATATGCTTAAAAATGCAGTTTCGACAAATAGTCCATTTGTTGCATTTAAAGGAGTTGCTTTTTTGAAGCAGGTGTACGCGCCCCAGGTTGTGGCAATTACTATGTACGTCCAGTGGTTGAGTTCGTCGCTGTAGAGGATAAGTAGCACGGCCGAACAGAGAGCGATTATGATAGATATCACTTGCGTGGTTCGGAGGGATTCATGATAAAAAAATACTCCCATGGCAATTGAGAGGAGCGGGGCAAGTAGGTAGCCAAATCCGCTTTCCAAGATGTGGCCATTTACAGAGGCCCATATGAAAGCTGTCCAGTTAGCGGCCACTAATAAGGACGCCAGGCAGTGTAAGGCTAATAGTTCTATTTTGATTTTTCTGATTTCATAAAAGCCGTTCCTCGAAAAAACAATAACTGATAGAAGCAGGAGCGAAAGTATGATTCGATAAGCAACAAGTGTTTGGGGTGACACGTCACTCAGCTCGCGCCAGTACAGAGATGAAACGCCCAATAGGATGTTTGCTCCTACACCCAGGCAGATTGCCACTGTATGGTTCTCTGGCAGATGTGAAGAGTGGTTTATTATTCTTTTCATGTTTTGTGATGAAAAAACTCGACAATTTCATATGACCAGTAGATTTCCCCATGCTGGTCTATTGAGTAAGCGGCCAAGTCTTTTTTTAGCCAATCTTTAAATTCGTCCTTTAGGGCATGGCTGATCATCCGCCATTGGGCTGAATAGTAAAGTAATGGGAATGTATGTCGTTCTATCAGCTTATAGCTCAAAGGTGGAACACCTTGATGCTTTTCGTGGTATCTCTGTAATATGTCGCGTATGCCTACTAATGAGTTCAGTCCGATAATGGCTCTCCCTGTTGTGCTGAGATGGACCGGGAGCTCATCAAGGAAGCGAGTAACTACGTCATCGCCATAAAACATCGCACGTATAGGGATTTGCCCTTGTTGTTTTATACTCTTCAATTCATCAAGCAGGGAGTTGGAAGGCGTCCGCCACCCCGGCGGATTGAAAAGGATTGTGTGAAACTTGTCTTTTGGTATACCTTCGAAAAGGTCGCTCACGTGAAAAGATATTTTTTTATCTGTGAAATTTATTAGTTCATGTTTTTTTGCTTGGTTAATGGAGTTTTTGGATATGTCGGCGGCGGTGATGTGATTGTTGCCAAGCTTTCGCATTAGTAGTGCGTGTACGCCACTTCCAGTTCCTATATCCAGAAAACTGCTGTTTAGTGTCAACTGATCTGATGTGCGGACTAAGTAGCTGCCCAGTCTTAATCCTGCAAGACTTACCTTGAAAACCTGAGCAGTATGGATTAGTTCTAGACTTTGCCCTAGGCCGAAGTACATTTTATACATTTCATCTTGGTTGTATGGGTGAATGGAGTCATCTGCTGAGTGCGGCCACCCAGGTACGCCATGATCGATTAGACCTAGCATATCTAGCTCCCTTCGCCTAATAATTTGGCGCGTTTGCTGGCCTGCTTTAAGCCATCAACAATAATAGTGTTCAGTTGATTGTCATCAAAAAAATGGATTGCTTGCTCTGTGGTGCCCTTAGCAGTCATCACTTTTTTACAGAGATCCAAAGGTGGCTCTGCGTTTTCGATCAGTAAGGCGCTTGTACCTCGGAGCAGTTGAACAACGATGTGATGTGCACTGTCTTCGTTAAATCCAGAAGATATGGCGTACTCACGTAGTGAGTTGGCAAAGTAGGCGACGTAAGCGGGGCCTCCGCCGACTAATGCTGTCGCGCTATCGAAGAGTCTTTCTTCTGCGAGCAGAAATTTACCCATTCCGGAAAATAAATGTTGAGCGAGCTCGCGATTTTTTTGAGTAAGATTCGGTGTATGGCAGAGTACTGTAATGCCTTCGGCGACTGCGCAAGGAATGTTTGGCATGGCTCGGCAAACTTGTGTTGCACTCAAGTTTTTGTGCAGTTCGCATAGCGTTATTCCCGCCATGACGGAAATAATTAATCCTGAGTGGTTTTGAACCGTATTGCAGGTTTTCGAAAATGCTGAAAAGGCTTGGGGCGGCATAGCGAGTATTAAAATTTCAGATCCTGCCAGTTCGGGAATTTTTTCATGTGCATTTATCCCTGTGCTTGCAATGTTACTTCGAAGATGGGTGTTGGGTTCAACGATGATTATTGAAATGTCGAGATTTGATTTTTTCAAGCCAAGGAATATAGCAGTGCCCATATGCCCGGCTCCGACGATGACGATATTATGTGAGACGGTCATAAAACCTCCAACTTATCAGGCGCGGCGCGCTTTGCGTTGTTTGGGTCTTGAACAGTTTCAGCATCGTATCGATGTGGATTTATATCAAACTATAAGCTTCCTAAATTGCTGTAGTACCGTTCCGTTCATTTTTTAACGTTGGTCGAGTGCAAGTAATCACCCTCGTTGATAGGGTCGTCCCACATTTGTTCAGAATTGCCTGAAAGACAGCGACACCTTCGCTGCCTATCATGCCAATCGTTCGCCCGGCACTGGGGCTCTTAGACGGCGCATGGAATGCGCTGTGGCCGGGCGAACTCTCTCTTTCAAGCCAGCAGCGCGCGTTTGCATTCGTCAATCGAGCGCTGCTGGGTTTCCCCATACAGCTTCAACTCGTCGATGGTCTGGCGGCCCAGGGCCTTTTCAAACTCGGCCTGGTTGGCGTTGGCCGCGTAGTGACTCTGCGCCGCATCCCCCAGGTTCGACTGGAAAATCCCCGCCGCACTCACTGGTAGAAAATCCTCGTATACCAATGGCTCCACGTCCACATGACCGGCGGCGATCAGTTCGTCCAGCGTGGCGGCCTTGTCCTGCGCGGCCAAACCTTTCTCGGTCACGAAGTAGCGGAAGTACGCCAGTTCCTGCTCACGCATCTGCCGGTGATTGTCGGGAAACGCCTGGAAGTGTTGCTCCATCAATTCGGTATAGCGCCCGGAGTTGGCCTCATTCGGAAAAGCCCCCAGTTCATCCCGTGCGGCATTCAGCAGTTGGTCATATAGCGCGCGGCCCTTGGGCGTCAGCGCCACGCCACGTTGCTCTATTTCGCCGAAGCGCGCGCTGTGGCTGCCCTTGGCGTCGGTAAAGGCAATCGCCTCGTCGAGAGCTTTGAAACTGGTCTGGCGCAGCAAAATCGGACATTGGCGGCGGGGAGGGCCTTCGATCACCGCCTTGGGGGTGATGCCTTTGCCGGGCATCGCGGCCTGCACCTGGTCGATGTCCAGGGTGCGCGGCGTCAGGTGGTTGATGTGCGGGCCCTTGAACGCCACCACGTCGGCGATCAGCCGGTGCTGGTCGCTCAGTTGCTGGTACTGCGCGGCGGTGACGGTGGCGGTGTGGTGCCAGCGGAAGGTTTCCAGGGCTTGCTGGATAAACTCTTCGGCATGATCGGCGTCTAGGCCACCGTCGGCTTCAGATTGTTTGATCAGGTCAAGGGCGCGCGGGGTGAAGATCGAGCGTTTGGCCAGGGCTGACTGGGCGAAGGCCCGCAGCTCAAGGTTCTCGATCAGTTCCAGGCGCAGCAGGGAGGTGAACACCCGGAACGGGCTGGTTTGCAGGGCGCTTTCATGCACGGCGCGAAAGGCGGTGGAATGCACCGGAACACCCGCCGGCGTGAGGTCGTAATAGCCCACCGGCTGCATGCCCATCACCGCAAACAGGCGGCCGATGGTCGCCAGTTCTTCGGCGGTGCCCAGGCGAATCGCGCCGTGGCGCTCCATGTCCAGGCGCTGGATTTCCCCGGTGCGCTGCAGTTGGTGAGCCACCCCGGCGTCGGTGTTGAGTACGCTGGCATTGGTCTCGGCCACCAGTTCCATCAGCGCGCCGTACAGCGGCACCTCATCGCGGTACATGTCGGACATGGCTTTGGAGAAGCCTTTGCGAATGTCGTCAGGGCTGACAGGGCGGGCGGTGGGCATAGAAAAATTCCTGGCGGCTTATAGAGATTAAATGCACGGTTGCCTGATTTTGTTGGGCCTGCCAGCGCCTTGCAAACGAAGATTCCTCTGGACTTCATTCTGCAAATGAATGAGCTGGGTGTAGTCAGCTTCACGTGCATCTCACCTGCGATGGGCTCTACACTGGCCGTCACCTCTGAACGCGACGGAAGACTCGATGACGGCACAGCCTGCGACGAACATTCTGGAAACGATTGAAGGCCAGCGCCTGGCCAGGGACGACGCCGAGCGCTGGCGTGACTGGGGCCCCTACCTGAGCGAGCGGCAATGGGGCACGGTGCGCGAAGACTACAGCGCCGACGGCGACGCCTGGCGTTACTTCCCCCACGAACACGCCCGCAGCCGCGCCTACCGCTGGGGCGAGGATGGCCTGGCGGGTTTCAGCGACAAGGCCCAGCGCTGGTGCCTGAGCCTGGCGCTGTGGAACGAGCACGACGCGATCATCAAGGAGCGCCTGTTCGGCCTGAACAACGCCGAGGGCAACCACGGCGAAGACGTCAAGGAGTTGTACTTTTTCGTCGATGGCGTCCCGAGCCATGCCTATATGCGCATGCTCTACAAATACCCCCACGCGGCCTTTCCCTACGACGACTTGATCACCGAAAACGCTCGGCGTGGTTTGGGGGATGCCGAATACGAAATCCTCGACACCGGGGTTTTCGAAGACAACCGCTACTGCGACGTCAGCGTCGAATACGCCAAGCACCAGCCTGATGATGTGTTCATGCGCATCACCGTGCACAACCGCTCCGACCAGCCCACGCGTTTGCAGGTGTTGCCGCACCTGTGGGCGCGCAACGACTGGAGCTGGACCGTGGATGCGCCCAAGCCCGAGCTGCGCCTGGAGGGTGAGCGGGTGGTGGCGCGGCACCATGAACTGTTTGATCGCCACTTGAGCGCCTGGGGCCAGGACGGTGTGGAATGGTTGTTCTGCGAGAACGAAACCAACTTCCCCAAGCTCGATGGGCAACCTGCGCCGGGGCCGTTCAAGGACGGGATCAACGACTATGTGACCACGGGTGCGGAGGCGGCGATTCGCCGGGACTCAGGCACCAAGGTCGCCGCCCGTTTCATCCTGGAACTGGCAGGCCTGGAAAGCAAAAAACTGTACCTGCGTTTCGCCCCGGCGGACGCGCCCTGGATCAATGCGCGCAAGCTGTTTGAGCAGCGCCGCCAGGAGACCGACGACTTCTACGCGGCGCTGCAACAGGGCATCGCCGATGAAGATGCGCGCAATGTGCAGCGCCAGGCGTTGGCCGGGTTGCTGTGGTCCAAGCAGCTGTATTACTTCGACGTGAACCAATGGCTCGACGGCGACCCGGCCCAGCCCGCGCCGCCGCCCGAGCGCCTGCATATTCGCAATACCCATTGGCGGCACCTGTCGAATTTCGACATTCTCTCGATGCCCGACACCTGGGAATACCCCTGGTACGCCTCGTGGGACCAGGGTTTCCAGGCGGTGGCCTTTGCCCTGATTGATCCGGGTTATGCCAAGCAGCAGTTGTTGCTGTTGGTGAAGGATCGCTTCATGCACCCCAACGGCCAGTTGCCGGCCTACGAGTGGCGTTTCGATGATGCCAACCCGCCGGTGCACGCCTGGGCCAGTTGGCGCGTGTACCAACAGGACAAGGCGCTGAATGGCGTGGGCGACATGGATTTCCTGGAGCGGATCTTCCACAAGCTGCTGCTGAATTTTTCCTGGTGGGTTAACCGTAAGGACGCCGAGGGGCGCAACTTGTTTCAGGGCGGGTTCCTCGGGCTGGATAACATCGCGTTGTTCGACCGCTCGGCTGATTTGCCGCCGGGTTATCAGTTGGACCAGGCCGATGGCACGGCGTGGGTTGCGGCGTATGCCCTGGACCTGATGCGTATCGGCCTGGAGTTGGCCAAGCGCAATGTTGTGTACGTGGACATTGCGGTGAAGTTCTTTGAGCACTTCCTTTACATCGCCGGGGCGATCAACCGGGTTGATGACAGTGCCGAAGGCCTGTGGGATGAGCAGGACCAGTTTTTCTACGACGTGCTGCACCGTCCCGGCGGTGAAAGCGAACCGGTGCGGCTGCGCTCTATCGTCGGCTTGATGCCGCTGTTTGCGGTGCTGGTGCTGGAGCAACGCGAGCATGAAGGGTTGGAGGGGCTGCGCGAGCGTTTACTGGGGTTTATGAAGCACCGGCCGGACCTGGCCAAGCTGGTGTCGCGCTGGAACGAGCCGGGGCAGGGCAATCGTCTGTTGTTGGCGTTGTTGCGCGGTGAGCGCACCAAGGACTTGCTGCGGCGCATGCTCGATGAGACCGAGTTTCTCTCGACGTTTGGGGTGCGCTCGCTATCCAAAGCGTTTGCCGAGGAGCCGCTGGCGCTGAAGATGAATGGCAACACGCTGTGTGCCCGTTATGAGCCGGCGGAGTCGGATTCGCGGTTGTATGGTGGTAACTCTAATTGGCGTGGGCCGTTGTGGATGCCGGTCAATTACATGCTGATTGAGTCGCTGCGGGAGTTTCATCGCTATTACGCGGACAATTTCTCGGTGGAGTACCCGGTGGGGAGTGGGTATCTGGCGTCCCTGGAGGAGGTTGCGGATGGGCTCAGTCAGCGGCTGACGCGCTTGTTTCTGAGGGATGAAAACGGCTCAAGGCCATCGATGGTGGGGTATGCGCAGTTGGAGGCGGACCCTGCCAGTCGCGATCTGGTGTTGTTCCATGAGTACTTTCATGGGGAGACCGGGCGTGGGTTGGGGGCTTCGCATCAGACGGGGTGGAGTGCGTTGGTGGCGTTGTTGTTGCAGCCTCAATAGAAGGCATATGTAGAGCAAAATCAAAAGCAAGCGCGGTCCATTGTGGGGGCGGGCTTGCTCGCGAAGGTCGTTAACGATGACGCTGGCATCCTGATTCAACGCGGCGCTCTCAGGTTTTTCGCGAGCAAGCCCGCTCCCACATAAAAGCGTCTCTGCTTGAGCTTCACTGATCGTTTCCAGGGTGGGAAGCCGCTGACCGCCTGCTTTGGCCCTGAAACGACAAATCCCGCCATTGGCGGGATTTGTCATTTTAAAGCGGGCTTGATCAGGCCGGGAACAGCTCGCTCAATTTCATCGCCAGCATCATGTCGCCTTCAGCGCGCAGTTTGCCGCCCATGAATGCCTGCATGCCGTCGGTGGAGCCGTCGACGATGCCTTTCATGGTTTCGCCGTCCATCACCAGGGTGACTTGGGCGTCTGGGTTTTCACCTTCCAGCAGTTCGCAGGTTTTGTTTTTCACAACCAGCGAGAAGTTCTGGGTGTCGTCGATACGGAAACCGAACACCAGGTCCAGGCCGTCGGCAGCGGCTGGGTTGAATTTGGCTTTCATTGCTTCTACGGCTTTAGCTACGTCAGTCATGGTTTCGATCCTTTTATGGTGAGTCCAGTGACCTTGGGGTCACGGTTGGCCGCAACTCATCGGAAAGTGATGAGCTGCGGCGCCTTCAACAGTTGCAAGTGGGTATGACTGTTGAAGGAAGCCAGTGCCACCTCGCGACCACGGAATTTAAGCTGGTTGAGCGAGGTGTTAACAATTTGCCAGTTCAGTTCGAAGGCCTGTGCGGCGGGCATTCGGGTAATCAGGTGGAGCAGGGCAGTGATGGTGCCGCCGGAGGTAAACACGGCGATTTTGTCACTGCTCTGGGCCGCTTCGAGGATGCGTTGCAGGCCTCCCTGGACACGTTCGACAAACCCCAGCCAGCTTTCCAGGCCCGGCGGGTCGTAGGTGCCGGCCAGCCAGCGTTCGACAATCAGGGAAAAGATGCGCTGGAACTCGCCACGGTTTTGCGCGGCGTTGCGCAGGATATGCAGGGCTTCGGGTTCGCTGTGCAGCAAGTCCGGGAGCAGGGCGCGGATGATCGCCTCGGCGTCGAATTCGTTGAACGCGCTGTCGATTTCCAGCGTGGGGACCGGCAGGCCGAGGGCGCTGTATTGTTCGAAGGCGGCGGTGGCCGTGTGCTGCTGGCGGCGCAGGTCGCCCGACACGCAGCGGTCGAAGCTCAGGCCGAGTTCCGCGAGGTGGCTGCCAAGCACTTGCGCTTGTTGCACGCCGATGGGCGACAGCACGTCGTAGTCGTCTGCACCGAAGGAGGCCTGGCCATGTCGAATCAGGTAAATGCTGCCCACGTCCGTTTTCCCGGTACGTTGAAAGTCTGGCGAGGTTATGAGGATGCCGGGAAGCTGTCAATGAAAAAACATACGCTTGTTTTAAAAGGTCGTTAGAGGCCCGCTGCTGGCGGTTTGATCACTGGCCCCATGGCGGTGGCGTCGGTATGCTTGGGCAATCCGCGCCTGGCGCACTGCAATAGTAAGGAGTCACATGGATTTTTTGGCTGAGTATGCAAGTTTCCTGGCTAAAACCGTCACCCTGGTCGTCGCCATCCTGGTGGTGCTGATCAGTTTTGCAGCGCTGCGCAGCAAGGGCCGCCGTAAAGCGGCCGGCCAGTTGCAGGTCAGCAAGCTCAATGACTTCTACAAGGGCCTGCGTGAGCGCCTGGAGCAGAGCCTGCTCGACAAGGACCAGCTCAAGGCTTTGCGCAAGTCCGAAAGCAAAACCGAGAAGAAGAACAGCAAGAAGAAACCCGAGGCCAAGCCACGGGTGTTCGTGCTGGATTTTGACGGCGACATCAAGGCCTCGGCCACCGAAAGCCTGCGCCATGAAATCACCGCACTGCTGAGCCTGGCCACGGCCAAGGACGAAGTGGTGCTGCGCCTCGAAAGCGGCGGCGGCATGGTCCACAGCTACGGCCTGGCGTCTTCGCAACTGGCGCGTATCCGCGAAGCGGGCGTGCCGTTGACCGTGTGCATCGACAAGGTCGCGGCCAGCGGCGGCTACATGATGGCGTGCATCGGCGAGAAGATCATCAGTGCGCCGTTTGCCATCCTTGGCTCGATTGGCGTGGTAGCGCAGTTGCCCAACGTCAACCGCCTGCTGAAGAAGCACGATATCGACTTTGAAGTGCTGACCGCCGGTGAATACAAACGCACCCTGACCGTGTTTGGCGAAAACACCGAAAAGGGCCGCGAGAAGTTCCAGGAAGACCTGGACATCACCCATCAACTGTTCAAGAACTTCGTGTCGCGCTACCGCCCGCAACTGGCGATTGATGAAGTGGCTACCGGTGAAGTCTGGCTCGGCGTTGCCGCGTTGGACAAGCAACTGGTGGACGCGCTGCAAACCAGCGACGAATACCTGGCAACCAAGGCCAAGACTGCCGAGGTGTTCCACCTGCACTATGCCGAGCGTAAAAGCCTGCAGGAGCGAGTGGGCCTGGCAGCCAGCGGTTCGGTAGATCGCGTGCTGCTGACCTGGTGGAGTCGCCTGACCCAGCAGCGGTTCTGGTAACAGGTCAACTGCCTGGCGAAGATCAAAATGTGGGAGCGGGCTTGCTCGCGAATGCGGTGGATCAGTCACACATGTATTGACTGACAC